>JBQMRP010000033.1:0-980 GCA_052174455.1 Arsenophonus sp. NC-PE1-MAG3 | reverse complement strand
GCGAAACAATTGTCAGGTTAATAAATCACGTGTAGAATATAACCAAGTGTAGTTTAATTAAACCTATATTAGTGAAAAATGTTCTACCAAGTGCCGAGCGACCATTCGATCAGTGTGACTTATGTTTTTACACTTCATGACTTAGAAATATGGCAACAACGGAAGAAAATGGGTGGCGCTTTGCGTTCTTTGCTTCCGAGAAATGATCCTTTGAGTTCCCGACAGGGTAACGCTTAAACTGTGTCAGTAATACAATAGTGTACATTAATCCCACTGAAAATTAAATATACACACATTTCTTCGAATGCAACTGTACATTACAGACTTACCAGATCAGAGAAAATATTTGGAAAACTTGAGTGTGTGTATGTAGAACACATGGTAGAAGTTTGAGAGAGACAGAGAGGGAGAGATACACTAACCACTGCCTCTATGCTTCTATACATACATAATACAGCGTGGCATCTCTCACAAGTCTCTTATATGTACAATCATGCCGTGTAACTGTACATAATGCAAATGCTCAGAGGTCTTGCTCTAGTGTGCCTTTTTGAGTTTACTCCCCATATAAATATATTATGTGGTTCATAATTAATATAATCCATGTATTAATATCATATATTATACATGATTTTAAATCCCCATATATTTTCCATATGGTTGTGTGCCTAAACTAGACATAAAGAATCTCACACTTCAAAAACTCCTAGCCATATGTAATAATTTGCTAAATCCAAATCTTACTATAACAAAAATATATGTTAAATTAATTCTATATTCAGTCACTTCTTCCAGTATGGACTGCATCACAGATCTTATTGACATAGTTCACCCGTATTGCAATGGGCATCTTCAGGCTGCCCGTATTTTCGATCACGAGTTAAACCAGGAAAATCAGCAACCAGCGCATCTCTAGTTCGAGTTAATCGATTAAATAAAGTAGATTTTCCTACATTTGGACCCCCTACTAGCGAAATGAC
>JBQMRP010000032.1:0-6954 GCA_052174455.1 Arsenophonus sp. NC-PE1-MAG3 | reverse complement strand
TGTTGTGCGCCCTTATAAAGAATGGCATTAATTAGGTAATTTTAAAAAATATAAAAAATCAAACCCTGGCCAATATTTGGCAAAGTCAAGTATATGAAGATTTTAAAAATCTATATGCAATATGCGATATGTAAAGGATGTAACATGAAGAAAACCGCTTAATTTTTAAGACAAAATAGAAAAAGAAACGTTTATGAATTAATAAATTGGAAAAACATATAAATTCCATCGTGAGGAATATTCTATTTACTGAAGAATATTCCAATCTATTCTTCTAGCTTTAATAAAATTATGAATATCCTGAACCAGGTTTAGTTGGTGTTGATAATGAATCAGATGCTTATTATATTAATATTCATGATTTACCTAACTTATTCTTGTCACTTTTTAGAAACGTATAGTTTTTATAAGAGGGCTCCGCTGCCGTTAGAGATAAAACCGGATGCTTTTATATTATGATGGGAAGGTATGTTATTCTGCTCGCTATTTATTGCGTGGTAATTTTCAATAAGGTTTATGTTCAGTCAGGGATAAAAATCATTATTTTTCATATTAATTATCACGGAGGGAAAGTTTACAAAGAAATATATATTTATGTCGGTGATTTTAAAGATCTCGTAGCAGTTATTTGTAAGAAAGTTGGGTTATATGCTCATATCGATAAGCAAGGAAAATTACTTTATTAAAACTGGTTTTTAGGATTAGATATCTTTCATAAATCCCAAGGTAGAGAAAAAGATAAACAAGGATGGTATCATATCAATAAATCAGGTTAGTCACTTTATCCGTAACGATATGCTCAAGTAGAACCATTCTATAATGGTGTGGTTCATTTAGAAACTTTTTTATGGGATTTATTAACCATTGATACTTGCGACCAAAATTATTCAATTACGGCCGACTAGTCAAAAAATTGAGAAAAATTACAGAGAAAATAGTAAGATTTTAGTAGACAGAGACGCTGGCTATCACAGCGCTCGTTTGCAACTATTAGATAGTTTATCAGGCACAACAGAAGAGATAGCTAAAAATAGTATTATAATCTAACGTATCGAACGATTATTACGTCATTATGGGAATTAAATTTTATAAAAAATGCGTTATGACAATTAACAAAAAAATGGAAAAGATTTTGTTCCATATAAATATAATTTTTATCATCTACTGCAATTATGTGCTTTGATATCAATAGATTAAGTCTGTAAAACTTACCTAAAATGATTAGTGATGGGAAAGACAACTTTAATACTTTATTTAAAGTCAGTGCATCAAGTTAAGATAGGATAAAGTATCATCAAGAAATTAATAGATATAACCAAGAATATTTTTCAGTTTTACTGCCGCCAATTAACTGACAAGAACATCAATAAGTTATTGGTATAGGCAAAAGTGAAAAGAGATTACTAGAACGAACCTTAACGATATAAAAATACTTATAGGTATCGTTATTAGATGAGAATTATACTTTCAGTATATTTCTATTAATTTTCGCTTAAGTTTCGATGTGATTTGCAATCATATGTGTTATCTCATCCCTGGCCAAAAAATGGCAGACCCTATCTTACTGCCTAAAGACCTAAATTGTTAGTTTGATAACCAGGTTATCTTTATTTTACAGAAAGCTAACGATAGATTATTACCTGATGGTTAAATTTATTTAACTGAGATGCTTATTGACGAAAAAGATCAGACGGATCTCTTTGTTTGATCTCAATATTCTAGCAGAAAAGTGAGGGAAAGCTAAGAACGTTAAATCAGTGGAATATTATTAAAAAAATCCGCCTTATCTATGGTTCATAACACCTAAAAATTAGCAGTACAGTTGACATATTAATTAGTATTTAAATAACTTTAAAAGAAAATCTTGTAGTGCAATCAAAAACAAGCATTTTTGAAGAGACAGGGATAGTTATATTAAATAATGCAGGGGTAAATCATAAGTTAGTTTTATTTTTTAATAAAATAGTGACCTTTTGAATAAAAGCATACGCAAAAGAATTAGTTTGCAATACTGAAAATTATTTAAAGTTAGTTGATGGATATATCCTTGTCTAAGGATAGATCAACCACCAGATTTGCTAATAACTCTTATCCATTTTGCTTTTGTTATCTCTGAATTTGGTATAGCTTATATTGATAGAATAAATAAAAATTCTAAGGGGTAGTTTAATTATATTCTACTTGAAATAGTTCATGCAAAATAGTCAATTTCAATCACTGCAATTTCTTGAAGGGGTTGTTGAAAGAATCACTTTTCATAGTGAGAGATCCGGTTTTTTTGTTATTAGGGCTAAGGTTCCTACACATAAAAATTTAATTACTGTAACGGGTAATACCGCTTATATTACTACTGGGGAATATATTGAATGTATGGGTACCTGGGTTAACGACGTTAATTATGGCCTACAGTTTAAAACCCATCATATAAAAACTATTGTTCCTGCGACTCTGGAAGGCATGGAAAAATATCTAGGTTCAGGAATGATCAAAGGAATAGGCCCTATTTTTGCCAAACAACTTATCCAATACTTTGGTGTAAATGTTTTTGATATCATTGAACAGCACCCTGATAAGTTACTTGAAGTTGAAGGTATTGGGAAAAAACGACAGCAAAAGATTCGTTCTGCCTGGGTAGAACAAAAAATAGTCAGAGAAATTATGGTTTTCTTGCAATCTAATGGGGTCGGAATTTCAATAGCCGTTCGTATATATAAAACCTATGGTGAATCGGCAATTTTAAAAGTGCAGGAAAATCCTTATCAACTTTCAATTGATATCTATGGTATTGGGTTTAAAACAGCTGACCAAATAGCACAAAATCTAGGAATCGATAGACAATCTTTGATTCGTGCTCAAGCCGGTATCCGTTATATTTTACAGGAATTATCTAATCAGGGTCATTGTGCAGAAGAGCAAGAATCATTAATTAACAAAACCAATCAATTACTAAATATTCATGAAAAGATTATACGCCAGGCTATTGAAATTGAATTAACAGAACACCGAATTATTTTACAATCGGTTAAAAATGAAATCTGGATATTTCTGTCATCATTAGCTTTTGCTGAGCAAGGCGTTGCGGGTCATTTAAAGCGATTAACTTCTGAAACACTTCCCTGGGAAAATATCGCACTGGAAAAAGCTATTCCTTTGGTTGAGAAACAAAATAATATAAAGTTATCCTATACGCAAAAGGCTGCTATCGAAAAAACATTAAAAAGCAAGGTGAGTGTGATAACAGGCGGGCCTGGCGTTGGAAAGACTACAGTCATTAATAGTATATTACGTATTGTAAAAATTAAGGGGATAAAACCAACACTTTGTGCGCCAACAGGACGATCTGCTAAACGATTGAGTGAATCAACTAAAGAAAATGCCACTACCATTCATCGTCTTCTGGATTTTAATCCCTCACGATTTGATTTTAAACACAATACTGGGAATCCTATTGATACCAAATTACTGGTTGTTGATGAATCTTCAATGATTGATATTGTATTGATGAATAAATTATTACGCGCATTACCTGATCATTCAGCGTTATTGTTGGTGGGAGATATTGATCAGCTACCATCGGTAGGACCCGGGAATGTTTTATCTGATATTATTCATAGTCAACAAATCCCTGTTAGTCGATTAACCGAAATATTCCGGCAAGCAGCTTATTCTAAAATTATTACCAGTGCTCATGCTATTAATATGGGACGATTACCTGAAATTGTAAAAAAAGGCGAGGAAAGTGATTTTTTCTTTATTCATTCGGAGGATATTGAAGATATTAAAAATAAACTTTTAAATATTATCTTACATCGATTACCGATGAGGTTTGGATTTGATCCTATTAGGGATATCCAAGTCTTAACTGCAATGAATAGAGGCGGAATTGGTGCGCATATTATTAATAACATGTTACAATCTCAGCTTAATAATAATTACATCACCTCAAAAGTGACACGTTATGGCCGGACGTTTTCTTTAGGTGATAAAGTCATTCAATTAGTAAATAATTATGATAAAGATGTTTTTAATGGTGATATTGGAATTATTACTTTAATTGATACAGTTGAATCTGAAGTGATCATCGATTTTGATGGGAAAACAATCCGGTATGATTTTAATGAGTTTGATCAGATATCTTTAGCTTATGCAACAACCATTCATAAGAGCCAGGGTTCTGAATATCCTTGTGTTGTGATTCCGATAGCCATGCAAAATTATCTTATGCTTGAACGAAATTTAATTTATACCGGGGTGACTAGAGGTAAAAAAATGGTGGTTATGATTGGGCAAAAGAAAGCGTTAAGTTTCGCTATTAACAAACAGAACTCAATTAAACGAAAAACATGGTTATTATCACGATTAAAAATCGCATTTAATAAATCATAGTGCTATTTTTAACTATTTTTTTTTAATAAAAACTGTATTACCTAAGTATTTGCATCAAATTGATTATTTTCGTTTATCCTAACGACCCTATTTTTTAGGCGAGAAAAGTTTTTAATTAGATTTCTAGAGCCGATATATCCCGATATGTGTAGTGATCAACTAAAGTACTCACTACTTGACTGTCCAAGTAGTAACTGTTTTGATTTATTTAGTATTAACCATTGTTATACCAGTAGGGAGGAGTTCCCTTGTATCGTAAGGGAAATGGGGTAATGTAATCGAATAATGGTTGATTGTTCTGCACTGAGGTTTTGGTAACCAGTTATCGAATACGCGTTCAATTTTTAAAGACTACAGAAAAATGCTCCATCAGGTTACTATCATAACAGTTTCCTTTGTGGCTCATTCTTTGTATCATATAATAATGCCATAATACCTGTTTATACTGATACTGGTGTAATGGATTTCCTGGTCATCATAGAATATAACCTGTTTTAGATAGCTACGCGAGTTATGCTTATTTTTGATGTATGTGGTTTTTGAGATGGTGTCGGTGGTATTCCTACTGATTGATTTCGTGAATAATCTCAATAATATATTGATGATATATCATGAAAAATTTACCATAAAGATATCTGCGAAACTGGATATTATTCTTATCTTTTACATAAACTCATTCATAATGGTGGCAGGAGCTTGATAGTGCTACTGTTGATGTTGTTCTTGAACAGTGGTTCCTGCAATAACATTCTTGCCACTGAGTCGTTAACGGGGCGTTTTGTCTATCGATTGTAATGATTATTTTCTACAGAGAACTATACAGACTGGTATTGGCGATCTTGAAATTAAAGTGCATAATGTCCCTATAGAGAACCTTAGTGGGAGTGAAATATTCTTCAAGATCTCGTTGCTGCTGTCTTATCCTAATAGTATAAGGACGTCGAAGAGTTATTATCATGTCTCTCTCTATGAGAGATACCCATCGATAATTTTATTAAGCTCTGGATATTCTCGGTGAAAAGCATATTCTTTCTCTATCAGAGAAATCCATCAGTATATTGAAACAGCAATGTCTTGAAGAGAATTGATAATGGTATATTTGCGTGATTTAAGCAATACGCGTTACGTTTATTTCTGTGCTAATGGCATATACCTTTTTGTCAGGGGAAGCTGATCTCGATTTTATCTGCTGGTCAAATAAGCAAAACTGCATGAACGTAAGGAGCTAACTGCGGTCGAAGTGAGTTAGAACGTAGCTCACCCATGGTGCGAGAGCAGCGAAGATAATCTTTCTTCATGGATATTCATGATTTAAGTACTGTTTATACTCTTCAATATATTGATTTTTCATGAATTTATCCAGGATGGCTCCGGAATAAATCTCCTAGAAACCGTAAATCAGGTAAATCATGGAGACAATAAGTAACTTCACGTATTAAAAGTGCCTATTTATCTAAAGTGGTTTATGAGATCTCTCAAAATGAATGCTGAGAAACCGCTTAAATTTAAGACACTCCAAAATAGACTATACAGCATCGTGTCCGACTCTTGGTCCGCGATTTTTTTGACCGTAGTATTACCCAATATAGTACGATTACCCGAAGTTTTGATAACGCTTAAGTCCAAGCAGATACCGTAGATTCAACTTTTATTGAAGGGTGGTAATGATTGAAAGTATGCTTGCCGATGAATTTATTACTTATAAAGAAAGATAGGGATAATTCGCATCTCCTTTTTAATCTGGAACAATCAAAAAAATAACTAGGCCGATAGACTTGACGAATGCGGACAAAGATGATGATTTTTGTTTCTCTAACAAGATACCTAGAGAGTAATTTACTCAGATATATATCCTACCAGACTAACTAAAATGATTTTCACCGTTGATAACGGCTGAAATAAATTTCTTGAAAATACAGTAAAAGTATAAACTCGTAGATCTGTCTACTTGTTAAGTGAACCTTTGCCTGTGACACTTCTGTTATAGTTTTTATCTTATTACTACTGCTGCACCTATTCTAAATGTCTTTACTGACGTTTTTTTGTCAAAGCTATAAGTCAAAATTCTTGAGTTCATATGGCTTCAAAGCTACCGACTACTATTAACATAACAGATTCATATTTTACTCGACTGCAACTAGCAACATATTACACTTCCAGTATACCTATTTTCTTTTGTCTTTTTTAACAATAACTACCCGCTCTCAACGCTCCGCTTCGCGCACCTCAACCCCAGCTTTTGCTGCAGTAGGCATGCAAATAGTATATCTAAATTAGTATCTTCTGTATTTCGCACGCTTATCTAAAAAACTTAATCAACATCTGAATATTCATACTCCATCACTTATAACAATCTGGATATTAACATCCTGTATGGCGTAATCTTTTCTTTAAAAAGAATTGTTAAAAAAAGGGGTCCTCCTGGTAAGGCTCTATCATTGGCTTTTGCGTCACAGTAATATCGTAATAAATCATAGTCTTTCCTAATCCTGTAATATATCCGTACCAGGAAGTAGTGTAGCATTATCTGAATATACAGCATGGATGTTACTGAAGACTATATTTCTG
>JBQMRP010000031.1:0-301 GCA_052174455.1 Arsenophonus sp. NC-PE1-MAG3 | reverse complement strand
GTTATAAAATTTAAATAATTTAGTACAAAGAGTATCAAGTTTCCAGTACTTTATTTAAATAAATATTGTAACAGATCATTGGTCACATATTAGTATGTACTGAAGTCAGTGGGTGAGAAATGGAAGCGACGAAATATGGGAACAACGCATGTGTGTATACGTACTACAAACTCGTAAACCGTAATTCAATTTCTGTGTGTGTGTGTGTGTGTGTGTGTGTGGGTACAAACGCTAATAACGTCATTCGGAGAAACCTGATAAGAAGCAATATTAACGACTTGACTATTTACCATGATAGCTT
>JBQMRP010000030.1:0-233019 GCA_052174455.1 Arsenophonus sp. NC-PE1-MAG3 | reverse complement strand
ATCAGGTTATGGAACTGATACACGAAGTACTATGATTTAAGAGAATAACCTTTTTAATAGTATTTAAGCTGCTCCCATCTGCTAAAAAAAGTTAACGCCGACTCAGGAGATTTAACATGCTGTAACTCTGATGATAAACAAGCTTTAATTTAAGAATAAAAATAGATTTACGAAGCATCATAGTGGAGTCTAATCACATATACCAGATTTACTAATAACTCTAGCTAAAACGTGAGTGTTATTTATATACGAATAACCTAACAAGTTATATCTCTAATATGGAATTCTGTCTAGCTTAATGAAATTGTAATAAAATTGCAGTTTAGTGAACCTGGCCAAAATTACTGACTGCAAATAATAAATGATAGTTGAGTTACTCTAAACTAAAAGAATCAATTTCAAGTTTAAATTAGCTAATTTGATTACTTTTTTGAATAATTTTATGACGAAAATTATCCATCTGCATTATTAAGCAATTGGTTGATTATTAACCATCATATTATCATATCAATTAATAAAATTTCAGCAACTCTAATTTTTTAGCATAAAAACATAAAGGCAGTAAAAATAACCATTCAGTAATAAAAGAAAGCAGGCAAATAATGCTTCATTAGTACTAATATATTATTGAGTAAGGTTTTTATTACTAGTAAAGATGATGTTATCCTTTAATTCAACCTTGAACCATACTCAAACTTATATTGCTGTAACAACAGATCAAGTTGACGATCACGTTGCTCTAATTGCTTAATTTATAAATGAACAATTAATTGTTCATTAGAAATATTTAAACTCACAGGAAAAGTAGCACAAATGATAAATATAATTTAAGTATGGGTGAATTAAATTTCACATTATTTTTTGTACTAAAGGCATTTTATTCTAAACACTATTAATAATAGCTACAGCAATGATACCTGCTTATACCAACTTGGTTAACTTATGGTTAACCAGAATAGATTTTGCACCAAAAAGAAATTATATACTAGCTATCTCAGGAATAGGTTATATCCTCTGTTGCATTTAAGATCAATTTAGATAGATATTCACTTGCTAGTATCTCTATTCTCAACTTTGTCAGTAATATTAAGCTAGATAATTTCATTGATATCGCCTCTAAAATTATCGCAGATAAAATAGTAGCTCTCTCATAATTTCTGTAAGAAACCCCATCTTATAAATGGTATGGATCAATTCTAAATTAAAGATTTTTCCATGTATTAAAACAAAAAATTTCTCTATGGATATATTTTACTCTTCAGTAAAATATAAATAATATTTAATTTCGTATTAGCGGTTGCACTTTATTATCAATAACTTCCCTTGCCCGAAAAATGCGCGAACGAACTGTACCAACAGGACAATCCATAATAAGTGCTATCTCTTCATAACTTAGCGCATCTAGCTCCCTAAGAGTAATTGCTAGGCGTAGATCTTCAGGAAGTGACTCTATAGTCCGGAAAACTACTTTTCTCAATTCTTCTGAGAACATTAAATTTTCAGGATTTGAAATTTCTTTTAATGAATTAGAAGCTTCTAAATTTTCTGCATTAACCATATCGAAATCATTCGATAGCGGTCGACGTCCTTGAGATATAAGATAATTTTTTGCAGTATTTACTGAGATTCGGTAAAGCCAAGTATAAAATGCGCTTTCACCACGAAATGAACTGATAGCACGATAAGCTTTAATAAATGTCTCTTGAGTTACATCCGGCACATCTCCTTCTGGTACATAACGAGAAACAAGGCTCACAACTTTATTCTGATATCTAATAACCAGTAAATTAAAAGCTTTTTTATCCCCTTTTTGTACCCGTTCAACCAAAATCTGATCTGTCAACTGCTTGCTCATTTGAGGTCACTTCTCCTGAAAATAAGCCTCATATTTTCTTTATTTGAACCTGCTATGTTTTTTCTCATTTATAAGCAAGCATTTTTAAGTGCTAAAAAATCAAAAAATTCTCTAGTCAATTTAAATTATTTTATATCTATCTAAGATAGAGAATAAGAAAATTCTTTCAAGATCTAGTATTTACAAGAAATAAAAAAATAGGCTAATATTGTTATTTACAATATTCCAAAATCTTAGTAATAAAATATTATGCCATCAACAAACATTATACGAATATTTAATCATTGGTATCAGCATCGCCGGTCTATCATTAGCACTTTGATTAGTACCACAATACAAAATAACCATACTTAGTAAAAACATTTAAACTGAAGGAGTATCCACCTATAATCAAGGTGGAATAATTACAACAATTTTTGATTAAACTAATAGTTATAAAGATATCTATGTTAATGATACTTTAATTGTCAGCACCAGTAATGATAAAAAACTATTGAATTTATCGCCTGTAATGCCTAATCTTCTGTCCAGAAGATTATTGATCAAAGTGTTTTATTTGATAAAAGCTAAATTGGATGGTAAAGAATAATATCTCTTGCGAAAGAAGGTGACCATATCCATTGCCGTATTCTTTAATCCTGCCGACGCAACAGGTAAATAATAAAAACAACGTTGATTAAAAATCATTAAGAATTTTAATATCACTATTAAGGCAGCAGCATAATGCTAATCGATTTAATCCACTCAGATAAAGATCCAACAATAATTACCAGTACTTACATATTGGTTCTCAACCAATAACAAATCCTTATTTGTCATGAAAAGTGATAGGTTCAAAAACGGGAAAAGCTACAAAAGTATATTAATATATCACTGATCTCGATATTTGATCAGGTGATGGATTTAAATGGCATGGTAGGCTGCTTGTCGTATATTCAATCTTGAATTGAATCAATTTTATCCGACTCGTTCTTATCATTTACAAGAACATAATTTATTTCTAACAGAAGCTTTACGGGGTAAAAGTGCCTATCTTAAACGATCTAATCGTAGCCACTTTATGTCTGATTTTGATAAAATCATGAAACTCGCTTCTCGCGATATAATCGCCAGCACTATTGATCATAAAATGAAACGCTTAAGGGTAGATTATATGTTTCTTGATTTAGTCATCAACCGGAAAATCGATATAAAAACAACATTTTTTAACTTTCTATCAGAAATTAACAACATTATATATAAATATTACCAATAAGAAAATTCTAATTATTCCGGCGACTTATTATACATGAAATGCTATTTAGTGCATCACATTATGTCAATCTGATCTTCAATACCTATAAGCTATAGGTAAAGTTAGTTATACCTGGTTATATGATGTGCACCAACCAAATAACTTTAATTGATTATTAGAATCTCTTGTTCTGAACGGTCTACTAATAAACAGATAAAATAACAAATCTAGATTTTTTGAGCAGATGGGATTAACTCAGATACCATTGAAATGGTTATTTTTCTTAAACCACAGTGCTTCACACATCAGCTTCATAGTTTCACTGTCAAAAAAGCCGATTCAATCTGATTCATCGTTCTTATGATGCCCAGTTGCATTAACGGGAAATTGTAGAATGCCAATCCGTTCTTCTCGCTACTTTTCCAGTATTCTTATCGCTGAATGATACGCTAAAAACCTTGCAAGAAACATAAATATCTTTATTAGCGGTATCATAGCTTTCTGTTAGCCAGACTTTGATCCCTGCAGATCAAGCTTTAACTTTTGGTCACATGCCTTTTGGAGTGAAGGTAATGTATTACCTATTTTATATATTCAAGAGCGTTAGTGCTACATATCCTGAAATATTTTGCTATTTCATTCAAAATCAAGACCAAAGAGCCTATCATAGCAAGCCTAGTAGGTACGATTAAATTATCTGCTAGTAATGGCATTAGAAGTTAAACCCAGTTCGCTTCTAACTCTTGATAATTATTTTCGGGTGCAACGAGTTCCTTATCTTCATAGAAGAATAAGGTCATATAACCAACAAAGAAAGATGATTATATTATCTAACAGAGTAATATATGCCTTTATATAAGATAAACGTAGCATGTATCGCTTAAATCACGCAGCTACCATTATCTGTGTTCTTCAAAGTATCCTATTCAGTCTGCTTATGACCTCCTCTAACAGGATACACCTATTCTCTTTTCATCAAGAGAACCGCCATTAAAGCTTAATGAAAATCAGAGATGGGAGATGTTTCGCAGATACACACCCATAGTAGTAATTCTTAGATACTTCAGTATGTTTCAGATAAGGCGGTAGCAAAATAGATGCTAAAGATTATTCCGTTTCCGCTATAATCCCTGAACTTAGTCACTTTAATCTTACATCGCCAATACTAATCTGTATAGTTTCCTGTGCCACTCATCCATTACGGAGAATGGATGAGATTCCGTAGACAAGATAACATTCAGAATCTTGTTTCAACTATAGCTTCGAACACTTCCTCAATAGCAGTGCCTATTATTTACCTGACACCATTACGAATAAGTTAATACAAGGGATTATAAGATAATCCCTGATTTTGCGAATACCTGTAAGGGTAGATTTTTTCATGCATATCATCTCTCTATTGTTGAAGTCATTAATAAAATCAATCAGCTGGATATATATATCACTATCTTTAAAATCCCATACACCAGAAATGAGGATAACTGATGTTAATCTTGGAAAAAATTATATAATTCTAAATATTAGGAAGGGTTCATAATTTTATTGATACAACCCCATTATATACAGTTCAACATGTTATATTAACGATTATTCTTCATAAATGAGAACAGAAAAACTAGATTTTTTATTAGCCTTGTTTTTATAGGTAGTTTAGAATTAGCTAACTACTCGAATAGGATTTCTTTCAGTTATAGACGATTTTCATTGTATTTATACTGAATGTATAGGGAATATGATTACGTTACCTCTACTAAAAAATAGGTAACGTTTATGGGATCAGGTTTCTTTTAATACGCAAGAATTTGTTAAAATTTAAGAAAAATAAGGATTTCTAAAAAAAAATTAGATAAATTAATATAGATTACTTATGCATAAATTACATGAAACAATTGATTTACCTATTAAAGGTAATATTTCGACATTTTTAACCATATTAAAAATCATTTTAATAAACCAGTCTTAGACTTTGTAAGTAAAATACGATAAACCTACTTATTTTAACAATAAGTCTAATGACCACTTTTCTTAAACTTTTACATTAAATTCGTTCGCTTGTTGTTTTTTTCATTTCAATAACAAGAATTCTCTCAAATTATCTAATCACTTTATTCTTTATATTAATAAAGATTCCACTTGTTTATTCTGAAATCACCTATACAGCTAAATCTAGCTATACTCTTTAATTTTTATTAACTAACTTTTACATGCAATTTCAAGTCTTATTATTGACATATTGAAGCCCACTTAATTTTTATAACTTACTATTTAAAAGTTACTATACTATCGTTTAGCATATGAAATTGGTGGAGCTGGCGGGAGTTGAACCCGCGTCCGAAATTTCTACATCCTCGGTACTACATGCTTAGTCTAGTCATTACATTCGCCAGCTAGGAGTAGACAGACACACTACTAACAGACTAGCCTGACTAAATTTAACGTTTCAACTTCAGGCTAGGCATCCACGCGATCTTTTTTAAGTTGACCTCTCTTTGATCCCCGTCCTAAAAGCTGAGGCTAGGGAGAAAGGGCGCTGAGCAGGTTATTAAGCTGCTAGTGCGTAATTTTCGTCGTTTGCAACTATTAATTTTGCGGCTTTTTACGAGGCCAACCGCCCCTCGGCATGCACCTTGGGTTTTGCAAATCTCGTCGAATCCAATAATCAGCCCCAAGTATAATTTTCCAATCATACCAGAAAAAAGTTAATAATTCTAGTGTTTAGATCATTATCGAGACCTGCGTTTTCATAATTCTCGATTTATCTAACTTCCATTCTCGATCTTTAATGTCAGAACGCTTGTCGTATTCTTTTTTACCCTTAGCAACACCAATTTTAATTTTACACCAGACTCTTTTCCAGTAAAGAGATAATGCTATAGCTGTGTAACCTTCGCGATTAATTTTACCAAATAAAAAATCAAGTTCACGCTGATTTAGCAATAACTTTCTGGTGCGCATAGGATCACAAACTACATGTGAGGAGGCTACACTTAGCGGGGTAATTGTTGAACCAAAAAGATAAGCTTCACCATCTCTCAATAAAACATAACTATCGCTAATATTGGCTTTGCCCATGCGTAGTGCTTTAACTTCCCAACCTAGCAAAGCTAAACCCGCCTCAACTTCTTCACTAATGAAGTATTCATAGCGGGCTCTTTTATTTATAGTAATCATTACCGAACCAGATTTGTGTACTTTTTTCTTTCTCATAATTAGAAATTATAGTATATGTATAAATAAATAGCACGGTAAGAATCTATTCTTTCTTAATTAAGATAATATTTATTAAATTAAGTTGTCGTCTAGAATTTTTATTTAAATGTATATCAATGTTATTATTGTTTTTAATTCATTTAATAAGAATAGTTATGCCGCAAATTAATTAATTTGCATTAATACTTTAATAGTGCAAAGAAAATATATAATTTAGTTAATGATATAGATTGATATCCATAATTTTTACTTGATTATAATAGTAAGTTTATTGGATTCATGTTAATAATGAAATTACTCTTGAGTTAAGGTTACTAAAGCGAGTATTAGTAATAATTTTATTACCAATAATATATTGTAAAATAATAAGAATATTCAAATGTAGTTAGTAAAATGATCATTTTCGTAAATTACTAGGTAATTGATTATTTACATCTCTAAATAAAAATTCCCGTAAAGTTAAGTTATATCTTGATATTAAGTTTACTAATAAATTGATTGAATTGGTTTTTGATTGAATTTTTAACGATCTCCTGGAAATATGGTATAAATTTTTACTAAACATGCTTACGCGGTTTATCGTGATTCAATAAATATTAAAAATATTTTATATATTTTCTCAGGAGTTATTAGTAAATATTAGAGCGTATAACGGTCAAGCTCTGTTCTAATATTTTGTGAATCTATTCTTAATCCTTAAATTAGACATTTCTTATCACTAGCGTCAGCAGATCAACTCCTATTAGCTGATTCCAGATTTTCTGAAAAGACGGAAGCAACTCAAATATCATTGAAATGGTTATTTTCGAACTATAGTTCTTCATGCATCAACTTCGTCGGCTCACGTCACAAAAGTTAATTCAATCTAATTCGTCGTTTTTATTGACGCTCAGTGCGCTAATCGGAAGCTGTTTGATACTAACAACTCTTCTGGATCCTTCTTCAACTTCTTTATCGATGCAGGAGGAAGTTTGGCTAAAAAACCTTACTAATAAAATATTAATCTTTATTAGCGGAATTACGATTCTCTGCTACCAAGGGAAATACCCCCTTCGTAAGCTCAACTTTAATTTTAGTTGTATACCTTTAATGAGTTAAATGGGGTTATGGTCATTTTAGTGTATAGGGTTTCGGAAAATGGTAGGGTACACCATGCTACCTAATTGATTTTCATCAATAATTTTAACAAAATAAAAATGATATACCATAATAAAATTTACATTAAGGTGTTCGCAAAATCAGATATTATCTGTAATCTATTACATAAACTCATTCGTAATAGCGTGCCAAGGAATTGATATCACCGCTGTTAAAGCGCTGATCGAAGTTATGGCTGCGACAACATATTGAACACTTCCTTGTCGACGAACGTTTCATGTCCATCTCGTTCATAACGGTTATTTAATTTACAATACCAAATCATACAAATTAATATTAAGAATATTAAGATTAAGATGCCTAAGGTTAAAAAGAAATAGCAAAGGCAAAGGAATATTCTTTAACAACTAATTTGTACCGTCTTATCTGAAGCGTATAAAAACAGTTAAGAGCTGTTACAATGGTTGTTCTACAGATATCCATAGATGATTTTATAAATCTCTGGAAGTGATTATCGATAAAAAGCACATGATCTCTTTGTAAAAAACCCTCATCAGTAAACTGAAATACTGATGCCTTGAAGAGGATTAGCAGTAGTGGTTGTGTGATTTAAGGGATACACGCTACGTTTATTTTATGCTGATGGCATATGCCGTTCTATTAGGCAAGATAATCGCATTTATCTGTTTCTCATTATCGGAGGGTCTTGAGCATGGATCTCTAAGGAGAGCTCATTGCAGTCTAAGAGGGTTATTGAAAGTCAGAATTCCATTAGATCGAACTTATTAATGACTTGCAAACACTAGATTTAATCATATCTATCAGGCTTGCTACAGCAGATGGAGCATTAGTTTTGTAATACAAAAAATAGTAAATATATTTTTGAACATGCAGCACCAACATAACGCTACTGAGTACATAAAATAGCTAATGCATTACCTTCAACTCAACAAAAGCATGCAACCAAAAGTTAAGGGTAAGTTTCAGAATATTTGAGTAGCAGAGAGAGAGTCGTAATGCCGCTAATAAATCTCTTGATATTTTGTTGGTAAGGCTTTTAATGTATCCTCCAAGCGATTATGATTTTAGAAGTAATCAAAAAAAAACGACTGTCATTCTGCGATTCCTCATTAGTGCATTGGAGCTTAATAAGAATAACAATCCGATTGACTTAGCTTTTGCGACAATAAGGTTATAAAGCTGACGCACCAATCACTATAGTTAGAAAAACAAACCTTTTCAATACTATTTGAGCTGGTCCTGTCTGCTAAAAAATAGAAACAGACTTAGGGGATTTAATCTGCTTTTTACCCTATTTAACTCTATCCAATTTAAGAATGGATAATAGATTTTGAATCATCAGAGTAGAATATAGTCTTACCGTCATTTATTAGATTTGCTAATAAACTCAATGAGAGGAGCGCCCTTTATCATCATAATATATTATACTTAAATACATTCCTCAATATTCATATCTTGCTATGAATATGATTGTGCGACAAGACGATAATCTATCTCATAACAAAAATCAAACAATTAATCCAAATAAATATGGTGAATAAAATTATCAGCTACAGATCCGTAGAATTTAATATATATTAAACTAATCAAACAGTTAATAACCTAACAACTTCCTATAGTTGTTTTATTCAACTAAGATCGATATTGGTTTTTATTATTATCTAATTGATAATAAGGATATTTTTAATCTTAATAGATATCTTAAAGATAAGATCCAATGCATGAGTGATAGTAAGGTAATGCAAGTGCAACTTAAGGCATAGCTATAGGCTATGCGAATTATAGGCATAAAATTTTTTAATTGAAACAGAAATGGTGATTGATAATCCAGTAAATTTATTAGTAACTTCAAAATATTTAATTATAGTAATTTTATAAATTATGTGAAAAGGTCTTCTTACAGAAGAAGATATCTTGTTACGTTATGCAACCATACCTTATAAAGACGATCTGAATGAGCCATTAACTACAAGTAATTTTAGGTTATTTTATCCTAAAATCCTACTCGTAAACTACGAGTAATACTACATTAACTAAATTATTTATTATTTATAAAGTTAATATTAATTATATCTATGATTAGTAAAGATACTTTACCTGATAGATACTATTAATTGTCTATTATCATTAATGTACTATTTTATATTGGATGTATCAACTTTATATAAATAGTATTAATAAGGAGTTAAGAAATAATTTGCCTTGGACATTAATTTAACCAGCTTAATTTTGTTTCTGTTATGTAACCTTGTTCCATGGCGTTATCAAATTGATGATGAATCACATTTCCTGCTAAATCGTCTAATTAATAAATCCTGTTTTGATGCTGCTTTAAGCAAGCGAAAACAATTCATAAAAAAATTTAAAACCTATCCTGTTGGTTAACTTCCTTTTGTTGATAAAAATACCAACCAGATAGGTAAAAACTACGTAGATGATTTATTTTCATTGTTCGCAAAATAAAATCATTGGAAAAAGATATTTTTCATGTGGTTCTACAGCCAATACCTAGATAATAGACAAAACGCCAATAATTTAAATTATACTGATACTGATAGCCAAGTTTTCATAATCAAATTATTTCATATTGTTGATATCCAACTTTATTAAGTAGTTGATACTCTTCTTAAAAAATCTCCAATAGTGTATCATCATTAAGTAATATTTTCTAGTAGGAACCAAATGGGTATTTGGTTCAATCATTAATTGATAGCAAGAAATATATTAGTAATCAATCGCTTGCTATAAATCATAAAGTGCTTGTTTAAGTGACTGATCAGATAAAACATACATTAGATCAAGATTAAAACTGCATGAATTTAATCATAAAACTAGAAAAAACGACTTAAACAGATTATTCAGGATCATTTATTCTTTCTAATTTTATAAGTTTATTTGGCAGCAAAACTTTACAATTCAATAGGCATATAATTAATACCAGCTTGATACTGTTGGCTAAATCGCATTTAATTTCAACAGTAGCAGGATTTGCTTTCATAGTAATTTCAGTATCAGATGTCAATAATAATTTTTGATTTTTTGCTATTAAGCAAATATTGCATCGTTTTAGCATCGAATAAACTAAGTATAACCCCCACCAATAAAGATACTATTAACTTTGTGAGTATTTATTAGTACGAGATCAGCTTGGAGATCGGTTAGTAGATATATAGCATATTCTTTCTGCGGCAACCTCACCTTTTAGTGAATCTGAATTAAAATCACAATAAGGACATTATTCACATACCAGAGGATATTAAACATACAAACTCAATGACGGTAATTTAAGCTTTAGTTAAAGATCCTAATAACATTCTTAATGCTTTATCAGCATGCGATACTGTATTTTTTTTTGCATTTTAGTTAATTAAGGTGCGGTAAGTTTTAGTTTAGTATAATAAAATTAGATTATAATTAAAACTGTTGTTGCCTTGAGATTCATTGGTTATATATCAACCCATACACCGTAACATCTAATCGGTGTTAAATCTCAAAATGAGAGAGATAAACTAGTAATCAATTAAATTGAGCTTGATATTGATTATTCAGAGTATCTTTTATGAAGGATAATAATTTATGCAAATTTTCTTGGTTAGATGCATTTTTATCTGTAAACCAGGTTGAATAGATCCCAGGAGCACCTTTTAAGACATTAACCGAAATACCTGAATTATCGGCAATAACAGAAAAATCAGAAGTTTTTTCGCGTGACGTGCTTTAATATGATATTCTCAATACAAGTTAAATCAATTTCTTTAATTGCACTAATAATTAACTCAGTTAATATAAAATGTTTAAGTTACACTCTTTTAACAGTTCAAAAAATTCACTTACCTTCCCGATATTATATATTGATAATATCATTTTTCGTATCAAGTTTATCATATTTACATCAAATAACCAACTGAATAGAGTATACTGGTAATAGTCGGATCAATAAATAACAGAATATCAAGACGTAAATAATTTAAAGCGATTAAAATCAGCATAATTATCATTGCTGAGAAATCCAATCCACCCATAGTAGGGATTATGCGACGAATAGTTGACATCAAAGGTTCGGTTAATTGTATAAGCATATAATCAATAGGATTACGGCCTTGGCTTATCCAACTAAGAAAAGCTCGAATTAAAATTAGCCAAAAAACTAACTTTCCAGAATAAGTCAATAATTGAATACAGCTAATAGGTAATAGGGTGATACTGATTAAAGTAAGTGTATTTGTTACCCACATAACAAAAAAAATATTAGCTATTGTAAAAAGATAGGCAACCAATAAAGTTGCTGTATCAATCGCCCCTCCAATAACAGGAATAAAACGCCGCAATGGTCCTACAAATGATTGAGTAGTTTTAACCACAAATTGGGAAAATGGATTGTAGAAATCCGCTTTAATCCATTGCATCCAAACTCGTAGCAATAAAATAATAATGTATAGTTGAATAACGGTTGGTACGATAAAAGTTAAAAATTTCATTTATTTATCCTAATAAATCAAAATTGTTCTTACATTTTTAGTACAGCAGATTACAACATGCATTACATTGGTAATAATTTAATGTAAATTAACTTGATAAACTGCTATAGGTTTTAGCTGTAGTCCTGCCTTTTGAAGTAACTTATCTTTTAGAATCAAAAGAGAGATCTGATTTGCTTGCTGGCACAACAGCAGAGACTTGGGTGATATATAAAATCAACTCTTTTAATGTTTTACTATTAAAACTAAGTCGTTCTGTCTCACCTGTTATATTAGTTCCGTAAATAGGAAAAGTAAGTAGACACACTACCGGAAACAACATTAATATCATTAATTGCAGCTTTTTAGTCAGCTAGAAAACTTTCCAACACTTACATTAGTTCTACAGAAAATTATTTTATTTTCTCATACTAAATCCATGATTGACATACAGACCAATGTAAAATCTTAATATAACTAGTAGATATGGCGTATTATAGCTATAATACGCACCAGATCTATGTTAGGCGCGAGATATTGTTGATAGCGTTTCATTGAAACTTCAGCGGTAATTGTTAAAACTAATTTATTGACAATATCAATCTGTTATTTTAAAGGTTTACAAAAAGTTTCCATAGTCCATGACTTAATAATAAGAAATAATAACATCTGCATATGTGCTTGCATCACTGTTATTTCTTTTTACGTATATACCATATTTTTACCAGTTGATCATGATTTCTAGTCCTGTAGGCAGGACCAGACTATTATGTAACTTTGTCAATAGCCCCAAGCTAAAATTAATCCTGCAATAATCATATGAGTCATATTTCAGGATCGATAAAGAGAATTTTTCTATTGTATTAGATTTCTTCTTTTATTGATCACCTTAATTTTTAAATTAATTCATTATCAGAAAGCAAAAATAGCTATGCTAATTCTGATTAATATTTGAATTACAAACAATTCCAATATTAAGACTACCTGTCATATCTATTGAAAGTAGATCAATATTTAGATATTAATCTTTAATTAATTGAATAAATTTCCATACTACAAAAATTAATATCTGTTGATTAAGGCTCATTATTTGGTACCTTAATTTCCATTAAGCCACGTAATTTTACGTCACTACTAATACAATTTCAGCTGTTAATTTATCTAACTTTGCCAGTATGATACCTAATTGACTTATTTTAAATCACTGATATGAATTTTAATTAGCATATTTAATAACGTTTTGTTTACCGGATACTAACTATTTAATTATTATGCTATTTTTAATATATCTATATTATGAGAGTAAGCAAAATGCTCAGATACCTAATATCAACTTTTGTTAGATTATAGAGCGTCAATAAAGTGCCATATTAAATCCTGTTTATTACTTGTTTGATTCAGGTGTAAAATATATATACTTTCGTTTCATATCATTATTCATGGCAAGAAAATGCTATCTAGGGATATAATCGAGAGCAAAATATCATGATGGGGATAAACCTTTATCGTCAGGAAACTACAACATTTAAAATCAGAGCTATTCTTCAGAAAAAAACAAAAGCCTGAGTTTACTTTTCTAAGCGTTATGAAATATCTGAATTTATCGTTGCTAAATAGCAACGTAAGATGTTGTTGATGATCGGCTACCCTGGCAATGGTTGTTTCTTTTCTTGCATAGCAATTTGTAACCACGTCTCTATTTCATAGTTGTAGTTTCAAACAATCTTCTCCGAGATATTATAATCCTGTATATAAACATACCTATACCTTAGAATCCACTAAGGCATCCTTTTAATCAGTTGATATAACTATTCACATTTTAAATATGAAATTCCTTACCAATAACTTATGATTACCTAATCTTATTAGAAGATGGTGATTAATTTTATGATTGTTAGTAAAAATTTCGTGCTATTTAGCTCCATCTGAGAAAAGGATGAACTCTTATCGATAATTAGCTCAAAAACAACTAACATACCCTACATTAAACTCTTTAAAATCTTACTAACATAACCTTGTTGATATTAAAAGTTAAGAACGCAATTTCTTATTTTCTTTTTATCTCCTTTTGTCTCATATTTTCTAGGTTTCTTATCTAGAAGATAAGGTTTTCCTTTAAAGGATTCATGAAAAATATTTCATTAATTTTAACAATGAACTTAGATACTTATCTTGGTTGTTATCGATAAAGCAAGGAAGCAGTCACGCTATAAAAGTTATATTTAAATCAATGCCTGTTTATTTTGCTAACTCTCGTAAAGTCAAGCTATTCAACATACATCGCAGATAACTAAATCATTTATCCTTCTGATGTAGTTTCAAGGCCTCTTCCAAGAAGATTATTAAATATTTATTGCATCATGAATTTTAAAACAATATTACTGTAACATTAATGAATGTCACGGCTGATAATATATTCACTGTGATAATATGAGCATGATAAAGTAAAATAAGTTTTTAATGAATGAATTGAGATAATCTAACAGATTATCATCAAGTTAAACTAACTAAATACAACTTTATGTTAGGAGAAAGTAAGAAAAAGTCCTTTAATCTGTATAACTGTTTACTTTTTCATGGCGACCGCTGTAGCGAAAATGCTTTATACAATATAAGGGATTTCTACTATAAACCTTTTTAATATAGGCTGATAATCACAGTCATATTCCACCCATCTTTTAATGACAACAATGTCGCCCGGTCAGGCAGTCATAGTCTCGTTTTTCCTGCGAAAAATATTTTTCTCTCTCGCCAGGGTGATCTTCCTGGCAGTCACGCGAATTTCTAAACTCTGTTTTTATATCTTGATTTAATCTAGATCACTGTTCGTTCAGTCACAGAGTGGGTTTTTTCATAAAATAACGCTGAAAGTACTAAAGGCGAATATGAAGTATTTAAAAACCATGAGCCTGAAATTAACCTGTGTGTATATGTGAAATATCTTCTGCAAATCCTAAACTAGAAATTTCACTACATTATTTTTTCGTGGGTATAGTATAAATCAGGGCACTAGATAAGTTATATCCGTTTATACAAATCAAAAACCAGAGATAATTCCTAACCATTCTTGCGTGATCTTAACTATGCATACTCCGTGGGTATATCCCATCGGGTACTTACAGATAATAACAAAGAATTTACAGACCGTCTTTTATCTGCAAAAACGTTTAGCCACCAAAAAATATTAATTTGATTATTTATGTGAGAACCCTTGTTATAGAACACAAACTTAATCCACTAATGCATACTAAAATAAATCTTCTAATTGACCAATTTGATGTACGAATGGAAGATGGGCTGCAAAGCCATAATTTCAATTTTGCTAAAAACTTAAAATTACTTTGCATCAATATATTTTGATATACAATCAGAAATTATCTAGATCAGTATTTAGTAATAAAACTCCTTTCAGTCTATGAAAGATTAATTAAAAGTTAAACTTGAATTATTCAAAAACTATATTATCTTTCTGGATGCCGGATCCCTACCTAAAATAGGGATTTTCAATCTTTTTTTAATATAATTTTCGCTAAACTGGTATTGACTTGCATTGATAGAATCTTGAATGCATCTCAAGATTTAATTTTACTGAGAATTATTAGCAAATATGGTATATAACGACCATTCTACGCTTTATCCTGATGCTTTATAAATCTATTCTCCATCATTAAATTAGATGTTGTTTATCACCAAAGTGTCAGTAAATTAAATCCCCTTAACAGGTTCTAACTTTTCTGAGCAGACTAAGCAGTTCAAATAGTATTGAAAGGGTTATTTTTATCGAATTACAGTTTTTATGTATCAACTTAATAACTTTACTGTCGTGCAAAACTGACTGAATCGGATTCTTCGTTCTTATTAACGCCAAGGAAGACTAATTGGAAGGCATCGAATGCCAACAAACTCTTCTCTATCTTTCTCCAGCTTCTTCATCGCTACACAGCGTAAACTGAAAAGCTTACTAAGAAAATATCAAAAGTTTTATTAGCGATATCGCAAACCCTGTTATTAGATAAAGCTCCAGCAGCTCACCCTTAACTTTCGGTTACATGGCTTTGGGGACTAAAACCGGCATATTAGCTGTTTTATATACCACCAAACAGCGTTGATTCTAAATATCCAGAAACATTTTTTCAATTACCATTCCAAAATCAAGTATACCCGTCTCTTGTAGTAATCCTGGAAGATATAGTTAAGACACGTTTCTTATAGAGGCCATTAACAACTTCGCCCTAGTTTGCTTCTGACTTTCAATATGAATCTTTGACCATAATTAGATTTTTATGTCCATGCGCAGTAATTTTAATAATGAGCAGTAGGTAAAGGCGATTATCTTGCCTGACAGAACAAGATATGCCTTCAGCTAAGAATAATCTATCTCGCATCGCTTAAATCACGAATCCACCATTACCTATGCTATTCAATTCATTACTGTTTCAGTTTGCTGATGAGTGCTGGTAGAAGAGAATAGTGATTTTATCGATAACTGCTCCAGAGATTTCTGAAAATTATCGATGAATAATACCTCGCAGCTGTGCTATTAATAGCAACTCTTTAGGTTTTTTACGCTTCAGATAAGATGGTTCAAGGAACTGTTTAATGATATTCTGTTGCCGCTGAAAGTCCTTACATTAAGGACTTTAATTTCACATCGCTAATACTAGTTTATATGGTTCGCTGCGGCAAATAACCGTTGCAGTCAATAGGAAATTAAAGCCCGTCAACAAGTTAGTGTTCACATGTTGTTGTAAAATGCTTTCAAGCTCTACCTTTAAGAGAAGTACCTATCAGCTACTTAGCGCGTACCATTACGGATGAGTTTATACAAGGGATGATAAGATAATATCTAATTTTCGAATTACCTGTATAGTAGAGTTTTCATGGAATATCATCTCTCTCTTGTTGACATTATCCACGAAATTAATCAATAGGATTATGCACTATTTCTTAATTTCCATACACCAGAAATGAGCATAATTTATTTACTGACAGTAAACAGAGTAATATCTTTTGGCTCTCGCTGATATTTATTGACCGCTTGTATAATGCAATTTCTGACATTAACTAAATTTTGCTTAAGCTTATATTCATAAAAATTCAGATACTGAATAAAATAAAATAAGATAAAAGTATAATTTCATTATCGTGGGTATATGCATGATAGGTTTGTCATAACTATACTAATTAAACATGTTGTGAAAACCAACTTTCTAAGAGAATAACAGCAGAAATGGAATCAATCTTACTTTTATTTAATGCCCGATAACCACCCTGATTAAATAGTTGTGCTCGCGCTTCTATCGTTGTTAAGCGTTCATCATATAATGTAATTTGGATACCAAATCGTCCACACAGACGATTAGCAAATTTACGAACTTGATTGCTTATTGGCTCCTCTGTTCCGTCCATATTAAGAGGAAGTCCAACGATAGCCAGTTTAGGCTGCCACTCTTGTATTATTTTTTCAATTCCTAACCAATTAGGCTTACCATCTTTTGCTTTTATTGCAGTTAAAGGACTTGCTGTTGCTGTAATTTTCTGCCCGATAGCGATACCTATACTTAGTGTACCAAAATCAAAAGCAATAATTATTTTATTTTCCATTATACATTATCCGATTAATTTAAAATATTTAAAGAATCAATTCCAATTAAAATAGCAGCTTCACGGCAACATTTAAAATGGAAGTGTAAAAATGAGGTGCTCTTAACTTTAACGTTAGCTCTTTGATTTCAAATCATTATATAGATCATTGGAGTATTAGTAAATTTAGTATATGATAGTAAGTTACGTTCCACTACTTCCACCACTCTGATACTTTGTTAATCTGATCTCCTCTCTTATAAAAGAGAGACATTGTTTACCATCAGAGTAAAAAATTTAAATCTCCTTATCCGGTTTCCAGCTATTCTGAATAGACAGGAAGCAGGTTAAATGCCATTCAAAGGCTATATTGTTCTTGAGCAATATAGCGCTTCGCGCATCGGCTTCATAACTTTAGTATCGAAAAAGCCGATTCAATCAGATTCGTCTTCTTATTGACGCGCAGTACGCTGACGAAAGTCGTGAAATTCTAACAGTTCTTCTAAATTATCCTCTAGCTTCTTCATCTTGCAAAGTGCACTGAAAACCTTACTAACAAAATATCAAGGGTTTTGTTAGCGAAATCGCAACTCTTTGGTAAGTAGATTTCTAGCAACTCACCCTTAATTTTCGGTGTTGAATGTCTTTAGGGAGTAAAGGCATCATATTACCTATTTTCTGTACCCAATAACATTTATGCTGTATATTTAAGAATATCTTTATAATTGTATTCAAAAAACCAAGAACAACACCAGAACCTCCTGCGTAGCAAGCCTTGGAGATATAGTTAAATCATCATCTAAAGTAAATCCTTGATAATTTCTGCCACAATTCGCTTCTGATTATTGACAATCACCTTCAATTGCAGCTAGAGCTCCTTGCGTCCATGGTGCAGTGATACTAATAATTAGCTGAAGATTAAAGATGATCACCTGCCTGACAGGACGGTTATCTTATGGCATAGAAATAAACATAACGCATATTGCTAAATCACATAAACATCACCAATGCCTGCGCTCTTTAAGGTATCACTATTTCAGTCTGCTTATTGATTCTCTAGCAAATAAGACCATGTGTTTTCATCGAGAAAACCTAAAAGCTTCGTAAAAATTACCAGTGGACTGTACTTCGGTAAGTGCAGCTATGATAACAACTCTTCGCTGTTTTTGTACGATTCAGATAAGACGGCAACAATGAGCTGTTAAATATATTCTGTTGTCGCTGTAATTCCATAATCTTATGCACTTTAATTTCAAAATCACTAATAGCAGTTTATATGGTTCATTATGGTAAATAACCATTACGATAGAACGGCATTGGCCACCTATCGATAAAAACGGTGTTAAATATGTTAAGAGGTAGCATAGCTTCAAAGTTCCGCCTTAACAACGGTATCTATCAGCTTCCTGTCACCATCTACAAAACTCTATACACCAGAAATTAACGTAACTCGAATTACAACAGTATCATTGCAAAATCCCGATTGCAGGAAAAAATTTAACAATTTTACTGGAGGGGAGAATCCCCTTCTGGCGAAACTACATCACAAGTATAAATAGTTTAGTTATTTCCGATGTATCTTAAATACCTTGACTTTACAGGAATTAGAGAAGCAAACAGGTTTTAATTTAAAACAGCGTTTAGATGGGCGTTACTGCTTTCTTGCTTTAGGGACGACAGCTAATAAATTTCTAGCTGGATTACTAAAGTCAAGTAAGCATTTTTTCCTTAATTTATTTAAAAAAGCGTTACACTCCACATAGGAGAAATCCAAAAGACGTAAAAGA
Source organism: Arsenophonus sp. NC-PE1-MAG3 (assembly GCA_052174455.1). Lineage (GTDB taxonomy): Bacteria > Pseudomonadota > Gammaproteobacteria > Enterobacterales > Enterobacteriaceae > Arsenophonus. The sequence goes on along the minus strand of JBQMRP010000030.1, from coordinate 213,774 downwards.
GTGGGAGATAAAAAAAGAATAAATTGCGATCTTAATCAATCGTCCGAAATCGACAAAGGGTCATATGAGCGATGAAATTATTGAATAGTTTTATTCAGACTATATTAGTTATTTTTTTAAATTGATCATCGATCAATAGCCCATCTTTATCTCGGATTGGACTAAATGATACGAAACCTTTCCCGGCTAGCATGAAATTAATCACCATCGCCAAATAAAGCTAGGTAATCAGATTGTTATTGCTAAGAAAATCCATATTTAAAATATGAATAATTATATGAGCCAATTAAAAGGATAACTGAGTAAATTCCTATAGCATAAGGTTTTTAGTTTACTGAATTATTTGACTAAAAAAAGATTTTTTGAAAAAAAAAAATTGAAATACCATAGCTAGCCACATGTTTTTCTTCAAGAAAAACAACAATTTTCCCAATAAAATAGCCCTATAAATGAAACGATAAAGGTGCTCTATCCGTTTTTTATCTATTCATCCTAGTTTGCGAAACAAAAGATTAGAAAAACTCATTACCAGAGTATTAGAATCAATAGCATATCAGTAAGGTATGAAAGAATTGTTTCCAACATTTGTTAGAAAGCACTTATTTTTTGTTATTTAGGATTTTAAAATCGAAGTTCTATTGCAAGTTAACTTCTTGCACCAATAAAGAATTTTTCCTGATAAAAAGTTTTAAACCATGGATAAAATTTTCCGTAAAGCGCTGATTGGTGTAATTAATTACCAAAAATTGGTATCTAAAATTCAATTAAGTAAAAAGATTAGAATAAAAATAATGCAATATATCAGTAGAGTTCCTATCACCAGTATGTATGAAAATAGAAATAAAAAAAACCTTAATCATAACATTTTTTCTGATAGTCAGCTTTCACTATCCACTTTAATCGGTTAAAAATTAATATGCTTTTATTACTACAAGAAAGACAGCTGGAAGTAGTAATATTACTTTGATTAATACTCATATTCGTTGTTATAAACCGATTGTTAGTCATGCAAATTCAGCCTCTGATCTTTGTAAGATATGTAATTCTCAAGAAACTCGCTAGAGACTTTTAAGCAAAATTGAATTAGATATCGATATTGGTAATGATAAAAGTACTAATACCTTACTATTTACTAGTACTACTTACATGAAATTAGCTAATAATAAAAAACAGAAATAATCTGCCTGGTCTGCTGACCATAATGATCAAGTTAACAACTAATGAATTCAATTAAAATTTTCTTCTCTTTTTTGTCAGCGGTAGAGAAATGATATTTAATTATTACTTTCTACCATTATTTTACTTTTATTTATAGAATAAACTCTTTTCTTTACTAAAGATTTAATAGAATAACTCTCCTATTAACGTTTATGCAATGGAATTAGCTGATTACAAATTTACTTTTAAAGCAAAATTAAAATCTGCTAATGTTTGCATGGGTAAATTTCCATCCATATTTATTTAAAATTGATTACTAAATCAATATTTATTTCATAACCTGATAATAAAAAACAACAGAATTTAGTCTACTGTTGAATATTAGTGGCGAATTTTACTAAGCTATTTTTGATATTAATATTGATTAGGACCGTAAAAATGATTGTTATATAGAGAAAATTGTATATAAAGTTATCGTAATATAATCTTATTTAGATACCACTGCGCGCCGTAAAGATCCCTTTTCCTTACCATAATCCCGTTTTTTATTTAATTAAATAAAAATAAAAATTAACGTTTGACCTACCTTACTAAGGAATTAATTAATTTAAAATTAATAATATCCAGTAAATTCAGTTAATTGGTAATGTATATTTTAAAAAATAAACCAATTATCTATTAATTGAGCATTAATAACATTAATAGATTGTTGTTTAGCATGCTAATTTATTTCTGGTTCAATGTTTAAAAGACCTTTCTCTATAAGAACCATTTTATGGTTAAAATACAGAATATCACTTGTAAATATCATATCAGTCATTAATTATCTAATTTATTAATTTTTATATAATAATTTATTAACATTTAGACTGAATTTAATTATTAAAAGTGCTCCAATTACCAGTAGAAAGCGCAATCTCATTCACTTTACTAGATAAACCAGTAATGGCACAAAAACCTTATTTTTGTAAGAGGTTATTAATTAAATTCAATTCTTTTATACTAATTTTTTTTTTAAAATCTTGTAATTTATTGATCAATTTAGAAGTGATGAAGAAAATTGCTAGTCAGCATTTTAGTTAACATTAATTTTCACACAGTAACGGGTTGACAGATGCATTGAATATGGCCAACATTAAATAACCCTGTTATTGAGATAAGCGGTAGTTCGTTAATGAAAAAGGAATTAGGTTTATAGATTTCTTTTTGTTAGTAGCATTATTAAGTGGAATATTATTGATTTCAAACTGTCAGTAGTAAATTAAAATTTACATCTCTGAATCGGTTATAAGCAGTTTGTTCCCATAGCAATATTCCATCCGTTATATTGCTTTCTAACAACCCAACACTGTTGATTCGATAACTAACATTTATGTTTTCTAGTTGCAATATTTTGCTATTAAAAGAAAAGTTTGATGAGAAAATGGTATTATTAACTCGCATTCAGTAACAACCAACCGATTTAACCATAAGCCTGAAAGTATTTCTTGGAACCACCATTAAAAAGCAACCTGTTTGGTATTTAACTTAAATCTATTTTTATTAAAAATAGCAACACCTTGTAATATAATCTCGCCTGATATACCTAGATTGATGGTGAGTGATAATAGCTATTTTATATTATATTGGGTATACTTATTAAATAAGTGACTTATCTGTTTTACTCCTCACTGAATTATATGATTAGATAAATAATATAACAGCACAAGAAGAGTAATAATTAGATTTTTAACCAACGTACTGGATGTCCTCTTTTTATAATTATTTAGTAACAATCTAACTTTATGCTATAATGAAAATTTTTACTCAAAATAAAAAAATATTTAGCTAATAAAATTTTTAACCATTCTAATAGAATGGTGAATAAGTAGTTTAAATAAACCCATTTCAGGACTTTATTTACTGCTATTTAAAAAGCCATAAGCATAATTAATCTATTAATTTTAATAGATAATTAACATATTTAATATGCTAAATTTAATAATAGTTATTTATCGATTGATATATAATCTTAAAAACTTTTAGTCTTATCAAATCTTTTCTTTTCATTTCTGTTTAAATAAAAATTAACTTTAATTGATAGAGTTATGCTCATTTCTGATATATGTGATTTTAGAGATGCTGGCGTATCCTACTACCTAATTGATTTCATCAGTTACTTCAGCAACAGAGAGATGATGCATCATAAAAGTTCTACTCTACAGATATCTGCAAAACCAGATATCATCGTATGAACTTATTCGTAATGGTCTCAAAGCAGCTGATAGGCAGAGCTGTTGAGGCGGATCTCGAAGTTATTCTGCGATAATATTCTCAAGCTCGCCTTATCGGCAGGAGGAACACATGCCATCGACCATAACAGTTATTTATCACAGCGAATTATATTCGCTGCTATTGTGGATGTTGAAACTAAAGTTCTTAAGGTCAGGATTGCAACGGCAATGGAATATACTTCAATAGATTATTGCTGCCACCTTATTCGAATGGTATAAAACGTTGAAGAATTATTATCATGTCTCTACCTGCGCATATCCAGTGATGATTTTTACAAAGCTCTATGACAATTCTTGGTGAAAAGCGCATGCTTCTTGTGCTTAGTACCATCAGTAGACTGAAACAAAAATGGATTGAAAAGTAAATAGATAAATGAATTATATCTACAGCATGATTCAAACGATACGAGTTATGTTTTTCTTGGGCAATAAAATATGCTGTTCTATATAGGTAAATAAATGCTTATCTGCTGTCATATCGGCGGCAGTGTGCATGAATATAAGGATATTGTACGGTCAAAGATGCTTATCAAGAGTCAGAAGCGAACACTTGTAGTCAAGCTTCTAATAGGCTTACGAGAGTAGAGCTTAACCTTATCTACCAGGCTACACGGCTTACTATGAGAGTAGATGCCCTTAGTTTTGAATGCAATGGCAAAAATATTTCTGGGCGCCGAAGCACTAACATTGTTAGGTACATAAAATAACTGATATGTTAAGCTTCATTCCAAAAAAGCATACAACTGAATTAAGGCTTAGCTGCAGGAATCTTAACTAGCAGATAGCTATGGGGGGACCCACAAAAAAGTCTTTTATTTTTTGTTGAAAAAGTTTTATCGAAATACTATCCTGGAGCGATGAAAACTAGAGAAAGAGCGAAAAGAATGGTTGGCATTCTATGATTTTCCGTTAGCCTATCGAATGTCAATTAAGAAAAACGAATCCAATTCAGTTGGGTTTTTAACAGTATGAGGATACAAAACTAATGCTCAAAGCACAGTGCTTGGGAAAAGAACTCTTTCAATACTATTTAAGTTGCTAAAGGGATTTAGCCTGCTGACTCTAGTGGTAAACAAACACCAATTAAAAATAGAGAACAGGTTTATGAAGCATTAAAAGTGAATATAGCCTGATCACTATACACCAGATTTTCTAATAACTCTTCTGCTCATGGTAGTACTGGCAGATAAGATATCTTATACTTTCTCATAAAGAAAACTTAGAGCTTTATGAAAATCACAGTTAGATATGTCTCACAGGTATAGGTATGTTAGAATCTTTTCAACAATTTTGTACGTTGTAGATAAGGCGATAGCAAGTAGCTGGTAAAGCATATTCCGTTGCCGCTGTGGTCTCACAGAGACCTATGGTACTTTAATTATAGGCATCGTCAATACCCGTCTGTATAGCTCTCTGTAGAAAATAATAACCGTTACGGACAACAGCAGATATGTTTGTCAAAAATACGACGTTTAGCAGCTCATCGCAGCATCACTTTGAGATTAACCGTTAACAACCGGTGCTATCAGCTACCTGGCAGAATTACGAATGAATTAATGAAAGGAATTATAGGTAATATATAGTTTTTGAATACTTTTATGGTAGACTTTCTCATGGTAATCATTTTTCTATTTTTGGAAATTTTCCAGGAAATTAATCAGCAAAATACGCCAGCATTTTCGAAAAACCTATATACTAAAAATAAATATAACTATTAATAATATTTTTAATTAAAATAAAACCTTCTAATTTTAGAAAGTAAGTATAAATAATAATATTCACGACTTAAAGATAAAATGCCAATATCTATAAATAACTTATACTAATCATAGTATAAGCCAGGTTATTTATTAGCCACTAATTTTTTAACAGCTTCACCAATCGAATCTAAGCTACGAACAGTTTTTACACCTACCGTTTCCAAAGCAGAAAATTTTTCAATTGCGGTACCTTTTCCACTAGAAATAATCGCACCAGCATGCCCCATACACTTACCTTTTGGTGCTGTTATACCAGCAATATAAGCAACAACCGGTTTTGTTATATGTTGTTTAATATAAGCAGCTGCTTCTTCTTCCGCTGTACCACCAATTTCACCAATCATAACGATAGCTTCAGTTTTAGGATCTGCCTGAAATAGTTTTATTATATCAATAAAATTTAATCCTAGAATAGGATCACCACCAATACCTACACAAGTAGATTGCCCTAATCCTGTATCAGTTATCTGCTTAACAGCTTCATAAGTTAATGTACCAGAGCGTGATACAATACCGACTTTACCCGGTTTATGAATATGTCCAGGTTGGATACCAATCTTACATTCACCCGGTGTAATAATACCAGGACAGTTTGGCCCTATCATTCTTACCAAAGTTTCATCTAACTTTGCTTTCACTGTTAGCATATCTAAGATAGGGATCCCTTCTGTAATGGTAATAATCAGTTTAATATCACTATTGATCGCTTCAAGGATCGAATCTTTACAGAAACGAGCAGGAACATAAATTACAGATGTAGTTGCACCTGTTACTTTTACTGCTTCGCGTACTGTGTTAAAAACAGGTAATCCTAAATGTATTGTTCCACCTTTACCTGGTGTTATACCGCCGACTATTTTTGTTCCATAAGCAATTGCCTGCTTTGAATGAAAAGTCCCTTGACTACCTGTAAATCCTTGGCAAATAACTTTAGTATTTTTATCAATTAAAATTGACATTATTTATTTCAGCTCTGCTGCTGCTACTGCTTTTTCTACCGCATCAGTCAAACTGGTTGCAACAATGATCTTTAGATTGCTAGCTGCTAACTTTTGCGCACCTAGCTTAGCATTATTGCCTTCAAGACGAATGATAACCGGAACTTTTCCTTCAATTTCTTTAACTGATTCAATGATAGCATCAGAAATCAAATCACAGCGAACAATGCCGCCAAAAATATTAACCAAAACAGCTCTAACATTTTTATCAAATAAAATAATTTTAAATCCTTCTATTATACGTTCCTTAGTCGCACCACCACCGACATCAAGAAAATTAGCTGGAGATCCGCCGTATAACTTCACTATATCCATAGTTCCCATGGCTAAACCAGCGCCATTAACCATACAACCTATATTCCCATCTAAAGCAATATAGTTTAATTTCCATTCTAATGCATAAGCTTCACGAGGATCTTCCTGAGAAATATCACGCATCTTTTGTAATTTTACTTGGCGGTATAGTGCATTGCTATCAATACTAAGCTTTCCATCTAGACAGATTAAATTCCCTTGTTTAGTGATGACGAGAGGATTAATCTCAATTAAAACCAGATCATGCTCGAGAAAAATTTTTGCTAACCCAATAAATATTTTAGTAAACTGTTCAACTTGTTTACCGCTCAAACATAATTTAAAAGCAAGCTCACGTCCTTGATAAGGCATAGGACCCGTTAAAGGATCAATGATAGTTTTATGAATAAGCTTCGGTGTTTGTTCTGCAACTTTTTCAATTTCAACCCCACCTTTAATCGAAGCAATAAAGACAATTCGACAAATAGCACGATCTATTACCACACCTAAATAAAGTTCTTTATGAATATCCGTTACTGCTTCTACTAAAATTTGATTAACAGGCTGTCCATATGCGTCAGTTTGGTAAGTCACTAAGCGTTTTCCTAACCAATTTTCAGCAAATAGTCGGACTTCATCTCGATTATTAACAACTTTTACACCACCTGATTTACCTCGGCCACCAGCATGCACCTGACACTTCACAACCCAAGGACTAGTACCCAATTTTACGATAGCATCTTCTGCCTTTTTAACTGTTTTACAAACATAACCTGTCGGCACTGGCAAACCATATCGAGTAAATAGCTGTTTTACTTGATATTCATGTAAGTTCATAATGTTCTATCCATAATTTAACCTGACAAGGATATAACAAGTCTCTATATATTTTTATTTAAACATTTGTCAATAAAATTAATCAACTTTTATTCTAAACTGAATAAATAACTTCACTACAGATTGGTTATCTAAACATCTAACAACAAACGAACTGGATCTTCCAACATATCTTTTATTGCAACTAAAAATCTAACCGACTCACGTCCATCAATTAAACGGTGATCATAAGACAGTGCTAAATACATCATTGGTAAAATTTTTATTTTACCATCAACCGCCATCGGCCTATCTTTTATAGCATGTATACCTAAAATTGCACTTTGCGGAGGATTAATAATTGGAGTTGACATTAAAGAGCCAAAAATCCCACCGTTAGTAATAGTGAAGTTTCCACCTGTCAATTCTTTAATCGTTAATTTACCGTCACGTCCCTTAACTGCTAACTTTTTAATACAATTTTCAATTTCAGCCATACTAAGGGTATCTACATCACGTAATACTGGGGTGACTAAACCTCTAGGTATGGAAACAGCGATACTAATATCAAAATAACTATGATAAATCACATCTGAACCATCAATCGATGCATTCACTTCAGGATAACGCTTTAAAGCTTCAACAACTGCTTTTACATAAAAAGACATAAAACCCAAGTGCACACCATGTCGATTTTCAAAACTTTTACCATAATATTTTCGCAAATCAAAAACAGGCTTCATATTAACTTCATTAAAGGTAGTCAACATGGTAGTACTATTTTTTACTTCCAATAAACGTTCCGCAATACATTTACGTAAACGCGTCATTGGTATACGTTTTTCTCTTCGATGAGAAGATGTTAATGATATCGTTGTAGAGATGTCACTCTGTTGCTTAATTTCTATATTTTCTCTTGCTATTGATTGATTTTTAATATATTTTTCAATATCATAAAGTGTTATACACCCTTCTGCATCACTACTTTTAATATTGTCTGGATTTAAGTCATGTTCTTCAATTAAACGACGGGCAGCAGATGTTAGTATATTATTACTCTTTTTATTAAGACTAGTAGTCTGAGATTTAGCTGCTACTGACTCTGTAGTTTCTTTTACCTCAGTCGGAATTACGATACTCTTACTAAGATATAGGCGACCTAATAATTGTTTAGATAAAACAGTAGATCCCTCTTCTTCCAAAATTGATTCTAAGACACCTGAATCTGTTGCTGGTACTTCGAGTATAACTTTATCTGTTTCAATTTCTACTAATACTTCATCACGCTCTACTTTATCACCTGGCTTCTTGTGCCAAATTACAACTGTAGCATCTGCAACAGATTCAGGAAGATCAGGAACAAAAATTTCTTTTCTACTCATTTTCTATCCTTTAATTTATTTATTTTTAGTGCATCATCAACCAATATTTTTTGCTGTTCTTGATGAACAGACGCGTAGCCTACGGCAGGTGAAGCAGATGCAGGGCGCCCCGCATAGCTTAATAATGAACCTTTTGGAATTGCATCTCGAATATTATGCTGACTACAGTACCATGCTCCCTGATTAAGAGGTTCCTCTTGACACCAAACAAAGTCACGAACATGTGCATAAGGCTTCAGCGTAGTTTCTAAAACTTTATGAGGAAATGGATATAATTGTTCAATACGAATAATAGCAAGATTTTTTTGTTTGTTTTCGCGACGTTGATCTAGTAGATCATAATAAACTTTACCTGAACATAAAACGACACGTTTGATTTTTTTAGGATCTATTGGATCAACTTCACTAATTACAAGCTGGAATTCACTATTAGCTAACTCATCCAAACTAGAAACCACAAGAGGATGACGCAGTAATGACTTTGGTGACATAACAATCAATGGACGTCGCATATTACACAATATCTGGCGACGGAGCATATGATAAATCTGAGCTGGAGTAGACGGAATACAGACTTGCATATTTTGTTCCGCACACAATTGTAAATAACGCTCTAAACGGGCAGAGGAGTGCTCTGGGCCTTGTCCCTCATAACCATGGGGTAATAGCATAACTAATCCACACATACGTCCCCATTTCTGTTCACCAGAACTAATAAACTGATCAATAACCACTTGCGCCACATTAGCAAAATCACCAAATTGGGCTTCCCAAATAGTCAAAACTCGTGGCTCGGCTGATGCATAACCATATTCAAAAGCAAGTACCGCTTCTTCAGATAAAACGGAATCCCAAACATCAAAGATTCCTTGATTTTTACGTATATTAGCCAGAGGGACATAAACTGAACCATTAGCTTGGTTATGAATAACCGCATGACGATGGAAAAAAGTACCTCGGCCTGCATCTTCACCTGATAAACGGACCTGTATCCCTTCATCAACTAATGTTGCATAAGCTAAAGTTTCTGCTGCTCCCCAATCAAATAATTTTTTACCATTTGCCATTGCTAGGCGATCACTGTAAATTTTTTTAACTCGAGGATGCATGACAATTTCTGCAGGAATAGTACTTGACCGTTTAGCTAAATCTTGTAGTCGTTTTTTTTTAACTTTAGTAGGGTAACAATCATTCCACTCATGATTTAAATAAGATTTCCAAACTGAATAGTTAGTTTCCATTGGTCGCCATTCATTAACAACACAATCACCGTGATCTAATTTATCACGATAAAGATTAACCATTTTTGTTACTTCATTGCTAGTAACTATTTTTTCCGCTATCAATTTATCCGCATAAATTTTACGCGGTGTAGCATGTTTTTTTATTTTTTGATACATAATTGGCTGTGTAGCACTCGGGTCATCCACTTCATTATGACCATGGCGACGATAACAAACTAAATCAATAACTACATCACGTTTAAATTTATTACGAAAATCTAATGCCAGTCGAGTAACAAAAACAACCGCTTCTGGATCATCAGCATTAACATGAAAAATAGGTGCTTGCACCATTTTCATAATATCAGTGCAATATTGTGTTGAACGCATATCTTTAGGATTTGATGTGGTAAAACCTATCTGGTTATTAACTACGATCCGCACTGTAGCACCAACCTCATAACCACGTGTCTGAGACATATTCAACATTTCCTGAACAACTCCCTGTCCTATTACTGCTGCATCACCATGGATAGTAATAGGTAACACTATATTACTACTACCTTCATTTAAACGATCACGACGAGCACGAACAGAACCAATTACTACTGGATTAACTATTTCTAAATGTGATGGATTAAAAGCTAAAGCTAAATGAACTAAAGCACCTTCTGTTTTAAAATTAGAAGAAAAACCCTGATGATATTTAACATCACCAGTACCTAAATGATCTTTATGTTTACCAGAAAACTCATTAAACAGATCTTTTGGTTTCTTACCTAAAATGTTAATTAGAACATTTAATCGTCCACGGTGAGCCATTCCCAATACGACTTCATGCGTATTCTGTTTGCCTGCATAACGGATTAAATCATTTAACATCGGAATGAGAGAATCGCCCCCTTCTAGAGAAAAACGTTTTGTTCCAGGAAATTTTGCCCCAAGATAGTACTCTAATCCTTCAGCAGCAGTTAATTCTAATAAGAACCGAATCTTTTCTTGTTTGCTAAATTGTTCATTAACCGGCGTTACCAGTTCTAGGCGCTGTTGGATCCAATGTTTCTCTTCAGAATTGGTAATATGCATGTATTCTGTACCAATTGAAGCGCAATAAATACGTTTCAATGCAGTATACAGTTCACTTAATTTCATTGTTTCCTGGTTAATATCAAAAGAACCAACATTAAAGTTTTTTTCAAAATCAGCAGCAGTTAAATCATAAAATGCAGGATCTAAATCTGGAAGCATTTCTTGTTTCCATAACTCTAATGGATCAAGATTAGCATTTTGATATCCTTTAAAACGAAATGCATTTATCAGTTGGAGAACTTTAACTTGCTTCGCATCTAAAAATGGATCACTAACTGAAATTTGATAACGTGTAGAATCCTTCGATAAGGAACAAAAATATTCACGTGTTTGAGAATAAGTGCATTCATCATTGAAGTTTGTACCTGGTAGTTTATTAAAAAAGTCTCGCCAGACCACATTAACGGAATTAGGGTTAATTAAATAATCTTCATAAATCTTTTCGATATAAGACTGATTTAGATCAGCTAAAAAACTTGAATCTAGCCACTCCTTCATTACGGAATTGTGCATTGTGATCCCTTTAGGTTTTAGTTTTCGTCGTAGTTAACAATATCACTTTTTATATAGACGGTTTTCAATAAAGATTCTTTGAATGTATTTTATGCACGATTATCAATAAAGCAGGCCTTTATTAAATTCTGCTTATTATAATAACCTTTTAAAAACCGGCAGCCGGTTTTTAAAAGGTTATTACTATAATTTTAACTACACAAAATAAATATTATTTAAAATAATAGTTTCTATTTTTTTATTTTTCATAATATTTAATTACAGAAATTTTTACTAAATATAGTAACTATGTTTTAATAACATCGATTTAATCTGATTAATAATTTTAGTTAGATTCAAACCTTTCCAACAAACACTGATACAATGCATAATGCTATGACAGCAAATATACTAAAAGCATCATTTAAATTATCTAATTTGATATCAATTTTAGTATCCCGAAACTATCAATTAAAAACGATAAGCAGCTAATAAACCACCATTGTCAATAATTTACTCGGATTTCAGCAAAATTCTGAATATAAGATTAACATTAAGAACAAAAAATACACTCATATAAACAATCCAATTTTTTAGTTATGCAGGTATGCAGGAGTTCTATAAATACTCATAATCAGGTGAATTATTGCATAATTAATGATGAGGAGAATTTTAATACTAAGTATAAATTTGATCATATCAACAAGTAAATCTCGAATAACTGGTAAGCCTAAAGTAAGGGAAAACAACAATCTTTTTTATTACAAAACAAATCTGACAATGGTGTCATACAGACCAAGTTATTTTTACTATTGATATTTAACCCATTAAATCCATAAACGTTTTTACTACAAAAACAACGAAATTCTAAAGTAGAATATTTTCTTTTAATTACATTTAAAAGATCCAGCAACATCATGTCACGCTTTTCAGCAAAATGTAAAATTGTAGTCTTGTATACGTGGCATATTATCGACGTCTGTATTATAACGATAAATAGAAATTTTTTTTCATAATCTAATCTCTCCGCAACACTATTAATCCTACGCATTAATAAGTACGTATTTTAGGTGAGAAAGAATCACGTAGTTCAGGTTGTATATTAACTGCTTGGCGAGTCATAGTCATAGCTCCATACTATAGAAAAATATAGCGTATGAGATAACTAATTTATATTATTACGATCAGGGTGGTCAAAAGCGACTATATGCTTCAACTTTCAGTACAAAAATTTGTAGATTCTATTGTTGCAAAGATTCTTTCTATTAAACTATCTAGCTCTACATATTTAATGTGTTTAGTATTAAATTCGCATGAAGCATAATCCAAAAAGGTGCCTTCAAACGTTCAGGAATTACTTTAATTCTTCTAAAATCTTCAGCCATCGATATTTCCTTTTACGGAAAATAAAAAACAGAAAATTATCTTGAATACAATCTTGTAATGCTTTACATATTTCCAGTTGATTTTCACTACTATATGTATTATCAGCTATAATTAGCAAAAGTTGATGCTTTGCTTATAGAGCAAATTCGTAGACGACTTTATATTTCAATTATTGAAGATTCAAACAATCTTCTCCAGGCCAGATAATTCGGTAATAAAAATCCTATACCATGAAATCTATTCAACCATCCTTCTGATCAGGGAAAATAACTGTTCAGAATTTAAATGTAAAATTTCTTACCAATAAATTTAGAGCTTCCAACCAATTAGATAATTATGATTAATTTCATGCTTCCTGGCAAAAATTTTGTACTATTTAGCTCTATCCAAGCAAAGGATGGACTCTTTGTAGATAATTGTCTTAAGAAAATAACTAATACATTCTGCATTAAACTCTTCAAAATCTCATCGGTTACAATGATTTCTGTCTATTTCTGTTGATTAAGACCGTGCAATTTGTTTTTTCTTTTTGTCTCATTCCTTTCCCGCGGTTTCTAGTTTTTCTATATGAAAAGTAACGTTTCCATATCATGGATTAGAAAAATATTTTATTAGTTTAATAATATCATTTAGGCATTTATGTTAGCTGTCCGCTACTAAAGAAAAAAACAATAATGCCTATATAAACGCTGTTTTTAAATTAATAGCTGTTTGTTTTTGTTGACTCCCCGTAAAATCAATCTATTCAAGATACATTATAGATAATTAAATCATTTATCCCTGTAATATAGCTTTATCAGAAGACATTTAGTAAGATTATTAAATCTTTTCTTGCGATCGAGGATTTCGCAACGAAATATTACTCGAGATATTACTATACAACTCTAATGAGTATTTCCAGCGGTTAACATGTTCACTGTAACAATATGAAGCAAATTAAAGTGCAATTAGTTGTTTAAACAAATAAATCAACATTACTCGACAGATTGTCTCCGAGCCAACTACTGAGAAACAGCTTTCATGTTGGCATGGAGTGAGGAGAGAATCTCTTTGATCTGTATAACTAGTTGCTTTTTCGTAGCAACTTTTCAGCGAAAATTACTCATAACAGCATAAGAATTTTTATCAACAATCTTTGCAAGATAGCTGTATTATCTAAGCGATTTAAACGCATTAATACTGCATTAATATCAGATTAACTGGTATCTCAGATTGAGATTTGTTCCAGTAAAGATTGTTTTAGATATGATCTCTCATAACATCAGAATACCACTAAATCAAGTAATAAGTTTCCACGCAAACCTTCTGTTTCTATAAATAGAAACAAAAGCAATTTCACTAACACCAATAGTAAATAATCCTGGGATCATAACATCTTCATCTTTTCATTAATCATTAATATCTGTCTGGTTACTTTAATTAAAATTCCACTCATCATATAATGCAAGCAAGAATAAGAGGATAAACTCTTTAATTGGATTAAAATTGAACAATAATTTTGGATGATTCAAGAATACAAGATAATCATAACTTCAACATTTCTTTACATAAATGATTCAGTTAAATTTACATGTAGTTCACAGAAGCCATCAAATCCTCTACACCTTCTCGGGATCATTATAATTGATTAAACAATAACATTATAAATCAACTAAATCTTTTGCATTTTATTAATAACGCTCCATAAAGTGATACCATCTATTTTAAGTAAATAACCACCTTCTTTCTCAACATCCCTCCTATCACTAATTATATTCACACCAGCATTTCCAGTTAAATTAAATTGTTCCATATTCCATATCCTGCAATAGAATATCTGCCATCCGGCTACTCCAACACCGCATACTAGCATTAGTATGCGCATTAATTGTTAACTGATAAATCCTTCCCTCGCTACCTGTCGCAGGAATAATAGCTTTAGCTTTTAAATAAACGACATCATCGAATTCCATATACAATTTTGTACAACCAATTATCCCATCATCTTAATTTTAATTAAATTAATTGAATAGCATTTTAAAAATCGTTAAATAGTTTTAAATTCGTTTATTTAAAGAAAGAGTGCGTAAAAGGGATGCTAATTCTATCTACTGCTATGCTGTAATCTGTTTACATAGCAGCAAAATTTTTCCGTTACTAAATGGACGTTGATATATACAACCATTATCTAAATCTGAAAACGCTAACCCCATACGATTAAGTTTAGTGTTGGCTATCAGGTCAAGTTTTACACATGTACTCAATAGTAATCTGATTCGTATATAATCAGAGCTTTTGGCTGATATCATACATATGCCATCGATAATTAGCTTCATGAGTTCCCCTAACGAAATGGTAACCCGCCTCCTATGAGCAAATATACATGTATGAATATATTGGAAAAACTTTAAAATTAATACATACTTTAAATCTAACTAAAAATTTGCAATTCTATTCGCATTCAGCATCAATAACAACTGCATCAAACTCGTTACTGGTAATTTCATTTACGCCGCGCTTCCTACACACTACTATTGTTCTATATATTATAAAGTTATTATAACTATAAAAGTTAGTTATAATAATAACAATTGCAATGCAATTGACTTAACATAATTTGTTAATACATGACATAAATCTATCCAGGCATGGATATAAGATGGAAATAAAAATTCAAATTTTTATTGAACAAACATAAAACACTTACTAAATAGTGTATTTTAACTCAATTGTAATAATAAAACTGATAATATAAAAAATGTAAAAAGTAATAATAATGGTAGAGATGTGCAAAAGTATAGTAGCCAATGCACTATAAGTCCACAGTGCAAATTAAATATTGATGCCTTAACTACTATACAAAAACTCCTATAATTTCAAGAAAATAGTGGTAATAATAAATCCACCTATCCGCTGAAACAGTATCCCTTACAAAAACTCTCATCAATAAAAGCAAAACCTATTGACATATAACAAATACTGCCATAAAAATAGTATTTCAGTGCAGTCAATACGGCCTAAATAATAAATTTTATGAAAAAGCACTTATAATTCTATAATAGATTAAAACTTTTCAGTGAAAAGGCATAATAAAATACCAACTTCATTAAAGGTAATAACGTTAAAAACACATTGTTAAATCAAAGCTATTGTAGGAGTCGGAAAATAAATCATCTGCAATTTAAGATTAATAAATCTTTGTTTCTTCATAATTTATTCCCATACAGCTCTTTATTATTTTTCCACTCCTGATTAGATTTTAGAGTAGAAATCAAACAGCGATTGTAATAAATAAAGTACAACTAAGTTTATAAATTAATTAATAAGATATTGACAAAAGTTTTTATTCATTAACGCTTGCTATTCCTCCTAGCACGAGGTTACTCTGAAAACCTAGTTTGCAGTATATGTGATCTTCATATTCCAATTGCAATTATAGCACATTTTACTTAGATAAATTTATCTTGAACAGCAAGTATGATCACGATTTAAATATCGGTCATTAAATTGATAATATAATTTGACAAGTTATTAGAAATCTAATATTTAATAAATTCATTGCATTCTAATACTTTGTAAATCTATTCTCTATTCTTAAATGAGATATTGCTTATTACCATTTACCATAGGTAAATAGATCAAACTCCATGTAACCGATTTTAGTTTTTCTGAACAAACTAGAGCAGATTCAATGCAATTGAAAAAGTTTTTTCTTCAAGTGCAGTGGTTCATACGTCAGTTTCATAGCCTCACTAACGCAAAAATCAACTCAATTGGATTCCTCGTTCTTATGATGCCCAGTGCGCTGACGAAAATCGCAGAATACCAAGAACTCTTTTCAATCTTTCTCCAACTTCTTCATCTTGCAAAAGATTTACTGAAATCTTCTTTCCAATAAAACATAAAGGGGTTTATTATCGGTATCATGTCTTTCTGGTAGATAAACTTCCTATAGCTCTTAGTCTTAATTTTCAGTGTTGCATACCTTTAGCGAGTAAAAGTAGTGGATGAGCTGTTTTATATACTCAATTAGGTTATACGACATGTCAAGGAATATCCTTTGTAATTAGATTCTAAAAATGACACCGTCTTCCATAACAAACTTAAAGAATACAGTTAATCTACTTACTTACGGCTATCTAAAAGTTATATCCAGTTCGCTTCTAACTTTTGATAAACATCTTCTACTGCAATGAGCTCTTTACATCCATGTTCAGTGGCACCAATAATGAGCAAACAAGCAAAATCAATTAATTTATCTTATAGTACGGTTATAATGTCATCGGAACAGAAATAAATATTAGGCGTATCACTAAATCACGCAAGTACTATATTGCCTGCGCTATTTAAGCTATTACTGTTTCAGCTTGCTTATGATAGTTCAGATAGGCCTATAATTTTTTACAAAGAACTTCCCAGAGCTTCGTAAAAATCCCCGATAAATTACATCTCGCGGGTATGGAAAGCAGAAGAGTAATTCTTCGAAATTTTTACACGTTTCAAATAATTCGGTGCAACCAAGCTATTGAAAAACATTCTGTTGCTGTTGCGATCCCTAACCTTAGACACTTTAATCTCAACATCGTCAATACCAGTTACATGGTTCACTTTGGTAAATAACCATTATGGATAACAGCATAAATATTCATAGACAAGGCAGCGTTGAGTATATTGCGCAACATCGCTTAAAGTTTCGCCTCAACAGCGGTACCTATTAGCTTACCTGGCAACATTAATCTCAGATAAGTTCATGTAAGAAGTTACGGTAATATCTAGTTTTATGGACATTTATATGGTAGACTTTTATGACATAGCGTTTTTCTGTTGTTGAAATCATACACGAAAGCAATCAGCAGAATACGCTACATTTTCAAAATACTACACACCAAAATAGGAATAACTCGATAGAAATCTGCACTTAATATATTAAGAATATAAAACCATTTGTATTTTACAATCATTCTAATATAATTCACTTGTCAATGTAGCAAATCTAATAAATGCTGAAAATCTAGCCTAAACCATTTCGGTATTTATGAGAAGTAATTTATTTAATACTTATTGAAATATCCGGAAATTGTCGGGAACTTATTGGATTTATTAAGGTTAGAAGCGATTTTCTAATTTGATATCAATGATTAAAAAAATAAATACTTCTTAATATAGAAGTAATATACTTTATACTAATACAAGTTAAGCTTTAATCCCATTTAAGTATTTTTACTTTTACGAGATTGATTCATATTTAGGCTTTAGCTCGTAATATTACGATTATAGCAGTCTGCTTCTGAAATAATTTCAGTAGTATTGATTTCAATTTTGAATAAAATCTCTATAAATTATCCTTATAATATAAAATCCATATGTAAAGTTATTCATTTTCTATCTACTTTCAAGTTTTAAAGGGATTAATTTTCTCTAGATCAATCAATTCTACTAAGTAGACAACACTATTTCTACTAAGAAATTTAGCTAGTTGAGCAGGTTCTCGTGGTTCTAGTGCCTCTAAAAAATTGTTAGAATTTTTTGTGTACATAGATAGGGGGGGGAGAGATTCCTCTCCTGTGAGTGATCTTATTTATTGAATGTTTTCTAATTTATTGATTCAATAGAACTACTTATCAACTATTCAACGCCTATATTTGCTAATACAATTTCTTAAGAATATTAACACTCGGTCTTAAGCCTCTCTTAATATAATTATTAATTATTGAACGATTAATTTTCAATTCCGTTGATATTTTTGTATAGGTTTTGAGATATATTAGCATTTGAGTTACTCAACGACTATTTCTTTAGATTTTTTTTTAAGAAAGGATCTATTTCTTTTCTATCCATAGTTTATTTTCTTTTTATATTATTTATTTAATACCAGAAATATATAAAATCATCTATAATTCAAAAAAATTCAATTTTATTGGCTATATGTTTTTTTTAAAATATATAACTTATTCAAGTCAAATAATAACTATTGCTCATCTGTGTTATTTTAATTTTCAAGGATTACAAATAATCATTAGAAACTAAGTTATAAACCGTGATTGCCATTACCGCCATAATATGTTGGCAATTCATGTAAAAAATCATACTCATCAATTATCGATGCGAGTAGCACTAAAATCTAATTTATTAAAAAATCTGCTTGATTTCCGTTATCAAAGATACGAATATAGTATTGATGAAATGATTGGGATTACTCCTGAAGATATTCAGATAAGTTGATATCCTCATCTCCGTGAGGTAGCATAGGAATATTCTTATTTCTGTAGTATAGGTTTTTAAGATGGTAGAGGTGCTATCTATTGCAATTAATTTTACAAATAATTTCAATAACATTGATATTATATACTTTAAAAAAAATCTACTCAGATATCTGATAGATTAGGAGATTATCTCTAATCTCTTTTATAAACTCATCCATAATGTTAACAGTTAGTTGATAGACACTACTGTTGATGCGGAAGCTCGAAGCTATAGTGAATAACATACTAAACACCACCTTATCTACGATCACCAATTCTGTCGATCATAATGATTTTGCTACAGTGAACCCATACAAATTGGTATTAGCAATATTGAGGCTAAAGTGCCTAAGGTCAGGGATTGCAGCGGCAACAGAATATCCTTTAAGAGCTCCATTGCTACCGCCTTATATAAAATACACGCAAAGTGACGAAGAGTTGCGAACATGGCTTGTATCTGTTAGGTTATCTCCACCGGAGATTTTTACGAACTCCTGAGTGGCTTTTCGATGAAAAGCAAATGGTATATCTTGCCAAGTTCCATCAGCAGACTGAAATAACAATACCTTAAAAAAGCATTGGCAATGTAGTACTTTCATAATTTAAGTGATACCACGCTACGTTTATTTGTGTTCTAATGGTATATGCGCTCTGTCAAGCAATTTGATCGCCTTTTCTTATTGCTTGTTATCATCGTTATTATATGGATGGTAGAAAGCTCGTTGTAATTGAAAATGGTTATCGATAGTCAGAATCGAACTGGACTTAACTTCTAATGGCTTGTGAGCACGAGGACTTAACCGAATCTCCCAGGTTCTTCCTATGAAGATGGGGTCCTTAGTTTTGGAATGCAATGGCAAAATATTCCTGGATATGCAAGATTAATGCTACTTAATACACAAAATAACTGATGTGCTAGCTTCCTTTTCCAAAGGTATATAAGCGAAAGTTAAGGTGAGCTGCGGAGGCGCTAGCAGAAAGTCTCGATACTACTAATAAAGCCTTTGATGTTTTATTAGTAAGGTTTTCAGTGTATTTTTCAGAGATGAAGAAACTGGAGAAAGGTCGATAAAAACGCTGGTATTCTACAACTTCTCATTAGTGTACTGAAATCATAAGAACATAAAATCTGATTAAATCAGCTTCTGAGACAGAGAGACTATCAAACCGAAATGCGAAGCGCTATGGTTCGAAAAACAATCCTTCCAATGCTATTAAATCCTTATCCATCTGCTAAGAAAAACTGAAAGCTACTAAATAGATTTATCTGTTTGACTTTGATGGTAAATAACGTCTAACTTAAGGAGAGAGAATAGATTTATGAAGAATCAGGATGGAATTGTATCCTGACTGCATACACTAATTTGTTAATAACTCAATCCTAAAAAGCTTAGCAAGGACTAGACCTCTTTACCATTATTACCCGATATTGGTTGGGAATAAATGATCCGATCTGAGTAATAAAAATCGCCATTTTCCCAATACACGAATGTTATACTAGTACAGAGTATCTTCACCATATATCAACCAATGCGTTATATTTGCGCAGAAACTTATCCGCTTCTTTTCCCAGTATTGCAAAAAATCATTAACTTAATGAAGTTATCTTTACTTTCTGCCTGACGATTATAAAAGCCGCGATACCGCTGAATATCTGATAGTTCTGGATTCGGATAAATATGAGGTCATTAAATTAATGTTCATCGCCTGACTGCATGATTATCTGGCACACTATATTGTAAGTTAAATGGGTTTTCAGCATGAAAAGGAGTATGTGAATCTTTGCGCTAAATGGAAATAGCGCTTGAAGATGAGTCCGCTGATGTTAGGTGCGCAATCTTATTATAATACTGTAGTATAAACGATAGATAAACTCACGAAACCGTCAAACAGCGTGGACGCAATACCGATAGCTACCTATCACAGCTCAAAAGATTTACTCTCTATGACTAAACCAAGTCTGCTAGGGCATTATATCTGAATTGTTAACGAATGAGATAAAGATAAAGGTTACTAATCCTCCACAAGTCAGATCACTTCGCTAGAAATACTTTTATTATCGAGAGCAGCTATCATTATATTACCGTCTGGAACCTGTCACTCTCCGAGAACATGATTGCTATTACTGATGTCATCCGTTAACACATTGACACACGATAAGCCATTTCTTTACTATTCAGATAATACTAGCAACAAAACTAATAACACTTTTAAGTGGATATTTATCAGTATTTAACCCGTCTAGATATTAAATATCCAATCGGACATTCCCGGCATAAATATCTAAGGATAAGAGATTATTAAACACTTGAATCATACCTTGCCAGCTATTTTACCACTATACGTGCACTGACGCTAATAGAAAAACTGTACAAAAACTAATAAGTAATTTAAGTTATCATTGAACGCTCGCCCCGGCAAAAGGCATAAACTGATCGTCACTCAGAACAGCAGGATGGTGCGAAAGGTTTAACCTTCCTGAAAATACTGATTAATGAAATCACGAATGGGGTCGAGTGCTAACAACGCTAGTCAGCAGACTAAACTCTTCAAACGATCCGATAACCAGCATTACAACCAAGCCAAGTTTCATTGCTGAAAACTAGGAAATGATGGTAGTAAGATGGAATAACTAACGCAACTTGAACTGCTCAACCTGTTTATGTGAAGACAAAATGGCATCATCAGACGCTGCGAAATCCGTTTTCTCAACGACATTTACTTATTCCGATAAACTGATAGATTAATAGCCGTAAGGTACTGCTGAGTTACGATATTCGTTAGCCAAAAAGTTATTGAACGCTACATGAACAATATTTATTTGTATAAAGCACTTTGCTAGATGGCAATAAATAACCGGGACATTACTAGTGATGGCTGAATATTTCACCTGCAACAGTGTATTAAAGAGATAACCATAAACAGGGGTAAGAAAAATGATATTAGCGGAGGGAGAAAACATCATAAGATTACTAAAAAAATAAATAACCTACTACTTTACCGGTCAATGTTTATCGATAAGTGGTGGGGAATACCACATTAAAGATCAAAGTTGAAGAACAGAAGGCTTCGATATAAAACAGTGTTATAACGAATTTTAGCATTACTGGAAGTCTAGTAAATTGTAAACCCACTGTTGTAAAAAGTTATTTTGTCTACTAACTGAATGGATCACAAAATACAAATCTTTTTCTTTAATGGAATGTAGATATCATAGCTGATCATCAATATGATCTCGTCTTACCTTTTATCAATAGCAAGTTCATAGATGCCATAATACTTATCCAAAGTAGACGAAAGCTTTTTTCTAGGTTATATAGAGCAGCGATGATTTTAGGTGTTGTAGTTGCTTAGAATGAAACTTTATCCATCATAATATTTCCCATCAACTACATTTCTCTAAGTAACCATTTTGCCATGAATATGGCTGTATGAAACAACGAGGATCTAATAATAATCCAGAACTAAATAGTTAAATAGATATTTCATTAGGCTAGTTTTTGTTTTAATTTAACTTAATTATTATCTGCTTACTAGCTAATAATTCTTTTCACGTTAGGATTGGAAAAAATAACTTAGAATTAACTTCAACATCAATCCATAAGCAGGGAGAAAAAATAACAAACAAATAAATAATTTAAAGCTATAATCAACTAAAGCAATTTCTACCCAATTTGTCGCCATAAAAAGATTAGTGCTGTGATAAAATGCAATGAAAAAGAAAGTAACCGTATCCAATAAATTACCAAAAAACATTGCAACAGTCGGTGCAATTCACCAACGACGATGATTACGTAATTTATTTAATACGAAAATATCCATAATTTGACCTAAACCATAAGCCATAAAGCTTGCCAGCGCAATCCGGACAAAAAATAAATTAAATTTATTTAGGGTAATAAACGCTTGCCATTCATCTTGGTAAAAAAATGCTGAAAGAATGTAGGAGATAGAAAAAGCCGGAAGCATAGTAATAGCAATAATCCGTCGAGCTAGAGAAGCACCATAAATACGTACACTTAAATCTGTTATCAAAAAAATAAAGGGGAAAGTAAATGCTCCCCATGTGGTATGAAAACCAAAAATGGTAATCGGAAGTTGTAGTAAATAATTACTGGAAGTAATAATCAAAATATGAAAAAAGGAAAGATAGATGAGTGCTTTAATACGCTGTTGTGGCATTAATTCAAACATATTATACCTTTTTCTTAAAAAGAATGAGAAAACCCATAACAATTAAATTCATACGATACATTATTATACTTAAGATAAATAAAAACAAAAATTAATAAAAAAGTTTTTTCTCTAGAAAATGATCGGCAACTTTATTTAATTTAAAATATAATTTTAACCTATTATTAAATAGATTTTAAAACAAAACACCTATGTCAAATATTTTTACTAGTCCTAATCAAACCCTTGATATTCAAGGATTACGTTGCCCTGAACCAATTATGATCATAAGAAAAACGGTTCGTCAGATGATTGAAGGTGAAACCTTATTAATTATTGCAGATGATCCGGCTACAATTCGTGATATTCCTGCATTTTGCTGTTTTATGGAACATAAATTGATAGCTAAAGAAATTCATAAACGTCCCTATCGCTATTTAATCCATAAAAATAATTAATACTAAAAACTAACCGAGTTAAACACAACAGTGTTTTGAAAAAAGATTATAAAACTATACTTTTCTTTTATCAAAAAAATAAACAATTTTTAATAAAATATTTATTCCATGTTAGCTAGTCGTTCAATAAACGAAGCATATTTATACTAACTAATGTAGTGGCACAGAAATCCGATAAAATAGATTTTCCATAACCCAGTTACGCCTAATAAACTGGCCACCATGGAACGACTTTTAGTCCTTAGGCGATAAGCAATGTTTTAACGAATATTAGCTCTTGTTGTTCGTAATAAGATAATGATCTCAACTAATCAAGTTAATTGATTATAAGTAAATACCGCATCAGCGGTTTCAAGAGCAACATTCGTTCCATTGCTCATGGCAATTTGCCAACATTTATGACTTTTATTGCAAAAATATCATTAATGCCATTTTCAATCATTAGAATATACTCAGTTTTAAATTAATTTACGGCATCAATAATATCTGAGCGTAATTACTACCTTTTATAGCAAAGAATGCCAAGTAGATTATTATCAAGTAATACAACAATGGTTTTATCTTAATTTTTAAGTACTTTTAGTGTTTATTGTCATTGTATGGTTAACATACCATTGAATTTATTTAGTGCTGATATCATCAGTATTCACTTGTCAAATAACCTTATGCCCTAATACCGGGCAATACTTTATAATTTTAAACTGCTTAAATATTAATTTCTAATGATTGATTTTTAGCAAAATCAATTTTCCTAAAGAATGGCATAATTTGATTTCAACTAAAGTGGTAAATTGTAATAACGTTTCTTGAATAATTTTAACTTAATTGTTTCAAAGCTGTGCTACCATTAATAATGGGCTCCTTATGGAGTTTTTGCTGCCAGAGTAGAAGTAATTGCTTCTGAAATAGCGATCGCTAAAATACAAGAGTAATCTATTAACATAACAAAGTTATGACACGATAGATCTATATTTCCCAAAATTGTGAAAAAAATAATAGTGTAATAATAATTAAGTATTAACTAACATAATAAAAGTGGCGCTTTGTTTTGGCTAAAACAAATAATAAAACATTCAAATAAGTACCGCGGACAATTCAGTTTCCTCAATTAATATTGATAATCGATATATTGCATTTTTACCTTATTCGAATATCACTTTTATTTTTATAGGTGATCAATAAAAGTGCGCTGACTGATATTTTTTCACCTATTTTTCAATAGGGATTAATTCACCGATTAGCGTGATCATTAAAACTAGCAAACTTATTCAGTAATTCAACATCGGTAAGTAAAATAGACTACCAGGAATAATTTTAACCATATCGATTGGTTGCAATAATATTAATATAAGAACAATAGTCCTACATCACTTTTATTAGCCCAGCTGTTTAGAAAAAAGCGCCATTAAATTACTAATGAGTTGGTATATGTATCCAACGGCATATACCTACAATCTTTCTCCTAACAAAACAACGCATCAATGCCGCTTCTTCACTAGCATTAATGAATAATGCACCTTTTGCGGTAAAACTCATTAATTTTTTATTGAAAAAAGTACTTGAGCATATTAGCTATATCTCTCTGATGGTAATAAGATAGAGCTTATACAGTTTTATTAAAATAAAAGCAATTTTTTCTATTTTATATCAATAAAGAAGATTTTAAAACTGGTTAATATAAAAATATTATAATAATTATATACTTATATTTAGTAAATTGGTTGTTTTGCTCTTATTTACGGGTAATTCAGTTATTTTAGGTTATATAATTTAGAGGTAACTTGTTGCGTACAGTTTTGATAGAATCATCATGAACAGAAACATCGATAATCAATTTATTTGTTATAAATAACACTTTTAATTATTTGACATGAATGATTTTGCTAATAGTTATTTCAATTTTATTCACATGGCTAACGCAGACCATACCTCTTGTAATCCAATTGAATCGCACATTTTCTTTTGAGTTCAAAGTATTAGTTTATTCGAAAATAAATAAATATTCACTTACACAATTATATTTATCAATATCATCTCATACTTATTTATCCGAAAAATCAGCATTCTTATTTGTAGAATAATGCTCTTAATTATCTCTATTTTAGAGATAATAATACTATTTTTTTTTGCTATTTTATGACCACTAACTTTCTTTCTATCGATATAGCGACATTATTTATAGAGTAAGATTGTTTAAGTATGCTTATATTGTTAATAGGGTGGAAATATGCACACATTTCATTTCTTTTTTTTAATTCACTTACTTAAAATTTTGTTTCTATGATTTGCCTTACACTTTAGTGTTAATTCTAAAGTTAAAGATAAAGAAGGGATTTTTGATAAAAATATTATTTAACTAAAATAGCTATATACCTAACTTTTAAATTAACTGAGCGCACAATGAAAAATTTACCAATAAAATTGGTAACGGTAATTGTAACTTTAGCAACTTTAAATAAATAACAATAGTTAGCAATAAATCAAATACTATTGACAGTAAAAAGTAAAAATGGGATTTTCATAATAGAAAAATTATATTCTCTTGCTAGACTGAATATTTCTCATGCGCTATCTATGTAATAATAAATGACATTATTAATAAAAAAATAGCAAGTACACGTACTAATCCAAGAGAAGGTAAAATCATTATTAATATAATAACTGAGAATCAATAAAATTGTCAGTAATGAAAATAGAAAGTAAAATTTATCTACATTCCAAAACCATTGATATAAAGTAGAAAACTAAAAGGCAGTAAAATAGAAGGTAATAAACGTTAACTGAAGAGCAATTGCCAAACACCAACAATTAATATAATCAAATAGACTAGCCATTGATCTGATATCTGGCAGTATCAGTAATATCAGCACTCCAGAGCAAATAATAACAATTTATAGCGTTAATTACTCAAAAATCACCGGATTACCATTCTGGATCGCAATAGGCAGTATCAATATAGGACTACCAAAAAATAACATAGTAAGAAATAGCCAACTGATCATGGTTTCTATACGAACCCTATCCCGTTTGCAAGATTTCTACGATTTTAACCAATAGGTTGCAAGCTTTATATCAGCCTTATTGCAGGCAATCTTGCTACTAACCTCGATGAGGTTTGCTAATTTACACCTTATTTCATCAGTGAACTCTAGTTCATAAAATTATTCAAGTTTAGTGAATTACAGTTTTACCTATCATCACTATCATTACAACCACTCATGCAACCTTTCAGTATTAACTTTTTTTTAGAGTTCATATTTATCAGCAACAGATTTTAGTAAGGTTTAATGCTGAGATAATTTTTATTGAAAATCTAATCATGTGCAGTTCCCCGCTCATACTATCTAAACCAGTTTTGTTATGCATCATAATTATATTGCGAGTTGAATTAGCCATCGGAGCTTCAGCTCAACAATTCATTTTTTACCTCTTTCATAACCATTGATAGTGGTTACCTCTTACTCGTGAATAAAAATTCCCATATAAGCATCACTACCATTAACTTAAAATTTATTCTTATTTCTGATGTATGGATTCGCCGATAGCCTTGTATTTTCTGATTGATTTTGTAAATTATGTCAATAACAGAAAAAATTATATGCATGAATTTATCCTAGAGATACCTATAAAATTAAATTTTATCTGTGATCCCTTGCATGAACTCATTTGTAATAATTTGCCAGGTGTCTGATAGGCACTGCTGTTGAGGATAAGCTTAAAAAGAGGCTATCCTTCGACAACATGCTCAACGCTGCCTTGCTATAACCAATAACGGTTATGTACTATATCGAACCATATAGTAGAGACTGGTATTGTAATATTGAGATTAAAGTAACTAAGATCATGGGATCGCAGTGACAACTAAATCGTGCAAAAGCACCGAAAAATTGTTCTACCATAACCTATCGGCAAAGCATCTCCACTTATAATTTTCAGAAAATTCTTTAGGCTTTTCGATAAGAAGTGGATGGTTTATCTTACAAGTACCACGATCAGCAGATTAAAACAGCAATAACTTGAAGAACATTGGAATAATGGTGAGCCTACGTAATTTAAGCGATATCGCTATGTTTATTTTTTAGCTAAAGGCATAATGATTACCATTCCCTAGTAGTCATTATTATCATTACTGCGCATGGATGTAATGAGCTCGTTGCAGTTGAAGAAGGTTATTAAAACTAAGGCGAACTTCTGGGATGACCGCACGAGCGGTTTAGCTGCATATCTAGGCTTACTATTGTAGATAGTAATGCCTTTTGGTTTAGAATGCAGTAGCAAAAATATTCCAGGATATGTATCATAAATCTTGTTAGGTACATAAAACATCTGATGTGTTAGCTTTATTCCTCCAAAAGAGTGTAACACTAAAAATTAAGATGAGCTGAAGGAGGTTTGGTTAGCAGAGAGCCTGTGATGCCGTTAATAAACTCCTTGATATTTTGTTAGGAAAGTTTTCAGCATATCCTGAAGCGATAAATAAGTTGGAGAAAGAGCAAGAAGAACAGCTGGCATTCTGTGATTTTCTATTAGTGCACTGGGTGTCATAAAAACGATAAATCCAATTAAATCGCCTTTTACGACAGTGAAGCTATGAAGCCGAAGCACAAAGAATTGCGGCTTAAAAACAACCCTTTTAATAATATTTAAGCTGATCTCTTTCTCTCATTCGGCTGCTTAGAAAAACTGGAAGCAGGCTAATAGAATTTGAACTGCTGACTCCAATGGTAAAAAACGTCTAATTTAAAGATGTAGAATAGATTTATGAAACATTATAATAAAACGTTAACCCCTAAACGCCATACACCAAGTTTGTTAATAATTTCGTAATGAGTGTGAGATTCTAAATTCACTATAATGGTTAAATAGTGTTTTATAAAAACGTATCATGGTCAGTATAACGATAAACAGAATGATTACTTAATTTGTCTAAAAAGATTAGAAAGATCTGTAAACACAAGAATTTACCTTTGTTGGTAATATGCAAGCTTAGTGATCGTACTGAGGTTTTTGATATTTGTAGTAACTCGGTTAATAACCCTTACTCTGTTGCATAAGTCATTTCAATGCATAAGTGTTTGCCTCCTGATCATTATAGGGACTTTCGTTGCACAACCACATTCATGGTAAAATGGCTACTAAGGTTATAGTTAAAGGGGGAACAAAATATCACGATGATTAAGGGGGCTCAACCATCATCAAGAAACTAAAACGTTTAAAATCATAGTCACTTTTTTAGGCCAATAAAGAGCATAATATTTACTTTAACTAAACTTAACAGTATAAAGTTCCCCTTACTAATGGACAAAAACAAAATGATACTGATGATTACCTATGTTATGGCAAGGTTATTGATAGAAATTTATTATACTGTATTAAGGATTTTCCTTACAGGAGTTGCCATGAAAAAGCAAACAATCATACAGATCAAAGAAATTTTTTCTTACTCTCTGCCAACATAAAGCTGCATCTTATTAGTTTGTTCAACGACAATCTTATGATATCGATTCATATCTTGAAGCAACTGATTCCGTTTTATCCTACTCATATCGTCACAGTGAAAATGTAATCCCTGGAGAGATTTATTATGATTATAGTAATATCATTGTAAATTCCCCGAATTCCAGGAAATTATTTAATAATCTTATTGGGAGTCTCTTCTTGCGAAACTACATCACAAGGATAAATAGTTTAATTATCTGCGATGTATGTTTGAATATCTTGATTTTACAAAAGTCAGCAAAAATAGTATTAATTTGAAAGCAGCATTTAGATTGTATTACTTGCCTCTTTAACTTCATCGGCGACGGCTAACTTAAATTCACTAAGTGCATTTTAAAATCGATGAAACATTTTTCCATAAATTCTTTAAATGAAAACATTCTATTCCACATAGGAAAGCTAAAGAATATGGAAGGAGGAGATAAAATAAAAGAAGGAATCGCTGTTTTAATTAATCGCCAAAGATCGAAAGAGGTCATATAAGTAATAATATTTTGAAGAGTTTAATTCAGAGTGTGTTGTCTGTTTTCTTGAGCTAATTGTTGATAAAAAGTCCATCTTTTACTTAGATGGAGCAAAATCATACGAAACCTTTACTAATAAACATCACATTAGTCACTATCGCCTAATAAGGTTAGGTAACCAAAGAGTTATTGATAAAAATTTTATATTAAAATATGAAATTATTTTAGCAGATTTAAAAATGATAGCTGAGTTCTGTGATGTAAGGTTATTTTATTTACTGAATCATTTAACTTGGAGAAGGTTGTTTGAATTACAATAATTAAATTATAGATCTGGCTATAAATTTCTTTGTGAGCAAAGCAACAACTCTGCTAACATAACCAAATAATCACAGCCATTATTCCTAGCATCTGCTAACTATACTGTGCCCCACTCAACAGGCCGTAGTCCTTTTTGTATAAAAACGTTTCCCCTCTTAACGACCTGCTGTCAATCGTACATGAATTCCTGAACCCAGTAGTATATCTCGATCTGGCATAGATCCCTGTTTACACAGGCATGAGAAGGAATTTTCGTGAAATAAAACAGAAAGCACCAAAAACAAAGTGTAAAGCGTTTAAAAGATACTAAGTATTTATCTGCATGTAGATGTGAATATTTCCGAAAATTTTAAATAAAACTTCACGCTATTATCTTTTCGTATGTATACGATAGATCACGCCACTCGATAGGTTTATCCGTCTTTATAAGGTCAAGACCGCGGTTAATTTTCGACACTTTTATGTAATCTTAACTAAGCAATTCTCATGGCTATTTATCATACTTATAGATAATGAGAAATAATTTACAGACCGCCTTTTAGTCTGCGAAAATATTCAATCACCAAAAAATAGGAATTCGATTGTTTATGTACAGAGTTTAATATAGAGCACCGACTCTTACCCCGATAATGTACACTAAAGTAAAATGGCATAATCAAGCGATTTAATTAGCTTATAGAAGATGGGCTGTAAAGCCATTATTTAATTCTGGTCAATAGCTTATGATTATTCCTCATCAATATGATTAGGTGCACAATTAGAAATTACTCAATCAATATTGATTTGTAAAACTCAATTGCAGTCTATAAAAGCTTGATCAAGGTTAAACTTGAATTATTCAAAAAAAACCATACTATCTTTCGAGATATGAGACTTAAAGTTATATAGACAAAAATAATTGTATAATAACTTCAACAAAAATGTCTATAATCCGCTAATTTAGCTTGTTGATAAGTAGAAAAATACCGCAATAAATAAGCTTTCTAATAAATCACGTACTATATAGTGTACTTTTCTATAATCTAGAAATAGTTTGAAGTATAACCAATAAACGAGAGAAATAGTGGCGAATCCTCTCCCTCAGCACCCTATATAATAGGGTGAGTCAGTATATTTTTATCAAAAATGAGTAATAACTAAAAATAATGGTAATTCCTAGATTTAAGTACACTTCTGAAATATCTTCTGTAATGTAAATCGGATAGAAGCTCCTCTCCCTCATGCCAAATTCCTAAACAATACTGCTCTCATAAACCTAGTTGTTCGTCTACAATACGCGCGGTAGCAACGAAACTCAGGAAAAAGAAAACAAGTAAGGCAGTAATAAAATTTAAAGATACATTAACTTGTCAGCGTTACTAAAGTAATCTTACGGCTATATTTGTAAAACTTATTATTAGAAATCCCTTATATTATAAAAAGAATTTTCGCTACAGCGGTTGGCATGAAAAAGAAAATAGTTATACAGCTCAAAAGAGTTTTTTATTCTCTACCAATATTAAAACTGCATCTCATTAGTTGAGATAAGTGACAATCTGGTAGATGATGTGAATTCATACATTGAGCAACTCATTTCACTTTATCCTACCCTAGTTGTTACCATGAACATGGTTAACACTTGGAGCATATTCATTATAATTAGCGATATTGTTACAAACTTTTCAATTCCAAGAAAAAATTTAATAATCTTACTGGGAAGTTCTCTTCTAGCGAAACTACATTAAACATAGCGCAATATGATCTGAACGACTAAGCTACTCTCTTTCAGAGATATCTATAATCTAAATACTGCTTTATATTCTGCGATATATTAATTTTTAGGAATTCAGCAGATGGATCGAAATAAATCTTTTAAAAAAATCAAATAAATTACGAAGATAACACGCGGCTTCATATGGTACACTGCCTGTCTATCTTAAGCGCGTTACGATTTTCCTCTTGAAATTAATAATAACAGATTAACTAAATTTTTTATGACATCTAAAAGAAGAGGTTATACATAATGCGTTCGACTTTTAGTTACCAATTTTTTCTAGACCGTAGTATTATCCCGTCTCTCTAGTCAAAATTATCCAGGTTTTTGTACAACTGCCCAGGCGATGCTGGTGACGATGGATATAATTGCATTAAGGAATGCAATGACTGAATATGCTTGCTAATGAATTTATCACCTATAGTGATACTAATTATAATCCGCTCTTTTTACTTCCTGAGGAAAATATAAAGATAATTTTGCCGATAGACCTGATAAATACCAGTAGGACGATGATTTCTATTTCTCTATCAAGATATACTCGGAGAGTAATTTACATAAATATACATTTCTACAACTAAACTAGTTTTCACCATTTGATGGTGGTTGGAGTAACTTTTCTTAAAAATATACTGAAGTATAAACTTGTAGACTCGTCGCTCTATAGAGCGAATGCTTGCCTGCATCATTTGTGTCATGGGGTTTATCTGATCGCTACTGCTGTTTCTCTCTAAATCTTCCCACAAATGTTTTTCTACTAAATCTAAAAGTCAAAAACTGCAGTTCATACGGCTTTAAAACTGCCAAACAGCGATTATAGGACAGCGAATTCATATTTTATCCGATTGCGCGACTGGCAATACATTACTTTAATTATTCTTATCTTATTTAGGTTTTCAAGAATAATTGGTTGCTACTTAATATTCTATTTTGGTGGCTGTCAGCAATGTTATACTGCAGCAAGTAGGCAAACAGGGTATTGAAATTGATATCTTTTATACCTTTTATACTGATGGTCAAAAAATTAATAAATATCTACATGTTTATATCTCGTTATCTGTTTAGATCTGAATATTAAACATTCTGTATAGCGTAATCTGTTTTAAAAAAAGAGTGGTCGAAAAGGGATATGGTGAAACGATATCATCTGGCAACTGAGTTGCAGGGATGATCTGATCATAAATTACTACCACTTCTTGGAAAAGATGGCCCTGACGCATATTTGCGCCAAGAAGCAATGTCAAAGTTATCTAAAGACACTACCGGTAAGGTATTAGAAAAGTGCACTTCGCTAAAAAGACGAGAGGTATTTGGGAGCATAAATACCTTCGGGCGTTATTTTAAACCTCCGCCTGTATCCGTAATTAAAACTATAACATTACAGAAAGCTCGGAACAGTCGTGTATTATTACTACAAGCACTGTACTCAACAATACCGATAGCAGAGAATGACACAGGAAAAGATCATTAAATAGTATTTTAGAGAGTTATATTTTCGACTAGATATTTTAAGATGTTGCATTATATAGATTCCTGTTGAAACGTGAATGGGGGTACATTCACCTTATTACCGAAGATGTGTATAAGGCGCTGAAAATGATGACTTACAAAAACTAGAAAACTAGGGTTCATTTTTCTGAAAAAATTCCTGTGCATAAATCCGTAGAATGCATCCTGTGT
The DNA here is from genome assembly GCA_052174455.1 of Arsenophonus sp. NC-PE1-MAG3. Lineage (GTDB taxonomy): Bacteria > Pseudomonadota > Gammaproteobacteria > Enterobacterales > Enterobacteriaceae > Arsenophonus. The sequence continues at coordinate 180,334 of JBQMRP010000030.1, read as the reverse complement.
GGAGATAGGATGCTTTTTATTGATACTCAGCTTGACATACAGACAAGCAACGAAATTGTTATATCAGAACAATGAATAAAATAAAAGAGCCTTATTAAGCTTAACCTAGAGTTAATATCTTTAAAATTAGTATATTAGGTCAAAGAAATATATACCCCAATGAAGTTTTAACTTGCAATAAACCCCAGTAAACTGATTTTATTTCCCTTTAACAAAATAGATTCCTTTTAGTCTTCACTTAAAAAGTCATCCAATTTCTTAACTATTAACTGATATCATACTTGATGTATTTTAACTATGTTGGCAAAGGCTGTATACTTTGCTCCAGAGTAATTTACAGTCATGTCTATATTTCAATTGTTGTGATTTCAAACAATCTTTTCCAGGCTAGATAATTCTTAAATAAGAGACCCTGCACTATATAATCTACTCAGACAGGCTTATAATCGGCTAATATAATTATTCAAATTTTAAATTTAGAATTCCTTACCAATAACTACTTAGTTATCCAATCTTATTATATTATAGTGACTAATTTTATGCTCGCTGGCAAAAGTTTCGTACCATTTAGCTCCATTCAAGAAAAGGATGAACTCTTAATCAATGATTGACTCAAGAAAACGGCTAACACATACTCCTTGCATTAGACTCTTCAAGAGTCTGATCGCTCATATTACTTCTCTCGATCTCTAGCGATTAAGACCATAATTTATTCTTTTCTTTTATCTCTTCATCTTCTGCGTTTTCTAGCTTTCCTATGTGGAATATAACAATTCTTTTTAAAGAATTCAGGATAAATGTTTTATTAACTTCAACAATACTACTTAGTACATTTAAGTTAGATGTCTTCACTGAAGAAAGTAAATAGTGAAGACATCTAAACGTTGTTTAAAAATTAATGCTTCTTTGTTTTACTGACTACCGTAAAGTCCAGCTATTCAACATGCATCGCAAATAACTAAACCATTTATCCTTGTGATGTAGTTTTATCAGAAATCTTCTAATAAGATTATTAATGTTTTTCTGCAATAAAGAATTTTATAACAAAAGATAAGTGTAACCCTAATGAATGTGCACAGTGAACAATATATTCACTGTGACAATATGAGCATGATAAAGTGAAATAAGTTGCTTCAATGCATAAATCAATATTATCCGATAGATTATCGCCGAGCTATCTAATTAGATGAAGCTTTATTTTGGCAACGAATAAAGAAAAAGTCTCTTTGATCTGTATGACTATTTGCTTTCATGGTAATCTATGGAGTAGAAATCCTTCTTTACAGTATAAGAGATTTCTACCAACAACTTTTTACCAACATAGTTAAAATTTTCACGCCGAAATAGAAGTAAAGAAAAATTAAGTTATTATCGTCAATGGCTGTGTCCTTTATGTATTATTACGCTTGGAAAGCAATTCTTAATGCATAAAATAGCTTATCAGCAAGAAAAATATCCTGGATGAACTGTTTTTATCGAAACGATATTGGTTATCAAGCATGCTTTTATTTAAAATAAACAGTTTAAAGTTTATCTTTTATTAGCGCCCATATACAGAAATTTTCATTAGCAACGTGCAATAACTCATTGCCTTTTAGCGCTTCTAATCAAACAATGACCAAGTCATCTATAGTGATTTTCTCTCCCCACAGCAACCAATTTTTAGATTAAGCGGTAAATAGATAGATCATGTTTTAGTGTTACAGATATAATCTGCTCTTAACATCAATGCTACTTTGTATAGATAGATATTATCTGAAATAAGTATAGTAATTAATTTAATTAAGCACTTTAATTCAAAATCACCAATGAACAATATAATTCTCAGTTAAAGAGATTTTGTTATTATTTATAATATCACTGCATAAAATAATATAGTTATTTTATCAAATCTTAGTTATTGTTCTTTATTTTTATAATCCAAAAAGATTGGTGTTAAGTTTGTTAAAATTTATCCTGAAAACTTTAAAAAAGTAATGATAGTATTTTTCCTTGCTAAGGACTATATACTATAATGATTACTTAATGGTTGCTTTTTTGATTATTTAAGCGCTATAATTGAAGAACACTAATGTCAATAATAAATCCAGTTTACTAAATTCTGGAAATTTAGTTTGATTGATGCAAATACAAAGTAGACGTTTACTTACCAAGTAAACGAGGATATACTCAACTAATAAAAAAAGGGGGGTTAATACCCCTTTTGAATATTTTTTGTAACTGAATTACTTAACTGCTTCTTTTAAAGATTTTCCAGCAATAAATACTGGTACATTAGCAGCTTTAATTTTTAGTTCTGCACCTGTTTTAGGATTACGGCCAGTACGTGCTGCACGATAATTAGTTTTAAAAGTACCAAACCCAACGAATTGAACTTGTTCACCTTCTTTTAATGCATCTGTAATGCATTCAATGACTGCTTCTAACGCACTTTTAGCTTGAGTTTTAGTTAATTTTGCCTTTTGTGCGACAGATTCAATTACATGAGCCTTATTCATGTTTTTATTTACAGTCTTATTCATAAGTTATCCTTATACAGTGTATTATCATTTTGCATATCATCGAGTACATTGGATATGTAGAACTATTAATTCTTAATATACGCCTCGAAAGGCACTTCTTCATATTTGCTGAAAAACTAGTATAGGCGAATGTGATGCATTAAATTCAGCATTTAATTTATAGTACTAAATCACATTTTTAAACACTATGAACGAAATTAGGAAACCTTAATGCCAATATTACTGAGCATACTTCACAATGATCAGATTTTAATTTTTTAATTAACGCTACATTCCACGTTTGTCACAAGCGACAAAGTAAACGCTAAATCTTCCATTAAATATACCATTCTGCTTCGATGGTAATCACTTCTTTTACCTCTTAATTAAACATCTTTTACATATTCAAGTTATATTACTATATAGTTCAAATCGAAATTTTACTTACTTCAATAAAACCATCTAATACTTATCCTCTTAAGTAAGAATAAGTTATTTAACTTAAAATAATTCCTAAATTAATAATAGGATGAACTCAATATATATAGCAAAATTATTTGCGGTAAGAGAATGATTTCCTCTAAATTTTCTAGCTAATTATTAATATTAATTTTAATACCTTTGATAATCAGGGGTTCATAAATTAAATCTAAAATAATACGATAACGTATTAGATTTAAAAAGCTCATTTGTTTACAAAACAATTGATAATTAAGATACATCTACTCACATAAATAAGCCATATAAAGTAATATGCGCAAACTATCTAGTTTTGCTAACTTCAAATAAATGAATCTGACAGTTTCTTAACATTAAATTTGTACTCACTTATGTTTTACGTCAAAGTTTACCTAAAAATCAATAAGTTTCACATATTTTAACTTTAATTATTCTAAATTCTGTTTAATTTGATTTAAAATGCTCTATTAGAAACGATCCATCAACCCAACAAATTAGTTCAGGTAAACGATAATCTTTAATATAACGCTTAACCAATAATAGTGAAGGATCTAAACTAATTTCTTGCCTAGATAAAATATAAAGTGATTTACATATTTTTTACTACGAGAAATACTAACCAATTTTATTATTTAATACCATTCAATAGTTAAGAGCTTTCAATCATTTTATCTAAAAGCTCATGGTAGCATAATAGACGATCTTACTATACCAATCATTAAGATATCTAATAAAACCTAAATAGCTAACTACCTACAAACGATGATGATTGGCAATATCATAGGCATCAACCATGATAAGATCTGGTTTATGTTATAATTTTCCACGAGCAATCAATAAAGTAAAGTTATTAGCAAATTTAGTGTATGTGATTAAGCTATCTTCTACTCTGATACTTCGTAAATCTGTTCTCTATATTTAAATTGGATATTGCTTACCAAGCAGGATTACAGCAGGTTCAATCCCTGAGGCGCTGTTAGGTTTTCTTAATAGACGAGAGAGTAAGCTTAAATAACATTGAAATGGTTATTTTCTTGAATCACAGCGCTTCTGATTATCTTTTTTATTGTTACTTACAACCAAAATAACTTATATATAGTATGATTAATATTATTATTTATACAAGTTATCATTTTCTGTTGCCATAAAACCAGTCTATCTTTAATTAAACAATAGACAATAGGGATGATATTAAAATGCAATCTGAGTGGTAATTCATCATTATGATACTAGTCTTTCCTAATTAACTTATTAGGATAAGTCTGAATTTTACTACTAATATAATCAGTTAAAACCCTTATTCATTAATGAATGAGGAAAAACATGGCTATGAAGTGATATAACATATGTTTTTAACTATAATATTATTTTCTTTTTTATACTTACTTTTTACATTCTCTTCAATAGCTTCACCTTGTTCAATAAATCCTGCTAATACGATAAATATTGGCTTTTTATAACGCCAATATATTAAACTAATAATATATGATTAGCACGCCAAATAGCAACAATAATTCAGAATGCAATTTTCGGATAATATCCGTTCACGACAATGAGCATATTAGCTTACCAATTTGGATAAGCTAAGCTAGAATTTTATTGTCGCAATAATCCCAATAATAGTGCGAATGATAAATTTTGTTAATTGAATACCAAATCCAGTTAGTTTAAATACCCCTGATTTTAGCTGGTAATCCATCACGGTGAACACATACCCCATTTGTGATTTTATTATAATTAACTAAATCATTTCCGCTACTATTCACCAATTAGGATTCCTTCTTTTCCTATTAATGACCAAATTTAGCAGAAACTTTCGGAAAATCACCATTTAGAACTAATTCCACTAGAAAAACTAACAATCCACCGACCTTTTTCTATTTCTATTAATTATTTCTATTCATATAACTGATCTCTTCTATATCTTATAGATTTGTAAATTTTAAATTATGTCTTACTTAATCTTAATAAGTATAGACTAATTTATTTTTATCAGTATTTAGTATCTATTCTGATTAACAATCATTCGATTAAAGAAGTTATTCATTACCAATTTTATTATCTTTATATGAACGTATCACTGTTTTCAGATATCCGAAATTTATACATTGACGGCAGTTGCAGTTTTATATTCGACTTTGTTGCAGGTGTTGCAGCGGGCCTTCCTTTCCCCTCTATGTAATCCGCTGATTTATATATAAATCCTATAATGAGCTTTAAGTTAAAGAAATAATTCAGATTTAGAAAATTTATATTTCTACCATATCCTTATTATTACTACAATTACCTACATAACTTTTTAGCATCTACCTATTAATATTTAAAAGAGTTAATGTTTATTAAAAATAATACTTAAAATAGTCTAATGCTAATATGTTTTATAGTAGATACAAATTATGGAAAAAACAAAAAGTCTACACTGTACGTACTATTTTATTAGCTACTTCGCCAACTGTTACGCTTCTGGTTAGCCGACTTTTGTGGGTTGTAAACTAAAGGAAATACTTTTTAACCAGCAGTGTGTAGCCGAAAGAGCTTTGACATAGATAAATAACTTCGCAGATAGGTATCACTACGTTTACTAATATCCAGTAGCTATTATACCTTTCCGTCAGTGCCAGTTTATTCTTGCACTAACTCAATATAAAAAGAGAACTTTCGTCCCTGACTGAAACGTATTAATATTTCCAATTGTGGTAATTGCAGCAGTGGTAATAAGCAGCTTAATGCCATGGATTTCCATAATTCACTGACATGCTTAGTTTTATTTTATCCAGATAGACAGCTACTCTTTTATGTTAACTGTTTGAGTATCAAAGTTACCAAGTCGTCGATACTGCTCTTTAATCTAGTAAAATAAGGAATGACGGGGGCAGGTTTTCCTTTAAGCGATCAAGCGCTTCTGGAATACTCATATTTAATGATACCGACCCCCTTATGTGCCGTTTTCTAAACTCTAATAATAATCTATATAGCCCGTTTATCTGGGCGTCCGAAATTTCATCAAATATCGGCACATCTTATTTTAGAAAAAGAACAGACTGTTAGCCTTCACTTTTTATAGAAACCCGGTTTATTTATTGTTGAACCGCTACTCAAATAGCAAGAACGTCTATAACGTCATTTTTATTTACCATCATAAACGCTTTGATGAAATTACATTGAAGTAATCTAAATTTATGCATCAGTTTTTCAGTTCATAACTCTAATATTGAGAACTCCACAAGACTTCTCCATGTTAAATAAAACAAGATTTACAATTACTAAAATTATTCTAATAGAGGATTTCGCTTAATTCCTTTATCTATAATTCATCTATATGCTCATTAATGAAATGGGCCTGCATCAGACATTTTATAAAATCAATGCTAATTAAGATATATTTCATATCAGAGTTATGCTTATTTCTGGTGTATGGAATTTTGGAGATGATAGCGTGTCTGCAGATTGATTTGATAAATGATTTCAACAACAGAGAAATAATATAACATAAAAAAGCTTATCCTACAGGGATCTGTAAAATGAGACTATTATTCTGATATTTTGCATAAAGTCATCTAATGGTGTCAGGAATCTGATAGGCACCTCCTATTGATTGAGCTAGAAGCCATGGTTCTAATAAAATTCTGAACGCTTTCTTGTCTACGGATGTCATGTCATCATTCATAATGATTATTCGTCACAAAAAATCATCCAGGCTAGTATTGACGGTGTTGAGATTAAAATATATAATTTCAGAGATCAGTAATGGCAACGAAATATACCTCAATAACTCGTTATCACCCTCTTATCTGAAGAGTGCAAAATGTTGAAGAGTTTTTATCATGATTTAGTAGTTGTTAAGCATTTCTACGGTAATTTTACAAAACCCTGGAATTATTTCTTGGTGAAAGCATAGATCTCTTGGTACTTTATCAGGAGATTGAAATACTAATTCTTTGAAGAACATAGGCAATTATGCCATCATACTTTAAACGATACTGCTTGTTTATTTCTTTGGCAATTTCGCATACCGTTCTGTCAGGCAAGATGATCGCTTTTATCTACTACTCATTATCGGCATTACTGCATGAATAAAAGGAGTTCTAACTACGCTTGGAAAGGGATTATTGAAAGTCAGAAGCAAGTTGGGCATAACTTTTCAATGGTTGGTGAACACGTATCTTAACTGCATCCTCTAAACTTACTATAGAAGAAGAGGAATCTTGGTTTTTAAAATGCAATAGCAAAAGATATTCCAGTATACGCAGCATGGATACTGTTTGGTACATAAAATAGCTAATGTGCTAGCTTCATTCCCAAATCTAATGTAATCGAAAGTTAAGGTTGAGCCGCAAAAATTCTGGGTACAAAAATCTGCGATGCCACTTAATAAATCCTTTGATGCTTTATTGGCAAGATTTTAGCAAAGTATTTTGCAGCGGATTAAGAAGCTTGAAAAAGAGCGACAGGAACGCCTGAGCATTCTAGAATTTCTTATCAGCATACTTGGAATCAATAAAAACGATGAAATCCAATTGAATTAGCTTTATATGCGACGAGGTTATGAAAGAAAGGCGCGAAGAAGTGATCTTCGAGAAAGATAATATTTTTAATTGGTATTGAAGGCTGCTACACTCTGCTCAGAAAAACTAAAACCGGATCAGAGAATTTAATCTGCTAACTCTTGATGGTAAACAACATTTAATTTAAGGAAATGGAGAACAGATTGATAAAATATCAGAGTGGAACGTAGCCTGATGATCGTCATACACCAAATTCGGTAACATCTCCGGTAAGTTCAAAGATGCCATAACGTTTAGGCAAAATAAACGCAAGCTCTTTGCTGACCTAAAGAGCAGCACTGATTTAAGGTGTTGTATTTACCTGATTATCTGAGACCTTATCATTATGATATTTTACCATCACAGCTCTTTTCATCGGGTCATGAATAAGATTGTACAATGAAGATCTATATAATAATCTGGGATCATACTAACTGGTATATAAGTAAAATTAACTAAGGGTAAGATACCACGTTTTTATATTTGAAATTAAAAGAAGAATTTCCTAATTAATGATAATTATATTAAGTCTTTATAGTTAAATTAGTATTTCTAATAACTCGCGGTTATCATAAAAAATTTTTCATTCTGAAACTATCTAATTTTATGATGGTAAAAATCTCTCTTAGGTCAGAAAAAAAGATAACTATAAGGGAGGTAAAGTTCTATTAATTTTTCAGAAGAAAATATTATTAAAAATATTTGGAATAACCATTTTTATGAGATTCAAATTTACCCGCAGAACGTGAGCTATACAGAATTAATTGTGGTAACTAGAACAACATTACGAGAAGTTTTGCACACCTTTACTAGAAAGAATTAGCTATCTATTTAGCATAAAAACTGACTAAAATAAATAATTTCTTGGAAACTTAAGGACTTAACATTTTATAAACTCTGCCTCTGTTAAATCGCAACGGTACGCACCAAAAACTGATTAAAGATTTTTATCTGTCAGAACCAATATTTAAGCTATTTTATTCGAACTTCCTTTCATAAAATGAACTAAATTAGTAAAAATAATATCAATAAAAGCAAATATAAAAGATCGCTCTGAAGCATTTAGTACAGTTAAATATAATATTTATTATGAACTACCATTTATTTCTAGTAACTCTATTATAGTTTAATTATAAATGGTTATGAATATTATATACCGAGTTAGTTGTGACTATTTTTTGATCTTAAAGCACGTCAACTTACTTATAATGTTACCATGATTTAGCCAAAATATTTGAATAAGAAAACAATGATCTATTGTTAGATTGTATTCATAGTTATGCTAAAGATAGTGATAATATTTAGTGTAATATGAACGATGAGTTATCCTTGTCTGGTGCATGGTGCTTCGGAGATGATGGTGTATCCTTCCTGATTGATTTCATGAATGATGTCAACATCAGAGAAATGATGTGTCATAAAAAGTTTATGCTGCAGGTATCTAGGAAACTAGATATTACCTGCATCTCTTGCATGAACTAATTTGTAATGCTACCAAGTAACTAATAGCAACGCTGTTGAAGGTTGGAGCTCAAAGACATGTTGCAACAAACATGTAAAATACTACCTTATCGATAGGCGGCAAACTATCGCCTGTAATAGTTTTTTGCTACAGTGAACTTACAAAAATGAATACTTGAGATGTTGAAACTAAAGTGCCTAAGATCAGGAATAACAGCGCAATTAAATATGCTTCAACAGCTGATTGTTATCGCCTTATCTGAAACGTGTAAAAACGGTGAAGAATTCTACTATGGATATTATACGGGATAATCCACCCGTGATTTTCACTAAGCTCTAGTGCGATTTTTGATAAAAAAGCATATGATCTCTCTGAAGCACTTTCAGTAGACTGAAACGAAAATAGCCTAAGAGAGGCTAGGCAATGGTGCATGATTAAGAAATTAAATCTATCTTTTAAAAAAAACAAAAAACCATCTTCCTTTTCTAAAAAGAAATAGAAAGGGGTTTATTGTGATCTATTGTAAGTGAAATTTTATTTGAGTGTGTATTCTTTTAACTAATGCTATAATTTTAGAGATATTAACTCTAGATTTTGCGGTTAATAACCATTGTTTTTATTTTATGCATTCTTTTGACAATAATTTCCTTGCTTGCTTTGCAAGCTGGGTGTTGATAAAAGTAACCTGTCGTCACGCAGAATACATTTGTATGAATCTGTATATAGGAATTCTTTTATCAGAACAACTAATCCTGATTTTCCGGTTTTTTTCTAGCCATTATCTCCACAACGCCTTATACACCCCCTTGTTAATAATCTGCCTCATTAAGGATTCAACAAGAAACCAAGTAACGCACCATCTTAAAATGTCTAGCGGAATATAACTATATAGCACTCGATCATACCTTCCTGCATCACGGAAGGTAGTCTGATTCTGCGGTATTGTTGAGTCGATTATCTATAATTATATACGATCACCTCCATTCACGGTAATGCTGGAGTTTTAATACAAATACCTTGGAACGTTTAAGGTTAAAGTCTAAGGTATTTCATGTTATGTCACCTCACCTTTGTTCTTTATGGAAGTGTTTTCTTCCATTAACATATTCGTACTCTGATTTCAGATAATACTGTTATTATTTCCTAGTGGGAATATACCCCAACTAGGAAAAAGATTACTGTGATTATCATGTCATATTTCTAACGCAGCAATTGGATTGACAAGGGGTTCGCCAGATCCATTCTGGCGTTCTTTTTAAAGAATAGTTCAAACGCTATACAGGATATTTAATATTCAGGCACCCTCAAGTAACTAAGAAATGAAGATACTGATATTGATTAAGTTGTCAACCATAACTGTAAAGGGACAGAAGATACTAATTTCGATATTCTATTTTGCGTGTTCACTGCAGAATAGTACAGGGTACTGTAGGACGGCCTACCAGGTAAAAATAGAGATTTTAGTAGCGTCTAGTTATTATTAAAAACAGACCAAATAAGATGAGTAGTAGTAAAAGTAATGTGTTAATAGTTGCAGTCGAATAAAATATGAACCTGATATGTTAATTAATCCTCGCTAGCTTTGACGCAACATACACTGTAATATTTTATAAACTCTACAACTTTAGCAAAAAACGACGGTTGAAGAGCTTAAGAAAAGGTATAACAATAGCATGCAAACACACCAATGGCACAAAAATACTCTACAAGCAAGAGTTCCCTCGACAGTATAAACTGATCCATAAATTAACATTTTCACCATGTTTTAAGAAAGTTATTTCAGTTTTATTAATAGTAAAAATAGTTTAATTAGGAAGGGGATTGCATATACATCTAGATATTTTCCAAAGAAAATAGAAATCGTCATCCTACAAGTATTAGTTAGGTCTATCAGTCCACTTATTTTTATGTTTATCTAGGGAGCGAAGAAGACAGAGGTTATTATCACCTAATTCCATAGAGGTGATGAATTCATTTGTAAAGATACTGTCAGTTATTTCTCCTTAATGCAGCTTTATCCAAAATCATTAATTTTGGCTTAAGCATTCTTAAAAATCTGGATAATCGTGATTAAAAATAAATAATACTGAGTGCTTAAAAAAATTGGGGCCGAATTAGACGTATTGGTATATGAGCCACATTTAGGGTATTATAAAAATTCAGTCGGTCTGTCATCATTAATTTTAACCAGAAAACCTTAAAGGGTTTAGGATAAATTAATAGTTTAATACGATAGTCGTATGTTGTCTTCCTGATTTACCTAGTTTTACCTGGTTTGCGCTTTCTAGAATTTTTATTCTAATTTATCTTGGTGAATTCCTAAAAGTTATAATATATCGCAGAGTATAAAACAGTAACTTAGATCAAGAATATTCTCAAAACAAGATAGCTGCTCCTCTCACACCGTAGTGTATGCTACATTCATTTTTGGAGTGTATGTAACAAAGATATTCCCTGGCACCCAACACTAACACTATTTGGTACACAAATAAGTAATGTGCTAGCTTCACTCTTCAAAGGCATTTAACACCGAAAATTAAAGGTGAACTGTAAGAGTTCTAGTTACCAAACAATCGCAATGCTGCTAATAAACCTCTTGATATTTTGTTGGCAAGGTTTTCAGCATAAGCATCTCTGCAACGATGAATAAACTGGAGAAAAATCTAGAGGAGCTGCTGGCATTCTATACCTTCCTATCAGCTTAATTGGCATCATAAGAATAACGAGTTTGGATTAAATCAGCTTTTTGCAACAATAGCGCTATGAAGCCGATACCCCGAAGCACTGCAGTTAGAAAACAATCCTTTCAATAGCACTTAAGCTGCTACAGTCTGTAATCTACTCAGAAAATCTAGACCAATTAATAAAATTTAACCTATTGACTCTGGTGGTAAACTCTATCTAATTTAACGATGGAGAAGAGATTCATGAAATATCAGAATGAAACGTAGTCTACGACCACCATAAACCACATTTACTAATAACTCACACTATTTCTATTGCCTTAATTTAATAAAAATAGTTTTTGTAATGTTTTAATATTATTAATAATATTATAAAAACGGGCTAAAAAAATAGCAAATACGTTCAATAACACGGTTCCATAATGGGCGTTTATTCCAATTTTTCTGCATCAGAGGGGTAGAGCGAGCAATATAATCATATTGAACTAACATTAAATCGTTACCAAAACTTTTATCATCAATAACAACAGTAATTTCAAAATTAAGCCAAAGGCTTCTCATGTCTAGATTAACAGAACCAATTAAGCTTAATTCACCATCAACAGACAGACTTTTAGTATGTAGAAGCCCATCATTGAACTGATAGATTTTAACACCAGCTTCTAATAATTCAGAGTAAAATGCTCGGCTTGCCCAACGAACTAAAAAAGAATTATTCCGATTAGGAATGACCATTAACACTTCAACGCCTCGCATAGCTACAGTGCAAATAGCATGGATTAGATCATCGCTTGGAACAAAATAAGGTGTGGTAAGGATTAGCTGTTTACGAGCAGAAAAAATCGCAGTCATTAAAGATTGCTGGATTAATTCTTCTGGAAAACCAGGCCCTGAAGCAATGAGTTGAGTTGTATGTCCATTAGCTTTTTCAAATGACATAATGTTAATATCGGGAGGAGGAGGAAGAATACGTTGACCTGTTTCCATTTCCCAATCAAAGGCGTAAACAATACCAAGCGTTGTTGAGACTGGTCCTTTCATCCGAACGACAATATCTATCCATTGCCCCATGTCCGCTTTTTGCTTAAAAAATCGAGGATCAACCATATTCATACTACCAACATATGAAATATTATTATCAATAATAATTATTTTTCGATGTTGGCGGAGATCCATTCGCCGTAAAAAAAAGCGGAACAAATTTACTTTTAGTGATTCTATTAATTCTATTCCAGCTTCACGCATTTTTTTTGGTTGATGGCTATGAAAAAAAGACCAACTACCTGCCGAATCAATCATTATTCGGCATTTTATACCACGTTTTGCTGCATTAATTAGAGCTTCCGTAACTTCATCAACTAACCCTCCATCTTGCCAAAGATAAAATACCATTTCAATATTGTAAAAAGCTAAATTAATATCATCTATAATGGTATTTAAAGCATCTTTATAATTAATTATAAGTTGAATTTTATTACCTTTAACACCACCAATTCCTTGTCTTTTTTTGCAGAGTTTAAATAAAGGCTCTGCTACACGACTATTTTTTTTACAAAAAATATGTTTAGATTGCTTGAGCTTTTTAAGCCAAGTTTCAACTGAAGGCCACATATTCTTTGCTTTAATTACTCGTCGCTTTCCAAGATGTAATTCACCAAAAGCCAAATAAGCAATAACCCCAACCAATGGTATAATATAAATAATTAATAGCCAGGTTAGGGTAGAAGTCACTGGACGTCTTTTTAATAAAATACGTATAGTAACTGTGGCAATAATTAGCCAGTAAAAAAAAAAGTACAGCCCAGTTTAATAAAATATAGACGGTTGCCATAGACTAAGATGTTCCTATCTTAGAGTCGATTCAATATTATCGATTATCTGGATATTCACTATAGCAAAATAAAATTTGTTATAAATATGAAAAGTATGATTTTTAGCTTAAGTAAAAGTAATTTTATATGTTTAATAAATATTAAATTAATTTAATATTTTTTTTACTTGATACATAAACAGTAATTTGTCAGATTAAATAATTTGTTAATATTTTGCATCTTAAATATTAAGTCTAGTTACCTTAAATGAATAAAAAATATTAATGATTAGTTAATTTTGTGACTTACAATGTTGATATTTTAATTAAAAACTTAATCATAATCTATTTTTAGAGACAGAAAAATAATTTTTAATTTTAACATATTATTCTTATTGAAGATAATTTTAATTTTTATTTAAAATTACAACTTTGTTTATTTGCTTATTTGCTTATCTTAAAAAGAATTTTTAATACATATGTATGAGATCCATTTTTGGCATCATTTATTTTCTTATTATTATTTCTTCATGTTCGTTAGCAGTATCTTAGTTTTTATTACAGCCTACATTATTTGCTTTTTTAGCTAAATTTATATCAATAGCCACAGCATCCATTGACAGGTAATAGTATTAAATTAACCGATGAACGTTATATGAGAAGAACAAAAATCGTGCCTAAAATAAAATCTAACGTTAAACTAAAATCCCATTATCTGCAAAAATAAGGTAGTGCAGAAAAAGTTAAGTGTTAAAAAAATTTTAAATCTAAATAGTTAGTAGATGAATTTATACTTATTTCTGGTGTATGGGATTTTAGAGATGATTGCGTCTTATCCCTACTGATTGATTTCGTCAATGACGTTAATAAAACAGAGAAATGATATGCATAAAAGTCTAGCATACAGAGGAGAGGTATTCGCAAAACTAGATATTACTATCATCCATTACATCAACTCATTCGTAATGGTAACAGAGAGCTGGTAGTATCGCTGTTAAGACAGAGCTCGAATATATGTTGCGACAAACATCTAAACATTACCTTGTCAATGGGCGATAAGTTGTTGCCCGTAATGATTGTTTACTATAGAAAACTATATAGAATGGGTATTGACGATGTGAGATTAAAGTGACTAAATTAATGGGATCGTAGTGGTAATAATAGAATACACTTCAACAGCTGCTTTCTATCACCTTATTTAAAACGTGAAAAAAGGCGAGGAATGCTAATAATAGCGTACCTGAAAGGTATTATCCTATCAGTCATTTTCACGAAACCATAAGGGCGATTCTCAGTAAGAGACATACGGTCTTCTCTAGCAGCACCCATCAACAGACTAAAATAGGAATGGCTTGAAGAGCATAGGTAATGGTAGCTGTGTGATTTAAGCGATCTACGCTACATTTATTTCTTGGCTGAAAGTATAATGTTATTCTGTTAGGCAACATAATCTCTTTTGCCTAATAATTATTATTGGTAGCATGCGCATTGATGTAAGGAGATACATGTGATCAAAGATGATTATTGAGAGTCAGAAACGAACTACCTAAACTTTTTAATGGCTTTTTAAGCGCGGAGCTTAATCGTATCTCCCGGACTTGGACGTAAGAGATGGTGCTTGATTTTTTGGAATGGAATAATAAAGATATTCCTGGACATGTAGCACTAATACTGTTGGGTACACAAAATATCTGATGCACTAGTTTTACTTTCCAAAGGCATCCAACTAAAAGTTAAAACTTGAGCTGCGGGGTATTTAGTTAGCAAATAGGTATGATGCCGCTGATAAACCCCTTTATGTTTCTTGGAAAAGTTTTTATTGAAGTGTAATCTTCAGTGATAAAGAACCTGGAGAATAATCAAGAAAAATGATTGACATTTTATGCCTTTCCGTTAGTACACTGGGCGTCAATAAGAACGATGAATTCAATTGAATCGAGTTTTGTGATAGGGTAAGGATACGAAGCTAACACAAGAAACGCTGTGGCTCAAATAAAAATAATCATTTCAATGGTATTTCAGGCGTTCCTGTATATTCATAAAACTGGAAACCGTCTAATTGGATTTAACCTTATGACCAATAGTGGTAAACAAAAAGCAATTTAAGGATGGAGAATAGGTTTATGAATCATTAGAGTGTAACTTGACTATATTACAGCAGATTTGCTAGTAACTCTACTGTACTAGAGGACTTTCACTAAGAAAAGTTATTAGTAAATCTAGTATATAACGTCAGACTAGTGCTACATCTTGATGTTTCCTAAATCTGCTCTCTACTTTAAATTTAATGTTGTTTATCAGTGGTCAAAAGCAGCTCAAACCACTTTAGCTACGGTTCTATCTTTTTTGAGTAAAAAATAAGCTTCAGTACCATTGAAATGGTTATTTTTCTAGAACTACAGTGCTTCGTACGTCAGATTCATAGCTTCAATTCGTGAAAAGCCGTTTAATCAAATTGGTTATTCTTAATTAAACGCTTAGTACGGCTGACGGGAAATCGTAGAATATCAGCAACTTTTCTTGATCTTTTCTAAATTCTTCATCTCTGCACAGGATACTTCGATGAAAATCTTGCCAACAAAACATCAAAAGCTTTATTAGCGACGTCGCGACTCTCTGTTAGTTAAAGTTCTAGTAACTCTTTATCCTTAACTTTCAAGTTGTATGCCTTTATGAGTAAATTTAGCATCAATGTTGTGTTATGTACCTAACAGCGTTAGTCCTGTATGCCCTGAAATGTTTTTGCTATTGCATTCCAAAGCTAAAGGCACCACTTACGTAGAAAGCTAGGAGATACGGTTAAGTCACTCGCTCGCAGGCCAATATAAGAAGTTCGGTGTAATACCGCTGCTAACTTTCTATAAACATTTTTGAGCGCAATGAGCTCCTTACCATTTATACAGCGCTACTGATAATAATCAAATAGATAAAGGCGACCCGTCTTACCTGACAAGACGGGTTATGGTATCGATACAGAAATAAACGTTAGGCGTATTGCTAAATCACATAGGCTTGAATAGTCTATGCTCTTCAAGGTTATCGCTTTTTAATTTCTTTATTGTATCCTTCTGTCAGAAGATAATTTGCTTTTTTACTGAAAAACACTCCAGTGATTCGTGAAAATTACCGGTGGATAATACTTCACATGTACAGGATAGGAGAGTAACTTTTTAACATTTTTACACGCTTTAAATAAGTCGGGTAATAATAAGGTGTTGAATATATTTCGTTACTGCTGTGATCCCTCTAACCTTCAGTATTTTAATCTTAACATCATAATAGAAATTCATACAGTTCGTTAAGAAAAATAACCGTTACAGATATCGGCTTTATCTGTCGATAAAGCGGAATTTTAGGATCTTGTTGTAGGATGATTTCGACCGCTACCTTAACAGCAGTCCTATTAGTTTCCTGACCTTATTACTAATAAGTTCATGCAAGAGATTACAGGCAATATCTGGTTTCGTTAATATCTGTAAGGTAAACTTTTTTTCATGAATTTAATCTCTCTGATGTTAAAATCACCCACGAAATCAAACAGCAGCATCGCTAACTTCTCCAAAAAACATTATACACTAGAATCAGTATAATTCAATGTTATTTAACATTTTTAGAAGATATTTTATATCTACCTATAGATAATTAGGCTTGTAGCCTTAAACGCTTTAGTTTTAGCTTTCCTGCTTCTTGGTTCATTTCAGTAAAACTCCCCCATCCGTGTACCTGCGTAAATAATTATCCTGCCCAGCCAGAGGAAGAAAAGTGTTTTATAGGAAAGCGGCTACGGAGTTTTTTTCTTTTTTGAGAAAACGACAGCGTCATCAGCAAACAATAGAAAATATGATTATGATATCAACATCATCTCGTTTTTACCTTTTAGCAACGGTAAATTCGGATATGCTATAACGTTTAGCCAAAGTAGACAGAGAGTCTGTTTGCTTCCTGAATAGCAGTTCTAATTTTAGGTATTATAGTTGCCTGAGAATGGGCCTAATTATTAGGATATTTTACCCTTAACTTATATCCTTAGTAGCCACTTTCCATGACATGGGTGACACAAGAATCTATATAATGATTTTATATCAAATATTTAGCATAATAATAAACGACGACTATTATGCTTATAGAGCTAAATTTTAGCTAAACATCTATCTTGTTTTAGATAAAGGAAACCTTTTATTTTCCTTAAGTAGAATGAATTGAGTATAAATATGGCACTTAATTAGATTAATAGAAAACATTTTCTAAAATATGTAATTCTATTAAAAAAAGAGGAGTCTAATGGTGCTATTACCCCCTGTTATTACAGTTGATGGTCCAAGTGGCGTAGGTAAAGGTACATTATGTCAAGCATTGGCAAATAAACTGGGTTGGCAGTTACTTGATTCTGGTGCTATTTACCGTATTTTGGCTTTAGCAGCATTACATCATCATGTTGATATGAAATCTGAAGAAAAATTAGCTCCATTAGCAGCTAATCTTGATGTTCGTTTTGAATCAAGAGAGAAAAAATTAATTGTTATTCTTGAGGGAAAGGATATTAGTAATAAAATTCGTAACGAAGTTCTTGGTAACACGGCATCTCTTATCGCAACTTTTCCTCGCGTTAGAGAAGCATTATTGCGTCGCCAAAGAGCATTTCTCACTAAACCGGGTTTGATTGCTGATGGCCGTGACATGGGAACGGTAGTTTTTCCAGATGCACCAGTAAAGATTTTTCTTGATGCCACACTTGAAGAGCGCGCTCGTAGACGAATGCAACAGTTGCAGGAAAAGGGATTTAATGTTAAAATAAATACTCTTTTAATTGATATTAAAGAGCGTGATTATCGTGATCGTAATAGGTTAATTGCACCATTAATACCTGCAAAAGATGCGTTTATCCTGGATTCTACAAAGTTATCTATTCAAGGAGTCATTGACCAGACGCTTACTTATGTAAAAAAAAATAAATATTATCTATATTCTATGTCCAGAATAGACATATAATAAGTTAATTCAGAAATCTAATGTATCTAAATTACTGTTCAGTTAAGTAAAACTTCGTAACAAGGAGTGTTGCGAAGCATGTAAAATAACCTCCCATTTAGCAGGATGTTGAATGCTAGTTAAAATTTTGAAGATATTACACTATGACAGAATCTTTTGCTCAACTCTTTGAAGAGTCTTTACAGAGTATCGAAACCCGCCCAGGGGCTATTGTTCGTGGTATTGTTGTTGCTATCGACAAAGATGTCGTGTTAGTTGATGCCGGTCTAAAATCAGAATCAGCGATCCCAGTAGAACAATTTAAAAATGCGCAAGGTGATGAGCTAGAAATTCAGGTTGGTGATGAAATCGATGTTGCTTTAGACTCATTAGAGGATGGTTTCGGTGAAACTATCCTGTCTCGCGAAAAAGCAAAACGTCATGAAGCTTGGTTAATGCTAGAAAAAGCCTATGAAAGCACAGAAACAGTTATTGGCATTATTAATGGTAAAGTGAAAGGCGGTTTTACTGTAGAATTAAAAGGCATTCGTGCATTTTTACCCGGTTCATTAGTTGATGTTCGCCCAGTTCGTGATACAGCTCACCTGGAAGGTAAAGAGCTTGAGTTTAAAGTTATTAAACTGGATCAGAAGCGTAATAATGTTGTTATTTCTCGTCGTGCTGTTATTGAGTTTGAAACCAGTGCAGAACGTAATCAGTTACTGGAAAATTTGCAGGAAGGCATGCAAATTAAGGGTATTGTTAAAAACTTAACTGACTATGGCGCATTCATTGATCTTGGCGGTATTGATGGTTTATTACACATTACCGACATGGCTTGGAAACGCGTTAAACATCCAAGTGAAATTGTTAATGTTGGTGATGAAATCAATGTTAAAATATTGAAGTTTGATCGTGATCGCACGCGTGTTTCTTTAGGCTTGAAACAGCTTGGAGAAGATCCATGGGTAGCTATTGCTAAACGTTATCCAGAAGGCACTAAGCTGAAAGGGCGAGTTACTAATCTTACTGATTATGGTTGCTTTGTTGAAATTGAGGAAGGTGTTGAAGGTTTAGTACATGTTTCTGAAATGGATTGGACTAATAAAAACATCCATCCATCTAAAGTTGTTAATGTAGGTGATGTTGTTGAAGTTATGGTTTTAGATATTGACGAAGAGCGTCGTCGTATCTCATTAGGTTTGAAACACTGTAAAGCAAATCCATGGCAGCAATTTGCAGAAACACATAATAAGAATGATCGAGTAGAAGGTAAAATAAAATCTATTACTGATTTTGGTATCTTTATCGGTTTAAATGGTAGTATTGATGGTTTAGTTCATCTATCTGATATTTCTTGGAATCTTGATGGTGAAGAAGCTGTTCGTGAATACAAAAAAGGCGATGAAATTGCTGCTGTTGTATTGCAAGTTGATGCTGAACGTGAACGTATTTCTTTGGGTATTAAGCAATTATCGGAAGATCCATTTAATAACTTCCTTTCTTCTAATAAGAAAGGAGTTATCCTTACCGGTAAAGTAATGTCTGTTGATGCAAAAGGAGCAACGATTGAATTAGCTGCCGGTGTTGAAGGTCACTTACGTACATCGGAAGCTTCACGTAATCGTATGGAAGATAATACTAAAATAGTAAATGTTGGCGATATAATTAAAGCTAAATATACTGGTATTGATAGAAAAAACCGTATAATTACGTTGTCTATTCGTGCAAAAGAAGAAGATGAATCAAATGAAAAAGATATAATTGCTTCTGTAAACGAGCAGGAAGATATCAATTGTACGAATAATGCTATGGCCGAAGCGTTCAAAGCAGCGAAAGGCGAATAATTAAATTTGTTCCATAAGACAACATTTTTGGATCCCCGTAATGCTAGTTTAGGGAGGTACTATGACCAGGTCTGAATTAATTGAAAGACTTATTAACCAATTAGCTCATATACCATCAAAACTTATTGAAGAAGCTGTAAAAGAAATGCTTGATCATATGGCAACAACCCTCTCTAATGGAGAACGTATTGAGATTCGGGGATTCGGCAGTTTTTCTCTTCATTACCATTCGGCGCGTATAGGCCGTAATCCGAAAACGGGTGATAAAGTTAATTTAAAAGGGAAATATGTTCCTCACTTCAAGCCTGGTAAAGAATTACGTGATCGCGTTAATATTTATGCATAAATTTTATTTATTAATGCTATTTAAATAGCATCTTAATTAGAATTAATATGATGATTTTGTAGTACATTTTCTATACGCCTATTAAATCAATAAATCCTCTCATTCGTTTGAGAGAGGATGTCTAGTCGAGCTAAATTAACGTTCATTATTAAAATAATCCCTCTATTTAAGAGGGACCAAAAGCTGTTTATTTTTACTAAAATTAAATATAATCGATGTACTATGATCTATTATAAGTTATAACTTTATCAGAGTATCTCTTCTTTAATTTAATGCGCTAATTGTAGCAACATTAATCCTAGGTTTAAATTAATAACTTTCATTTTTCCATTTCATGCATTTTTTAACAACAATTCCATTATCTACTTGCTAAGTTGAGCGTTGGTAAAAGTAGAATATTACTATACAGTATACATTTCAATGATCTGTGCAACAGGAATTCTTTTAATCAGAATGGCAAATCCAGGTTTTTGTGAACTGTCATCTTCAGCGTCTTATACAGATTTTATAATAGTGTATTATTTACGATTTAATAAAAAACTAAATAACACAGAAGCTTAAATCCCCTTATTGGAATATAACTAATATAGGACTCGATCATCTCTTTTTAATTAGTGGCTACTGTCAATATTGTTATGTACGGCGTCAATAGTGATGATGCGTAACCTATCTCTCTGAAAAGCAATGCCACAGATTTGATGCGGGGATAAGACTGATGAGCGTTTAAGGTGTAGCGCTAGAGGTATTTTGCTCTATGCTATACTCATCTTTCGTCTTTTTAGCGAAGTGCACTTTACAATAATGCCCGTCGGTAACCCTACCTTCATGGCATAGACTACCAGCTCTTCCTAGCGCAAATATACTCCAAATTAAGAAGAATGTTGAGATTTTATCAAGTTATAATTATAACGTAGCACAAGGTGAATGACAGCGCCTAAATAGATTTTTTCTACCGCTCTTTTTTGAATAATAACTCATTTCATATCAGCATGTTTAATATCCAGACTACTTAGGAGTGACGGAGATATAAAGATGTTGATGCTGATTGAGTTATTAAGAATAAATATACAAGTAGAAAAGATACCAATTTTATATCCTGTTTACGTGCCCACTGCAGAATAATACAGGCAGGTTGTGGAGTGGTAAAACAAAAGTTTAAATAGCGGGTAGTTAATTGTTAATAAGGCCAAATAAGATGGGGATAGTGAAAGTAATATATTACCAAAGAATTTCAGTTGGTAAAATTTGAACCTATTGCTCTAACCACTGATAGGTAGCTTTGACTTCGTATGAAATGTAGGTTTTTGACTTATAGATTTGGCAGAAAATAGTTACGGAACATCCAGGAAGGACACAGTAGTAGCGTCGAGCAACTATGGCATAAGTACTACAAGCAAACGTTAATTCGATAGATAAACGGATCTATGAGTTGATACTTTCATTCTGTTTTTCAATAAATTTATTCAAACCGTCATCAATAGTAAAAAGCAATTTAGTTGGTCGGAGGAGATGTATATCTGGATAAATTACTCTCTAGATATATTTCCAGAAAAATAAAAATCCTCATCTTGTCTGTATTCGTAGATCTATCGATCTAGTTATCTTTATATTTGCCAAGAGGAAATGAGACTGGGATTATCCATATTCCCTATAGGTTATGAATTCATCAGTAATCATACTTTCATTCATTGCTCATAAATGCAGTTGTATTCAGCATTATCAGCTTGGGCTAAGCGTTCTAAAAATCCATGATAATCGTTATTAGAGGAAAATAATACTTGCGTGTCGAGAAAGATTAAGAACTGAAGTCGGGCGCATTGCTGCATGGTCTATTTTGAGATGTCATAATTTAGTCTATTTGTCATTAATTAATTTCGAGATGCAGATCATAAAGCGCTTTACATAAACAACCGATGTAATAGATGAAGTTGATGTTGTCTTACTTATTTACCTAAATTAAGTTTTTAGGAGATTCATATCCTAGCCATCTGGATAAATTCCTAGAAAATTAACATATTGCAGAATATAAAACAGTACTTAAATCATGAATATGAAAAAAGTCAGGGGGTTATCCCTGCGCTGATTAGATCATAGTATAGTACGTTCATTTATCGGTAAGAGTTAACGCAAATACATTAAAATAGTATTATTGAAGTCAACAAAACATTTTTCTTTAAATCCTTTAAAGGGAAGCGTTATATTGCACATAGAAAAGCTAGAAACGTGGTAGAAGAGCAAGATAAAAGAAAAAACGAATCACAGTCTTAATTGCTAGAGATTAAAAAGGTCATGTGAGCGATAAGATTTTTGAAGAGTTTAATGCAGAGTAATGCGTTGGTCATTTTCTTGAGCTGATCATCGATCAGAGTATATCTTTTCTCGGATGATGGAGCTGAATGGTACGAAATATTTTCTAGAGAATATAAAATTAGTCATTATAACCTAATAAGGTTTAGTAATTAGAGAGTTATTGGTAAGGAATTCTACATTAAAAAATATTACTTATATCAATCAATTAAAAAAGATGCCTAAGTAGATTACATGATGCAGTATTATTTTATTTACTAAATTATCTGGCCTGATAGAATATTGCTTGAAACAATAACAATTGAAATATAGAAGTGACTATAAATTACTTTACGAACAAAGTAATAATCTTTGCTCTAACATAGCCATGATTTTATAAATGTTATTGAATGGTTAGTAACAAAAATATCTTGGTTTTAATGATTGATAAAAAATAAAAAGTTATACTCATTTCTGGTCTATGGAGTTTTTGAAATTCTGGTATATACAGCTGTTGATTTCGTAGATGATTTCAACAATAAAGAGATAATATGTCATGAATGTTCTATTCTATAGGTATCTGCGAAACCAGACATTACCTGTGATATCTCCCTTCCATAAATTCATCCGTAATGGTGAACTAAATAGTTAATAGCAAGGCTGTTGAAACTAAGATCGAAATCATCCTGCGATAATATACTGAACACTGTTTTCTCGACGGGTCTTCTCATCGCCGTCGTCTATAACGGTTATTTATCACAGCTAACTATATAAGTTATTAGAAAATATTAGTGTATGATGATCAAACTACGTTTCACTCTGATGCTTCGTAAATATACTCTTCATTCTTAAGTTAGGCATTGTTTATCATCAGAGTTAATGGCCTAAAATTCCCTAACCGGTTATAGCTATTCTGAGCAGACGGAAGAAGCTTAATTACCATTAAAAGGATTGTTTTCACGACTACAGTACTTTCTAGCATCAGATTTTTAGTCTAAATCTGTCAAAAGTTAATTAATTCAGTTCGCTTATTATTATTGACGCCCAGTGCATTGAGAGTAATGAATAGAATGGTAGGCATTCTTCTCGATCTTTCCACAGTTTCTTCATCGCTGCAGGATGATACTTCGCTAAAACTCTTGCAATAAACTACAAAGAATTTAATTAAGGCCATCACAGGTCTCTTGTTAACCAGAGCCTTCTGTAGCTCAAGGTTTAAGTTTTTGGTTGCATATCTTTTTGGAGTGAAAGCAGTAGATTAGCTATCTTATGTAGATAATAGTATTGAGTGACACATGTCCGTAAATATATTTGCCATTGCATTCTAAAACTAAGGACATCAGCTCTTCTAGTAATCCTAGAAGATAAAGTTAAGCCATGCACTCACTAGCTATTAAGAAGTTTGTCTCAGTTTATTCTAACTCTCGATAAGCATCTTTGAACGCAAGGAGCTTATTATTATCCATTCAGTGCCGCCGATAATGAGCAAAAGGTAAAACGATCAACGTCAATGACAGGGACAGTGCATGTCATCAGCTAAGAAATAAACATAATGGTATTGCTTAAGTTACATAGGTACTATTTCTGTATTCTTCAAATCATTTCTGTTTCAGGTTACTGATGAAGTACCTGGCAGAAATATTATGTGATTTTTCACCGAGAAAACTTAGAGCTTTGTGAAAATCACCAGTAGCCGTACTTCGTAGATGAAGCTATGATAGCAACTCTTCATCGCTTTTGACACTTCAGATAAGGTAGAAGCAATGAGCTGTTGAGGTATATTCCGTTGCCACTAAGATCCAGTGATCTTAATCACTTTAATCTTAATATTGCCAATACCCATCTGAATGGTTCGCTGTGGTAAATAGCCATTATGAACGATGAGATGAACACGCCTGTCGATAAAGGTAGCATTGGGTATGTTGCGCAACATAGCTCAAATCTCCATCTCAACAATGATTCCTATCAGCTACTTGTCATCATTATGGATCCCTTCATACAATGGATCAGAGGTAATATCTAATTTTTAGGATACCTGTAGGATAAACTTTTTCATGGCATATAATCTCTCTGTTATTGAAATTGTCCATAAAATTAATCAGAAGGATACGTTATAATCTCCGAAATCACGTATAACAGAAATAAGTATAACTCTAGACTGAAATAAGCTATATGATAATAGTATCAATCATACTATTGATCTTATCAACTATCGTTTTAATGGAAAAACTAATTTACTAAGAAATTAACTTCTTGAAATTCGTCTATATGTAGTTTTTGGCTATGTTGGTATAGATTGTTAATAGAAATCCATCTCTCATATATGAATGAGAGTTTAATGCAGAGTGTTGTTGGCTATTTTCTTGAGCTAATCATCGATAAGAGTCCATCCTTTCTTAGGATGGAGCTAAATAGTATAAAACCTTTCCAAGCATGCATGAAATTATTTACCATCGCCTAATAGATTAGGTAATCAAAAAATTATTCTTAAGGAATCTCATATTCAAAACGCAAACAGTTATATCATCCTATTAAAAGCGTATTCTTGAGTATATTCCATGAGTTTAGGATTGTTTTATTTACTGAATTATATGATCTGAAAAATTTGTCTGAAACCACAATAATTGAAATACAGACGTGCTTACATGCTTATCTGTAAGCAGAGTAACAACTTTATGTCAACATATGAAGCTAGTTTTTATATAAACGATGGCTACGCGCTGTTTAGCTATTACCTTATCCTCTCAAACATAAGATCAAATACTCCGTGGCCTAACTGTTGTCCACGCTTTTCAAATTTAGTTACCGGTCGCGTAATGAGTCGCTGAACATAATCGCCTGCTACTGACAAATTTCGATAATCATTAATTTCGTGCATTATATTTAATATATACTCAGCATAAGGCTGCCAGTCGGTTGCTATATGTAATATTCCACCTAATTCTAATTTTTGTAAAACAAGCTTACCAAAGGAGTGCTGCACAATTCGACGCTTATTATGTCTTACTTTATGCCAGGGATCAGGAAAAAAAAGTTGTACCATATTTAACGAACTATCTAACAACATTTTCTCTAATACTTCAATTGCATCATGACACATAACCCGTAAATTACTAATCTTAACTTCTTTCGCTGCTGCCAAACAAGAACCAATTCCTGATACATTAACTTCAATACCAAAAAAATTTTTAGATGGATTTTGTTTGGCCATCCTAACTAACGATGCCCCCATACCAAAACCAATTTCCAGAATCACTGGCGCATTATTACCAAATAGTATATTAAATGATAGAGGTTGGCTGATAAAATCTACCCCCATTTTAGACCATAACATTTTTAGCGCGCTTTCTTGACGAGGAGTTAATTTCCTCTGACGACGAACAAAACTACGAATACGACGTATTACTTTTCCCTCTTTATTAATTTCTGGAGTAATTATATTTTTCATCATAAGTATTGAGATTATTTTATTAGTTAACACTATTAATAATATAGATAATTATATTTCAATCAATTGAATATAAAAATAATAAGTAAAAAGCATTACTCTATTAATGAAATAAATGCTTAATCAAAACTACTATTTAACTAAAGATTAGATATATTTCTTGAGAAGAAAATAATTAATGATGATACAATCGCTAATATCAAAAGGTATTTTTATACAACTGTTAGGATAAAGACTTTTATATGGATACACTGCAATTTTCTCACGCTGTACTTAACTGGTATCAGCGTTATGGGCGAAAAAGGCTCCCATGGCAACGAGAAAAATCCGCCTATCACGTCTGGTTATCTGAAGTCATGTTGCAGCAAACACAGGTTGTTACCGTAATTCCCTATTTTGAAAAATTTATTAGCCATTTCCCTGATATCACTTCTTTAGCCAATGCTCAAGAAAATGAAATTTTATACCTATGGACTGGCCTTGGTTATTATGCCAGAGCCCGTAATTTACATAAAACAGCACAACAAATTGTTGAAAAATATAATGGTCATTTCCCTAATAAATTTGACCAACTTATTTCATTTCCAGGCATCGGGCGCTCAACTGCCGGCGCTATTTTATCGCTATCAGAAAATCAACATTTCCCGATCCTAGATGGTAACGTAAAACGCGTACTTACTCGTTACTATGGAATTAAAGATTGGCCGGGTAAAAAAAAAGTTGAAAATCAACTGTGGGATATTATCACTCTGTTAACTCCTGCAAATGATGCTCGATATTTTAACCAGGGGATGATGGATCTCGGTGCTATGATTTGCAGTCGTAGTAAACCTAAATGCAAATTCTGTCCGTTACAAAAAGGTTGCTATGCTTTTATAAATCATACCTGGCAAAATTTTCCATCTAAAAAACCTAAACAATTAATTCCCACTAAATGTAGCTGGTTTTTGATTCTACAATATAAAAATTCAATTTGGCTAAAAAAGCGTCCTCCTTTTGGAATTTGGGGGGGCTTATATATT
The DNA here is from genome assembly GCA_052174455.1 of Arsenophonus sp. NC-PE1-MAG3. GTDB lineage: Bacteria > Pseudomonadota > Gammaproteobacteria > Enterobacterales > Enterobacteriaceae > Arsenophonus. The sequence goes on along the minus strand of JBQMRP010000030.1, from coordinate 152,957 downwards.
TTTCCACAATTTGATACGATAGATGTATTAAATGAATGGCTTAATAATTCCGGTATTGTATATAATAAAATTGAGCAATTAATTACATTTCGTCATACTTTTAGCCATTTTTATTTAGATGTTATACCTATTTATGTCACTATTAATCAGTTTTCTGCTTGCGTGAATAAAACGACAGGGCTTTGGTATAACTTACAGCAAGATATAAAAATTGGCTTAGCTGCACCAGTTAAAAACTTACTTAAACAATTTAGATAGTAACTTTCCTGTTTTGAGAGTCAATTTACTTAATGAGTAGAACTATTTTTTGTACTTTTTTAAAATGTGAAGCTGAAGGTTTAGATTTTCAGTTTTATCCTGGTAAAATAGGTAAACAAATTTTTAATCAAATATCTAAAGAAGCCTGGGAACAGTGGATGATGAAACAAACCATGCTGATCAATGAAAAAAAGCTTAGCACGATGAATTCTGAAGATCGAAAACTCTTAGAGAAAGAGATGATAAAATTTCTTTTTGAAGAGAAAGAAATTCATATTGAGGGCTATAGTCTATCTGAAAAATAAATTCTTACCCATCAGAATCTTTTCCATTCTGATGGTTTTATCTAACAAACAGTGATTGATATAAAAGCTACTGCTTCTTATCATTAGAGTTCAACTTTTACTTGATTACTACTTTTAAGCAGCAAATAAATTATATTTTTTATAAAAACATTAACGATAGCAATGGAATTTAATATTTAGGTTAGCGATTTACTTACAAAATCAAGAATATTTAGAAATTCAGTAAGCTCTAATTCTAATAGGCCAGATTATGTTAATTATACTGATCAATACCAAACCTGTAATCATGTTAATTTTAAGAGTTATTATTAAATCTACTATATGACGATCGTCAGGATACACGTTCCACTCTGATGCTTCGTAAATCTGTTCTCCATCCTTAAATTGGACATTAATTACCACAAACTAGAAAGTTAGGAAATTAAAATTCCCTTAGCCAATTCTAACTTTTTAAGAAGATGGGTAATCTTAAAATAATATTAAAAGATTGCTTTTTCAACTACAACGCTTTACATGACAAACTCGTAGACTCACACTATCGAAAAAGCTAGTTTAATTAAATTCGTCATTCTTATGACGCCAAGTGCGCTAACAGGAAGGGATATAATGCCAGTCATTTTCTTTATTTTTCTCCATTATCCTCATCGCTGGATGATACGCTGAAAACCTTACCAACAAAAGCATTAAAGGTTTTTAGCGGCATCGCAGTTCTTTCTGCTAACCTGAACTCTCCCGCAAAGAGCTTAGCCTTAATTTTCGGTTGCATACCTTTAGAGAGTGAATCCAGCATATTAGATATTTTATGTATCATTAAATAATATTGCTACTGCGTGCCTGGGAATATCTTTGCCATTGAATTCAAAAAAAACTAAGCATCGTCTACTGTAGCAAGGATGGAGATACGGTTAAGATGTGCGCAATAAAGATATCGATAAGCTCAAATCAATTCGCTTCTGAGTTTCGATAAGCATCTTTAACTGAAACGAGCTCACTTACGTCCATGTGCAGTGCTGCCAATAATTAGAACAGGAAAAGGCGATAAGATTGCCTGAAAGAACAATATGCCCTTAAGGTAAGAATAAAATAGCAGGATCGCTTAAATTATCTAAGTATCATGTTTCCTACGTTTTTTAAGCCATTACCGTTTCAGTTATGGTAATAGCATGAAAAGAGACCTTCTTTTTACCGAGAAACCAAAAAAAATTTCGTAAAAATTATCGGTGCAGATACCCTTAGCTGATAGACCATATTAGAACAATCTTTAGGTGCTTTTATACGCTTCAGATAAGACAGCAGCAGTGAGCTATTGAAGCATACTCCATTACCACTTCTATCTCATTTTAACCTTAGGTACTTTAATCTAAAGATCGCTAATATCAGTCTGTACAATTCGCTGGGGATATTAACCGTTACGGACGAGGCATGAAGAATAGATATCCGTCTACAAAAAGCGACGTTGAGCATCTTAGTAAAGCATGCCTTCAAGTTCAGATTAAACAATGATGCCTATCAGCTACCTGGCACCTTTATGGATAAATTAATGCAATGGATCAGAGATGATATCTTGTTTCTCGGTATTTGTAGGATAGACTTTTCATGGTATATATTATCTCCTATTTTTTAAATTATTCATAAAATTAATCAGCAAGATATGACGACAGCATCTCCTTATTTCCATACAACAGAAATAAGTATAACTCGCTAAACTTAGGATTAATATCTCTAAAATTAGATGTTAAATTAAATAATATACTATACAAAGAAATTTGCGCTTACAATAGTCTCAAATAAACCGATTCTATCTTCTTTTAACAAAAATAAATGACTCTTTATCTTCAATTAAAGAGGGATTCAATTTCTTAACCATCAAAGTATTTGATCATACAAGTTATGTGACTCCCTAAAAGCAGGATAAAAGCAACAAAATTTTTTGACTTTCTATTAGAAAATAGATTACAACAATGTTAGTTAGAATTATACATTTTCTACTCAACTTCCATCTAATTAGGAGTGATCATTTGTAAAGCGTGCTTATAAATAAGTATTTATACATATCCGTTCAGGCCGCAGCAAAATATGGCGTTAATTCTAGTAATTATACAAATAAATCTAATTCTAATTCTAATTCTAATGCGGTCAAGTTTATTAAAAACTTTGATTTAATGTAAATTAAACCAAACACCACGTAGGTAAGACTTTTTTATGCCTATGGAAATCAATATAACCACATCACAATTATTTTCTTGATCTTAATAATAATATTGTTCTGGAAACCGTCCATTTTATCATTGCTACAAAATACTATTTAGGTAAAATTATGAATGCCATCATCTTATAATCGCTATGCGATAATCTATCTCCTATAATGGTGGAGGCAGTAGAATAACTAAGAGTATTCTATAACAATAGAAAGCTTAGCAGTATAAATTATTAATCAAATACTACAGGTAATGTTTAAGAAATATTAGTGACTAAAATCCAGCTACTCAATTGCGTAATTATCTAATTAAAATAAATAATAAGAAGGAAATTATTGTTAATAACCTTTTACTGAGTTTTGTTGGTACCCTAATAATAAAATAGAGAATTTCTAATTCCAAAAAGACTTCTAATAATTTTTATAAACTACTGTTAAATTATTGAAAACAAGCATAAGAAAGCTTATTATAATAATTTTAATTGACAAAATATTATAATCAGGTTTAATACACCCTGTTGCCTGGATAGCTCAGTTGGTAGAGCAGAGGATTGAAGATCCTCGTGTCGGTGGTTCGATTCCGCCTCCGGGCACCATATTCTTAGCGCGATTATTAAATCTGATAATTTCAATTATTTTAAATTTATCCTCGATTAAGTATTCATTTAGCGATAAAATTTCTTTTAAGAAAAGCTAATATAAATTTATTCAACAAATATATAAATTTCTAGTTAAATAACTAAGTATCATCATAAGTTTTCAGAAAATTTACTTGTATTGATAATTTTTTCTGTATTTAGGAACTTATACAAGCAAACTTGTTAGTAAAAATCCCTTATATTATAAAAAGAATTTTTGTTAAAGCGTTTGTCATGAAAGCAAATAGTCATACAGATCAAAGAGACTCTTTCCTTGTTTCATGCCAACATAAAGTTGCATTTCATTAGTTAACTCGGTTAAATAATCTGTTAGATAATATCGATTCATGCATTAAAGCAACTCATTTCATTTTATCCTGCCATATTGTTACAATGAATACATTATCCGCTGGGAACATATTCATTATAGTTAGCGATATTGTTGTAAAATCCGAGATTGCAGAAAAACATTTAACAATCTGATTAAAAGTTCTCTGGCCAGAGAAGATCACAAAGATAGATAATTTAGTTATCTGCAATGTATGTTAAATAATTTAACTTTATAGGAGTTAACTAAATAAACAGGTATTTATTTAAAAACAGCGTTTAGATAATGCTCCCGCCTCCTTACATAAACAGTAATAGACAACTTAAATGCACTAAGTGATGTTTTAAAGCAATTATTAGTAAATCTGCTATATTATGGACGGTTCTAGCTACGTTTTTCACTCTAATGCTTCGTGAAACTGTTCTGCATCCTTAAATTGGATTTTGTTTACTAAAAGTGTTATAGAAGGTTAAACTTCCCTTGTCAATTTCAGCTTTTCTAAACCGATGAAAATAACTTAAATACCATTAAAAGGATTGTTTTTGAACTACAATGCTTTGCGTGTTAGCTTCATAGCTTTCACGCTGTCTCGTAAAAGCCGATATTCAAATTAAATTCATTGTTTTTATTGATACCCAGTGCGCTGACGGAAGTTATAGGAATGCCAATAACTCTTCTCAATCTTTTTCTAGCTTTTTCATCACTTCAGGATACGGTAAAAACCTTACCAACAAAGCACTAAAAGTTTTATTAGCGGCGTTACGGATCTCTACTGGCAAAGCTCTAGCAACTTACCATTACTTCGATTACATATCTTTATGGAATAAAACTAGTGCATTAGCTATTTTATGCAGCTAATGCGGTTAGTGCTGCGCACTCGGGAATATTTTTTCCAATGCATTAGAAAAAATAATAACACCTCCATCCCATCATAATAAATCTAAGAGATACGGTTAAGTTTCATGTTTCTAGACGATTAAGAATCTTGATCCAGTCGCTTTGACTCTCAACAATCCTTTTCACGCGCAGCTAGCAGCTCCTTATGTCCATGCAATAATATCGATAATTAGCAGCAGATAAAAAGGTGATAATCTTGCCTGACAGAACAGTATATACTTTCAGCTAGGAAATATAAACGTAGCGGCATCCATTAAATCATGCAGCTAACACTGCCAATGCTCTTCAATGCATTGCTGTTTCAGTTTATTTATAGATTTGGTAAGAGACCATGTGCTTTTTACCAAGAAACAGCATTATAGCTTCGTAAAAATTATCGGTGATATACCTCAGAAGTACATAACTATATAGTACCACTCTTTTATGTTTTATACGCTTAATATAAAGAGGTAGTAACTAACTTTTATGACACTATTCCGGTTGTGTCACTGCGATTTCCTAATCTTAAGCACTTTAATATTAACATCGTCAAACATCAGTCTACATGATTCGTTGCAGAAAATAACTATTACGGTCGACGAATTAACTCTATAGACAAAACAGAGTTAAGAATCTTATTGCAAGCCATGGCTTCGAGCTCAGTCTCAATAGGACTGTTAGCAATTCCCTTGGCACAATTGCGGATGAGTTCATGCAAAGGATCAGAAGTAATATCTGATTTTACAGATACCTGTAGGATAGATTTTTATGATATATCATATCTCTATTGTTAAAATCATTTATCGAATAAATCAGATAGGATACGCGATCCATCTTCTAAACTCTATATATCAGAAATGAGCATAACTAAGACATTGCAGACTCATTTTTATTTATATTGTGCAAGCAGTTTATAACTAAAAATATAACCATATTAAAATTATCATTTTTATATAGATAACTTAATAAATAAGTTAATCAGTTTTATTAAGTACAATTGGAATATAATAAAAATACTAATAAAAGGTTATCACGTATTGATAGAAAATGATATTCTATATCAATATTATGTGCAAGGTATGCAAAATAATAGATTTAAATTTTAAGGAAAAACAATGACGACAATAGAAAAAATTGAACGACAGATAAAAGAAAATTCAATTCTTTTATACATGAAAGGCTCCCCTAAATTTCCAAGTTGCGGTTTCTCTGCTCAGGCCGTTAAAGCCCTTTCTGCTTGTAGTGAACGTTTTGCTTATATAGATATTTTGCAAAATCCTGATATTCATAGTGAATTACCTAAGTATGCAAATTGGCCAACTTTTCCTCAGCTATGGGTTAATGGTGAGTTAATTGGAGGTTGTGATATCATCATTGATATGTATCAGCAAGGGGAATTACAAAAATTAATCACCACAATTACTGATAAATATCGCACTTCAAAACAACCTAGCGCTAAGTAGTTAAACATTCTTTATACAAAGTAATTAATCCCCATCCCGTGGAATGGGAATGGTTTTTAACTAATTCAAATTTAACTAAGTTATCAGCAAATTTAATGTATGGGGGTCAGAATATTATGTTCCACTCTAATCTTCAGAAATCTGTTCTCCATCCTTAAGCTGGATGTTGTTTATTCTATGAGGTTAGTAGCTCAAACTCCCTTGATCCGATTTCAGCCATTCTGAGCAGACTGCAATAATCCTTAAATACTATTAAAGAGTTTGTTTTCTCAAACTACACTTCTTCATGCATTATCTTCATAGCCTCAGTGTAGTAAAAGTCAATTCAATCGATTTGTCCTTCTTCCTAACGATTTACAGACACTTCCATCACGGGAAGTCCTAGGATACAGCAATTTTTTCTTAATCTTTTTTTAGCTTTTTTATCGCTGCAGAATACACAGAAAATCTTACCGACAAAATATTAAAAGCTTTATTAGCGGCATCAAGCCTCTCTGGTAATCAGATCTCCTTCCCCGGAGCTAATCCTTAACTTTTACTTGCATGCTTTAATAAGTAGCAGGCAAAGACGATCAACCTTCCTGAATAGCAAGAGTATGCCATAGATCTAGAAATAAATGTAGACGCGTATCGCTTAAATCATGCAGCTAACATTACCAATACTCTTCAAGTCACTATTGTTTCAGTCTACTGATGCATAAAAAAGTAGAAAGACCATACGCTTCTTACCGGAAGCGCTTCAGGAATTCATGAAAATCACAGGTGAAGAAAATACCTTACCGCTAGATCATGGTAGAAGCTCTTTAACGTTTTTTGTACACCTTAGATAAAGAAGTAGAAACAAACTGTTAAAGCATATTCCATTGCTTCTATGATTTTCTAATCTTAGGCACTTTAATCTCAACATGCGAACTCCATTCTGTATTGAGTTCGCTGGGAGAAAATAATTGTTATAGATAACGCCATGTACACCCGTCAACAAAGTAGTATTCATTACGTTATCCGCACAGCATGACTTAGAGATTAGCTTCAACGACGATACTTATCAGCTCCCTCTAGTACCATATAAATGAATTCATATAATGATCAGGGTGATATCTAGTTTCGCGGATAGCTGTAGGGTAGGCTTTTCATGACATATTATCTCTCTGTTATTAAATTAACTATGAAATTAATCAATAGGATATGCCCAGCATCTCTAGAAACTCCACAACACTAGAAATCAAAATAACTGCACAGAATTTATAATTATAAAATATATTGAAGATGTTTTTTAACCAATCATTGGATATTGAGGTTTTATCCTTTAATAAAACCTAGATTAAGTTGGTTTTAATAACAAACCATAATTAATAAGAAACTTTAAGTAGAAAACCTTACATGGTAATATAATTACTTCGGTGTTAGATGTTGCTATCTGCTTAGTTTGTATTAGTAATACATTAATCAAATAACTTTATTTTATAAAGAACCGCTTATAAGCATTTATGAATCATTGATACTATTAATTTAAATATTAATTAATTGTATCCAGATTACAGTAAAAAATTTTTTGTAAGTGAAAAAATTATTCACATTGATAATAAGATCTCCATTGTCAAAGCCAAATTGTATAATGAAGAAAATAAATATATACCAACCAGCATGGTCACTTATTTAGTGGATTAAAATAATAATAATCAAGCCACCAAATCTATAATAGAAATCTATTTTAAGTAGATATCATATAAAAGGTTATGTTATTAAACTTACCTTTCACTTTGCCAAATCATCTCTATTTATCTGATAAATTTAGAGCCAATTTTTACGTTTAAAATAAAAATAAGGTGCCAGACCAACAATAATCATCAATATAATTGCTACCGGATACCCAAAACGCCAGCCTAATTCAGGCATAAATTTAAAATTCATACCATAGCTGGACGCCACCAATGTTGGCGGTAAAAAGACTACAGAAACAACAGAAAAAATTTTAATAATCCGACTCTGTTCAATATTAATAAAACCCATCGCAGCTTGCATAAGAAAGTTTACTTTTTGAAATAATAATTCACTATGTGGTAATAGTGATTCAATATCACGTAAAATATTTCTTGCTTGCTTTAATTGACCTACCAGTAATCTTGTCCGACGGATCAAAAAATTTAATGCTCGTTGACTATCCATTAAACACAATCGCACTTTCCAGCCAATATCTTCTTGTTCTGCTAAATTAGCGAGCGCGTTATCAAGCTCATCACCTTGTTTACCTTCCAGAATAATTCGACTTAACGATTCCAATACGCTATAAATATTTTCTATTACATCAGCAAGTTGTTCAACTTTAGTTTCAAATAAATCTAAAAATAACTCATAAGCATTAATACCGATTAGCTTTTGACTTCTTGAACGTATACGATATAAGCGAAAAGCTGGCAGATCACGCTCCCGTAATGTATATAAGCGGCCATCACGAAAAGTGAAAGCAACCGTCGAATTACCAACATGTTCATCGTTATCTTGATAATAAAAAAATGAATGAATGTGTAAACCATCTTCATCCTCAAAAAATCGAGCTGATGCTTCAATATCGGTTAATTCAGATGGAGTTACTAATAATTGTTTCAATTCAGTTTCCACTGCTTGCCGTTCTTTTTCATTAGGCTCCATCAAATCAACCCATACCGCATCTATCAGTTTTTCACCTTCATCAAGCTTAAGACGAGACAAGAAGTGGTTGTCTAATTTAAATGCCAGTAGCATAATATTATGGTGCCTCCTTCGGAACTTTACATAGTAAAAATAGAGAGTTAATTAATAACAATTACGCCTATGCTTAAAAAATTTTTTATTGTAACTTTAATTTTGCATAAGCTGCAACTAGCCATTTAATCCCCTGGCCATGAAAATCTACTTGCAAGCGATAACGCTCAGCATTATTCCCTTCCAAATTAATAATAATTCCTTCACCAAACTTAGAATGATGAACCCGTTTACCTAATGCATAACTACTATTATTTTGATTAATTAAGATGCCAAGTTGTTCATAGGTAATAATGCGTGAAACCATTCTGTGTAAAGAAATTTCATCAATACATTCTGTCGGTAATTCAGTAATAAAACGCGAAGGACGATGATAAACTTCTTTACCATATAATCGACGGCTTTCCGCATAAGTCAGCGTCAATTTCTCCATCGCTCGCGTCAATCCAACATAAGCTAGCCGCCGTTCTTCTGCCAGTTGTTCGCTCTCTTCTACACTCATCTTGCTTGGGAGCATACCTTCTTCCATACCAACAATAAAAACCAATCGAAACTCTAGACCTTTTGCTGAATGTAAAGTCATTAACTGAACTGCATCTTGATGTAATTCTGCCTTCTTTTCACCGGATTCCAACGCAGCATAAGATAAAAATGCTTGTAGTGGCATTAGATCTTGATCTTCTTCTTGATAACTAAATTGACGAGTAGCAGTCACTAACTCCTTAAGATTTTCAATCTGCGCTTGTTCTTTTTCGGATTTTCCATGCTGGTACATTGCTTGCAGACCTGAGTCGCGAATTACGCGATCAGTTTGCAGATATAAGGGCATATCCATCGTCTCTTTAGTTAAAGACTTAATTAACTCAAGAAACCGTTCAATAGCTACTGCAGCCCGACCAACAAGGACTTTTTTAGCTAATAAATACTTACAACTTTTCCAAAGAGTAATTTGTTTTTCACGTGCTGCTTGGAACACAATATCTAATGTTCGTTTACCTATACCGCGTGTTGGTGTATTAACCACTCGCTCAAATGATACATCATCATTACAGTTAGAAACTAAACGTAAATAAGAAAGCGCGTCTTTAATTTCCTTCTTCTCAAAAAAGCGTTGTCCGCCATAAATACGATAAGGCATTGAAGACTTCAGCAATGCCTCTTCAAGTACCCGTGATTGTTTATTGCTGCGATAAAGAATTGCGCACTCTTTTAAAGAGCCACCTTTCTCATACCATTCCTTAATACGACTAACAACATAAGACGCTTCATCTAATTCATTAAAAGCGCAATAAAGAGAAATAAGTTCACCATCATCTCCTTCTGTCCAGAGATTTTTTCCTAATCGGTTATTATTATTGGCAATCAGTGAATTAGCTGACTTCAATATATTTTTAGTCGAACGATAATTTTGTTCAAGCCGGATAACTTCTGTCGCAGGAAAATCTTGCAAAAAACGTTGAATATTTTTTACTTGTGCACCGCGCCAACCATAAATTGACTGATCGTCATCGCCAACAATCATCACTTTACCGGTATCACCAGCTAAAATACGTATCCAGGCATACTGAATACTGTTAGTATCTTGAAATTCATCAACCAAAATATTAGTAAAACGTTCACGATAATGTTGTAATATGTACGGTTTATTTAACCATAATTCATAAGAACGCAATAAAAGTTCAGCAAAATCAACTAATCCAGCTCGATCACATGCTTCCTGATAAGCCTTATAAACTCGTAGCCAAGTCACCTCTGTTGGATTGTCATAACTTTTAATATGTTGTGGCCGCAATCCTTCATCTTTTTTTGCATTAATGTACCAGATAGCCTGACCTGGTGACCACTTATTTTCATCTAGATTGATAGCCTTGATAATTCTACGTAACAAACGATGTTGATCAACACTACCTAAAATTTGGAAATCTTGTGGTAGATTAGCATCCAAATAGTGTGCCCGCAATAGACGATGCGCTAGGCCATGAAAAGTTCCTAACCACATAATACCGTTTTGATCATTACATAATAAAACATTAATACGATGACGCATCTCAGCCGCCGCTTTATTGGTAAACGTAACCGCTATAATCGATAAAGGCGAAACCTTATTAACCATTAATAACCAGGCTATTCGATGAACTAGTACCCATGTTTTACCAGTACCCGCGCCAGCAAGTATTAACATATTTTTTCGAGGTGCAGAAACAGCTTCACGTTGCTTATTATTTAAATTTTCAAGTAAATATGAGGCATTCATGGTTATCATTAAATTAAGAGAACAATAAATAAATCACTAATGTAGTTTAGCCAGATCAAAAGATTATATCAGCGAAATTAGTGAAAAAGCTAAACTAGTGATCTTAACATGAGTAATATGTCATTCTCATTAGTGATTATCAAGTTGCTATTTTTAATATTGATCTAATTAACTTTCATATTACTGCGTAAAACACTTTAAATACTTATTGTTAAATCAGAGTTATATTCATTTCTAGTAAATTAGATTTCAGAGATGGTGGCATATTTAAGATTTATTTCATAAACAATTTCAACAATGTTGAGATGATATGTCATTAAAATTATATCCTACAGATATTTAGAAAATCAGAGGTTACTGTTATCCATTACATGAACTTATCCCTAATAATATTAGGTAGCTGATAGCACTCGCTATTGAAGCGGAGCTTGAAGGGATACTTGAATACTGACTTATCGACGAGGATAATTATCATTATCCGTAACAGTTATTTGCTACAACGAATAATATAGACAGGTATTGGTGATGTTTAGATTAAAGTTCCTAATATTAAGAAGATCGTAGAGGTAAAAGAATATGCTTCAACAGCTTGTTTATACCTCCTTATCTAGGAGTACAAAAAGCAGTAAAGAGTTACTACTATGGGGTTATCCGACAAAGGGAAATACCACACCAGTTATTTGTCAAAGTTTTAGATTTTCTCTATGAGAAAGTATATGATCTCTCTGTCAGTACAATCAGCAAACTGAAACAGCAATGGGTTAAATAGCACAGGCAATGGTATCTGTATTATTTAAGGAATATGGCGTTACGTTTATTTATAGGCCGAAGGCATATGTCATTCTGTTAGGCAAGGGTAGCTCTGCTTTTGCCTACTGCTTATTATTAACGTAACTGCAATAGATATAAGAAAGCAATTATAATCGAAAATGATTATTAAGAGTTAGAAGCCAACTCGAGCGAACTGCTCAATTGTGAGCTACAAGCGCGTTACTTAATCGCACCATCTAGGATTGCTACGAGAGATGGTGCTATTAATTTTGAAATGCAACAACAAAATATTCCTGGATGCGCAACATCAATGTTATTGGGTGCATAAAATAGCTTATGTACTGTTTACATTCTCTAAAGTATCTAAGAAAAGTTAATATTAAATTAGAGCAAGTCTACACCTACCAGAGAGCTATGATACCGCTAATAAAACCATTAACGTTTTATTGAGAAGGTTTTCAGTGTATTCTGGATCGATGAAGAAACTGGAGAAGGATTAAGAAAATTGCTGTCATTCTATGACTTTTTCGTTAGCGCACTACATATTAGCCGTTAACAACAACGACTATTCTATTGAATAGATTTTTATGAGAGGTAAGGTTATTAAGCCAATCTGCGAAGAAGTGTAGTTCAAGAAAAACAATCATTAAATAGTATTTAAGAGCTGCTGTAGTCTGCTCAGAAAATCTGGAACTGAATCAGGAGATTTGAGCTGCTGACCCTTGTTTATAAACAAGATCCAATCTAAAAATTGAGAGAAGATTTATGAAAAATAAGAGCAAACCTGACCATTATACACTAGATTTATTAATAATTTGTTAAATCATCACTGACTGTAAGTTTTATTCAATTCAATATTAAATTTCTACACGGTAAGATGATACATACTACTCTACGGTTTAGATCGTCTATTTTGGCCAGCTTTAAATAAAATTTAATAATCACATCATTTACAATGATAATGATCTGTATTGCTATTAATAATAACGCTAATAAAATCTTCTTGGCTAAGATAGATAAGGTTTTATAGATTAATTTTTAAATTATAATTTAACTACGACAATAAGAAAGTATACAATTATATTGTCAGCAGCATAGTTTTTTTTAATTATAACCATAATAACAAGTAATACTTTCACTACTAACAACTAACATGCACTATTTAATATATAACATGTTTCAGGATACCAGTTAATATCTAACGATAGATAGATTTTAAATCGGCAAATTAAAGTTTTTAAAGCAATCTTATCATAACAAAAAATAAAGTTTAATAACCTCTATTCAGTTAAAGATTGACGAAACAATTATTATATAATATATAATCCAAATCAAAGATAATCACCTACAATATAAGTTAATTTTGAATAAAAGCGCATTTAAGATTTCTCCATTACTGCCATTACATAAGTCACATCATAAATCTTAGTTAAATTTTAAAATTTAGATGAGTATAAAATTAAGTGCTAGAAAATCAGGATGTTCTACTAACTCTTCAACTGCTCTCAAATTGCTATCTGATCCCAGGATTGGGTGAGTGCTAAAATAGTAACAAAGTTTGTGTAAATGAATATAATTTCTAACATTCTAATAATTCCCAATAATGCAAAATAATTTTGTACATTACGAACAGAAATACCTTTATCTTTTTAAATTAAAATAAAAACAGCTTCATTTTACTTAACATATTACTGGAGCGCATCTAAAGCTAATAATTTGATCATTCTACAGCTATACATCCTAATTGTACTTTTCGTTCTTTACTGATTTTTTCCATAAACCAAAGTTTATTACTGGATAAATCTAAATATTAGAAATTTAAATTAAGCAGTTTAATTAAACATAACCGCATCATACACCATTTCCAATATGGTTCCCTATCACGTATAAATAACGGATGATCTGTTAAATCAATATTTAGCAATTTATTGCTTTCATCTACATCAATTTTTTTTGATAAATAAAGTTTATTTTTAGGCGTTCTGACGGTTTTAGCTGCATTAACTATTAATATTGCTCTTCTCAACTAATCAATTAAAACCGTCTTAATATTAAAGACGTAAAGCAAGACTTACTACCTAAAATCCTTGTTGATAACACTCTTTAAGCATTATACAAGCATGTGATATTTTTAATTTCTTTCAATCATTGATATTTATCTTTATAGCCATATTTATTAATACCACTAATTTATGTTTACGATTAATAATCATCACTGAGTTTAGCTGCCCACTCTGCACATAAGTAACACAAAAAATCGTTAATTGGCTGCCGGAAAGCTTTGTTGTGTTGAATTTATACACGGAGTTATCCAGCGCAAAAGCAAATCGGGTAATAACTTAGCTAAATGATCAAGCATCGTCGTTCCCATCCCTTTTTGATAATGTTGAACATCTAAACTACTAAAGATCAGCATTCCTAAATTACCATACAACCCTAATAAAGAGATAGCCACAGAACCGACATGATTTGCGTCTGGTATTAATAATAATATTTCTGGATTATTTAACGTACCGAGATAATGATTTTTTTCACCAAATCTCTGAATACGAACAGGTTCAAATTCCTGACGAGAAATCATAACTTTTTGCGTATTCATAATTGGCACGCCTAGTTGCCAGCATTCGCTAAATAAGCGAACATAAGCACCACTTAAACCAAAGCTTCTTGACCAGGTATATAAACGTTGCTGAAAATCAACAAAATTATCCGCTGTTGATAGTTGAACAACCAATTTTAACAGTTGATTAAATAGTATTTCATTATTGCGAGCTTGCTCAATCAATAATTGCATACCCTGTTCTAGATTTTGGATATAAACTCGTTGACGTTTCATGGACCATTCAACTAATGAAACTGTGTGATGAACTGAATGAGGAACCCTTATCTGTTCAACAGCAGTTGCATTTCGAATAAAAAAATGAGGATTACTTTTTAGATATTCCACGACTGTCTGATCATCTAACAGAGGTTTAGGATCAAATGTTGCTTTTTTTTTATCCATAAAAAGACCTCTTAAAGAGACAAAACTTAGAGATGAATAATACCATCATAAACGTGTGTTGCAGAGCCCGTCATAAACAGAGGATGACCAAATCCATTCCAACGAATCTTTAGCATGCCACCAGGTAAATCAACACAAACATTTTTTCTTAATAAACCTTGCTGGATACCGATAGCAACAGCAGCGCAAGCACCACTTCCACAAGCCTGCGTCTCTCCTATACCACGTTCATGGACACGTAATCGAATATACTCATGATTAATAATCTGCATAAATCCTATATTAGCTCGCTCAGGAAAACGTTCATGGTTTTCAAGTATAGGCCCTAATAAAGCAACTTTAGCAGTGTCAATATCTTCAACCTGTAATACACAATGAGGATTACCAATAGAAACTACACCACATAATATTGTTTGTTGTTTAGTTCTAATTAAATAAGTTCTCTCAGCTTTTTTCGCTTTAAATATTACTTTATTTGGCTTAAACTCTGGAACGCCCATATTAACACAAACATCTTCATTTTCTGCTACCGATAATGTCAATTTGCCAGATTGAGTACTTACCTTGATATCACGTTTATTAGTTAATTTTTTAAGGCGAACAAAACGAGCAAAACAACGCGCACCATTACCACATTGAGCTACTTCACTACCATCAGCATTAAAAATACGATAATGAAAATCAAAATCAGGATCATAAGGCGCTTCAACAACTAAAAGTTGATCAAATCCAATCCCCCTATTTCTATCTGATAAACGACAAATAAGCTCAGAAGAAAAATAAATATTTTGAGTAACGGCATCTACTACCATAAAATTATTACCCAAACCATGCATTTTGGAGAATTGCATTTTTTACTCCATCGTAAGCAATTGACTATTTTTATTACTCGATTTTTGCAGTATTTCTGTTTGTATTAATTGATGCTCTATTTCTTTAGAAGAGATCGTACTTCTACCCTTTTGCTCCACTGTTGTTTTTACTAAAAAATAGAGTGGTCCTTTCAAACCACAAGCACAAATGAGGATTAATAATATCGATGTCATAAATAGCCAAATTAATTTTTTCATTATCTTAAAGCCTGGATTCTTAAATTATTATTTTTATAATTTGTAATTTATGATTACAGTTAGGTCTAGAAAAATATATAGAAATTAATGATAACAATAGACACGTAATTTTATTCATGCAGTTGATAACTGAATAAATAAAATAGAAGATTAACTTAATCAATATCATTGCAATAATGATATGAGTTATAAAATACATAGCGGTATTATAATTCTAACCTTCAAAATAACAGTAAAATTATTATTAACCGCCAGAACTACTTCATCAATATACTAACTATATGCTCAAATAGTTAGTATTTTAACATAAAATAGATAATTGCTATTATTACTTATAGGAGTAATAAAATTTTATTTAAATATTAGCTATATCCTTCACTTTAGTGAATAAAGTAGTGAATCATTTTCATTTGAATTTTAACTACTAAAAGAAATATCATTTTTTATCATTAATGTATATTAAAAAATACCTGATTCTATCTCAATAGATATTCCTAATTTAACACAAAACACGCTACGCGTGAATGAAGCAACTATAGGATTCTTCTTCGGAGATATTCATGAGCTGAATACTGTTTTGCACTCCTATATATTAATTTTAGTTATATTAGCAAAACTTATTGCTTTGCTCGCAGGGAATTTTATAGTCACGTCTATATTACAATTGTTATCGTTTTAAAAATCTACTCCCATAGCAGATAATTCGGTAAATAACAACCTTACGCCATAGAATCTATTCCACCATCTTTTTAATCAGCTGATATAACTTTTCACATTTTCAATATAAATTTTTTTACCAATAACTCTCTAAGTATCCAATCTTATTGGGCGATGTGGTGACTAATTTTATACTCGCTAGAAAAGTTTAGTACTATTTAGGTTTATCTGAGCAAAAGATGGAACTCTTATCGATGATTAACTTAAGAAAACGACTAATGCACTCTGCATTAAACTCTTCAAGAATCTAATCGCTCACATAATCCTATTAATCTCGAGCTGATTTAATATCGCAGGCGATTCGTTCTTTCCTTTTATCTGTTACTCTTACATGTTTTTTAGCTTTTCTATTTGGAATATAATGCTCTCCTTTAAAAGATCAGAGAAAATCTTTCGTCGATTTCAACAATAACACTTAGACATTTATGTTACCTGTCAACGCTGAATCAAGGGAGTAAGGATGCCATCTCTAAATGCTGTTTTAAATCAATACCTATTTGTTTTTCTGATTCCCGTAAAGTCAAGATATTCAACATACACCGCGGATAACTAAAGAACTCATCTTTATGATGTAGTTTCGTCAGCAAACTTCCAGTAAGATTATTAAATCTTTTTCTGTGATCGGAGATTTTATAACAATATCGTTGAACACTAATAAATTTACCAAGTAAGGGGATAACAAGATCTCTATTGTGATAATATAGGTAGGATAAAGTGGAATAAATTGATTTAATGCATGAATCAATATTCTCCGATAGATTATCACCGAGCTAACTAATGAGATGTAACTTTATGTTAATAGGAAGCAAAGAAAAAATTTCATTGATCTGTATAATTATTTGCTTTTTCATGGAAACCGTTGTAGCAAAAATCCTTCTTATAGAATAAGGGGTTTCTACTAACAATCTTTGTCAAGATAGCCTAAACTCAAGTACGAGCTTTACTAGAAAGGTGCACTTTGATAAAAAGATAAAAGAGGGCGGTATAGCGTGAAATACCTCTAGCGCTACACCTTAAACGCTCATCGATATCCGTGTCAAAACTGCGGTATTATTGAGAAGGGAGTGGTTGTATATCATTACTATGTATGATCACCAAATCAACAAAAATCAGCAACAGACACTAATACAAGAAGAGATGATCTGTTGCTATATCAAGGTGTACTCTTGCCGACGTTTTAAAACAACTCGTTACTATAGTTTCTTGTTAAATCGTAAAAGTGGAACCTTATGCGAAAACATATAAAGCACTAGAGATGAACCCCCAAATAAAAAAATCCGAGAATCCGGGATAGGAGGGAGTGGGTTCCTATATTACAAAAGAGTTTCTGCGCACAGAAGATTCCATACAAATGTATTTTATGTAGCAACAGGCTACTTTTACGTCATTCAAAGCGAAATATAAACAGCAATGAATTCTTTCTTAAAGAAAATATATAAAATGAAGAAAAACTAGGGTTACTAAGCACAATCTATGGTTAATATTCCTAATATTATGGCGTTAAATAAAATCTACTATCAATTAAAGTTTTCATTTATAACAGATCTAATAAACCAATTTTTTTTACTTTTAGTAAAAATGATAGTTTTTGATATTTTATCAAAAGGTAATTTACTTTTCTAATCATAAATTATTTAGATAAATAAGGAATGATTTGATTTTTATCTTCTACTTTTTTATTTAAAAAAATTGTTGTTAATTAAAATTAATTAAATTTGCACAGTAGGTAAAAGAACAATAATATGATGATTAGTAAAAATCACTGATATTTATAACAAGTTCCTTGTTATTTCCTTAACAAGGTGAAGGAATTTCCAGTCGATTCTTTTCATTTAAAATAATGATATTAAAATCATAATTTTCTTTTATATCTTCAAATAAAAATTGCAAAATCACTTCACTGGCGTAACCATCAATAACAAAAAATAAATGATAAGTTGCTTTATCATCTAATTTTACCTGCAAGCATGCAATTTATTATTATAAATTGCATCATAAAATTCAACCGCATTTCTAATTTCTACACTAAATATTCAAACGATCAAAATAATACACAGGATTGACCTACAATGTATAATGCTTTGAAACTTTCTAATTCATTAGAATTGATTAATAGACGTAATTCAATATATTCTTAAATCAGTT
Organism: Arsenophonus sp. NC-PE1-MAG3; assembly: GCA_052174455.1. Taxonomy (GTDB): domain Bacteria; phylum Pseudomonadota; class Gammaproteobacteria; order Enterobacterales; family Enterobacteriaceae; genus Arsenophonus. Next base: position 134,189 of record JBQMRP010000030.1, on the reverse strand, counting down.
TCTGAACACGTGTACCGATTAACTCTATCATTTATTTACTACAATAAAAAACTTCAACAATAGCTAGCAGCTCAAAAATCTTAATAGATTTTGCTTAAAATAATTTTTAATACTTCCAACATGTACTGTTCACAGAAAAAATACAGTGTTCCCACTTTATTCAAAAAATTACGATACAGTAACCTATACTGATAACTAAACATTGTGTTTAATCACTAACACTAAATTTATCTAGTTTAGATAAATTAAAATGTATAATTGATCAAAAACACTGCTGTCGGATCTTTCTCTAAATTAATAATAATAACTATATTACAAATTATACAAGTGGCTATACAAATCTTTTGGTATCAGTGACAACAATCGAATAGGAAAATTTATAATTATATTATTAACAACTTAATGTAATTTATTCTCATAACATTGAGACCTACCCGTTATGAATATAAATATGGGATTACTCTGTCAATAAAATATTAAAGTAAATGCATTCCACTAATTTACTAAGTAACAGTTATATTCTAAAGGTTTATGTTAAATAATAGTAACTATCGTAGTTACCTTATTATATAAATACCAATCACTGCGATTTACGCACCAGACAGGATCATAAATAAAAGCGAGATGAATTTCAGATAGACCTAGCAACTTTTGCGGATTAACAAAAGTTGTTTTACTAGAGAAAACTTCAAAGGCAACATACAATTGCGTATCAAGACACACCACTATCTTATAGATCTGCATTAATCCGCAAATTTTTACGATGAGCAAAACGAATAAGATTACGATAACTTTGCATCATGATATCAAATAATTCATTATCTGCATCTCGAGCCTGCGGTATTTTACAAAAATTTTGCTTGTCGAGGACACTTAATCGATTTATATTCCACCCCCAGGAAAGAACAAGTTGCGATAACACATTTCTTCGCCAACTATCACTTACCGAGATCTTGTTTTTACAAGATAATTTTTCACAAACTTTGAGATAAAAACAGCAACGAATCAAATCAAGACGTTTAAAATCATTAATTTCCATCAAATAACGCGTAACACGTTCTAACATTAAACAATAGGCATCCAGACCATAAGAAATGATTTCTCCTGCATGCAAACATTGCTTAAATTCCATTGCCAACAACATACCACGTGGGTATTCCCAAGAATAAGCTTCCAGTAAAATACTTTTCAAAACAGCTTTATAAGGAGAATGAACACTTTTATGAAGTTGCCATAAACTAGCACAAAAATATTCTTCAGCTGATAATTCACCTAAGCCGCCTAAATCCAACCACTCATTTGGAGTTAATACGCCTCTAGCGTACAACAATAAAACATATTCATCATAATTAGTTTCTTCTTCTGCAGGTACCATCATCCATAGTAAACGTTTTCCAGCCATGCGAACAGCTGTACGATAAAATTCATCCAACAACAATACATGTTGTCTTGTTTCGCAATCTTCATTACTCAAACCACCACTTGAATGATGGCGAAAACGATTTTCATCAATTAAAAAAAAAGTAACATCTATACCAAGCGAGGATGCCCATTGCTGAATTAATATACATTTTTTTTGCATAAATTGTCTTTCTTCTTCATCTAACCATGACTGATGGCATACCCAAATATCCAAATCAGAAATATCATTTTGTCCAATTGATGAGGTACTTCCCATAGAATAAATACCTGTAATAGGTAATTCATCATTAGTTTGTTGTGAAGCTAATTCACAAAAAAAATATAAATCAAATTGTTTTAACCAATAAATTTGTTGAACATCAGGCACAAAAAAACAGACACCAAAAGGTACATTACCTTCAATATAACCAGGTAACATGGGGTGATGATAATTTAATAAAACTGGTAGCAATCCATACACATGCTTGAACGCTTCATTCATAGAAGATAATGCTCGTTCCAGTCGTAATTGATTGATTGCATCCAATCTTTTTTTTAGTGTCTCACTATAAAAGTACAAAAGTTTTACCTGAACTAATTTTAAAAAATAAATAACCTTAACTCATCCATTCATTTCCTTTGAAATTTAAAAACGATAACAGTGATAACCTATTTTGAATGGTTGATAGAAATGTGATTATTTTAACATTTTATACCAAAAATGTAAAGTATGTTATCCTTAGCTATTAACTGTTTATTATTCACACTAAATACTGTCCACTCTTTTACATAAAAATTTTTTTCGTTTCTAAGAGTTTCAGATAGATAAGTTGCATAAAAAGAACAATTAATTAAATATATATTTGTTTTCTTTATTCAAAAGAACAAATATTTGCAAATAGTTGTTACCTCCTATCTACTTTTTTTATAAATTGTACTATATATTAGCTATACTTATTAAAACAATTAATTACCAATTGGTAAAAATTTACCAAAATATTAAAACCATCTACCTTTCCTTTATATTTTACTTATAATCTAATTACCTAAGAAAATATGTTAATAGAAAGACTGCATATTACAATAAGGAAAAGTCCATTAGCAATGTGGCAAGCGATTTTCATAAAAATACAATTAGAAAAATATCATCCAACACTAACATCAAACTTATTCTCATGACTACTAAATGTTGTATTCTGGATGATATTCCCCTGTCTAAAATTAGTGGCAAAGGACTTTTTGTTAAAGAATTAGAAATTTACTATTAGAAAACCTAGCTGATATTTCTGTTCATTTCATAAAAGATATTCCCGCTACGTTTCCTAATAACTTAGGATTAATGGCTATTTGTCAGTGAGGACATCCCTCGTGATGCCTTTGTATCTAATCAATACGATTCCCTTGATGAGCTTCCAGATAAAAGCATTATAAAAAAATCAAGCTTATGTCGTTAATGCCAGAGCTACGTCATACTTATCCGAACTTAGTCATTCGAAATCTACGTGGTAATATCGAAACACGGCTAAATAAATTAGCCAATGGTGAATACGATGGTATTATTCTTGCTGCAGCTGGCATAAAAACGTCTAAATTTAGAAACGCGCATACGCATACCTCTGCCGCCATGCATTCATTACCTCCTGTTGGACAAGGCGCAATTGCTATTGAATTCCGCTTTAATGACTACAACAAAAAAATTTTTTAGCGCCATTACATCATCATGATTCTGCTATCTGGATTTAAGCAGAACTAGCCGTCAATAATCTATTAGAAGATAACTGCCAAGTCCCAATAAATAGTTATGCTATATGGAAAAATAAACAAATTTAGCTTAGAGCGGTAATATTTATGCAATAAATGGTAGTTATTCTATTTGTTCAGAACGATATTCAAACCTGAAGATGCTCAATAATCGAGTATTGAGCTTGCGGAAGAATTACTCAATAACGGTGGTAAACAAATTCTTAACAAAATTTTCTCAGAAGTATTTTTGCAATGAGTATATTGGTCACCAGACCAAAACCAAGCGATAAAAACCTTATTCAACGTATTAGATCATTAGAGAAAATGGCCTTTCATATCCCACTAATTAAATTATACCAGTAATAAACTAACTCTTTTACTGGATAAATTAGCCAAGCTAATTGATGGTGATCAGTTTTTTTCTTATCAGCAAATACGGTATGGCCATGTTAATTCAATACTTTTTTAGCAGGACGATAGCGGCCTAATGTCCTATACTATTAGGGTATAGGGCATTCAACAGCGTCTACTTTTCATAATTTAACTAATTTGTCTTTTCAACTATATCTCAAGATGGTGAAACTAGTAAAACATTACTTGAATTAACTGGATTACAATCACTATTAGGAAAAAAATCTTTGTTATTATGCGGTAACGGTGGACGTGAATTACTCGCCGCAACATTAAAATCGTGCAGAAGTCATATTGACTATTATAGTGTTATCAACGTCAATCAATAAAACATTAATAGACACACTTTTCACTTACAATGGCAGGAAGCAATATTAGAACAATTATTATTACCAGTAGCGAAATATTACATTTATTATTTAATTTAATTAGAGATGAGGTTAAACTTTGGTTACTTTCTCGCCACTTAATCATTGTCAGTAAACGTTTAGCCAATACTAATTACCAATTATGGTAGCAAATCAGTAAAAGTAGCTAAAAACGCTAATAATGATTCATTATTTCAAGCATTAATGTAAACTAATATTAAGATATTAATTACGATGGAACAAAACAAATAGAATGAAGCAAATGAAATTTATCAAATACTTCAAAACAGCAAGGAATTTTCTACAAAAAACAGTATCTACCATAAGCAAAAGCATTCTAATCTGTTTAGTAGTATACTTACTATCGTACTTATTATCATACTGAGTGGTGATTTCTATCATTATCTTTAATATAAAAATATCAATAAATAATTAATGAAAGCAGCTAATCACAAAAACAAATAAGTGAACTACAACCGTCAATAAGAAATAAAAAACAGTAAATCAACCAATTAATTAAATCCCAATGTTTCTTCTCAGTTAGAGAAGAAAGAATATAAGAAACAATTTGAACAGCGTATTAAAGAATTACATGCATAAATCATAGCACTTTCAAGTGCAGATGTATAAATACTGCTTATTTACTCAAGTTAATTTTTTAACTAAAATAGCTAGCCAAAATTTTCTAATGACTATAATCAAGTTACTACGATTAGCTTATTAAAAGTGCTAACGGGGGAGATTATTCCTATCAGGAATAAATGAATTATCTAAATTATCTAATTTAATTGAGATTCAATAAATACTTAATAAGGATATCAGTGTTCTTATCCCACCAGCATCTAAATAAATTATGATGGAATTATTTTAAGACTTAATCAACTTAATAGTGATATCGATAATTTATTCATAAATGATAATATTAAATCCTATCTTCGTTTATGAAGATAGGATTTAATATTATCCAAGAAAGTTGTTGATTATCAGAAAAAATCTGAACCAAAGTTAAGAAAAGTTTAGTAAAAATTTTTTACAATTCATTCTAGAGTTTTTTTATGAAACACCTTTATTTCCAGCTAGTTAGGATATTTACCTACGCGCCAATATTCAAGAATAATTACTGGATTAACGCCAAACTTATCCATACCCTCACAATCAAGAATAAAATTCTAAATAATCTTTAAAAAAAGATTCAACCTAGATTCGAATTTACTTCAATACCAACGACTTAACAAAAAACCTTCCTTACTAAAGTTGCTAAACTTATTAAGTAACCTATTATAATGGATATTCTTGGAAAATTAAAAAGTTTATTTCTACTCGAGATAAAGCGTTGAAAACATATTTAAGATTAAATCCATTTTTCCAACAACGATACCGTAAAAACGCAACCAACTAAAAAAGTACAAATCATGAGATAAATAATACCCTACACTAACAAAAAAGCGGTAAACCAATCAATAAAAACCGTGCAGAATGGGAGAAGAGGGATTTGGTTGCAATGAGAAAAGTTCTGATCTTTTTATCTACTCATTTCTAGTATCATCATTATCCCATTATCGGGGGACTAAAGTTATGTGCTTATCCAAATCAATAACTACGATATTGAAACCAGTTTAATTAGTTTAGTTATCTATTTTATTATTTTATAATTTATTTTCTATTTTCTTTTCTGATACTATAATCGTATTTACGGTATGATTTTATTAAATCATGATTAGATAAAAAGCTTGAAATATCATAAAGTGAATAATCAAATAAAAAAGCATTTCTAAATTAAAATAAGGTGATTTCATAATGTAGAAAAATTTCTAACCAGTTATTCCGACTATACAGAATAACTGGTTGTTATCTATTTACTGGCAGGAGAAGAACCTATCAACAAGGCAATGATTAATATCGTACCAATCAAATACCTTGAACGCAAAAGCAGAGGTTACGAGTAGTTATCAACCTCCTGTTAACATTACAAGAATTCGCATACAACTTACTGAAGATAAAATTTATATAACACGTCATAATGTTGATAAACTTCTGAATTACAGAAGCAACCCATCGCGACACCACTTTGAAATCTTCAGAATAGCAGAACAAACCTATTAACATTCAATGGTTTATCAAATGATTATTAAACTTTTGCAGTTATGCAAAAAAAGAAAAGTTATATAACACGGAAGAGATTGATGAATTATGTAAAGACGATTATAAAAACTAATTAATCAATCTATGGCTTAAATTAGCAATGAAAATTCAAAATATTGGCGCCAATCTGCCTCATGGAGGTAAAATACGGCATAACTGATATTACAATCAATCTTTACTACTCGCTTTATTAAAGCTGTTAATAGTGAAATAACAAAAAATTATTATTGCTGACTTAAACCAACAATATAATGAACATCTTTTATTGTTGGTTTTTTATTTATGAGTTAGCGATAGAAAAGTAAAAAAATAAAATTCTAATCAATCTAATAAAATAATCAGGTAAGTGCTGCAATGCCATTACTAAATGGCATATTATGTCAACTTACATTGTAGCATCCTAAACAGCAAGAAGCAGAAAAATACTTTAAGTTTGCTTTAGCACAAAACATCCTATAATACTCACAACTTTGCTTAAGTTGCTTATTCTTTAGATAAACAACATAAAGCAAAAGAAGCAGCACATATTTACCTATATGACTTATTTTTCATTAAAGTATGAAATTGATGACAGGAATCTCTCTTCTCTGTTATTTTAACCTTATTTCTAACTTTCAGAAGCTTTTATTTTTATTGATTAATTTGATATTTTTAATGTATATACATCTATATTAGATATCATCAATAATACTATTTAATAATTTTGCTTTGAATAAAATTTTAGCTTTCCTAAATAATTAACAAAAATAAAAACACCTACTAAAAATAGGTGTTAAAATATAATTAGGTCTACAGACGAATTATAACAACCTCACTAAACGTTGAGTTCGATTTGTGATCAATATCATGCATCGATAACGTAGACAATAGACATATTAAATTGGCTCTGCGATTATTACCCCTATAGTTTAGGATGCTAAACCCTATTACAAGAAGCAGAATGAGAATCTCTATTCTATCTTAAAGTAAGATTTATACCAAAAATTGCTTTTACTCAAAAAAATATTTACGCCTATTTTTGAATAAAAATCTAGCAATTAACTATTGGTTGTCTTTTAACAAAAAAGTTAAATTTATCTTGATTACCATACAATCCACGATATGCATTATTAAACTGTCTTTTATTAAAAAATTTAGTAAAACTTATATTTTTTCTTTATTTTTTATTAAATTAAATCTCTAGTATTGATAGATTATCTATTAAATTTGTTAATTAACACACGACAAATTTTTATAAAAAGATAAAAATAACGAGTTATTTATTTCTAGGTATTTAGTTTCAGAAATATTGACGGTATCCTGCTGATTAATTTCGTGAATGATGTCAATCACAGAGAGATGATATGCCATGAAAAGTCCTAATCTATACAGGTATCCGCAAACTAAATATTACCTTAGTCCTTGCATGAACTTATTTGTAATAACATCATTGATCTCTGGTAGCATCTCTGTTGAGGTTCAACTCAAAGCGACACTGTAACAACATGCTGAATGTCGCCTTGTCTAAGGATCTTATCCGTCGTCCGTAACAATTATTTGCCATAACGAGTCATATAAAACTGTTATTAGCAATATTGAGATTAAAGCGCCTAAGATTAGGGATTGTAGCGCGGCAACGGAATATCCTTCAATAAGTTATTATTACCGCCTTATCTGAAGCGTGTAAAAGCAATAAAAGAGTTTGTTCTCATAGCTGCACCTACAAATTACAGCTACTGGTGATTTTTATAAAACTCTGGTAACAATCCTGGTAAAAAAGCACACGCTCTCTTTAAAGTACCATCAGTAGACTGAAACAGTAATAGTTTAAAGAGCACAGCCAATCCTAAATTTATAATTTAAGTGATATACCTAGATCTATTTCTTAGCTAATAGCATAACCCGTCCTGTTAGGAAGTTAATTGCCTTTACCTGCTAATCATTATCTGCGAGACTGCGCATTCACGTAAAGAGCTTATTGCGCTCAAAAATGTCTATCAAGAGTTAGAAGCGAACTGAGTTTAACTTCTAATATCCTGCGAGCGTGTAGCTTAATCGCATCTTCCATGGCTAGCTTAATACAGGAATCGCTGTCCTTAGTTTTGGAATGCAATGGTAAAATATATTTCTGGACATGCAGCACAATACTGTTGAATAGATAAAATAACAATATAGTTGGCTTTACTCCCTAAAGGGCAACAATCGAATTAAGAGTGAAATGCGGGAGATATAGGCTAGCAGAGAGAGCCCTGATGCTGCTAATAGTGCTTGATGTTTTGTTGCAAGGTTTTTAGTGGTATTCTGCAGAGATGAATAAGGTGAAGAAAGAGCGAGAAGAATGGCTGATATTCTACGATTTTCCGTTAGTCCACTTGGCGTCATAAGAACGACGAATTCGATTGAGTCGGCTTTTGCGACAGTGAAACTACAAATCTGACGCACGAGCACTATATAGTTTAAGAAAAACAACCCTTTCAATGGTATTTAAACTTGCTCTAGTCTACGCAAAAACGCTAGAACCAGATAATGTAATTAATCTGTTTACCATGGTAGTAAACAATATTCAATTTAAGAATGGAGAAGAAATTCACAAAGTATCAGTGTGGAGCTGTAATCTGATTGTCGTACACCAAGATTTACTAATAAATCAACTATCCCATCCTTAATTATAGAGTTTTGCCAAAGGACTTCCCAGTAAGATTGTTACTCTTTTTCTGTAATTAGGGATTTGCAATGATATCAGTATAATCATAATGAATATTCAGCGAATAACATGTTCATTGTAATAATATGAAGAGGATAAAAGTGAAGTGAATTAATTTATGCATGAATCGATATCATCTGATAGATTGTCACGAGCCAACTAATGAGATGCAGCTTTATATTAGTAGAGAGTAAGTAAATAGTCTCTTTGATCTTTGTAACTTTTTACTTTTTTTTATAAAAGCTTCTGTAACAAAAATCCCTTGTACTGTTAGAAAGGATTTCTACCCAATATAACCATTGCTAGCATAGACAATAATTGCAGGATTTCTTTAAAACTTGGTCAGCAAGAGAGGATTTAAACCTTTGACCTACTGTTAAAAATCAATTTCGCTATACTCAGAGAAAATAAATAATTTCTATTATTAACGATTCTCTTATATAAGTTTAAAACTTATTTATATTATAGTAAAAAAAGGAAGACTTGAACTGAGTTATCCGTAAGTGATAGATACTAACACCTTAAGCTAGCACATATACTAATTCCGTTACCTTCGAAAACTACACTAAAACAAATATGGGGTGACTAATGGGATTCGAACCCACGACAACCGGAATCACAATCCGGGGCTCTACCAACTGAGCTATAGTCACCAAAATCTTTAAAAATTTAATTCATTATATACAACATTAATTTGCTAGATCGTAATAGAGCACGCAGTAAATAGCGCGCCCGACAGGACTTGAACCTGAGACCTCTACCTCCGGAGGGCAGCGCTCTATCCATCTGAGCTACGGGCGCTTAAACACCGTTAAGGGTGAGGGATAGTACGGATTTAATCGCATTCTGTCTAGTAATTTTTTAAATAAAAAGATTATTTACTTATTCTTTATCCATTTCAATCATAAAACTAACCTTACCATTATTTTTAAACAGTTAAACAGATTATTGTTAATAATTTTTCATTATTTTATGATGGAAAAGATGATTCAAAATAGATCATAAAACAATCAATAAAATACACCTCAAATAATTAATGATAAAGTCATACCTAGATTAATTACCATGAGAACAAGCACGCGTGCTAAAAAACAAAGTGAAATATTTCACGTAAGGAAATAATATTGATTTAAAAATATATTAAGCTAACTGCTGTTAATCTACTTATAGAAAACTCAATTGACTCAATAAAATAACAAACCATGTTATTATTTCCAGGTGATACACACTCACACTATAAACATATATAAAAACAGATTATAATCAGGAATTATTATAATTAATGTCTAAGCCAACTAAGGCATAAATTTTATGCATAAAACATAATACATCATGTGTGGACATCCTATTTTCTGTTACTTTTAAAAAAATGTTGACAGTTAATAACTTTATTCTAAATCATAAATAATACGCCAGCCACTATACATACCACTATTACAACCTGATAACACTCCGTGCTGTAGTAGCACAGATTAATCATCGCAGCTGCCTATACAATGCCTAGTTTTAGAAAAATTAGTAGAAATAGACTATTATTTTATCCAATCTTTCTACAAGAGAATAATCTCATAACTATAAAAATAGCATCAACATAAAAAATTAAAATTCGCAATTAAATATTATTAATAGCTTTCTTTAATTGTAGCTTGCAGATTTTTTGTTTCTTCAGAGGTAATAGAAACTAATTCAATATCTTAATAAGAATCTACTACAATACAAAGCAAAAAATAAAAACCTTGCCAGTCACCAGCAAAATCTATCCTGAAACACCTCAGTAAACTAAATTGCATATAGACAGCAATCGCTGTGATCTCTGATATTCCAACAAGAGACCTCACATGAGAATTATGATCATTTCTGATGTATATAGTTTCGGAGATTCTAGTTGTAATCCTGTTGATTAATTTCATAAATAATATTAACAAACTAGGATTATATATCATAAAAAGTTTATCCTACAGGTATTTATCCCTAAAAGCAGATATTACCTATAATCTCCTATATGGATTTATCCATAGTAGTAACAAGCTAACTGATAAGCACCGATGTTTAGGCAGAGCTTGAAAGATGGTGTTTTTTCAGAAAAATTGCATAAGCTCTCTGCAATATACTCCATCAGGAGACTGAAACAACAATAACTTGAAGAGCACAAGCAATGGTGAATTCGTGATTTAAGCGATATATGCTATGTTTATTTCTGTGCTTATAGTATAATTATCCTGTCATGGAACCTGATCGCCTTTCTCTGCTACTCATTATTGTCGATACTACGGATAGATCCTAAGGGCCTCGTTAAGATTGAATATAGTTATTAAAAGTAAGAAGCAAACTAGGATAAACTTCTCAATGGCCTGCCGCGAACGCGGGACTTAACTGTATCTACTAGACCTATTATAGGAGACAGTAGCATCAGTATTGGAATGCAATAAAAAAATATTCTTGAGCGTTGGGGGGGTAAGTACCCCGATGCTATTTAATGCGCTTAAATAATATTTCATGTTGTTTGGCTTAAAATAATCGCTCTAGCTAGCAACAAATACTCACCTACTACTGAGTACGAAGTTTATTTTTGTCTATTTAAGAAATTTCGCTTTCTAGCAATCAATAAATACAGGTACAATTTTTTTAAATTGTATACTATCAATAATTTCTTCAAATCAACATCGCAATACGTAAAACTTTTACTTATAGGTATTTACAACGAATCATTTTAACAATATTGATACCATTTGGATAAAGATATGCTACTTCAACTAGTAGTTGATTTAAATTATAATCTTGCTCTGCAGTTAAGATTTTTCCGCATTGATAGCTAGCAATGTTTTATCCTTAACATGTTGATCTAAAAATAGATAATTAAGGAAATTAATTATCTCATAAAAACTTAAAATAAGATGAGCTAAATATCATATTTTGGGATAACTTCTTGCTTGATAGATTACTCCAGTAATCTACTATTTAGATTATTTTAGAGTCATTAGTGATGTGCATGCAAATTAAATCAGTTTGGTAACAAATAAAACACAAATACCAAACTAAACACCACTCATAATATAAAAGAGTATATACTCTAATAAACTAGGACGATAATGTAAAAAAAAAAAAACACAAAAAAAATAGAAAACTTACAGAATAAGGGCTTTATAACGATTAGTATTAATCTGATTTTTTATAAATCTAATCCAAACCATTTAATAATCAAATTAATACCAATTACACCGATAGAAATAAAAAACTAACCTTTAATCATTAAAAAAACCAATTAATATAAATTAATTGGTTAAATCAAAACAATAATCAAGCGTTTGCTCAGTAAAATAATTAGCTGAATTCAATATTGAATCAGGTTACTTAGGCACTAGCCACGTAGGAATAAAAATATAAATCAGGTAGAATAATCAACAATTATTGGAATTCGATTTTGTCATAGTTATCTAGTAACAGAACTAAGTTCTCTAAAGAATAAAAGATATAACACATTAAATATAGAAAAGTTAAAAGTCTCTTCATCACTAAGATCTAATTCATAATGCTTTAATGCTAACCAAAACATAATAAAAAATACTAATAACACCAGTGATAATTAGTATCTATAAATCAATCCAACCACGGACCGATGACAATAAAAGAAAAAAATGCAAAGACGATAATAATATTAGACTGCGCTCCGTCAACGCTTAGGTAAGTAAGTACATAAAAACCGTGCTAAAGAGTAAAAATAACTAGTGATACTAGATTGGGTTTAAAAATACACAATCAACATTACAGATATGAAAATAAAAAAATATTTTAATACTAAACTTTAAACTTCACTAGAAAAAATCTGACTATAGGGTTGTCTAACTAAAATAGTAAAAAACTATTTTCAAAAAAATCTCCACTATTAATTTTGCAATAAATATCAATATGAGATAAGTTAATTGGGGTATTCTACTTCATTCGTAGTGAATAAGGACTGATCATATCGTTAGGCCAATCCGTCTCAAATGGATTTTATAAGCGATATAATAAACAATGTAAAAACTGATAGATGAATAAGCGCATGCACTAATAGATTAATTGATATTATATTAAGTCAAATTTAAAAACCAGTAATCCTGCTAATAGCAGGTTAAAGTAGAATACTAATAAATAAAGTAGAGAAAAAAGATATTAAAATTGAAGCGTACTTGTAAAAATTTACGATATATTAGTATCAAATTAATATCAGAGAAATAAAATTGACAATAGATAAACCATCAAATTCCATCATAGTCATTATTACTCTCCTGTCTATATTAATATAGCTTGCAATACATTAATAAAAATTAAGGTTAAAAACCTATTTAACTTCTATTCATTAACATCATTTTCTGTCAAATCATATCCAATTGTCATTTATCTAATTGATCATTATAAAATAAAAAAGATATACACTATTCAATAAAATCCTGACAAAATAATTTTTACGGTTAATGATAAAAAGAATTAAAAACTTGAATTAATAAGCACATCGTGTCTTATACCTTGCTTATAGTTTACAAAAACTAATATAAATCGCAACAGTGCAGTAAAGTTAGATAATTATTAAAAGCTATTTTTCTTTAATAATTATCATTTTTCTATTAGGAAATAATTTCCTGCATCCTGTATAACTTTTGAATATATACTTAATTATTAATATGATATTCCAATAAGAAGAAAAATTTTCGACCAGATAATCCGCAAACTTCTTTTTGGTTGTTAGTAACCATTCGATATATTTATTAAATTTATTACTTGAATTACTGAGTAAAATTTTCACTTTATCAATTTTATTAAATGATTTTTATAAACACTTAAACTTGGATCTATTTTAGATAAAAAATACAACAATAATATTGATATAATTAGATTTAACTGAGAAAATAATTTAAATTTTAATATAAATGATTCCTCATAAGAAATGAACACATAAAATGTTCTATAAATAGTTGTTGAGGAATCATTGCTAAAAATGATACCAATCAAATTGGTACATTAAACTGACCATAAAAAAGAATTGAAAATTTTATCTAATTTTGTTTGTATAGCGATAAATTTAACAATCGCCTTTTTATTATAAAATTGGTTAATACATAGTTGTGAATAACATAATACTAGAATAAGATCACAGCTAAAAACCTTAAATTATCTATTTTAAGTGGTAATGATATTGATAAAGATAAAACATCGTTAAAAATTTTAACACTGTCTGATTATGATCTGGAATATCAGAGTCAATACATTGATTAAGATTTTCATCTTTGTCTGCGGTAAATATAGAATATGCCACTAAAAAGAATAATATAAAAGAATGTAAGTTGCCATTTAAGTCTGTTAACAAGACTTAAAACTTCGTAAGTTGGTATTAACCAATAAACAAATTCATTGACAGCACAAATTAAGTCACTTCTATTAATAACAGAAATTATAATGCACCCTTAGCAATAATTAAATAAGAAAAAACATAAGCGCCTAATTTCAATACATCAGCAATATCAACTGGGAAGAAAAGAGATCAGGCATTCCGATAAATTTATCGGAAAAACAGTTAAATTCCAGATCTTGTGATAGCCATATAATAAAGCTGACTATCGCGACTGGTGGTAAAATAAATTTTAAATATTTAAAAAATCTTACGCTAATCTTATTTTAGCGCTACAATTTATATAAAGTTTGTATAAATAAACAGTAAAGTGCAGTAATAAACTGTAAATAAGCATCTAAAATACTATTCACTACCTGCCAATATCTATATTATTTCAACTATATTTCTTAGCCAATAATTTTCTCATCATGATATAATCAACCAGTAACTTAACTTAAGTTAATAACGCTATTAAAATAAATTTAACTAAGTGATGATAAATAACAGTATTTCAGCTTAGTTTAAAATATAACTAATTGGGCTGCTTATGTCGTAAAATCATGATAACTGCTAGAATAACAATTAATACAGGAACTAAAGCTAATCCTATTAGCGCTCACTTGATAAGCACTTAATCTAAAATAAAAATAGTAATCAATTACTTCTCCTAAGCTATAAAAGAAAATTAATCGTGTGTCACCTTTCGCATTATGATAATCTTTTAGATTTACCAAAAAAGTAATTCATATAAGTGATTTCTATTTATATCAATACTAAAGTATAAATAACTGTTTAATAATGTGTATTACCAAATAGATGACAGACTAATAAATTAACTAAACAGTAAAATAAGTGTCAATAGGGTTAAAACCATAAAAATAATTAATGATGAGCTACCAATACAGCGCTTAATTTTATTAGCATCCTAGATGCATTCAGTAATACATTTAATTACGCCAATGAAGATACATTCACCAAATAAAACACCCAGTACAGTAATCGGTTGACGAAAATTTTTTACCTAACCAACACCACTAAGATCAAAAAAACAACTAATAGTTTGATTATTACTAATCCTACCCAATTTTTCAAGGTTCAACAGCTATTCAAATAGACACTTTAAATAAAGATATATTAGCAAAAAAAAGATTGGATTCGATTAATCACTTGTTGCTGCTCTTCATCAGTAAAATTATAAAATATCGGTAAACGAACTAAACGAACACTTTCTTTTGTCGTATAATAATCATTACCATGAAAACGGCCAAATTTATGACCTGCTGGGCTAGAGTGTAAAGCAAGATAATGAAATACTGACAAAATATTTGCTGCTTGCATATGCTTATTGAACGCAGTTCTTTGTTTAATATCTTTCAATTTGATATAGAACATATGAGCATTATGTTCTATATCTACTGGTATAACAGCTAATTCTAATTTACCGACTTCAGCGAAAGGTTTAAGTGCTTCATAATACTTTTTCCATAATCCTAGCCTATTCTGATTAATTTTATTGGCCTGCTCTAATTGCGCCCATAAATAAGCAGCTTGCAACTCTGACATTAAGTAGCTGGAACCAATGTCTCGCCAGGTATATTTATCAACTTGACCGCGGAAAAACTGACTGCGATTCGTGCCCTTTTCCCGCACAATTTCTGCTCGCTCAATAAGTGAAGGCTCATTAATCAGTATGGCTCCCCCTTCTCCACCAGATGAGTAATTTTTTGTTTCATGAAAACTATAACAACCAATATGTCCTATCGTACCAAGCGCCTTCCCTTTATAAGTGGACATAATACCTTGAGCCGCATCTTCAACAAGATAAAGATGGTATTTTTTTGCCAACGCCATAATGGTATCCATTTCACAAGCCACACCAGCATAGTGAACAGGAACAATAGCACGAGTTTTGGCCGTGATTGCTGCTTCAATTTTATTCTCATCCATATTCATGGTATCAGGACGTATATCGATAAATACAATCGTTGCACCTCTTAGCACAAAAGCATTAGCAGTAGAAACAAAAGTAAAACTTGGCATAATGACTTCATCGCCAGGTTTAATATCAAGCAAAATTGTCGCCATTTCTAATGATGCAGTACAAGAGGGTGTCAACAACACTTTTAAGCAGTGAAAATTCTTTTCCATCCACTTTTCACAACGCTGAGTAAAGTGACCATCACCACATAACTTGCCACTCTGCATAGCTTTTTGGATATAACTTAATTCAGTACCAATAACTGGTGGTTTATTAAAAAGGATCATGTCATCCTCAATAGAACTAATGAGCTGTACTTCCAATTTGTGCACCCATCTGCGAATACAGATACATACAAACAATGTTACTAATTTGAGTTTCTATCCTTAATCTCTACACTCCTTGCTGCTTACACTATTTGCATACTACTGTTAATAATTATTTACCAACTACTTTTCCCTGATGGGTTAAAGCTATATCTAATAAACTAACACGTGCTTATTTTCAACTAGAAGTTTCCTGATGGTGAGAAAACCATAATATTCCTTACCTATTATTAACTAATAAACAAAGATCATCAAAAGTACATTTAATGACTTTTCAAATCAAATAGAATAAAAACGAGTAGTATCTATCAATGATACTAGGGCAGGCGAAAACGGCTATATGAAAAGCTGTATCTGCAAAATACTTTTTAATTTTTCAATATTTTTAATCGCCACATCTAGATCTAAATTATGATTTTACCCTACTAGCCATATTAGATAAAAATCTGACTTCTTCGCTTTCTACCAGTTAAAACCCATATCTAACGTTACATCAATCAATTCAGTATCCGCGGTAGCAATTTTAACTTACATAATGTCTTAGTCGACAAATTGTCTTAATGAAGCAATTGGCGCATTGAATACAAAATATAATTTGGTAATTTTACGCTTAAAAAATTACTTTTCTAACTGAGTATTTGAATGTTTAATTTGGTCAGCGTGCAAAAAAAAATTCTGTAATTATTCATCATAATTAATTTATGCCAGTTTTCTGCTGATTTTCTATCTGTTCATTCGTTAACCAACTGTTACGCCAGATAATTTCTCCCAAATAAGCGATTTAAATTCATACTGTTTCTTAATGGTTTACACAAACGTACTCGCTTAAATTAAGCTGTGATCAGTATCAGTAATCTAGCCAGACAAATCCGTGACCTAATAGCTAAATTTTAGCTCATCACAATCAAGATATGTTCAATTCATACAGATAATATCAAGCTCACTATGTAGTGAATTTAATTTGTTTAATATTATTAATTATTTAATTATCATAAAATAGATACCAGTAACCGACCAATTAATTTTAGGTTGCTGGGCCTTCCTTTAATAGAAGATAATTTAAACTGTTCATTAAATTCAACTACCTTAAAACATTTAAAATGCATCACCTAATATGCAATAATTGTTGCTCTTGATTAACGAGCAAAACTTCAATTTCAATTTAAGGCTAAAAAGCCTATCAAAAATAAATATTTTTGATCTAACATAAAACAGAAAGCATTATCACCTATAAAATTTTACCGATTAAAAATGCCTGCGCTAACTCATCTGAGCAGGATTTGTACGGAATAACTAAAATGAATACTAAAAAACTTTATCGTCATAAAGTAAACGCTGATAATCAGGTAGATCTTCAGATGTGGAAAATAATTAATATTTCTCTAATACTATCCACTTTTAGTTCTAAAAGCGGATAGTAAATCATCGGCTTGTTATATAAGTAACAGGTTGTTTAGAAGACCCACACCTTGTATAATAGGGGGTATAAATTAGTTCCAGAACTACCAGTAAAAACAATATCTTTTATCACCTTTCCTCGTTATCTATTATGTTGCAATTTCTAAACGTTCACCTGGATACGAATCATTTCATAGAAGGGTGCAAGCAGTTTTATTGCTAAAATACCATTCAACGGTTTTATAAATATCTAATTTAAAGCTACCTTTTGGCTTTTATCCTAATTCTTGTTCTATTTTGCAAGCATCAATAGCATAATATATATTATTACCTAGATGATTATGAAATAGGTAATTAAATCACGATAGTTAGTTATTCCTTCAGAACTTAATCGGACATTATTCTTTTAGAATACACTAATTATTTTACCACATCAATATTTCATTTTCATTATGGCCAGCAACATTACAAGTCTTAACTACATCCGCTTGAATAATAACTAAATGTAATGCACGGGTATGTGATCTTCAACATACAGGAAATCACCTACTTATTCATCTTAACCATAAATAGGCAATGATTTATCGGATATCACGCTCAAAATCATCAAAGGAATTAATTTTCAGGATAGTATGATAATACTCATTATTATTTAAATAATTAGTTACCAGTATTAGTAATCCATAAATACGATGCCAGGATATGACTAAATGATCACTTGAAAACCTTTAAAACTGAATAAAAGTGGGGCTACTTGCGATGAATAATAGGCTATTTCTGTAAATGATCTTCAAGTTACATGAAGATCACCATAAACCATCATTATCAGTAGATATAAGAAAAAATAAAAATAATTATTTTTCGGCTTAAATGATTTCAATAATTACAAGTTGCCTCCAATAAATTAAGTACTAACAATATTGATTTTCTATTAAAGATAGATTGATCTTTTGATCGATCAATCGATATAATTTTCTGCTGCTAAATTTCTAATAGGCATTAGGTTAATATTTCTGAAAATTTTATTAAACGCATATCTATTATAAATATTTATTTGAGAAAAAGCATATAGCAAGGGTTTTCCTCTCACTGATACTAATAATCCTATATTGTTAGGATAAATCAAACTATTAACAACTAATACATTATCATTAGTATATTCAATAATATCATAAATAACTCTCAAACCGATAAAGACAGATAGATAAGTAATTAAAATACGTTTCAACGCCACACTTCTTTAGTATTAACTACTAATTTTATCGAATTTGTTTAGTATTAATCAGATTAAATTATTTATAATCTACTAACAACAAAATAATATTTGCATTAGTAATAACAACTCTTACAGTAAAAATCAATTGCAAAGACCTTAATACCTTTAGCAACTAATTAATATTAGGTTCTAATACATGATTGGTACCAATATGTCAATTAATAATTATTTTAATAATTTGTATAGTGAGACTTTCTCGTAAATTATCAATATCTGGTTTAAAACTAATACCAAATACGTAACTTTAATTTTATTTTCTCACTTATCCATCTCGATTAAACAACCGGCTAATACTGTCTTAACCCTGATAGCAACCTAAGTTAGCTTGCTATAAATTTATATATTCAGCTATTTTAGAATTAGTGATCATACTTTTACTAATAAATAAAATGCTATACTTTATCCTTACTTGTTGAGATGATTCCATCATCATATCAGCATAACCGAATATTTTCGATCAACTCAACCATAATGTCGCCTAATAAAAACCGTTAAGGACAATAAACAATATCAATATCTAAATTTTCAGCCTATTTCTGTGGAAATATCAGATTAGATTGCATAGCTGCTATTTGCTGTGTAATCCTTTTAGTTACTCCAAGCAGTGAAGTAAACTTTAGAATAATCAAATTACTTCTTTCAAGAATGGTGATATTAATTCTGCCTCTCATATAATATGAGAGAGATAAGATTTTAACTGTCTTTAAACGGTGAATAACACAATTAAAAACAGATCTGCCTTTTGGGGTGTAGTTAACGCTTTTAAATAGGCAACTTCTACAGTCTATTTTTACTGTTTTATCTAAATCTAGTTCAAAACTATAAATTTTATCTTAATTAATCATATCAACAGTATGTTTGTTAACATCATAACCCAAATTAATTTATTTCTGCTAAGAAGAGAAAGAGGAAACGGTTGTTAATCCAATTTAATCTAAAAAAACCAATAACAGAAATAGTTTCAAAACACATAATATCACTTGATTTGTTTCAATGCTTCAAGAATTCGATGGCAAGCTTTACCATCACCATAAAGATTATGAGCTTGGTTTATTTTTTGGTAAAAATCCTCATATGTTAGTAATTGTGTTATCGTTTGAATAATTTATTCTGTTTATGTACTCACTTAAACATACCTTACCAGTTTCAAACACTTCAGGTAGCTCGGTAATATTCAGGCATTATCAACCAATCGGCTTGCCTTAAGTTATATCTTCTTCTTGAATACCACCTAAATCTATCAGGATAAAATAATCGGTATTCATTAAATGAATGAAAGGTAATTAATCCTTTAGATTAATTAAAATTATATTATTAATAGCCTGAAACATGCGTTGCACTGGTACACTGATCTTAGGATTAAGATAAACTAAATAGACAATTTAAATATCAGTATAATTTTTAGCAATTCAGCTAATTCATGATAAATATGTTCAAACCTACTACTAAAACTTTCTCATCGATATATCCTGTAATTAACAGCATTTTTTTTATTTTTGGTCAAGAAAAAGATTTTGGATAGCAAAAGACTTGCTCGTATTGTGGTATCATTCAAAAATTTATTATGAACCCAGGACAATGCATCCTGTTACGGTATTGTCAGCAAAAAAATACGATGAGAAGGGATGGATTCATCCTGTAAATTTTGTGAATATTTGATAGGTGAAAAGCAACACTTTTCCAGATAACTGAAATTTTACGATCTTCTTTTCCTATCCAAGGATAATATAATTTGCCGGTAAGCAATCCTGCTTTAACATAATTAACCAGAATACACTGATAAAAGATAGCCAGATAGTTACCATAATGGTTACCGTATGTCACTATAAACTAATACCGCTTTAAGTTTAAAAGATAAAGATACTGATTTAATTCCTTCAAGAATAGGACAGTAATATTAGTTAAATTTTGTTCCGATATCATAATATCTAAATTATAATCAGGTATAATTTCAAAAAGGTGTAATAACTGACCTATAGCTACTGCTATGTTGAACAGTTATGCGAACTTTCGATTCAAAAACCTCATCGTATATCAAAGCATGTGATAGCTAAGTCATTTTATGACTTCAGAACAAACACTAAAACAGTCAACACCTTTATAGTGACTTTTTTATGTTAATCTTATTTAGTATAAAAATATATCATCAATATTGATTTTATTTTCAACATATTGATAATTTGTTGAAGTCCTTTATAACTATACATATTAACAAATTATTAGATATTGCGTCTTGGCAAAGTCATGTCTATACCACTTAGAATACCAATCATTCGAAAATAACCATCATTAATCCTAAACGGAGAGTTGATCCCATTCTTTAACGGGATCTTCTGCTGTTTAAATATTTATAAGTTCAAAATTATTCTCGAGATCAATTCAAGATTTAATGTTACTAAAATCACTATATTTTAATTATGATTAAATCATAATTAAACTCTATTTCCTGTAATATTTTAATTTGCACTTGTAATAAAGAAGTACTTAATAGAAATATTTTTAAATCAGGTAACTAATCGATAGGTAAATCAACTTTAATATGTGAAATACCTTGCTTTTGTGTAACTTTTAACGATTGCTGTAGGTTAATTTAAATGCCATTCATAATTTGTATTTGTAGAATTTCCTAACATTTAATTAATACTTTTAAAGACTGTTTTTTTGCTTTTCCCCTAAACGTCTTTAATCTGTTCATTAACATTAAAACTAACTTTCTTTTTAGCAAAAATTATATTCACATAGTAATTAGTTTGCATCAGAAGCTGATTTAGTTAATAACTTAACATTATCATTAACTATCTTGTTATCATTTTTTGAAGTGAATTGAATATTATCAATTAACTCATTAAGTAATGCAGAATAATCCTTAGTATTCCTTCCATATGTGTTTTATAATAATCACTATTTAACAAAAATTTTTTCCGATCATCATAAAAACTCATTTAAGTAGTAAATTCTTAATAAGCCTAATTTTAAATTATTAGCGATTGATTATCTTATGTTTCATTAATATGCGAATTCAAATTTCGCAAAAATTGCTGTTGGAATAATATATCCACCTAAATTATTAACTTTGAGTAAATCAGTGAGAGCATTATCATTCCATTTTTATGGCTTCATGTAAGAAGTAATCAATATAACAGCTATAAAAATAAATACTAAAAAAAGATAATCCATATTTATTCTACCATAACGCGCAAAATAAACTTCTAATATCTAATCAATACTCAACAAATTAATAATGAGAATTAGGTTTAAGTTATATTTCTAACTTTATTACTAATATAAAATTTCTTTAAACATTTCTGTTATTTATTTTTCTATATACTGAATCCGAGGTTTAACGCATTTTCAAAACGCGCCACCTTCCAAGCATATCTAATATAATATCAATAGGATAAGAAAATATAAGAAAAAATAATTCCAATATCACCATTTAGTAATAAAACTTGAACGTTTACCGAACATACCTATTGTTTCTAAAAACAACTGCTATCAAAGTCATCAAGATAAAGTCTTAACTTGAAATAAAACCTGAAGAATAATTAAATGATAATATATTGTCTATCTGGTAAAATAACTCATTTCTTTATGCAGTCATCAATACATGATAGCATTTTTCTTCATCAGAAAAATAATAATAATCTAAAGGGCAGTCACTGACTTAATTGAAGATTGCTCATCTTGTATCAACATCAACAGCAACCAAAGAATAGTAAAAACTAATTAATGTACTACCACATTTCTATAATCACTTTATAATGTTCTTCTAATAAACCTAAATTCAATAATATATAAGAAAGAATGACAGAAATAACAGAAAAAACACAAAAAAAATTAATACCATATTGCTATTTTGATAAAACAAAATGCCTAATAAGACAAAGGTAGATACAATAAAGATAACCAAGCAGATCATCAAATACCATCAATCATGTTAAAAGCATTAACTACGCCCCAAACAATAAATAACGTTACTAAATAACTTAAATTCCCCAATATTACTTACCATTAGCCTGAAAAATAATCTAAGTTATCTAACGATAGATCGGCAAAATAAATCATGCCACTACCACAACAATTGCTTGAACAGTTACCCGAACTTTAAGGGTAATATCAAAGCGATCATCTAATGCTCCAATAAATATAAATCCAATACTAAAAAACACAATTCTTCCATCCAGAGAAAATTCTCCCTAGTGTTTTTTCGGTAACTAAATTCATCTACTAAACCAAAAGTTTTTGGCACTCTCTTGCAAAAAATATGAAATTGTAGAAAACAAGAAAACGTCGATTAGTGATCGACTATATGCATAGTATTTATTATCTTATATTTTTTTTAGAAATCATTCGCTCTTTCCATTTCCATGGAAAGACTATAGCTCTACTTTAAGTTAGAGTATATGTATTAATAAGAATAATAAAATACTTCTATCATTTCGACACCTCTTATTAATAAACAAAATCTTTATCAAATTAGACACTTTTATATAGTAAAAAAAGAATAAAATAAAGCGTCATATAAAAATGACGCTTTTCAGTTAATCATTAAACAATGAGCATTTTAAGAACGCTTCATGAAGTCAAAAAATTCATCATTCGTCTTCGTTATTGCTAATTTATTAATTAAAAACTCCATTGCATCAATTTCACCCATAGGATGAATAATTTTTCGTAATATCCACATCTTCTGTAATTCATCCGGTAAGGATAGTAATTCTTCCTTACGAGTACCGGAACGATTATAATCAATCGCCGGAAAAACACGTTTTTCCGCTATTTTCCGCGATAAATGTAATTCCATATTTCCGGTACCTTTAAACTCTTCGTAGATCACTTCATCCATTTTAGAACCGGTATCAACTAATGCTGTAGCAATTATCGTTAGGCTTCCACCTTCTTCTACATTACGTGCAGCACCAAAAAAACGTTTAGGACGGTGTAAAGCATTTGCATCCACTCCACCTGTTAATACTTTTCCAGAGGAAGGAACCACTGTATTGTAAGCACGAGCAAGACGCGTAATTGAATCTAAAAGAATAATAACATCTTTTTTGTGTTCAACTAAACGCTTAGCTTTTTCTATTACCATTTCAGCAACCTGAACATGACGAGATGCAGGTTCATCAAAGGTTGATGCAATGACCTCACCTTTAACTAGACGTTGCATTTCAGTCACTTCTTCTGGTCGCTCATCAATTAACAACACTCTCAAAACACAGTCTGGATAGTTATTGGCAATATTAGCTGCAATATTTTGCAATAACATGGTTTTACCTGCTTTTGGTGGAGCAACAATTAAACCACGCTGCCCACGCCCAATCGGTGCAGCCAAATCCAGAACACGAGCAGTTAAATCTTCTGTTGATCCATTGCCACGCTCCATACGTAGACGGTTATTAGCATGTAACGGTGTCAGATTTTCAAATAAGATTTTACTACGAGCATTTTCAGGTTTATCAAAATTAACTTCATTAACTTTTAGTAGAGCAAAATAGCGTTCTCCCTCCTTTGGAGGTCGAATTTTTCCTGATATGGTATCTCCTGTTCGTAAATTAAAACGACGAATCTGACTAGGAGAAACATAAATATCGTCAGGACCTGCTAGATAAGAGCTATCTGCAGAACGAAGGAATCCAAATCCATCCTGCAAAATTTCTAGCACGCCATCACCAAAAATATCTTCTCCACTTTTTGCATGTTGCTTCAAAATCGAGAAAATAATATCCTGTTTTCTCATACGAGCTAGATTCTCTAGCCCCATACTTTCGCCAAGAGTAATCAATTCTGATACCGGCGTATTTTTTAATTCGGTAAGATTCATAATGGTGGGTTCTTAAACTCGGGGTATATTTTTGAACTATGACTAATAAAATAATATAACAATCTCTAATTGCTTATTTAAATAAAAATACAAAAACCTTAACGGTTTTTAATGAAGATATCAGCATTAGATGCAAATTTATATAGTTGCAGTAATTTATTAATCCACTACCTTAAACGATATTCTTTATACAGCAAAGACAAAATAATACTATAAGCATCATCTAAAAGATGATAAAAAATCTCACCTTATACTTCTAGGCCCTACACAACAGCACCAAGAAAATAATAAAAGTAATTATCTGTCTAAAAGAATTATTTCTATAAGAGTCAATGTAATTTAAACCATTCTAGGATAGAAATTATCCAGAGATAAGAATATGCCTATACAATAACATATTCAATATATACACATTTAAGATAAACGCGTATACCAGACTTATTAAGTAGTGGCGCTAACATTATCATGCTTCGAAGCAGACGTCTAATAGCAAATTAAAAATTTTTAACCTAGATTAAAACGTCTGTTATTAAATTTTATGAAAACTTTATGTTTTTGTCTAAAAATTCTTTTAATTGAGTTTTAGATAAAAGACCAACTTGCTTATTAAGGATCTCACCGTCCTTAAAAAGGACTAAAGTAGGAATGCTACGAATACCATATTTAGCTGTTATTGCAGGGTTATCGTCAATATTTAATTTTCCGATGATCAATTTATCTGCACATTCATCAGCAACTTCGCTTAAAATAGGAATAATAACTTTACAAGGGCCACACCATTCTGCCCAAAAGTCAACTAATACTGGCTTTACTGCTTCTAGGATTTTTGTATTAAAATTTCCATCAGATAGATGGATAACTTTATCGCTCATTGCGGATACTCCTAAGTATAAATATTTTATTTTATTTCAAACTAACATTATTTAACCATGTTTGCTTTATTTCAAACAATCTTCTTTCATAAAATAACCTTTAACTAAAATTTTAACAGATTAAAAGTAAAAATACATTTTACATAAAAGAAATTCATAGATTTTGCTGTACACCTTAAAGTTATTGAATCTCTTAATAAAGAGACTTTCATAACTGTACACCGATATAAGGCGTTAACATTGCCTTTTACTGTCAAAGACCATAATTTTGCTAGACAGTCATAAATAGGAACAAGTAAGGTATTAGTTTCTCTTATCTCAACTATTATTTACTAATACATCTAACAAATTCAGAGCATTAAGTTAATCAACCCAGAGCGCTAATTATGACTCTTAGACGGCAATTACCCGTTTAGATATATTTACCGATGCAAAAGAATTAACCGTTATAATAGACTTAAAATGAGTTTAGCTTATGGTGATGATGGCTACGACGAACAACCACATCCACTCCAGACAGAAATAGATATCCTTATCAAGAAATAATACGCTTAATTAATTATACTAAATAAGGTTACATTTATTTAGGTCTTATTCAAGTACAAGCACTTGATGAGACTGATCGTATGTATCATCTTAGTTTTATTAAAGACATTCATTAGTTATTTCATCAAATACCAATTTTGCCACTCAATGCTTAAATTTACTGTTTTTCGAAAGACTTTTTATCATATTAAAAACTGGCATTTGAACAAATGAATCAAATCCCGAATATATTAAAGTAAAACCTAAAACAGGTCATCATATTAAAGAAGAACTTTTCTATTCTTCTAACGAAGAAAAAATGCGTCTGTTACAAACGTTAATCGAAAAAGAATACCTCGAAAAAGGCATAATCTTTTCTAATACAAAACATCGCTGTGAAGATATTCTGGCTTATCTTTTTCTGAATGTTATTACATTGGGTTACTAATTAGGGATGCGAGACAAAAAAAACAACTACGTATTCTTAAACAGTTAATTCAATGGCATTTAGATATCCTAGTTACAATAGATGTTTCTACCAGAGGTTTAAATATTGCATCTGTTACTCATGTATTTAATTATGATCTGCTTGATGATATCAAGATTATTTTCATCGTATTGATAATGTACTGGACACGCTGGTGAACGTGGGCATTCAATTAGTCTTACTTGTGAAGCATATTTTTTAAATCTACCTAGTATTGAAGAGTATATTCAATCTCAAATCCCTGTCAATAAATATAATAGTGAAACACTATTATAAGTTTTACCTACACTAAAACCAGGTTGTCATCCAATATACTAACGGAACACATCCTAATAATAGTAACCAATGAAACAGAATAATTTACGCAACAATCGTAACATCTTAGCTAATAAAAATTATTTTAAAATCATTGTTTTTATGCAGAAATTCGATTTTGGTTTTGCAGCTTTCATCTGCTAGTAGCAAAAGAAATTTCTAGTTATGTACGAACTTTATTCGCATCAAACATAAAATCAGATTACCTTACTGTCCTTGATGTAAATCATCACTTATTTTCAGCTATATTGACATAGGTTTTTTCTTTACTCGCAGAGCAATTTATTGCTACGTTTATATTTCAATTGTTGTAGTTTTAAACAATATTCTCCAGGCCGGATAATTCTATAAATAAAACAACCCTACATGATGGAATTTATTTATCCATCATTTTAATCAGCTAATATAATTTTCCACATTTTAAATCTGGAATTCCTTAAATAACTCTCTGATTATCTAATTTTATTGGATGATTCTGATTAATTTCATACTTTCTAAAAAAGGTTTCTTCTACCATTTAGCTCCATCTGAGAAAAAGATAGATTTTTATCGATAATCGACTCAAGAAAACAGATAATATACACTCTGCATTAAATTTTCTAAAGAATTTCTTATCACTCATATAACTCCGTCGATCTCAGGCTATTAAGATCAACAATTTTTCTTTCTCTTTTATCTTCTTATTTCCTATATTTCTAGCTTTTCTAGCTTTTCTAGCTGAAAATAAAACATTTCCCTTTAAAAGATTCAAGGAAAATATTTCATCAACTTCAACAATAACACTTAGTGCATTTATGTTTGGTGTCACCGATAAAGCAAGGAACCAAGGATGTCCATCTAAACGCTGTTTTCAAATCAATATCTGTTCATTTCGCTGACTCCACGTAAAATTAAACTATTTAACATACATCGCAAATAACTAAATTAGTTATTTTATGATCTAGTTTTACTAAAGAACTTCTAATTAGATTGTTAAATGTTTCCTGCAATCGGGGATTTATAACCATATAGTTGTAACCATAATAAATATTCTCAGTGGATATTATATTCACTGTAATAATATGGGTAGGATAAAATGGAATAAGTCAATTCAATACATGAATTAATATTATCCGAGAGAGATGGTTACCAAGCCAACTAATGAAATACCGCTTTATGTTGGTAGGGAGCAAGGAAAAAATCTCTTTATCTGCATGACTGCTTGCTTTTATAGAAAGCTATGGAGCGAAAACCCTTCTTTTATAGTATAAAAATGATTTCTATCAATAACTTTTGCTAAGATAGACTTATCTCAATAAGCCATGAATCGTATCTTGACAATGACTGGATCCTTTTCTCGAGTATTTATAAGATATACTCCAATTGAACAAGTGCAAATTGTTAGTATAGCAATACTTCGTTTCGCTGAGAATACCGATCTCTTTATTAAGCAAGGAGAAACATTTTAGGCATCTCATCAGAATTCTTGCTGGAAAAAATTTAAATTATCTATCAGGATAGATAGCTATACTACTAGCGTTTTAGATAAACAACTAGTAATAGATATCGGCGGTGGGGTTTATAACTCCAAATACTAAAATCATTACACGTATCTATTTAAACATATTTAACATATTAACCTTAACATTAGTATGCGTTACCTTTCTGTTTGAGTTTTATTTTAAAAATTGCAATCTAAACTAAACAAAATTTTGCAAAAGTTAAATCTGTCGCACATAAGATTTATTAAAACTATTTCAAGCTAGCTTATATTTAACAAAATAAGAAAAATCTATGTCAGCCATTGAAAAATAATACTAGTAACTGCTATCATTCATAAACAAATATGACACTAGATAAATTATAATTTTAAAAAGTGTTAATACTCTTCTTCTATAAAATTAAAAAAAATTATAAATTAAAGAATTAATACTTGAAAATACGTTAATTTTTCCCGTTAGTTATTAACTATCCTTAATACCATATTTACAGAATTAAAAATAGATCATCTAGCATTAGATGCTGAAACATTATGTGAAGGATTAATTATAACATGCTTAATTTACCTGCAAAACAGAATATCTACGAAACTACACAATACTATTTTAGCATTGTTTTCAAGTTGATATTGAGCAGGCTAATCGAGTGATGAGCTAACAGCGTTTTATTCACAATTAAAGAAAATCTTTTATGCTGATAATTAGTAAGTTAATGAGCTATTAATAAATAGTGTCGGCGTTCTGCATGAAATTGGTTTAAGTATTGATGCTCTGCATACTACGAACCATACCCATCATCTTATCATTCATCTTGATACGCTAAGTTATATCCTTATACAAAAACGCTTATTATAGGAGCTTTACTAAAAGTTAAACTAGTCTAATTTAGGGGTTATGTTTATTTCTTGTACATGGCGTTTTGGAGATGGTGGCGTATCCTGCTGATTTATTTCATTAGTAATTTCAATAAAATTGAGATTATATGCCATGAAAAGTCTATGCTGCAGGTATCCTAAAAATTAGATATATTACCCTTATCCCTTTCATAAACTTATCCGTAAAGTACCAAGAGAAGCTATAGTTACGACCACTAAAGCTAAGCGTGAAGCCCATAGCTCCAAACAATATGCTAAACGCTGCCTTTTTTGCGATGTAAATTAAAAATGACATTATTCGTAATGATTACTTGCTGCAGCGAATAATACAGACTTAGTCTGGCTATATTGAGATTAAAGCGTCTAAAATCATGGATCGAAGTAGCAACAGAATATGCTTCAACAGTTCGTTATTACCTTATCTGAGGAGTATAAAAAGCGGCGAAAAGTTGCTACCATGACTGCTACCGAGGCAAAGGTATCTTTATCATAATTTTCTGAAGCCTCTGAAGAGCTCTCTTTCGATGAAAAACATGTGAATCTTCCTCCTCTTCTTGCTAATCGCCATTAATAAGCTGAAACACCCAATAAATTAAAGAGCACAGGCGTTACTGGATAACTATATGATTTAAACGATACGCTACGTTTATTTTTTAGCCGATTGGGATAGCATATACCGTTCTGTTAGGTAAACTGATCACTTTTACCTGTTAGTTAAATTGGCATCACTGCGCATAGTCATAAGGAGATGGATACCCCCATTTTGCATTAAAGATAGTTATTAAAAGTTAAAATGAGCTAAGGTTAACTTCTGGATGAACTACGAACGCAAAACTTAAGCGTATCTCTCAGGCTTGTTATGGGAGATGACACTATCAGTTTTTATAATATAATGTTAAAGATATTCTAGGATATTAAGCATTAATTCTTTAGGTACACAAAACAGTATTGATGCTAGATTATTATCCTTAAAAGGGATACATCACCAAAAATTAATTCTGAGATGCGTTTGATCTAGCTAACAAAAGAGAGCCTTGATATTCCTAATAAAAATTCAGATATCTTATTGGGAAGGTTTTCAGCATAAGCATCTCTGTAGCTATGAGGATGTTGGAGAATAATCAAAAAAAAAGAACTCCTGCCCATTCTATATCTTCTCGTCAGAGCGGGCTGGACCGTCAATAAGAACAACAAATCTATTTAATATTGGCTTTTGTGACAGTGAGGCTATGAAGGCAACGGATGAAGCACTGTGGTTCGAGAAAACAATTCTTTTAATGGTATCAAATCTTATCCCGTCTACTCAGAAAAGATAAAACCGACTAATGAGATTAGTCCTGTTTGACTATGTTGACAAAAATCTTTTATCTAAGTATAAAGAATAGGTTTATGAAGCATCAGAGTAGAAAGTAGCTGTAACCTTACCGTCATATACTAGATTTACTAATAACTCACCGATCAATTAAGTTACAGAAGCTAACTGAACAAAACATAACCTCTCTTCTAATATGTTATTCTTCTTTGTTACCTTTTAAGACTGGCGATTATTTTATTCTCTCACATTGAGATAATATCATTCTGGTATTACGGCTTAAAGCAAATAAAGAAACCTTAATCCTAATGTTACCGAATCAATAGTTATTGAAACATTCACTCTTTTATGAATATTTACAGCAAAAAATGCAATTCTAAAGTGATATCAATTAGCTTTTATAATGAAAAATAGACTGAATTATCTTCATAAACTAAAAGTTGTTAGATAATAAAATTTATTTTTATTTAACCATACAGTTTCACTCTGATCTCAGTAATAAAAGATTGCTCCTTTTTTCATTCGCTGTTCTGCTATTACTATTTTTTATTTTGTTCCTAGAGGGAATTATTTTGTTGTAATTCACGTAAAAACAATTAACTTTTCCTGTCCGAATAATTTCATCATATTGCGCTACACCTGAGAATGAATAAAATAACGTTCTTTGAGAACTACTTATCTCCATATAAGTAGACAGCGTTCTTGATTAATATTACCCATCAATATTAGTTTAATGGGGTATTCAACGATTCTTTCATGCCAATTAAAAAACATAAGAATCCTCATATCTTTTTGAGATATGTTGGGTCATTAAATGTAGCTAATCTAAATTTCTGTCATTTCTCTACACTCCATCATATCATGTAATATTAAGAATTAGACAACCTGTAATAAAGTTATCGCATCATTGATGTCATTGGTATTAACCTATTTCTCATTCATTCAACTAAATAATTAATTAACATTTTCATCTGCAGTTGAATCCATTTACTACTACTTCATGTCGGCATAACCAAGCTTTCATTATTATTATCCTGTAATTAGATTTCTAGCTACAAGGAGTAAGCTCGAGTTCACTACACGTTTGACAATTAATTAACCAATTGGTAAATTATTTTAATACTATTAAGCCACGCAAATTAAGGTTTTGTTTAATCCCAAGATAAAGAGTTATATTAAATAGGATTTTTAGCACAAAATAACTTATTCACCTAATTTCTGAATGAATTTCAGCCTAATTTCATATTTCAGTATATAATAATATATAGAAATGCATCAATATCATTTATATAAGTAAGTATCGCAAATAAGATAAGATATCTTTAATATCTGAACATAAAGAATAAAGTGCATTTAAAACGTGGTAAAGAATGTGATTCTGTAATAATGTTTTTCAAATAACTGTGATTTTGATGATTTCACGGTATAAGTTGTCTTAATTTTTATATTGGGTTTTATTAACAAAATGGTTGGTAACCAATGCGCTGATCACGCATTCTCCATCATAATTTTCATTACTAGCGATGATAGATTTTAACGCTTCACTATAAAATCAATTCAGAAAATAATTATTTATTAAAAACATGCGGATTATTAATCGATCGCTATTTTAGCGGCTTTTAAAATACGCTAAAAATAATAATTTTTCTTCAATTTGATCAAATTCAGCTGAGAGAAGTTGTTTTTTAGTAAAACTAAATTTTTAGTTGATAACACTATATGCTAAGAAAAAGTGGATTAATCACCAACAAGGATAAAATGTCACGCGTTTAACCACTAACAATTTACCCAATTGATATTGGGTAATATTGGTATCTTGATATTCATCTACTAACAAGCGGATAACGAATCTTTTATTACCAACCCAAACGTAGATCTCCTTTTCCTTCAATCAAGGAAATTGATTAGTAATCATCTTATTGAGATCTAGCACATTGCAACTTAATAAGTATAATCCATGGCGCCGATAACATTCAGGAAATTGTTATTCTTTTTTCCGATTTTTATTTGTGGCATAACTTATCTGACAATTAATAAATCACTTTTTCCAGTTAGAGATTATTGAGATAACTAACATAATAAATAATTATCTTCTATCAAGAAGTTAAAGGTTAGCTCTTTTAATAAAACTATTTAATGGTGTTCATCAAACAAGAAAAAATTACCTTTTATGTCTAATACATTATATTCCCATTTAATTATTTTCAAGGAAAATAAAGTTGAAACAGTTAATCCTCTAATTTCTTTTTTCTATCATTTGTCCTGCCTATCTTTCCATCCCTTTGGCGGTTTTATTGATAATAGCAATACCGTCAAATTAATAAGGCAAATAACCACAATAACGAATAAAGTAGGCTATTTTATTAATAATAATTCGTTTTACTCGACCCTACTTAGCGCGACCTAAACAGGAACGGTCAACATATTCAATCACTTATTATTGATTATAATTTAATTACTTAGCATATCAACTAAGTATTTTTCATTATTCATCATAAGTTATATTATATCAGAAAAAATCAGTAAAAATCTCATAAAACTTCCACTAATTAAGTAATTGAGAGTTATTAGCAATTCTATTATATGATGGTCAGGCTATGTCTACTCAAATACTTTGTGAATCTATTCTTAATCCTTAAATTTAGCGTTGTTTACCTCACTTTCATGATCAAGGTTAAAACTCCCTAGGTCGATTCTAACTATTCTAAATAGTAGGAAGTAGCTTAAATAGCATTGAAAGGGTTGTTTTTTCGAACTACAGTGTTTCGACAATTCTTCGTGCATAAACTTTATAGTCTCACTATCGTTAAAAACCAACTCAATCAGATTCGTCACTCTTTATTGATACCCAGTGTACTGACGGGAAGCCGTAGAATGCCAGACATTCTTTTTGATTTTTCTGCAGTTTACACATCTCTTTAAGATGCGCTGAAAACTTTGCCAACAAAAATATCAAGGCTTAATTATAACATCGGGACTCTCTTGCTAGGCAGGCTTCCTGTAACTTAAGTCTTAACTTTTTGTGTTGCATGGCTTTGAATAGTGAAAGCAGTGTATTAACTATTTTATGTAACTAATGGCATTTCTAATACATATCTAGGAATATTTTTACTATTGAATCATAAAAACCAAGAACAGTGTTTTCCTTAGCAACCCTTAGAAGTACACTTAAGCAACGCACTCAGAGGCCACATTAAAAAAGTTCAAAGTCAGTTCGCTTCCTGACTATTGATAAACATCTTAAACACCTAATTAACTCCTTACGTCCATCCGAAGTGTCGCCAATAATAATTAGTAGGCAAAGGCGATCAGTTTGTCTGATAAAACAGTATATCTCATCAAGCAAGAAATAAATGTAGCAGGTATTGCTTAAATCATATCATCCAACTATCACTGACTGTGTTCTTTAAATTGTTGCTGTTTCAGTTTTCTAATTGTACTCAGAGGAGACTATGTGCTTTCACCGAGAATCGCTCTAGAACTTCGTGAAAGCCAGCAGTAGAGATGTCTCGTAGATATAAGCATGGCAACAATTCTTCGAGACCCTTATACCATTCGGATAAGGAAGTAAGAATGAGCTCTTAAAAGATATTCTTTTTCCATTAGAGCGATCAGATCTCCTTTAACCTTAAATACTTTAATTTCAATACCTCAATAGCAGTGTGCATAATTTTACTTAGGTAATAACTGTTATGAATGTCGACATAACTACTTGACAAGGCGGTATTTATCATATTATACAGCATAGCTTTGAGCTCCCCGCCTCAATAGCGACGCTATCTGTTCTCCCAGCAGCATTACAGATAAGTTCATGCAAGGGATCACCGTAATATCTGATTTTTGTGAATATCTCTCTATGGTAAATTCAATGCCATATTATCTCTATAATGTTAACATTATACACGAAATTAATTAACAGCATACGCCGGCATCTCTGAAATTCATACGCTAGAATTAGCATAATTCAAGTAAAGGTAAAGTCGAGATTTATAGTTGATCCACTAAATTATCTGATATTTTACCTGATGGTAACCAGATTAAAATTTATTTTCTTTTTAGTTGCTGATCCGAAATAGATATGCTTGTTAAGCGGACAGAAAAAACTAATTAAAATCTTAATAACCTATTTATAATAAAGTAATTTAATTGCTAATTTAAATGACGCCTAATTAGCAATCTATTGATATTTGTTTAAAATAATATCAACAGTGTACCACGAAGATGGTATATAAATATCGATGCTTTTTAATCTACTAAACTATCGTTATTTTTAATAACAACTAATATGCCATTAGGATCAAAAATAAGTGTTAGCGTTTGCTGTTTTACTTTTTTATGTTTTGGTTGTTGACGGAAAATATAATACCAAACTTGCTGGCCAAACGGTTCCTTTAGCATTGGTGTTCCTAATGTATAGGCTACTTGCTGTTGCGTCATTCCTTTTTTAATTTTTGCAACATCACTGGCAGAAAGATAGTTGCCCTGATTAATATCAGGACGGTAAACAAACCGTTCTGCCATAGAACAACCTGTTATTAGAACAAGAACAGACATAGCAATAATTAATAATTTAAAACGCATGATCATATATTCCTTTAAGAGTTAAAAATATCGATAATTAATCGAGATTAATGAAATTAAAATTTTTGCCCATTTTCTATAACTATAATTTACAATAAAGTTAAAAATGTTTTAAGCAATAAGTAAATCTTTTGTACCAACCTTAGCCAGAATGTTTTTGTTACTTCACTAACACCACTCAGCAAGTAAACAGGAAATTTCTTGTAAACTAGTTTTTATCTAAAAATTGCATTCGCATTCCTGTTGTAGAATTATTAGTTCGTTTGCTCGCAATAAGATGGAAATATCTACACTCTATAACTTCAGGCAAATAGGTAATACACATATAACTTAAGTTGAATTTCCTAATTCACATAACAGTTTTCTAACCAGCACTCAGTCTAGGACCACCAATATCAAGATCGACTTCATGAAAATAAGAACAGAGATATGCATTTTTTTTTGCTGCAATCACTTATATGGATAACACGATACATGAAAGCTTCTCACCCTGAATCAATTTTTATTAATGCTTAATGTTAATACCTAGGATTAGTTATAATATTAAATGCACTTAATTTACGGCATTAATTTATAAATTTTCAGAATTTAAATTTATATTAACCGTAAAATAACCATGAAGCATTGAAGATTAATGCAGACTGTTGCTGATTTAATTTTTCTTTTTCTGGCAATAATTATTGATGTAATTAAAGCGATAATTCGGGGGGAAGGGAAAACCTCTGCAATGCGCAATGTTTACGTTTTAAATTTATATATTTTGCGATGCATTGTTCTAATTCAAATAATTGGTTAGGTTAATCTAACCTCTATTCGATAACCATCATAACGAAATTCATTACTAACTTCATTAATTTAACTTAATGCTTTTCAAAATATCAACTAAGTGACTGAATTAATCACTAATAGAAGTTATATCATTAATTTTTTATTTTTATATAATTTTATCATACTGCTAATATTTTATTCCTCATTCTTATTAAGCATTTGTAATAGATTTTAATTGAAGGTAAGAAATTGTTCACGATGCTAACTTTTTATACTCTTGCTCTAATTTTTAATATTCATCAGCTTATTATGTAGTGGTATCAATTCATTTAATTCTTTAAAAGGTATTTAATTAATTGTTGGCGCAATAGGCGTTCAGTTGTTTGTTATTAACATTTATTAATTCTTAACAAATTTGATGTCAATTTTTTCAGGTTAATTTTATCTTAGTTAAGATAGCGTTTTAGTTTGCGTAAGTATCCAATAGGTATTGGAATGCTGATTATCTAATAATAATTAGTAAGCGTGTTGGATATGTAGCTGAAAGTAAATATCTCCAATTCGCGTAATTCTGATAAGGAAACCGATGTGCAATTAATAAAACATTTGAATGTTCATCACAGTAGTGATTGTTCTACGTAACAACCATTTGTTATGGTTATTTAACTGGTAATCTTGATTATATTAGTAAAAGTTGGTAGAAATCTTTTATATTGCATGAAGACTTTTGCTACAGAGTTGCCATAAAAAAGCAAATAGTCATACAGATCAAAGTGATTCTTTCTTTACTCCCTACCAATGTAGGGCTGCATCTCATTAGTTTACTTGGCGATTAATCTTGTCGGATGATCTCAATTCATGGATTGAATCAATTTATTCTATTTTATCTTGTCCATATATTGTATTACAGTAAAGATGTTATCCGCTGAGAAGCGGTTTATTAGGGTTATAGTAATATCATTATAAAGTCCTCGATTACAGGAAAATATTTAATAATCTTACTGGGGAAGTCTACTGGAGAAACTATATTTTAAGGATAAATGGTTTAGTTATCTGCGATTTATCTTAAATATTTTTACTTTATCAAAATCATAAAGTATATATGCATTTATCTGAAAACAAGGTTTAGATGGGTATCTATTTCCTTGCTTTATCGGCGATAGTTAATATAAATGCCAAGTGGTATTTTTTAAATTAACGAAATATTTTTCCTAAGTTCTTTAAAGGAAAGCGTTATATCCCACATAAAAAATGTAGAAAAAACGGCGGAAAGGAGACAAAAAAAAAAGAAAAAAAAGGAATGTAATTTTAATTAGCGAGATCGACAGAGTTCACGTGAGCGATCAGATTCTTGGAAAGTTTAATGCAGAGTGTATTAACTGTTTTTTAAATCGATCATAAATAAAAAGTCCATCCTCCGCTTTAATAGCGGAGTTATTAAAAATTAAAAGGTTTTCTTTGACCACCCTAATTTTGAATTTAATATATTGAAATAATTGTAGTTTTTTGGATGAATGAGATTAAGTTTTTTATTACATCGCTTGATTAAAACTTCATCACCATCTTTGATAGGTAAAATAATTTGGCTATCACAACTGATTTCATAATTAATGTTTTTTTGTTTAAATTTTAATTTAATACTACTATCACTGCTAATAACTAGCGGACGTGATGAAAGGGTATGAGGAAACATAGGGACTAGCGCGATGGCCTCAAGATTTGGGGCAAGTATCGGGCCACCGGCAGAAAGTGAGTAAGCGGTTGAGCCAGTTGGAGTAGCAATAATTAGTCCATCTGAACGTTGAGAAAAGGCAAAGTCATCATTAATATATACTTCAAATTCAATTATATGAGCCACTTTACCGGGATGTAAAATAACTTCATTAATTGCAGTACTCATGCGAGTTTTGTAATTTTTTTTGCTTATCTTAGTTTCCAGTAAGAAACGTTGTTCTTCATAAAAATGGCCCGCTAATACTTCAGTTAGTTGTTGCAGAGCATCATCTGGCCAAAGATCAGTTAAAAAACCAAGATTACCGCGATTAATACCAATAACTTTATTTTCATATCGTGATAGGATACGAGCAGCAGCGAGCATATTACCGTCACCACCAACAACGATAATTAAATCAGCTATTTTACTAATTTCTATTAGTCCACCGATGGTGATATTTTTTAATTTAAGCTGTTTGGCAATTTGTTGTTCAACAATAACTTTATATTTTTGCGCTCGAAGCCAATTATAAAGTTGTTCATGAGTTGCTAATGCCTCTGGATGTCGAGGATGACCAACAATGCCAATATATTTAAATATTGTCTTTTTTTCTGCTTTTCTAATCAGCATGGTTTATTTCCTCTTACAAGTTGACATATTTCTCTTGAATCCCAAACTTTTATCCCCATATTAAGGTAATAATCTGAATTAATACTAAAAAGAATATGGAGATACTCATGAGTAATAAAGATCATAAAGTGTATGATGAGCATACTTCTAAACAAAAAGAATTAACAAAATCACAAAAAAATGAGGTAAAAGAACAAGAAATTGAAACTGAACAATCAGTAAGTTCTACTGAAGAAATATTAATTGATCCACGTATTACTGAATTAGAGCAGAAGTTGCTTGAAGCGCAAAAACGTGAGCGTGAAACGCTACTACGTGCTAAAGCTGAGGTGGAAAATATTCGTCGCCGTACTGAGCAAGATATTGAAAAAGCACATAAGTTTG
Source organism: Arsenophonus sp. NC-PE1-MAG3 (assembly GCA_052174455.1). Classification (GTDB taxonomy): domain Bacteria; phylum Pseudomonadota; class Gammaproteobacteria; order Enterobacterales; family Enterobacteriaceae; genus Arsenophonus. The sequence continues at coordinate 95,330 of JBQMRP010000030.1, read as the reverse complement.
CCCTGGAGCGGTTTGCTAATGAATTGTTACCCGTTATTGATAATTTGGAAAGAACAATTGAAGTTATTGATCGAGAAAATACTGAATCGATATCAATACTTGAAGGGCTTGAATTAACTTTAAAATCTTTTTTAGTTACTGTTGACAAATATGGTATTAAGGTGGTAGCGGATAAGAATGTTCCTTTCAATCCAGAACTGCATCAAGCTATGACGATGATTGATTCTCAAGAACATGAACCTAATCAAGTTATTGATGTTATGCAGAAAGGTTATACTTTAAACGCTCGTTTGCTACGCCCGGCGATGGTTATCGTGTCAAAAAACAAAATAAACTGAAATACTACCATCTTATGGTGTTAAATTTAGGTCATCATTCTGGAATGATCGGTATCCAGTTAATGGGCCTTAATCCTTGTTTTATGAGTGTTTCATTTGTTTTAGAAAAGTGTCGGCAACCAAAAAAACCTCTATGCGCTGAAAGCGGAGAAGGATGAGGCGCCTTAAGAACCAAATGTTTTTGATTATCGATAAATTTGCTTTTTTTCTGCGCATGTAATCCCCACAATAAAAAAATAACACCAACACGATATTGATTAATTACTGTGATAATCTTATCTGTAAATGTTTCCCAGCCAAAATGCATATGTGAATGTGCTTTGCCTTGTTCAACAGTTAAAACTGTGTTTAATAAAAATACACCTTGGTGTCCCCAACTGACAAGATAACCATGATCGGGATATTGGAAATCAATGATATCTTTTTCTAATTCTTTATACACATTAATCAAAGAAGGCGGTGTAGGAATTTTTGGCCGAACTGAAAAAGAGAGTCCATGAGCTTGATTAGGTCCATGGTAAGGATCTTGTCCTAGGACAACAACTTTTATTTCACTCAGTTCAGTATAACGGAAAGCATTAAAAACATCTTTCTGTGGTGGATAAATTGTTATACCTTGTTGGCGTGCTCTAGTAACGTAAGCCAGAGTATTACGGAAGTAATTTTGTTCTTTTTCTAGACCGATGATATCATGCCAATTTGGTAAAAATGGCATAATCATTCCTTTAAGTTTTGATTAATATCATGTTAAACATGATATCTACGTTATGTAAGATAAAGTTTAAAAACGAAAATTGATTATTTTTCATTACATATTTTCATATTAAAATATTCAATAATAATTATTAATTGATACATAATAAATTGATTTAAGATAATAATCTACTAATTTTATTATTAATAAAATCTTAAATTATTGATTCATATTAATGAATTTCTAATATTTAATTATTATTTAGTTTAAAACGTAGTATACTATAATGTGATCTGAGCAATTATACCAAGCTTCGAGGATGTTAATAATCTGAGCTATTTATACTCTGCAATATATTAATTTTTTAGAAATTTATACAGATAGCTCGGAATAAACCTCCTAAAGAGCGTAAATCAGCTAAATTAAAAAGATAAAACAAAACTTCATCTGTTTATAGCTACCTATTTATCTAAAGCGCTCTATGATATCCTCTGAAATAAATTAGGACAGACTCAACTAAATTTATAATAATCTAAAAAAGGTCAATCCAATGATGCTGAATAGAACTGGGTTGAGAAGATAATGATGAAAGTATGCTTACAAATAAATTCATCACCTATAGGGACTAAGGATAATCTACGTTTCCTTTAACTCCTGGAATAAACATAAAGATAATCAGGGCCGATAAGACCTGATGAATGCGGACAGATGACCATTTCTTTTCCTTTTGGAAAATACCCAAAGAGGGGTATTTATCCAGATAAATACCCTAACTAAACTATTTTTCACCATTAATTACGGCTAGAGTAACTTTCTTGAAAACATGATAAAAGTGTCAATTTGGGACGGATCCTATTTGTAGAGCGAATGTTATCTACCTCATTTCTGTTATGAGGTATTCGGACTACTACTATTATGGATCTCCTGAATAGTCCCCACAGTCATTTTTCTGGTAAAGTTTTAAGTTAAAAGCCTGCAGTTCATGCGGTGTCAAAGTTACCAAGTAGTAAATTAGCACAACAAATTTATATTTACCTAATTGTAACTTCCAACACATTACTTTCACTATCCCCATCTTTTTTAGCCTTTTTAATAATCACTAACTTGTACGAGTCAACACTCTATTTCGAGCCGATATCCAACTTATGCCGCGGTAAGTATGCAAACAGGATATCGAAATTATCATCTTCTGCGTCTTACATACTTACGTAAACAATTTAATTAACATCTGCATTTTTATGTCTCTATCACCCGCATATCGATCTGAATATTAAATTATTTTGTATTGGCGTGATCTGTTTTTCAAAAAAAAAACTATCAAAAAAAAATTTGGTGAGGTCCTGTTATCCACCTTTTAGGTTACAACTATGACTTGATAAATCCACTCTTTTTCTGTTCTTGTGCACATATCCCGCCATAGGAAGCAGTAGAACCGCGTATCCTGAAAGAAGAAGTATGATATTACTGGAGAAAGTAGATTTTATAAAAATGTAAAATGAGCGCGGCAGCATGAAATACCTCTAGCGATACCTTAAACTCTCACTGGTATCTACTCAAAACTTCGGCATTATTGAGAAGAAGAGGATTGTATATCATTATTATGATAGCGAACTAAGCTACTGACAGCAAATCCTGATACAAGAAGAGATGATCGGGCTCTATATTTAGGCATATTACAGCTAGGAATTTTATCATGCAACTTTACCAGAGAACTTCTAATACGATTGTTACATACTTTCCTTCAATTAGGGATTTTGCAATGATATCGCTGTATAACTCTAATAAATATTTCTAACAGAATAATATATTCACTGTAACAATATTGGCAGGATGAAATGGAATGAGTTATTTCACTACATAGATTGACATAATCCAATAGATTTTCATCAAACTAACTAATGAAATTCAGACTTATGTTAGGATGGAGTGAAGAAAAAATCTCTTTGGTTATACGATTCATTACTTTTTCATTGTAACCTCTATAGCGAAATTCTTCATATTATGTGGATGATTTCTATCAATAATTTTTACTAATATACATAGCCTGAATATTCATTAGTTGTTATCAGTTTTTTACTGATGGTTTACGACTTTTACAAATATTTTAATATCGCGATGGCGTTCTTTGATTCTTTTCTTTTTTTTTGTTGATTATTTTTCTTTTTCTTGTCGTTTTAATTAAATTTTTTTTGATGGTTTAGGTTCACGTAGTGAACTTTTAGCTAGTATTTTAGTGATTGATCGAAGGTTATCGATGACGTATATTTTAATGATTTTTTAAAATAACAGTTAATTTTGCCTAATAGCGGTTGATCATGAGCTTCAACTAAGCTAGTTGGAATCTCTTTTTGCTCACCGCGCGCGGTTATAACCAATACGGTGTAGATAAATATCAACAGTACGTGGTAAATTGAAATTGAATACATGACTAATATCGTCAATATCTAGGCCACCTGAGGCAAAATCAGTTGCAACTAATACATTTATTTACCCACTTATTTAGACGTTTAACAGCTTCAGCTCATTTTGTCTGAACCATTATTCCTTTAAGTAACCAGATTTTTATTTTAACTTCTTGAAACCATTGAACTAACTAATGCGCTCTTTCGCGTTTACGAATAAAAATAATAGATTTAGTGACATTAGGTTGTTTTAACATAGATGGAAAATAGTGCAGTTTTATACTTAAGATTATCAGTGCGATAACAGTATTGTTGAATTTTTTTGTTCTCGTCTTGAAGAATCAACATCAATTTCATAAAAATTATTCAGTAATCGATTAGCAAAATCGTGAATAACGCCATCTTCTAATGTTGCTAAAACTAGTATATTTTGTTTTCGCCAACGTATTTCTTCGCAATAATTTAATGTCGTTAGGAAACCCCATATCAAGCATTCGATCGGCTTCATCTAAAATTAATATCTCGATTGCTCGATAATTTAATTTTTTTCTTTAATATACTGTAGTAAACGTCTTATAGTTACAACGATAACATCTTAATTTTCAGTGAAAATTTCAGCGTGGTTAATACAGGATGATACTCCACCAGTAATTCTTATCATATTAAGATGAGTATATTTGACTAATTTTTGCTTGTTCAGCTACTTGCATTGCCAGTTTTCAAATTAAAACTAGAATAAAAATATATAGTTGTCCAGATCGATTATCTGGATAATTAAATAAATATTGGATCACCGTTAATAAGTAAGCAGTAGTTTTTTCTGTTCCTGTAGCTGATGAAGCTAAAATATCACGTCCAGCTATAGCAGCTGAGATAGTTGAAATTGAATAGTTGTAAGGAATCCCCATAGCCTTTATCATTCAGTGCATTGAGAAGACCTTAGTTTAACTCAAGTTCAGAAAATATATCTTCAATCATTGCATACCTTTACTTAAGCAATAAATTAAATATCACATCCAAAAAAAATAGTGCTTTTTTTTTGAATAATTTACATTTTACTTTAAATTAATCTTTTATAAACTGCAATGGAGTTTACTACCCAATCTAATTGGGCTAATTCCTGATTGTACAAGTAAATAATCGACGCAAAGTGATCTCAAACTTTTGACTAGAAATAAAATTATGGCTTTTCAGCCCATCTTTTTATGCAAACATTAAATAGATCGACCATTCCTATTCGTTTAAGGATGAATGGGATGGATAAAATTAGTGTTCTATATCAATCAAGCTCTGTAGACAAATAAACAAACTCCCGTTTTTCTGTGAATAAGTATTTTTTCAGAGCAAAGGGCAATCTGTAAATTCTTTGCTATTGTCTGTAAGTATCCGATAAATAGCCATAGGCTAATACTTGATTAAGATCACGTAAAAAGCATTAATATTTAGCGTAGTCTTAAACTTATAAAGACATACAAAAACTCATCAAGAGGCGACGATCTTATAGATAAGAAAAAGATAATATCATGAAGTTTTGTTTAACATTTTCAGAAGATATTTTGCACTACCTGCAACTAATCAGGATCGTAGCTTTTTAAATACTTTATTCTTCAGCTTTGAGTGCTTCCCTGCTAATTTTACGAAAATTTCTTCTTTATGACTACATAAACAACCATCTGATTAGATAAAAATACTATGGGTTTATGAATTTACGTACGACGCCAGTAAATCATTAAGAGGGAGAAAACGTTTTTCGTAAGAAAAACGACTACGACTTCTTGAAGAAGCGACAGCGTCATCGATAAATAATGTAGAAATGGGTATGATTATCGGTGCCATGTTTTGGCAAAGATTATTACTTTGTTTGCAGAACAATTTATAACCACATCTATATTTCAATTTTCAATTATTCTGGTTTCAAACAATCTTTTTCAGACTAAACAATTCAATAAATAAAACGACCCTACACTATGAATCTACTTACTGCTTAACCATCGTTTTAATTGATTGATATGACCGTTTCCATTTTTGATATAAAATCCATTATCAATAACTACCTAATTATCCAACCTTATTAAAGGATAGTGATTAATTTCATGCTCGCTAGCAAAAGTTTAATGTCATTTAGCTCCATCCGAATAAAAATGAACTTTAATCGATGATCAGCTAAAGAAAATAAATAACATACCCTGAAATTAAGCTCTACAAGAATCTCATCACTCAGATAACCTTATCAATCTCGGACGATTAAGTTCGGAATTTATTCTTTCTTTTATTTCCTCCTTTGCCGCGTTTTCTACCTTTTTTTATCTAGCATAGAACGTTTCTATTTAAAGGATCAGGAAAAAATATTTCATTCATTTTAATAATACTACTAGTCATTTATGTTTGCTATTAGCGTTTAAACAAGAAAACAGTAATCCTATCTAAAGGCTGTTTTTAAATCCATAGTGTTTATTTTGCTGAGTCCTGTAAAGTCAATTTATTCAACATACATCGCAAACAATTAAAGCATTTACCCTTGTGATATAGTTTACACAAAGAAGTTCTAGTATGATTGTTAAATATTTTCCTGCAATAATGAATTTTAGAATTATCCTAATTTCTAGTTCATGAAATTTCTGGGGAATGGTGACGTATCTTATTAATTAATTTCATGAATGATTTTAATAAAATTAAGATAATATGTCATAAAAAGTCTACCCTATTATTAGGTATCTGAAAAGCTAGATATTACCGTAATCTCTTGTATGAACTCATCCATAAAACTGACAGCCAGTTAATAAACACCGCTGTTAAGAGGGAGCTCGAATTCATGTTACGATAACATGCTAAATTCTGCCTTATCAGCTGGCATTAACCCCTCATTGTAACGGTTATTGCCACATAGAACTATATAGATTGGTATTAGCGATATTGAGATTAAATTGTCTAAAGTTAGGGATTATAGACATGACTGTTGAGGATAAGCTCGAAGCTATTCTATACCAAGATGCTAAACGCCGGCTTTGTCGATAAGTGTCATGCCGTCTAGCATAACGGTTATTTTACCACTGCGAATCATATAAACTAATATTAGCGATGTTGAGATTAAAGTACCTAAGATCAGAGGATCACAGCGGCAATGAAATATGTTTATAACTTGTTGTTACCATTTTATTCGAATGGTACAAAAACCTCAAAAAAGACTACATATCTGTATCTGAAATGGACATTATACACTGTTGATTTGAGGAAGCCCTAGTGGTCTTTCTCGATGAAAAGCATATAGTCTCTTCTTACTTAGGATCATCAGCAGGTTGAAACAACAACAGATTCAAGAGTACAGGAAATAGCGGCTCTATGATTTAGCGATACACGCTACATTTATTTCTAAACCGATGGTGTATACCGCTTTGTCAGGCAAGTTGATTGCCTTTACTTTCTGCTCATTATTGACATAATTGCATTAAGGTAAGGAGCTCATTTCAATCAAAGATAGTTATCTAGATATAGAACCACACTAGGTCAAAGTTTTCAATGTCTAGTAAGCCGCGTTCCTTAACCGTATTTTCAGACTTGCTATGGGGAAGATGGTACTCTTGGTTTTTTGGAATAGCATGCAAAGATATTCCCTGAGATGTGGCACTAATGTTATTGGGTTTACAAAATACTTTATGTACTGCTTTTACTTCCTAAAAGCATGTAATTAAAAATTAAAATTGAACTGAAGGGAGCTCTCAGATAGCAGAGAACTACGATTCTGCTGAATAAAATCCTGATATTTTGTTGTAAGGTTTTTTAACGTATCCTGAAGCGATTAAAAAGCTTGAGATAAAGTAAGAAGAGCGGTTGGTATTCTACGATTTCCTATCAGTGTACTTGGCACGTCGTAAGAACGACGAACCTAATTGAATTAGGTTTTTAGACAATAAAGCTATGAAAAGCCGCCTTATGAAAAATTGTACTTTAAGAACAATAATTCTTTCAATTGTATTTAAGCAACTCAAGTCTACTCAGAAAAACTAGAACCGGCTAAAGGAGATTTTAGCTACTGACTTTAGTGGTAAATAATGTCTAATTTAAAATTAAAGAATAGATGCATAAAGCATCAGAATCGAATATAATTCGATCACCATACACCAGATTTATTAATAACTTAAATTTATTTAATTAACTGACTTGTTCGTAAAAGCACGTTTTAGTTATTTTAATATGCACTTATAATAACAAAATAATTTAATTATTCAATAGTTAGCTATTTTCTTGAGATATAAATATATCTAATCATAAGATAACTTTTCTTTCAAATTATAAAAATAAAATAGCAAGGAATTTACACAATGAGTATTATTTTTCTCGGCGCGCCAGGTACAGGTAAGGGGACTCAGGCAGAATTCATTATGACAAAGTATGGTATACTAAAATTTCTACTGGTATATATTACGCACTACCGTAAAGATAAGTACAGAATTGAGTCTAAAATAAAAGAATTAATAGATAATAGTAAAATTGTTACTAATTAATTAGTTATTGCTTTAGTTAAATAACATATAACACAAAATAATTGCGAAATAGTATTTTGCTAGATGTATTCCCTCGCACTATCCAATAAGCAGACGCAATGAGAGATGTGGGAATTACGGTGGATTATGTGTTGGAATTTGATATACCAGATAAAATTATTCTTGAACATATTGTTGGTCGTCGAATTCTTACACTTTTAAGTCGTGTTTATCATGTAAAATTTAACCCCCCACAAATAATAAACAGAGACGATATTACCGGTAAAGAGCTAAGTATTCATAAAGATGATTAAGAAGATACAATTTGCAAGCAATTAGTGGAGTATCATAACTTAACTGAACCTTTAATGCATATTATTAGCAATAAACTGCTATCGGTTATACTAAGCACTTTAAATTAAATAGTACCTGTAAGGTTATTGAAATTAGCGAAGAGTTACTAATATTTTAGGTTAATTATTAGTTGATAAATAAGCACTCAATTTAAATAGCTATTTTATTTAGAGCTAATTAGCATAAATACAATATTTAATAAGTTATGATAAGATTTAAGTTATCAGTAAATCTGGTGTATATGGTTAAGCTCATCGCTTTGATGATTTGTGAATCTGTTCTACATCCTTAAATTAGACATTTTTACCATCATGCTCAACTAAAGTTAATTTCCTTTAGCTGATTCTTTTTTTTGCGCAAAAAGACTAGAGCAGCTTAAATAACATTGAAAAAGGTTATTTTCTACAATTATTGCGCTTCATACGTCAGCTTCATAGCCTCACTGTTATAAAAAGACGATTTAATCGAATTCGTCATTCTTATTGATGCCCAAGTGCGCTGACGGTAAGGCGTAAAATACCAGCCATTCTTCTCGTTGTTTCTTCAACTTCTTCATCGCTGCAGAATACACTGAAAATCTTGCCAACAAAATATCAAGAGCTTTATCAGCAGCATTGCGGCTCTCTAATAACCAAACCTACGCAGTTCACCTTAATTTTCAATTACGTGCTTTTGTGGACTGAAGCTAGAATATTAGCCGTTTATTTTGTATACCAAAAACCATTGGTGCTGCGCACTCAAAAATATCTTTACCATTATATTCAAAACTAAAGATATTGCTTACCTAGTAAGCGTATCCTGTAGATACGCTTAAGATCTTCGCTCTTAGATTATTAAGAAGTTAAACTCAATTTTCTTCTGACTTTCGATAACCATCTTCAACTGCAACTAGCTTCTTACTATCACATCCAGTGATATCGATAGTGGCCAGCAGACAATGGCGATCACCATACCTAACAAGCCTGTATATGAAATCAGATTAGAAATAAAATAATGTATATCGCTTAAAATCATGCAGTGTATACCACCTCCCTATACTTTTTAAGTTATTCCTGTTTTAATCTCCTTATGATACTGCAAAGAGATAATCTACTTTTTATCGATAAGATCTCTTGGGGCTTCATAAAAATCATCAATAGATGTATCTCATAGGTACACAAGCATACTAGCAAACTCTTCACCGATTTTTACATACTTCGGATAAGGTAGCAGCAATAATCTGTTAAGCTCATATTCCGTTCCGCTACAATTCTTGATCTTAGGCACTATTAACCTCAACATCGTTAATATCCATCTTCTAGGTTAGTGTAGAAAATAACCGTTAAAGACGATGGTATAGACACCTTTGTCGATAAAGGCAGTGTTAACATCTGTACAACATGGCTTCAAGATCCGCCTCAACAGCGGTACCTATAAACTACCTGTTAGCATTAAGAATAAATTCATGTAAATAGGGAACACAGGTAATATCTGGTTTCGCAGATTACCTCTATATAGATTTTTTATTGAATTTTATTTTTCTATTGTTGATATCATATACAAAATCAATCAGCAGGATAACCCCCCATCATCGGCAACCACAACACCAGAAATTAGCATAATATTTAATTAAATTAATTAAACCTATTAGGTAGGATATGATAATTAATCAACTATTTCTTAACAAGAAATTTCATAATTTAATGCTTGATATTAAAAGATTATTAATGAAAATTAACATTAATAGGTTGCAACGGTAACGGAATATACTTCAAGAGCTCCTTACTACCAGTTTATCTAAAGCGTGTAAAAATATTGAAGAATTATTAGCATGCTTTTGTACCTACGAGGCATATCCATCGATGATTTTTATGAAGCTCTGGGCAATTTTGGTGAAAAAGCACATCCTCTCTCTACATATCGTCAGTAGACTGAAACACCGATGGTTTGAGGAGTATAGGTAAATCAATAGTGCCTATCTAATTTACGTGATACGCCTATGTTTATTTTTGAGTCGATGGTATATGGATCCCTATCAAGAAAACTCATAGCTTTTACCTGCTACTTATTATTGGTAACACTCCATGGATGTTAAGGAACTCTTGCAGTTAAAGATGATTATCAAGAGGCAGAAGAAAACTAAGTCTAACTTCTTAATGACCTGCAATCACATTACTTAATCGTATCTACCAGACTTATTATTAGAGATAATGCCATTGATTTTGAATGTAATAGCAAAAATATTTCTGGGCGTGCAGAACCAATGTTATTTGGTAGATAAAAATAAACAACTAATATTCTAGCTTAATTCCAGAAAGTACATGAAATCAAAATTAAGGATGAGATGCGGGAGATTTAGCTAACAGAGAGCTTCGATGCTACTAATAAATTCCTTGATGATTAGGTTAAGAAATTAAATCCCTCTTCAAAAGAGACCTAAATTATCAATTTTTGTTAAAAGGATATAGAATCAGTTTAATTGGAACTTTATTATAAGTTAAAATTTTATCGAAGTGTATATTTTTAAGCTAACACCCTAATTTTAGATATACCAACCATAAATTTAACTTAATAACGATTGTTATTATTTTATGTATTCTTTTTAACAATAACTCTGTTACCTGCTTACCAAATTGAGTGTTGGTAAACGTAACCTGTCAGCATACAGAACACATTTGTACAAATCTGTACGCAGGAACACTTTCATCAAAAAAGTGAACCTTGATTTTTACAGTTTTTTTTGCGAGCCGTCATCTTCAACAACTTATATATTATACCTTCGATAATAATATGCCTTATTGAGGATTTAAGAAGAAACTATAATAACGCATCATTTTAAAATGTCTTGATAGAAATATATGGCTAGTATAGCGAAGATTATCTCTTCTTACGTTAGAATCTGCTCCTGGCATTACTTAGTCTTGATGGTTACACTAATGATGTATAACTACTCCCACATCAATAATAACGCAGTTTTGAAGTGGTATACCGTGGCGTTTAAGGTAGTGCTAGAGATATTTTATGGTATACCCATACTAATTTTCATTTTTTAGCAAGTGCACTTTATCCAGTAACATCCTCGTACTATGGCTTCAGGTAACACTGTCACTGCTTCCTAAAGCAAATATATCTAAAATCAAGAAAATATTGGGATTTATTAAGTCATGATTGTAATGAAAAATCCGGATAGAGCACCTTGTCAGATTTCTTCGATCGCTTTATTTTCAAGAACAGATCATCTCATATGGCATGTTTAATATCCAAATCCAGACCGACATTGATAATGGAGATGGTGAGCATGCAGATATTGATTAAACTGTTCACCATAAGTGTATTAAACATAGAAGATACTAATTTTAATACCCAGTTTATGTACCAATTCAAGCATAGCTTGTATGGTGACGCAGAACAGAGTATTGAATAGCAGGTGGTTATTATTGGAATAAAACCAAAAAATATAAGCATAGTGAAAGTAATGTATTACGAGTTGCAATTGGGTAAAATTTAAACCTTTTGTTGGAATTACTACTCGATAGCTTTGAAACCGCATGAAAACTTTATAAACTTTTGACTTATAATTTGAGCAAAAATAATAGGGAAATCCCAATTCAGGATAGACACAGGCAGTAAGCGTCGGATAGCTATCTATAACACAAAGTGTCATATGCAAGTATTTACTCGACAAATAGACGGATCCAACAAGTTGACACTTTCACCTTATTTTAAAAAAATTATCTCAGCCGTCATCAATGGTAAAAACAGTTTAGTTAAGCAGGTATTATCCCTAAGATGCATACAAGTGATGAATTCATTGGCAAAATACTTCCCTCATCATCTTCTCAATGAAGTTTATTCAGCGTCATCGGCTTAGGATAAGTTTTGCTCAAAATTGGATAATCATGATTAAAAGTGCATAACACTTGGATATTGAGAATAAATCGAAACTGAACTGGATGCATCACTATATGACCTTCTTTTTGGGTATCATGAAAAATTCAGTTGATCTATGATCATTAATTTCGTTAGGGAAATCATAAACTTCTTCGAATAAATAGGTGGTATAACACGTACGAAGTTCGTTTATTATCTTTCTGATTTACTTGATTTATGATTTTTTCGAATATTTGTTTCAAACTATATTTGGATGGAATTTTTAAAAAATTAATATATTGCAGAGTATAAAACAGTATTATACGATTAAGATCGTAAATCAATATAGCTATACACCTCTCTTCACATCTGTGTAAACTACACGTTATCTTTTTTAGTAAGATTTTCAGAGCGAGTGTATTCTGCAGCTTTTTCATCACTGTAGAAAGATAAAGAAGAGCTTGTTAGCTTCTATAACTTCCTGTTAGCGCACTGGTTAACAATAATAACGACGAATGCGGATTGAATCAATTTTTGCGACAGGTGAGGGCACGAACGAAGCTCGATGATTCGAAAAATAACTTTTTTATGGTATTTAAACTGCCCCATCTACTCAGAAAAAGCTGGAAATGACACTAGTAAATTAACTTCTTTACTAGTGATAAACTCCATCTAATTTAAGGATGGAGAATAGATTCACAAAGCATTATCGGAGCGCATTATAGCATCTAATACATTAGATTTACTAATAACTCGATTTTATCAATATTAGCCTTATTTTAGTATATTGATCGATAATTATATCAGCAATTGCGCCATTCACTACTACAAACCGCCTCAAATCGCCCCTTACCTAAAAGTAATTTATCACCATCAGGTAGCCGCTAATACTTTTCGTGAATCGATCTATGCATCATATGTTACCAACACTAAAACTAACAAACCTCCTTTTAAACGAATTTCTAGTTCAATAGTCAGATTACCACGGGAATTAATAATTTTAGACCTAATGATTTTAACTATTTTTGATATTAAATTTCCTCATTATAAGCTATATTCAACCAATAGTAAAAATCAATGTCATTAGCTTATATCTCTTTTCATCTGCTCTTGGTGATACTCCTTTGCAGCTTTAATGAAACCAGCAAATAAAGGATGACCATCCCTTGGCGTCGAAGTAAATTCAGGATGAAACTGACAAGCTACAAACCAAGGATGCTTAGGATCCTCAATAATTTCCACTAATTTATTGTCCGCCGAGCGTCCTGCAATACGTAAACCTGCTTCTTCAATACGTGCTAAAAGCATATTATTAACTTCATAACGATGGCGATGCCGTTCAATAATTGTGTTTCTATTATACAACTCATGGACTTTAGTACCTTTCATTAAATGGCATAATTGACCACCTACTCGCATGGTACCACCAAAATCGCTATTCTCATTATTAATTTTAATATTACCACTATCATCAGACCATTCTGTAATCAAGGCAATAACTGGATATGGACAATCTGGTGCAAATTCTGTTGAGTTTGCCCCTTCCATACTAGCAACATGACGGGCATATTCAATCAGAGCAACCTGCATTCCAAGGCAAATACCTAAATAAGGAATATTATTTTCACGTGCATAACGTGCTGTAATAATTTTCCCTTCTACACCTCGCTCACCAAAACCACCTGGAACTAGGATAGCATCAACTCCTTTCAGGAGTTCGGCTCCATGCGCTTCAATATTTTCAGAATCAATCAATTTAATACTTACTGTTAAACGGTTTTTTAAACCACCATGTTTTAACGCTTCAATAACCGATTTATAAGCATCAGGTAATTCTATATATTTACCTACCATGGCAATAGTTACCCTGCCTATCGGATTAGATTCCGCATCAATAACTTGTTCCCATTCAGACAAATCAGCAATTGAGCATGCAAGTTTAAATTTTTCACAAATATAATCATCTAACTGCTGAGATTTTAATAATGCAGGAATTTTATAAATTGAATCAACATCTTCTAATGAAATAACCGCTCTTTCCGGTACATTGCAGAAAAGCGCAATTTTTTCCCGTTCATTAACCTGAATAACCCGATCTGAACGGCAAATTAGCACGTCCGGCTGAATGCCTATAGAAAGAAGTTCTTTTACCGAATGTTGAGTTGGTTTGGTTTTAACTTCACCTGCAGCAGGTAAATAAGGGACTAAAGTAAGATGCAGAAAAAGAGTGTGTTTACGATTAACATCAACCGCTAATTGGCGAATTGCTTCCAAAAAAGGTAAAGATTCAATATCACCTACTGTTCCACCAACTTCAACCAAAACGATATCGTGTCCTTCTCCGCCACGAATAATCCGCTTTTTGATCTCATCAGTAATATGAGGAATAACTTGAATGGTTTTGCCTAAATAATCACCACGACGCTCTTTACGTAATACTTCAGAGTACACGCGACCAGTTGTAAAATTATTACAGCGCGTCATTTTAGTACGAATAAAACGTTCATAATGACCTAGATCAAGATCAGTTTCTGCACCATCTTCGGTAACAAAAACTTCTCCATGTTGAATTGGGCTCATCGTACCTGGATCAACATTAATATAAGGATCTAGTTTCACAATAGTAACATTCAGTCCTCGCGCTTCAAGTATAGCAGCTAAAGAAGCTGCGGCAATACCCTTACCAAGAGAGGAAACTACCCCGCCAGTTACAAAAATATAATTTGTTTTCATGCTAAACCTGAAATTTATGTAAAAAGACGATGAATATAACAGGACGGGAAAGTAGTATATTCTAATCTTAGATTTGCTACAAATATCCTAAACCTATTAAGATTAATTTTCATTAATAATCTTTCAATATAAAGAATTAGCTTACGCTATTTCTTCTCAAGAAATAGCTGATTTATTATAACATTCTAACTAATATATTTGATCTATTCAGCTAAGAATTATTCTCATTTTTGCTATATGGAATTCGCTGATGATGTAGTGGTGGTATATCCTGGTGATTAATTTTTTGGATGACATTAACAACAGAGAGATAATGTGCCATGAAAAATTCTACTTAGAAACAATCTACGAAACCAGGTTATTACCTCTAATCTCTTACATGAACTCATCGTAATAATGGCAGATATCTAATAGGAACTGCTGTTGAGACGGACCATCAACAGTATTCTACGATAATATGCTCAACACCTCCTTTATCAGCAAACATTATTATGCCGTCATCTGTAACAATTATGTACCACAGCGAAATCCCCCATATATAATGATATTGGTGATCTTGAGATTAAAGTGGTAAGGTTAAGAACAATAAATCGCAGCAGCAACGGAACATCCTTCAAAAGCTCATTGCTGTTTTATTTGAAGCATACAAAAGCGGCGAAAAGTTGCTACCATGAGCCGTATACTCAGCGAGGTATATCTACCGCTGATTTTTACGAAGAAATAATGTTGCTTCTCGATAAAAATACATGATCTCTCTGCCAACTCATCAGAAGACTGAAACAACAATCCCTGAATAATATTTAGCAATAGCGGCTATATAATTTAAGGAATACGCGTTATATTTATTTCTTGGCTAAAGGAAATATCTCGTTCTGTCAAGTAAACTAATCCCTTTTATTTACTGCTCATTATTAGCGGCACCCCTCTATCCAATAGATGATAAGAAACTGTTACGATAGAAAATTCTTATTAAGAGTTATAAGCGAACTGAACTGAACTTCTGTATGAGGGGACTCTTCGAGCGAAGCTTAACTGCATCTCCAAATTTTCTATAGGAGACGAGGCCATTGGTTTTTAGAATGCAATGGCAAAGACTTTTCTGAGCATGCAGCACAAATATTATTGGGTAGATAAATAGCTAATGCACCGCAATACCTTTCCCTAAAGGCATGAAACCGAAAGTTAAGGGTAATCTAAGGAGGGTCTGGCTATTAATAAAGGTCTGATGTCGCTGATAAAGCCATTAATATTTGCTGGCAAGCCTTTCAGGAAATATCCTGCATCGATGAAGAATCTGAAGAAAAATTGAGAAGAATGACTGGTATTCTATGCTGCCAATCAGGGCACTGCTGTCATAAGAACGACGAATCCAATTGAATTGAGTTTTGCGACAGTCAGGTTATGAACCTGACACAGGAAACACTATAGTTCGAGAAAAACAACCCTTTCAATGGTATTCAATCTTCTCTAGTCATCTGCGCAGAAAAAACAGATAAGATAAGAGGATTTAACCTTATTATCATGGTAGTAAAATGTTCAAATTAAAGATGGAGAATAAAGTTTACGAAGCATTCAAACATAGTATAATCATCATATCACTAGATTTAGTGATAACTCAAACCTTATCATAACTTATTAAATATTTTTATTTCCGCTAATTAGCTCTAAATAAAATAGCCATTAAAATTAAGTGCCTATTTTATCAACTAATAATTAACCTAAAATATTAACTAACTCTTCACTAATTTCAATAACCTTACGGGTACCATTCAATTTAAAGTACTTGATATGACCGGTAGCAGCTTCTTGACGATAATATGTAATTAAAGGTTCAGTTAAGTTATGATACTCAATTAATCGTTTGCAAAGCGTATCTTCTTGATCATCTTTACGAATACTTAGCTCTTCACCGGTAATATCGTCTCTATTTGCTATTTTCGGGGGATTAAATTTAACATGATAAACACGACCTGAAGATGTATGAACTCGACGACCAACAATACGTTCAAGAATAATTTTATCTGGTACATCAAATTCCAATACATAATCCACTGCAATGCCCATATCTCTCATTGCCTCTGCTTGTTGGATAGTGCGAGGGAATCCATCTAGTAAAAAACCGTTTCGACAATCATTTTGTATTATACGTTGTTTAACTAAAGCAATAACTAATTCATTAGTAACAAGCTTACCATTATCCATCAATTCTTTTATTTTTAGACCCAATTTTGTATTTGTCTTTACAGTAGTACGTAACATATTACCGGTAGAAATTTGTGGAATACCATATTTTGTCATAATGAATTCTGCCTGAGTCCCCTTACCTGTACCTGGCGCGCCGAGAAAAATAATACGCATTGCGTAAATCCATTGCTATTTCATTTTTATAATTTGAAAAAAAAGTTATCTTATTATTAGATATAGTTATATCTCAAGTAAACAGATAACCATTGAATAATTAAATTATTTTTTATTAAAAACTACATCTTAAATAACTAAAAAGATGGTTTTATTAAAAACTCGGTTAATTAAATAAATTTAAAGTTATTAGCAAATCTACTGTATGGTAGTTAAGATATATTTCACTCTGATGCTTTGTGAATTTGTTCTCCAATCTTAAATTAGATGTTATTTTCTACTATAGTCAGCAGGTCAAAACTCTCTTGTCAATTCAATCAGATTCGTCATTTTTATTGACGCCCAATGCGCTGACAAAAAGGCATAGAATGCTAGAATTGTTCTTATTAATCTCTCTTTAAGATTCTTATCACTGCAAAGGAAATAACTTCTATAAAATCTTTCCAACAAAATATCAAGAACTTTATTAGTGGCATCACGACTTTTTGCTAGACAAAACTCTAGAAGCCTTACCTTAAACTTTTAGTTGCATGCCTTTTTGAAGTGGAAGGCAGCACATGAGTTATTTTATGTACCTAACAGTGTTGGTGGTTCTCCGTACTCGAGAATATCTTTATCATTGTATTCCAAAAACTAAGAAAACAGCATCTCCAGTAGCAAGCTTAGGAGATATAGTTAAGCCACCCTCTAGTCGGTCATTGAGAAATTTAACTACAGTTCGCTTTTGACTTTTTGTAACTATTTTGAGCGCAACGAGCTCATTACATATCTATACGAAGTGAATAATGAAGAGCAGACAAAAGAAATCAGCTTGCCTGACAAAACAGTATATGTTATTGGCACAGAAATAAACATAGCGAGTATCGTTTAAATCACGCAGATACCGATGCTTATTATTTTCAAGGCATCGGTATTTGAATCTATTGATAGATTTTTTGGAAGAAAAAACCATATGCTTTTTCACCAAAAAGCATACCCCAATACGGGTTCGTGAAATAAGTAGTTAGAAGATATACACCAAATCGCAGTTATAGAGATGTAACCTCTTAAAGGTTTTATAGTATTCGAATAAAGCGATAGCAACGAACTCTTAAAGGATATTCCGTTTCTGCTGCGAGGAATCTCCCCCACCACGACTTTAAGTACTTTGATCTCAAGATCACTCATACTAGTCTGTATTGTTAATTGTAGCACATAATTATTACATGAGATGACAAATAATGTTCGTTGAAAAAACAGAGTTGAGAATCTTAGTACATCATAGCCTCGAGCGTCGCCTCAACAGCGGTACCTATCAGCTAACTGAATCACTTATTGATGAATTCATGTAATAAATAAGAGGTAATATCAGTTTTCACAGACACATGTAGTGTAAATGTTTATAAGATATTGATAATCTCTATTGTTAAATTATACATGAAATCAATCAGAAAAATACGCCGCCAAGCATCTCCGAAACTCCATATACCACAAATGAGTATAACTAATTTTTAGCTCAAAAATAACTTATTAATACGACGAACAAAATGATTAGGATCTTCTAGGTTACCTTGTTCAACAAATAAAGCTTGATCTAAGAATAGTTCTATCCACTCAGAAAATAAATCATCATCGGTTATCTCAGTTACTTTTTTAATTAATGGATGCTTAGGATTAATTTCAAAATTATATTTTACTTCCGGCGCTAATTGACCCACCTCAGCAAAAAGTTTTGCCATCTGAGTACTCATATCATTCACATCAGTCGTCACGATTGCCGGTGTATTTGTTAAACGATGTGTTAACTTCACTTCCTTCACCCGCTTGTCTAATAATTTTTTTACTCGCTCAACAAAAGAATTCAGTTTTTTATCTATCTCTTCTTGTTTTTTCTTATCTTCATCAGCTAGTTTTTCTAATGACTCATCTGTCTTACTGATAGATTGAAAGGATTTGCCTTCAAATTCTGGCAAATAGTTAATCATCCACTCATCAATTCGATCTGATAATAATAAAACCTCTATTCCCTTTTTACGAAATAGCTCTAAATGCGGGCTATTATTTGCAGCGGCATAACTATCTGCGGTAATGTAATAAATTTTTTCCTGCCCTTCAATCATTCGATTAACATAATCTTCTAAAGAAACATTCTGTAAATTACTCTCACTATACGTTGATGCAAAGCGTAATAATTTAATAATAACTTCTTTATTAGCTGTATCTTCCGCAGAACCTTCTTTCAGCACTAATCCAAATTCCTGCCAGAATTGTTGATATTGTTTAGATTCACATTTAGCTAATTTTTTTAACATTTGCAATGCGCGTTTAGTTAATGCATTGCGCAAACTACGGGTAATATCATTATCTTGTAAGATTTCACGCGATACATTTAATGGTAAGTCATTAGAATCAACTAAACCACGGACAAAACGTAAGTAATTTGGCATAAACTGCTCAGCTTCATCCATGATAAAAACACGATTAACATAAAGCTTTAAGCCATGTTTATTATCACGATTCCATAAATCAAAAGGCGCTTTAGTCGGTATATAAAGTAGGCTAATATATTCTTGTTTACCTTCTACCCGATTATGACTCCATATTAAAGGTTCCGTATAATCATGAAAAACATGTTTATAAAACTCTTTATATTCTTCAACTGTAATATCATTTTTGTTATGGGTCCATAGCGCCTGAGCTTTATTAATTTTTTCCCAAATAACAGTATCATCTTCTTCATTTTTGACTTCAATTTCTATTGGTAAGGCAATATGATCTGAATACTTATTGATTACCGAACGTAAACGCCAGTTTTCTAAAAATTCGGTTTG
Organism: Arsenophonus sp. NC-PE1-MAG3; assembly: GCA_052174455.1. GTDB lineage: Bacteria > Pseudomonadota > Gammaproteobacteria > Enterobacterales > Enterobacteriaceae > Arsenophonus. The sequence continues at coordinate 75,311 of JBQMRP010000030.1, read as the reverse complement.
ATCTTCACGTAAATATAAGGTAATTTCAGTACCACGCTCTGCTTTTTCAATATCAGCAACAGTATATTCACCTTCACCTTCAGATTGCCAAAAAACCCCTTTATTCGTAGCTACGCCCACTGCTCGAGTGCACACTGTCACTTTATCTGCAACAATAAAAGCTGAATAAAAACCAACACCAAACTGACCGATTAATGGTCTATCTTTTGCCTGTTCATTGCTTAAAGACTGTAAAAAATCCTTTGTACCAGATTTAGCGATAGTACCCAAATTATTAATAACCTCTTCACGTGTCATACCAATACCGTTATCGCTAATCGTTAAAGTTTTTCTATCTTTATTAATAGAAATTCTAACTCTTAAATCACCGTCATTTTCATAAAGATCAGATTGTGATAGTGCTTTAAAACGTAACTTATCTGCTGCATCAGATGCGTTTGAAATTAACTCACGTAAAAAAATCTCTTTATTGGAATAAAGCGAATTAATCATTAATTGCAATAACTTTTTTACTTCTGATTGAAATCCAAGAGTTTCCTGTCCTTTCATACTCATTAAATAGCCTCAATTTTAGAATAATTTTTATTAGGTTAAATGGTTATGAAATTCATATATGGATAAAAATTAAAAATTTCAAGTCACCGTTGTTGTGAAAAGTATGGTTTATGATCAACATCATTAACATTTTCATAAAAATAAGCAAAGCTTTTAATTTATTGATATATTTATTTATATTATACTGATCTATCAATAATTAATTTTCTGGTGGACAATAATTGAATATTATTACGTTATTCCATCAACTATTTTAACTTTACTGACAATAGACATACCTTAAGCAATACGACTTACTCAATACCTCATATTGAGTATGTATATACTAGTAATATAATTAACTATTACTTTTCCTTTAATTCTCTAGTTGGTCACCAGATCATTTCTAATATTATTTCAGTTGTCAGCTTATCCTCTAAACTTTTAAGATCTATATCTTTAAGATCCGGATACCATTTAATGGCGACAAATATGTCATTAAAATAAAATAGCGCCCAGAAACCATCTTAGTTATTCGATTGCATAAATATTGGCAAGACTTTCAACCAGTAATATTTAACCAGTCTATTGGCGGCCTCAGATTAGTACAAGTAGAACAGTGATCTTTTTAGTAAATATTCGATAATCCTAACAATTAATAATTTCGAAACTATGCCATCTAAAATAGAATAGCGCTTTCATTAAAGATTCAAGAAGGAAACTTGTTTCCATTAAAATGGCATCTTGAAGCCTGGAGGTAATTGTATCCCATTGGATACATTAGTCATTTTTTCTTTTTGTGCTTCTTCTATACGACGCGCAGCATCATTAAATGAGGCTGCAATAAGATCTTCTAACATATCTTTATCATCTGTTATTAAACTAGGATCGATTTCAATCCGACGACAATTATGGGCACCATTAATGGTTACTTTAACAAGACCTGCACCCGATTCCCCAATAACCTCCATGTTAGCAATCTCTTCTTGTACTTTCTGCATCTTTTCTTGCATTTGCTGAGCCTGTTTCATCAGGTTACCCAGCCCACTACCTTTAGCAAACATAATATTCTCGCTTTCTAATCTCTTACAGAGAAAGATTTTAATATTGCAAAATTACAGTTAAAGGCATGTATTTGCCTACACAGGCCTAATACTTTCTTCATCTAACTGCGCATCAAATAACGTGCACAAAATCTGAATCGTTTTATCTACAAAAATGGATTGACGAGCCTGAGCTAGCTTTTCTTCATAAATTATCTGTCGCCATTCTAAAGGTGTCTTGATGGCTGGGTTATCATCTTCAATGATAACTAGTTTTATCGACTTACCATATAACTCACAGAAAGCTTTTGTTAATATTTTATGCGCCGGTTCAGTATTCAAATGCCGTTGTGTTGATCGTAAATGCAAACAAATTTTCATTTCACTTAACGCTTCTTTATAAGCATTTAACGCGAGTTGTTCTATTAATTTTGGCACTTTTAACTGATCAATCTCCGCCGACCAGTGATCACGCTTTCGAGATTCAACCGCGATTTTATTGGCAAGTTCAGACGTCCTTTCATACTTCAACGCTTGTTTAATATTACTTGGTGTTCTTACTTGCTCTATTTTTTGCTTAGAAATATTTTGTGAACGCCATTGATAAGGTTTACCCTTTTCATTTTGTTGAGTTTTATTAATTATTTTTATCTGATTTAAAACAGAACGCTTCTGCTCCACCGAAACCGTAACTAACCTTTCTACCTCTGACATCACCAATGGAGTTTTTACCTTTAACAAGGATATTTTAGGCTTTTTTAGCGGCATTTTCGCTTTTTCCTTATTTAGGGATGCTTTTGCTTGCAATAATTTCAATGTAGACATAGTAATTAATTTTTCTTCCGATGAGCTTCTTCCTTTATTTAAAATTTTTTTTTATCTTTTAAGTTAATTAAACTATTAATATGATTATCAATCTCATCACTTTTAGTAGCTTCTTTAATAAGTTTTGGTGATGATACTAATGAAATTTCAATATCATTAGTACATTTAGGATGAAATGCTAATGCGCGTAACAACGTCATTTCAACCCCCATTCGTTTTTCTGGCGCATAAAAAAGCTCTTTACGTCCGATTAATAAGGTTTGATAAAAAAGCTGTAAATCAGTTGGTGTAATCAAGCGTGCAAGTAAACGTAAACGTATTTCTATAGGTGATACACCATCTTGCATCTCCACCGGTAAAAGCTGAATAATTGCAATGCGATGAATTAATGATAATATTTCAATCAATACTCTTTCCCAGTCACCACCTCGCAAAGCTATATCTTCTACTAAAGCCATCATTTTTTGACCATCGGCATCTACAATCGCTTCAATGATTGCTAGAGGCTGTTCATTATTTAATATTCCTAGCATTTGGCTAACTAAATCTACGGATATTTGCCCCTTTCCCATAGCAATAGCTTGATCGGTCAAACTTAATGCATCACGTAAACTACCTTCGGCAGCTTTAGCAATTAATTGGCGAGAGAATTTATCACTTGATATTTGCTCAGCCACTAAAATACGTTCAAGTTGACTACTTATTTGATCAACATCCAATGTCCTTAAATGAAATTGAAGACAACGTGATAAAACCGTTATCGGTAATTTCTGTGGATCTGTAGTTGCTAATAGAAATTTTACATGTTCTGGCGGCTCTTCTAGTGTCTTGAGTAAAGCATTAAAACTATGATGAGAAAGCATATGAACCTCATCGATTAAGTACACTTTATACCGACCACACGCTGGTGCATACTGAACATTATCTAGCAAATCACGAATATCCTCAACTTTAGTGCGCGAAGCGGCATCAATTTCAATCAAATCAACAAATCGTCCTTGTGCTATTTCAAGACAGTTAACACACTTACTACAAGGATTTTTACTTATCCCGACCTTACAGTTAAGTCCTTTCGCAAACAACCGAGCAATAGTCGTTTTTCCAACCCCACTCGTACCAGAAAATAGATAAGCATGATGAAGGCGCTGCTGTTGCAAACTATTTTTTAGCGCGGTTAAAACATGATGTTGCCCAATAACATCGATAAATGTTTGTGGGCGCCATTTACGGGCAAGTACCTGGTAGCTCATAATTCCTATCAGACATTAAGTATATAATTTCGCCAAGATGTCGCTATATGCTTAGTCAGCATATTTTGCACATTAATAGCCTATAAATTCAACTAAATTAAAACAATTAACCACTTATTTTTAATAAGCTCGATAATACCTTAATCTGGTAAATAGTTAATGAATATCTCTTCATTAACTTTACCTGCAAAATGCCGAATCAAGGTTACTTTTTCCTTAATCGTTCCCACCTATAGCAATTAAATCATCAATAACTAATAATATTATTTTTACTGAAATACTATTTTAATAGATCTGTAATCTATGTAGTACTATATTATAGCTCATAATTCTACCATAAAGTAACATGCGGTAATTTTCCCTCTTTACATTAAACTGTAATAAATCCTAAAACTAAACGCAAAGCAACCCTAAAACTAGTGTCAAAAATAAAAATCCTTTCGCTTCAATCGGTAATAATTTATTAAAACCATCAGTGTTATCTATCTAACAAGTAGATCAATAGTAGTTTGATAAGCGACCAGATTATCCAATAACGTTGTAATATTACAAAACAATACAACCTGATATTGGATCATTAAGAATTATTTCAATATTCTTTTTTATAAATTGTGTTTTTATTAACCATAATGATTATTATCATAGATAAAATAATCAAATATTTCAATCTATGAAAACTACTATAAAGTTACAATAACCACCCTAATAAAGGGGCACATTTTGCTATAAAATTAAATCGTAATCACATATTTTATTATCATGGCTTAATCTATGAAAACACAAAAGTTACTAAACATGCTTGAAGAACAAATTGAAGCATTGTCAGAAAAAATAAAACCTATTGTAGACTCTTCTTTCATAAGATTACGTTTTGATGATAAATTATTTTATCGAAAAAGCTATCAATTAAGCGAATGTTTATTCGAAATCAAACAACATTTTAATCAATTAAAACATGCTGTTATAACATTACGTTCAGAACAGGTTATTTTTTTAACAGAAAAAATTATTGCCCAAATTGGAGCTATAACGCGTGAATCTGCAACACAAATTTTAAGAGACCAAGAAAACCATGATAATCAAAAAGAAAAAACCGTTGATCTCTATAAACGTTTAGTTCAACATCAAGATTATGAACGTCGTTTAATCACTATGGTAATTGATCGAGAGGAACAATTAGATAAACAACAGTCATTTAGAGCTTACCAGAAGTTACAACAGCAAATAGTGACATTAGCCAAAAGATTAATGAGATGCCGTCAGTCTCTTCTACACATAGAAAGGACGATTAAACGGTATAAAAATCATAATTTTTAAAAAAAAAGTGAGATTAATCAATTTAGATAATACTCCAATAGTAATTCAAATTACCATTAATTTAATTTTATTCTAGAGATTAATTAAATAGAACATGCACTTACAGTTCACTCAAAGCGCTTCATATTATCAAAAAAGATTATAAGAATTAAAGAAGGTATATTGTCACTTGCCAAATCTATCTAAAAAGCGTTGATAAAAACAATTTAACTATTATTCTGCGGTATTATTTTGATTTTTTCTATAATAGAAATTCATATTATAATTTGTGATAATAATATGTTTAACTTTTGCATAGAATCACTTTTAGTATTAGGAATCTGAACTTTTAACTGATTAAAAGTAATATTTTTATATTGTTCTCGGTATAGAGTTATCCCATTTCTAACATATGGATTTTAGGGATGGTGGCGTATTCTGATGATTAATTTTATGCATGATTTCAATAATAGAGAGATAATATACCGTGAAAAGTCTATCCTACAGATATTATTCGCAAAATCAGATATTATCTCTAATTTTTACATGAATTTATTCGTAATTGCGCCAAGCAACTAATAGAATCGCTGTTAAGGCAGTGCCTCGAAGATATTTGCTGCGATCAGGATGCTGATGCTGTTTTGTCAGCGGTTGGCGATGCCGTTATCTGTAATGGTTATGTACCATAGCGAACCACATACAGAGTGATATGGAAGAGATGTTGAGATTAAAGTGCGAAGATTATGGATCGCAGTGAAAAACGGAACATTACCTTAACAGCTCATTACTTCCTTATCTAAAACGTGCAAAAACGGCGAAAAGTTGCTCTCATAACTGTAGTACTTACTAGCTACAAGCTACCGCTGATTTTTAAGAAGTTATAGATTTTCTCGGTGAAATCACATGATCTCTCTACTAATAGTATCAATAGACTGAAACAACAATGCCTTTAAAGAACATCGGCAATGGTGGCTACATAATTTAAGCGATATGCGCTAGGTTTATTTTTTGGCAGAAGGCATATCTCATTTTGTTAGGCGAGATAATCACATTTGCCTATTAGGCATTATTAGCGGGATTTCGCATAGACATAAGGAGCTCGTTGCAATCAAAAGTAGTTATCAAAAGTAAGAAGCGAAGTAGGCTAAACTTTTTAATTATCTACGAGCAAGTGGCTTAACTACATCTCTAAGCTTACTACAGGATAGGGTTCTCTTGATTTTTGGAGTGCAATGGCAAAGATATTCCCGAATATGCAACACCAATGCTATTGGGTATGCAAAAATAAAAATCTGATGTGTTGTTTCACCTTAAAAGACATACAATCAAAAGTTTAAGGGTAAAAACTGTGCAAGCCTATGGGCTAGTAGAAAGCTGTGATGTCGCTAATAAAGCCCTTAATATTTTGTTGGCAAGGTTTCAGCGTATCCTACTGAGATGAAAAAACTGAAGAAAGATCGAAAAATATCTGGTGTTCTATGCCTTCCTTTCAGCTCACGAAGTGTTAATAAGAACGATGAATCCGATTAAATTGACTTTTGCGACAGCAAACTTATGAAGCTAACATACGAAAATACTGTGCTTTGAAAAGAAACATTTTAAATGGTATTTAATCTGCTCCTATCTGCTCAGGAAAATTGGAAGCACGACCAATAGGATTTAACTTGCTGATTCTGATGATAAACAACATCCAATTTAAGGATAGAGAACTGATGATTTTAAAAACATTAGAGTAGATCGTAACCTGACCGCTATACACTAAATTTGTTAATAACTCACTGGTGATTGAGAAGCTATTGTTTAATTTTTTACTCAAAATTAACCTACAACAGCAAAGCAAATTTACCTAACAGGGAACCTTACAACCATCTTATTTAAATATTGATCAAAGAAATTTAGTAACATTAAACTCACTACCTACCAAGAAAATGCGTAATACTAGAAATAAATAATAAAATTTTCTACTTCTTATTGAAAACAAGTGTTATCAAGATGATGAAAAAACTATCATCGTAGATCAAAAAATCATTACCGTTAGAGGAATCTAGAGATAAATAGATTGCATGACTGAATTAAAAGAAAACTTGGTCAAAACGCTATAATAATTATAGAACTATCCTAACAGTTAGTAAACAAATTTACCTGAATTAGACAAATAATTGCTTTTAAAACAATTAATTTCATCGATGATAAATAACAGTTGCATCTGACAAGATAACAAGTATAATTACGTTATTTTCTTGCATTTACCTCTTTTAATGCCGAAGTGGCGAAATTGGTAGACGCAGTTGATTCAAGATCAACCGCCTTCTGGCATGCTGGTTCAAGTCCGGCCTTCGGCACCATAAAACATTAATGGACATCAGATGATATTTTTTATTGTTTCAAATTCTAGTATCAGATAAACTTTTTTTTATTTTAATCAAAACCTATCAAGCTAGTTTAACCAAAATCAATCTCTATGGGAGTAGATACCTTACTTCAATAATATTTAAATACAATTATGTTAGGAAAAGTTTTGCTTTTCTAGTAAAGCAATTTATAGACACGTCTTTATTTCAATTATTGTGATTTTAAATAATCTTCAGCAGGCCAGATAATTCACTAAAAAATAAAACGACTCTACACCATAGAAGCTATTCAGCTCTCTTTTTAAGAGGCTGACATAACTGTTTAGGTTTTTAATGTATAATTTTTATAAATAACTTTCTAATTATTCAACCTTATTAGGCGATGGTGACTAATTTCATGCTCGCTAGCAAAGGTTTCATAGCATTTTCTTCATCACTGAACAAAAGATGGAGTCTTATCAATGATAAGACTCAAAAAAAGAGCCAAGATGCTCTACATTAAGCTCTTGAACGTAGCATATATTATGTCTGTGGAGCTATACTACTTCTAGCAGATCCATGATATATGTCCTGCTCTATACTCTACGATACATTAATCTTTTCAGAAATTTATTTAGATGGCTCGGAAAAATTTTTTAGAAAACTTAAATTGGATAAAATCAGGAAGATAATACGCGATTTCATGTGTTAAACTATTATGCTACCCTGAAGATATTTAATAAATCTTCCTCTTGAAATTAATGATGACATACCGACTAAATTTTTAACACAAAAAAAGGGATGCGCAATTTATCCAACTCTAATCTAAATTTTTTCTTGATACATAATATTATCCGATTCTAATCATGATTATCCGGGATTTTCAGAAATACCTAAATAGAAAAGACCTCCAAGATGATGACGTTGGAGATGCAACTGCATTGAGGACAATGGGCTAAAACATTCTTGTCGATAAATTCATCTCTATATAGGGAATTAAGGATAATCCACGTCTTATTAGCCAATAGGATAAATGTAAAGATAACTGGGCTGATAGACCTAATGAATGCGACAGAATCACAATTTCTATTCCTATAATAAAATACCCAGAAGTAATTTACGAAAATATACATTCCCATAATTAAACTATTTTCACCATTTATAACGACTGAAATAACTTTCTTGAAAAATACGCTGAAAAATATTAACTTATTAATCAATGTATTCTGTCGAATGAATGCTTACCTGCGACATTTGTTCCATAGAATTTTATCGGGTCGCTACTGCTGTTAGCCTCTCCTGAATGCTTCCACCGCTGTTTTTTGCCAAATCTTTAAGTTAAAAACTGCAGTTCATGTGATTTTAAAGTTATCGAGCAACGATTAGGACAGTGGATTCATATTTTATCCGATTGGGACTAGCAAGACGTTACTTTTAATATGTCTATTTTTTGTCATTTTTTAACAAAAATTAGCAACCACTAAAAGCTATATTTTACACCGTTTCTCTACATTATAATCCAGCTGACACGGAAACAGGGCATTGAAATTAGTATATTCTACGTCTTGTACATTTTAGTTGACAACTCAATCAACATTTGCATACTAATGTCTCCGTTACCAGTGGATGTCTGGATATTTAATATCCTGTATGGGGTGTGAGCTGTTTTTCAAAAAAAAGAGTGGTTAAAGAATCTAGTGAGGCGCTATCATCCGGATGATGCGTCATAGCGATGACTTGATAAATTCTAGTCTTCTTAGTTTGAGGTAAATTCGGTTCAAGAAATCAGTAGTATCCTTACCTAAAAAAATAGTACAGACAATTACTGAAAAGTGCGCTTCGCTAAAAAGATAAAAAGAGAATTAGTATAGCGTGAAATACTTCGTGTGGGCCCTACTTTACACCAACCAGTATCGCGTTAAAACTGCAGCATTACTGAGAGGTAAATGGGTTATATATCATACTATGACCATCTGACTAAGGAGTACTCGACAGAGATCTTAATGCAGGAAGACAATCAGACATTATATTAGCTATATTCTGGAAAGGCTTTTTAAAAGCTATATTATATAGTTTCTTATCGAAAAGTAAACGAGGTTTTTATTACCAAAGGTATAAAAAAGCGCTGTAAATAACAGCTCACAAAAAAAACCAAAAAAATAGAATTGCCTTTCTAATGAAAGAATTCCTGTGCATAAGCTACATATAAATGCATTCTATATGGTAACAGCCTACTTTTTATAGATGCTTAGTTTTTGGCAAATAATCAATATTATTTCTTTATCAAAAGAAATACATAAAAAAAATAGAAAAACAATGGTTATTAACTCAAACTTATAATTAATATATATAAATTTAGTGCATTAACTCAATGAGTACAGACTTTAATGAAAGTTTCACTTACAATACCCCAGTAAACTACTGCTATCTCCTTTTAGCAAGAATAAATAGTATTCGTTCTTCTCTTAAAGAACGATCCAATTTCCTAAAATCAACAATAGATTACCATTCTTGGTTAGCTCTACTTATTTAGTAAGTTCTTTAATAAGCTTATTAAAGAGATACTGATTTTTAGTTATTTTTCTATTACATTTAAACACAGGCTTGATTCATTCTATACAATAATTATTAAACATAGATATGATCTTTCCCAGTCTTCTCCTCTTGTTGCAAAATTTTTCTTTTTCATAATAACTACAGTCTATTCAAAAGCTTTCTTTTTTTTGCTAAATAAAAAGAAATATCAAAACATTGATATCTTTTTGATTTTATATTTAGCTGTATAGCTAACAACTTATCCGACTCATTTTTATAGATGCTCTTTTAGAGCAATCTAATTATACTTAGAAATAATGTTTTCAACCATAATAATCGGCACCGTCAATATATTATAGCTACTGTGCATGCAAAAGAATTTAGACTGCGTTAATTATTGATCTAATCTTGCTATGAAATTTAATTCACTAAAATGCCATTGATCGCTCTTGTAAAAAACACGAACACATTATTTTTGAAACGGGATCAGCCTTATTCCTAAAAAATCTAGCCGAAGTTAGTATCCTTATTCCGTGAGATAGTCTGATCATGTTTATATTAGAAACTGAACTAATTGAGATTTTATGGTTACCTAACAGCACAATAATTACGACTAGCACTAAATAAGTAAGAAAATAGCTTTTAATCAATGATAAAACAGAAGAGTCAAAGTACTAAAGCTTAGGAGTATTATATTGATTACTTATTACCTTGAAGTTCCCAGTGCGCTATCTATAAGAATCTCTTAAATAACTAATAATCACTGCACTTATTGATAATGTAGTCAAACAACATAGCGTATTAAAGGTCAACATAAATCCTAAGAATTTAGAAAACTAAATATTTATTGTCATTTCTCGATCTTAGCTGGCAATAAGTTATTGACCTAACTGATAAGCATCGGCAGATTGCCAATACACACGCATGTAATTGCGCAAATATTCTAAACCATCAGCCAACAACCATATTATAGGTGCGCGTAGGACATTTTCTTTATCATGAAAGAGGTAAAAAGCCAATTACCAAAGGCATCACCCAAAACGGTACAGATAACTAATCCTAGAAAGACCAATGCTATCAACTTAGTAAAATTACACTTAAGCGTTGGTTAGCGACTACAAAAAACTACCGCGCAGGGGTTTTCTCCACTGAGTGTCTGATAATACAGAAATCGTTAAGGTGAGTAAATCGGAACAAATCTTTTGTTTGCATGACTATCTGGCGCACTATCAAAAACTAAACAGTGTAAATATGAAAGAGGTATATGCGGATTTTTCACCAACTAGTAATAACACTATGCGAGATAATCTGCTAATATTAACCATTTTTTTCTTATTATGATGCCGTGCTGTATGCGATGCAAAAATTCCATGAAATCGTCAAACAGTGTAGCACACAACTAGCATAGAACATAGCCAACTAAAAGCATTTTATACGTCGTAATTGAACTACCTGCTGATTAACTACATCTAGATTGAAAGACGGTTACATAATGAAGATTATGTTCATTAATTTTGACCACGGTCAACCATTTTTGCTGAAAATGTGATCTTTGATTATTGATGGAAGCTTACGCTATATTACTGACTTAAGCTTGTCGCCTTCCGAGAATCTAATTTCGTTACTAATGTTCTGAGTATGGCATTTCCACCTATTGGAAGTCGTTTCTCTACTACTCGAATAACGGTAGAAGCAAAATTAATAATATAATCAAGATGGATATTACCAGTATTTTAATCTACCTAGATATTAAAGATCCGATCGGTATTTCTATTAATCCAAAAGGGTCCAGCATTATCGAGCGGCTAAATCGTAATCTTAATTATCTATTTTAGCGCTCTCCTTTACCTACCTATTTACGGTACTGGTACCTGACCAGGGAAACAGTGTGAGTCGCTTAAATCAACGTTGAACATCCACAAAAATATCTATCATAAAATTTCAGACCAGAAAAATACACTACATCTACCCTCCTGTGGTAGATTAATTAATAACATCAAGATCGGGTGGAATGATACAACATCAGTCTGCACAGTGAATTTTCTAAATGAGCCAATGAAGAGAATTACAGTTCGGGCGATTTTTATCACTGGAAGCTGGAAAACGATGATACTGAAATTAAATTGCTGACATATCTTGGATTGCGCGATCTATTTATTCCGCAATCCAAACGCACTGTCACCCGTTCTGAAATCCCTTTCCTCAACGACTTTTACTATGCCGATAAACTGTCGGGTTTAATACGGTCAAAGATTAACAACAAGTACTACATTCATGATAATAGCAAGATTATTATGCGCTGGATGGACGTTACTTACCTCTGTTAAGAAATCTAGGATACAATAAACATCTAGCCTTCCCAATAACGCCAGAATATCACAACCAGAAAGAGCGTATTAAAGAGATTCGCAACTGTAGGGTGAAAAAAGTAGCACTCCCTGAGGCAGAAACATCCTGACATTGCAGAATAAAAAGTAGATGACCTAGGGATTATCGGCTAATATTATAAGTAAATAGGAATACCGCATTGAAAACCGAGATTAAAGAATAGAAAAACCTCAATATGGAAGTGATGTTACATCGGGCTTATTATTAATGGAATCTTAGAAGATTGATCCGCTGTTCTAAAAAACCACTTGGTTAGTTAACTGAATAACATAACAAAAGACAACACTCTTCTTTTTAAGAGAAGAGCAGTTTTCATGACTAAAAATCCAGGGATTATTAAGCAGCTGCAAACATTAATTGATACGGGATTAAGACATCCACAAGATCAGATTGCCTCCGAAACTGACCAATCGAGCGTACTGATATTCAGTTTTATCAATGGCAACTATAAACTAAAACAATAACCAGGTCATGGACCCTGTTAACCACTGGTTAACCGATTATTAGCGAAAAATACCTTGCCATGGCACTACAGTTTGTAAAAAACGACCACGATCAAGAAGATTATGAACAATACCCAGTTTGTTTAATTACCGCAATATATAAAAGTAATTATCGGAGTGCTGGGTGGATAAAATCCTACTAACCGCTACCACTGACAGTATACCAACACCTGGAGATGATATTTTCCTCGCCATACACCCTTTTTGTTCACCAAGTGTTTGCTTAGAGGTAGCCAAGGCACTATAAGTTTTAGTGATCTCCCAATAACAAAAGACCACATTGCCATACATAATTTTCTGATATCTAACTAGCATTCACGGGATAGTGATTATCGTGGTTGATGATTGATCATCTAGGAATTAATATACTGAAGAAGCTGTAGGCGATTCAGGATACAACTAGAGTTAGAATAATTCTGATAAATAACCGATAAAATTATTAAAATCGACCAGCTAATCTAAGGGTTTAAATAACTTTACCTAGTTATACCGCCGTATCAGCAGCTCTAAATGATTATTAAAAGAAAAAATTCAATGTTAACGAGACCTCGTTTCCTGGCAGATTACCGAGGGAGAGTGAATTAATAGATAAACCTTGATTGCTAAGAAGGCGGGTGTATTTGTGTGTTGTCACGCACATTACGCCAGACGTGACTGATAGCTAGTGACGATTCGCAGACTTAACTTGACAAAAATACATCAAGGTAGGAAGCCTTCAGAAAAATGAACATAGAAACTGACTTGCTTCCGGGAATGAAGCAAGTATATATACCATTCTTTTTACTAACAGGGCTGGAGAACTAGGTATACTAGTCAATACTCACTACTTAATAGGTATTTATTTCATTTCACTGAAATCGACATACAGTTTGCTTGTATCGTTTAGCAAACACAGCAACGCCTTTTATGTGCTACCGGTTAAATGCACAATAGGTGATTGCTATGCTTATAGCACAATATAAATCAATTAATCAGGAAAGTCAATGATAAAATAAGCCTTTACGATCTGAAATCCGCGCCATGCGCGCGGCATGGCCGCTATGCGAGGGATAACTAACCTTAATAATACGATGATATGCCCAATACCCTACTGTTAGGTGACGCAATTTTATACCCCTAATCTAGACCCGATATTAGATAGCGGTAGAGATTTTGCCGTGGCGCAAAAAGATTATTACCTCTAGCAGAGATTTGAGGTAGATAAATATGGAAAAGCACTGTAACTGTAATATAAATTGTCAGGCGTGCTATACTACCCTGGCACACTTTATGAGAATTTCTGCCAAAATTATAGCGGGTTTTATTAACAAAATTATTACGTGATGCCGGTATTTTCTTTCATTATTCAAGAAAAAAGAAGCCAGAATTAAGATAGTTAATTCCATAAATACCGTACGTTATCAGTTACGTGTTATTTCCAGTAACATTCATCCCGCCAGGCGTTATTAGCAACATTCGTTTATAAAATTATCCCGTCAGCAGTTTAGTCGACACTTGTGCCTATCTTCCTAGGAGATTATTACTATTATGTTGTGTTAACGGTGATTACAGAAAAAGATTCTACGCCAAACGGTTATCAGATTATTTGGTTTATTGGGACGCACAGTACTAATGCGCTACCACTATTCTTTCTTAGTGAAAGAAACCATGAAAATAAATCATCAACCCAGAAAATGCCTAACCTATTCTTACGACTATTGTATTAATACGTTATGGCATAAATAGTTCCAATCTTTTTAAGATGTTAAGTCAATTTAATCCGCTACGTGATGAATTGATTAACAGCCTGTTTATTGAAGAACGATAGATACTCCTACAGTAAAAACTGGGCGAATTTAAATTTTGCGCCATGAAACATATTCAGGATTTTATTAATTTATAGGCTACAGAATATCACATCAATTACTGGCAACTAAAGACAAGTCATCTTGATCAACTTTAATTGACAGTATCATCTTGTTCATTCACGCAGTGTGTAAATACCGTATGTTAATAAACATGCCCTAGCGATAAAAATCAAGGCGTCCATTACCAAGTTTTGTATGGTGTAAATGTAAATTAATACCATCGTGAATCATTCCTTTAAAGGAAATAAACAAGAATAGATTGATATTAATGAACTACTGGCGCTATGAGATTTATATTTTAACTATAAAGAATGGTAAAAAGTAATTAACGCGATCAGTAATTCAATTAAGATCAATAGCAGCACCTATCTGTATTTTATTAATAAAAAGCAAAAAAAAATCCTATAAACAACTGGTCGCTCAAATTTTCTAAATTGTAATGTATTTTAGTCATTACTTTAAATCAAATGCGTGTCAAAATATCATCGAGATGTCATGCATTTCTACCGAAGACATATTGACGTTAGTGAATTAAAATTTAATTTATGATGTCATGTTAACTAATTCAGGTCATGATTAACAGATGTTAAAAACTATTAAAACTTGTAGAGCGTCACAACCGGCGCGTTGTGCCATTTTCTTTTGCAAGCTAAATACTCAACAAGTATACCAAACCATAACAGATATTGAAATCATGGTGTTTAGGTTTTCATAAACGGATCTGGTAACAATAATTGATGATGAAAAGGTAGGTATATAACTTAGATATGTTGTTACAACACTTATTAAATAGCTATCTGGTAGAGTAGCGATAAACAATATAAAGGAATAAAGCATGAACTAAGAAACCTTAATTAAACTTATCCATGTGGCGTCGTAAGTTACAACTGGATAAATAAATCTATCGCGCCGCTCTGATGAAGGTATATTCCAGTAAAACTGATTATCTAAATATGACGATACTAGAGAGTTAGTCAAAGTTATTACATGTTTTATCAAAAAGGTTTTAATGTGCGTTAAAATCTGGTTTTACGTAGCGTTAAACTAACTTAACCGATTACTAAAACCCTTTCTATCAAGCAGGCCTCTTTACGGCCTAAGGTTTGTTAACTTAGATTATGAAGCTGCATTTAATTCATAGATAAGTCGTTCGTTCTATAGGGAAAATAAACAGAGGTCTGATGATAAGACCCCCTGACCTGGATTAATAAAAATAATGCACTGGGCCCCGTCAAGGTACTCAAAAAGCCTTAATTGCTAGCATCTGCACTGCATGCTGACAATTCTGCCAAGGAATTCCCCTCGACTGAAAATTATACCACGTTTATTAGAATTAAAACATGATGCGCCATACATTCTCATAATGATCAGATTAACATTAGTGCTTGACAGATCAGGAATTATCATAACCTAAATCTGACATAATACTTATCTTTATGGAGTAAGTACATTACAATAACATCATTGTTCACCTCCTCTAATGATATAAACGATGAAAAATAGCAATCAGATTTACTCGGTCTGGATACTCACAGCTGTATGAATCAATTAACTGAATAAAATAGCCTAACAGAAGAGATCTTGCACTCACTGGCAACAAGTGCTCGCAACACTATTTGATATCATGGATGATAATATCAATATCAGAATTTTATTCTACCACAAGCACACCGCTTAATCCATAAATTCTGGTTTCTATCAGCATATAACCGTCGGGCGTAGTTGTTATTTACTTGAAGGCATAGCCTACTGAATACCTAATGTGACAATAAAATATTGTATCGTTATTATCTATAGCACGTCAATTAAGATCCTGTACAAGAAATACCGACTCAGCCAGTATAGATTTATAAAGTGATTCGACTCAATAGCAACTTTATTTAAAATGCACCCACAATTAATCCTGATTAGCAACTAATCTACGATGAACTTATCCGAACAATTAACTGGCTCTAATGGAGAGATTGTTAACAACGCGCAATATTCCCCCTTCTACCTAATTGCCTACCCTGTTCGATAGGAATCCTTGCATTATTGGGTATTGATATACCATATTTCCAATCCGTTACATAAAAACTCCTAGCCGTCTCTGGCCTCTTCGTGATGTTATCCGCCTACTATACTTCTTTCTGGATGAGGCAAATGGATTATTGACCATATTACAATAGCATCAGTGTATTCACCCGTATACTAAGGATATATTGATAACAATGAACCTCCGATATATTAAAAATATCAACGCATACTATACGGCTTACTGATAGTAGATATGCGGCAGGCTTTCTCTATATAATTAGCCATCAAGATAACCCCCCACAAATACTGGTATCAAATTAATAGCAGCTGATACTCATCATCTTTATTTATAGTTTCGGTAATATTCCGTCGGCCTACAATAAGTTTATCATCGGATCAACATTATTGTTGCACGCTAATCAATCTAATCAATCACTCCGTCTTCGATAAATAAATTAGCGATATGGACTACTTAAACCTAAGATGACAACGTACGTGAATAAACTTAGTAAAAATAACGCTGACACTGCATCTACTAGTGTCATTACTCCTAATAGTTTAACTCTAATCACCAAGATGGGTGGCGGTGAGCAACATCTCGCGCTATGTAATTTCGTTAGAAGCGGAAGCGAAAGTCTAGCAAGTTATGACGGGACTACCCTAAATACAATATATATTTCATTACTTTAAGTAAGTGGTGGCTCATGAAAACAACACCAATCCTAAGAAACGAAAAAACCAGCAAAATGCCTCGTTAGGGATTATTATGGGTTAATTGCACCCGCAATCCTATCCTTACCTCTATTTTTTATCTACGGAGAGTTAGTACTGCCACGGGGCGCCCTTCTCTCTATGAGAATGTATTTTAAACACCCATATCCATCTGCGCGCTCCCTAACTTGTTATTAGTGGTTTTATTCAACTTCTCTTCTACCGCGTGCCCTAGAACTGAACTATCTTACCTTTCAAATAAGCGTAGTTTATTCGCTACAACTATTGACTATGATTAAACAGTGTAATACCGACAAGACCGCATTGCTCTAGGCAAAATATTACTAAAAATGCAACCACATAACAAGTAAACGATAGAAACAATAACCCTGATATCGAACAACGGATGGACTAAAAATCATCCAACACGCTATTATACGGCATACTTGTGATCAAGATAGACCAAAAACCCGGATATCCCAACCATACCTGCTATCTGACATCTCAATCCAGACAAAAAGCATACCTGTATGGGTTCATAACGTATTAAAACTATATCACAGCGGGTACTCTATCTCGATATGGAATCACCCGCTGGCGCTCTATTTATGTGATTAATTCCACGTTGCTCCTTTCCTGAACGCGAATAAGTCGAATAGTTTAACCTTCCGTATCTTAATGGTAGAAACTAGGCTTGTGAACAAACACTCCGCCTAGATAGTTGATGTACCCTAAAAGTGTAAATTATAAAATTTCGATATGATTTAAAAGAGAGGCGCACCAGTTTTCAGGCGGTGACACATCAGCTAAAATTAGTAGTGAAAAAACTCTTTAGCGAGAGTAACATATGATTGATGATATTTTATGCAAGATTAGCGACTGGTAATAGTACCGTTCACTTAATTATTATCATAGCGAATTAAATCAATTAGTGTTACAGGACTATCTAGCGGTCCTAAGGCCATAAGGTATCGCGCAGGTGGCTAAGTAAGAATGATTTATTACCAGCGGATATTCATTAATACCTGCTTGAACTACTGCAAAAAAAAAAGATCATGCGCTTTTCACCGAAAAGCGAATCAAGACTTCATGAAAATCACCGGTAGGTAATACACCTAACTAAGTAGAAGCCATCGTCGCAACTCTTCGCGTTTTTACGCGCTTCAATAGGGCAGCAACGAGCTGTTAAAGAATATTCTTTTGTCGCTGTGATTTTTAACCTTAAACACTTTAATTTCAACATAACCAATACTAATCTGCATAATTTGCTACGATAAATAACCGTTATGGACGAGAGGATTGTCGCCTATCGATAAGATAGTATTCAGTATCTTCTCGCAGAATGACTTCGAGCTCCACCTTAACAGCAATGTTTATTAATCTCCCTAGTATTATTAATAATAAGCTCATGCAGGAGGAAACCCCTCACAGATAATATCTAGTTTTTCAGATACCTTTATACCGGACTTATTCATGGTAATTGTTTCTCTGTTGTTTAGATAATTTATCAAATAAACCAGCAGGATATGCAATCATGTTCAAAACCCTGTACATCAGAAATGAGCATAACTCAGCAACAATATAATTAATCAGAGTAAGGTATAAGGAGAAATAGCAAAAAAGATTGCAAAAAAAATTAAATATATTAACCATTAATATTAACCAATAATTTTACTAATTTAAATGGTTTTCAACCTTCTTCTTCTTTGAAGAAGAGTGCCTATTGTTGTAATGTCATCTCTTTTACTCTAAAAGATCCTTTTGATAAAATTCATACTAATGAGTAACGATGATGAAAAATCTATAATCGAAAATTTGAGTTAATATTAGCCTTAGTATTTAGTACATTATTTCTAGTATTTCAGTGCTGCCAAAAGAATTACTAATTATGCCTGAAAGAAAAGTTTTTATTGCTTATTTATTATACAATGCAGGTTTTTTCAATGAAAAATATCCCCCATATTTCTTCAAAATATAATATAAATAAACCTAGCTATCTAATAGCTGAATTTAAAATAATCAAAAGCAAGCTATTAGCTTGCACTTTATATTCGTATAGACAGTCAAATTAACAGAAAATTTACCCCTTCACTTCCTTGAATAAGGAAGTGAAAAAAATTAAAAATTTACAGATAAAATTTTACTGCTAACAAAAGATGCAAAAACATCTATAAAATTAATCAACAATTATTTAAATGTTATATTATAATAATTATTAATTACTTTTAAAAATCAATTCGATTAACAACATGGATCAATTAATCGTGGTATTAAATCGTATCTTATAATAAGATAACCAAGTAAAAAATGATAAAACGATATTAGATATTATTCGTTTTATTTTAATAAAAAATAAAGATAATATTATTATTTTTTCTATTGAACTGGTTTAGTTTTTACTAAAAATAATTTTCTTATTCTTAATCATAAAAAATAAAGAAATTTACTCATAACATCTTTATCTTTATTCTTATTCATAATAAGAATAAAGATAAATTTTTTATTTCATTAAATTATAAATATTTTTTAGTTAGAGGAAAATATGCGACATCCATTAGTCATAGGAAACTGGAAACTCAATGGCAGTAGAAAAATGGTTAAGGAACTGATTAGAAATTTGCGTAACGAATTAAATAGTTTCATTGGTTGTAATGTCGCAATTGCACCACCAGCGCTTTACCTAGCACAAGCAAAACAAGCTTTAACTGGCAGCAAGATACTACTTGGCGCACAAGATGTTGATGTCAATTTATCCGGCGCTTTTACCGGTGATACTTCAGCAGAAATGCTAAAAGACATTGGTGCAAAATATATTATTATCGGTCATTCTGAACGTAGAACTTATCATCAAGAAAGCGATGAATTTATCACTAAAAAATTTGCAATATTAAAATCGCAAGGATTAACACCTGTGCTTTGTATTGGTGAATCTGAAGAAGAAAATAGCGCTGGAAAAACTGAACAAGTCTGTGCTCGACAAATCGACGCAGTATTAGATAACTTAGGTGTCAACGCATTAGAAAATAGTGTCATTGCTTATGAACCAATTTGGGCAATTGGTACCGGGAAATCAGCCACTCCAGCTCAGGCGCAAGCAGTACATAAATTCATTCGTAGTCATCTTGCCAAGCAAGATCCAGATATTGCCAAACAAGTAATTATTCAGTATGGCGGCTCAGTGAATACTAATAATGCTGCCGAGCTTTTCAGTCAACCCGATATTGATGGTGCATTAGTTGGCAGTGCATCGTTGAAAGCCAACTATTTTTCGGCTATTATTAATCTAGCTGCGACAAAAAAGCTAATTAGCTTATAATATACTGATATTAATTAAATAATTTAAAACTAATCAATATTTTAATTCTTCAATTCTATAAATTCATCGATAAAATCAGTTTATATTATTGATAACTATCAGTTTCAGCAATACGGAATATAAATTCTTCATTAACCGCTAACTTTATAATAAATAAAGGCAATTTACCTTTAAAACTAACTACTTTAATTTCCTATTAAAAATATAATATATTAAGGATTTATCTTTCTGTTAGAAATATTAAGTTATACTCAATTCTAGTGTATGGAGTTTCGAAGATGCTATCGTATCTTGCTAATTTATTTGATAAATGATTAGAATAGAAAATGATATTCCATGAAAATGTATCCTACAGGTATCTGAGAAATCAGATATTATCTCTGATCCTTTTCATGAACTCATCCGTAATTGTGAAAGATAGCTGATGACCTCACTATTGAGCATGACCTTCAAGGTCATGCTACGATAACGTGCTGAACGCCGCTTTATCGGCGAATTATGTCGTCATCTATAATAATTATTTACTATAGCCAATCATATTGATTCCTATTGGCAACGTTGAGATTAAAGCACCTAAGATCGAGGGATCTTAGCAGTAATAGAATATACTTCAACAGCTTGTTTATACCTACTTATCTAAGGATGCAAAAAGCGGAGAAGATTTGCTACTATTGGGTATCCCGGTGAGGCATCTGCATACTTATTTTTACAAAGCTCTATGGCGATTCTTGATAAAAAAGAAAATCCTATCCTTCTGAAGCATCATAGCAAACTGAAACAACAATCCCTTGAAGACTATTGGTAATGGTGTCTGCGTGATTTAGGAATACGCACTACATTTATTTCTTAGCCGATAATATATACAGTTCTGTTAGGAATGGTGGATATGCCTTTGCCTGCTGCTAATTATCGGCGTTACTGCGCATTGAGGTAAGGAGCTCAATGCGCTCGAATATGTCTATCAAGAGTCAGAGAAATAGTACTAGATTAAACTTCTAGATGACCGCACTAGCAATGTGTCTTAACTATATCTCCTGAGATTACTATGGGAGAAGGCGCTTTAGTTTTTAGAGTGCAATAGCAAAAATATTTTTGGTTCGCAGCACCGATATTGTTGGGTATAAAAAACAAACAGTTAATATGCTAGTACTTTACTTTCTATAGGTATGAAACTGAAAGTTGAGAGTGAGCTGCAAGAGCTCTGTCTATCAGAGAGCCATAATCACACTAATAAACTCTTTGATATTTATTAGCAATATTTTTAACTAAATTTACCTACTTACAGCGATAAAGAAGCTGGAAAAGATCGAGAAAAAACGACTAGCATTCTATCCTTTCCCATCAGCGCACTAGGCCATGTCAATAAGAACGACGAGAATCCGATTGAGTTAACTTTTGCGACAATGAGGTTATTAAGCTTACATGTAAAGCGCTGTAGTTTAAAAAATAACCATTTAAATGGCTTATGAGCTTTCCCCGTCTACTCAGAAAAGCTGGAAACCGGCTTAGAGAATTTAAGCTACTGTGACTCTAGTGGAAAACAAGGTCTAACTAAGGATTAGTAATAGATTCACGAAGAATTAAAATAAGCAAAACCGTCATAGACCAGATTTATTAATAACTCAATAAACGTTCTTTGATATTGAAAATAACTTGCTAATAACACTTAAATATTAAGACTATGCTTTAATGGAAAATCTCATAAAAATTGATTCCACTTTACTATCAAATAATTTTTAGTAGAATAAAAGAAGCATTTCTCAGAATAGAGAAAATACAACTCTACCTGTATCGCTATTATATCTGATGATATAATCATTTACGCAAAAGAGCCGTTATAACGAGACATTTAAAAAATCATTTATCCCAACCTGGGGATAATGGTATTTAAAGATAAAAACTAGTAAAGAATTTAATAAAATTCCACTTAATGGAGTGAATAAATCATAAAATCTTGTTGATATATGTCTTTATTTATATAAATAAATTTTTACTCCATTGCATTCATCATATAGTAACTAATGGTAAATGGAGATTTTCGGTATTATACTGCGAAAATCATGATCTATTTATAAGGCACAGTTATATAATCACTGGCAACAAAATACCTATCATATTAGTTTCACCTCTTTTATCAATTTAAATTTCGACGATTTGAATTATGCGCTATTACAACATCTAAGTAATTGATATTGAATGCTATCATCTCGGATGATGAATATGATTTTTTTGAATAATTCAGGATTAATTTTTTAACTAATCTTTCATAGACTATAATAGAGTTTACTACTAAATGGTAATTGAGGTAATTGCTAATTGTACAACCAAACATATCGATATTTAGTGATCTCAAACTCTTTAACAAAATTAAAATTCTGGTTTTTCAAACCCATATTTTATGCACACATTAAATCGGTTAACCAACCATCCTTTTATGATGCCTAAGTAAGCTAAGCCGGTATTTTATATTAAGATCTATACATAAAAACAGTCGAATCCCTGTTTTTCAGTAGCTGAATATTTTTACAGACCAAAAGACGATCTGTAAATTTTTTGCTATTATCTATAAATACTCAATAGATGCTTATTGAATATCTTTGGTTAAGATCATGTAAAAAGTGTTGAGTATTGGTCCGTAATTTTAATATTCTAAAGACGGGTGAAACCCGTTGAGTGTTGCACAATCTATATCTACAAAAATAACGTCGTGAAGTTTTCTTTGAAATTTGCGGAAGATATTTCATATTTACCTAAAATAATCTAATTCGTAGTTTTAAACGTTTAATGCTTCGGTTAGCGTAGTTTCAACCTGGTGATAATATCATTATAAAACGATAGGGAATATGGCTGTGATCTTTAGGTTATGTTACAAAAGGTTGTTGGTAAAATCTTCTCTACTGCATAAAGAATTTTTCGCTACAGCGTTTGCTACGTAAAAGCAAACAATTATTAAAATCAAAGAAACTTTTTTTACTCCCTGTAAACATGAAGTTGCATCTTATTTATTATCTAACCTTAGTGATAATTTATTAGATTAGGCCAGTTCATATATTAAAGAAACTTATTTTACTTTATCATGATCATATTGTCACAATGAAAATGTTATCCACTGAGATATTCATTAGGATTATAGCTATAATTTGTTATAAAATCTCCTATTATAGAAAAACATTTAAAATTTTACTAAAAGTCCTCTGGTAATACTAAATTACAAGGGTAAATTGTTTAATTACTGTAAAATATGTTAAATAGCTTGACTATACTAGCATCAGCAAAAACAAATAGATATTTTTTTTAAAAACAAAGTTTAGATGGCGTTACTGTTCTTTGCTTCAGCGGTGATAATCAACTTAAATACACTAAGTGATATTGTTGAAGTCAACGAAATATTTTTTATAAACCCTTTAATAGAGAAGCGTTATATTTCATATAGGAAAACTAAAAACGCGGGAGAAGAGGAGATAAAAACGAAACTCGATTTTAATTGTCCAATATTTACAGGGTCATGCGAGCGATGAGATTCTTAAAAGAGTTTAATCCAAAGTGTTGTAGTTAGCCGTTTTCTTGAGATTGTCATAAATAAAGAGCTCCAGCTCCCTCCTTGGATAGGAGACTAAATAATAAACCCCCTCTTATGCCAGCTAGCATAAAATTAATCATCATTACCTAATAAGGCAATGTAATTAGAAATTTATTGATAAGACATTCCATATTCAAAATATCAACAGTTATCTTAACTAATTAAGAATAGCTGAATAGCCTATATAGTTAAAGGTCGTTTTTACCGAATTATCTGGTTTAGAGAAGATTGCTTGAAATCACAATAATTGAAATATAGATATGGCTACAAAATTGCTCTACGAGCAAAGCAACAAATTTTTTGCCAACATAGCCGATCATCAATATCATCTCATTTTTACCATCTAGGACTAATAAGTTTATATATGCCATAACACTTAACTAAAAAAACGAAAGCTCTTTGCTTATCTTAAGAGGAGTACTGATTTTAAGTGTTGTATTACTTGACGATGAAGCCTTTATAATCATGATATTTTCCTCAACTATATTCCTAAGCAGGAATCTTGGCATGAATAGAGCTATTATGACGGATCTATATATAGATAATGATCCTATCTAAAAAAACAATTAGATAAAAAACTAATTTGGAAACAAGTCCTGACAATCGCTAAATTATGCATCAAACGATACAATGAATTTTTATATTCTAATCTGGTTATTTTTATAGAATCCTATTTTTGACTTCCAGATTTTTAGCCTACTAAATAATATTTAGATTACTTAAACTTGCTAGTTTCTGTTGCAATATTATATCTACTCTCATTTTTGGAAAAAATTATAATCAAGTAATATGCTTGACAACTCTAGGAAGAGATTGTGGTTTAAACCAAAGAATTAACGCCATAAATCACAGTTTGGTTTTTCATTAACTAATAGTCTATTCCAATGTGGGTAATAATTTACATCTTTGATACGATATTCTTTTTGCCTGGTACATTCATATTATCGGCAGCATCATTTAACTCCTGCCGCAATAATAATTGTGCACCTGTCCATATAATCACAGGTTGCTATTTTAATTTTGTACAACTTAACTGAGTTGCTATATCGGTAGAAATGAGTTTTTCTACTATTTATGAGTCGATAATATCATTATTATTGATATGGCACGTAGTGCAATAACTAATTTTTATTTTATATTTTTAACACAAAAATACAATTTTAATATCATTAACATCTAAGATGTAGCTATCAAAACGTTTACTAATAATATCGCCTCGTATACCTTATACGAGCCGTATAAATAAAAACTGAAACATCAGTGTGGCCGCTATCAGCAACCAAAACATCATAAGCAATTTCTAGTTTAGTTTTTAAATAACATTTTTAGTATTAAGATAAATTTTAGTAATTATATCACTTAAGATTATCCGTATCCCCTTTCCTTTCCCTTCTCAATTTTTTTATCATTAACAAACAACGGAAGGCACTACCAATAACATTTCGTTTCTGAACTTCAAACTTAAAATAGCACAATCGATAGTATATGCGTAATATTACAATTTAAAACTGCTATTAAATTTAAATTTTTACTAAAATACTTGTATTTATTCTATGACTATTAATAATAAGTTCAAAGTAAAACTTTAAATCTAATTGACGCATCTAATCTAACATCCTGCGTTTCTTTTTTTTGCAGGATGAATATCCAACTTGCATTAATGCTAAAATTAATGAGGTAAATTCATGGGATAACAACAAACCAGAAAACTGTAATCTACTATTTTTATCCGGATTAGTAATTAAAAATAAAAATTTACGTACCTATTAAGTTATTGTATTTAATAAAAATTATTTTATATAACAGTGTTATATTATCTTGTAATTCTGCGTTTATCTCAGAAGACTTTTCATTTTTATTTAAAATTTCTATATAAACTTAACCGACTAAATCAATTTTTCTAAATATACTTTAAGTTGAAATTTCATCTTGCTATCAAACATTAATCTATTCACAAAAATCGGGTGCTAACCACCCGATTATAATAAAATTACTCATAATATTTTTAATTAAATTTTTCCTACCAAATCAAGTGAAGGTGATAATGTTGCCTCCCCTTCTGTCCATTTAGCTGGACAGACCTCCCCTGGGTGGCTTGCAAGATATTGCGCCGCTTTTATTTTACGTAACAAATCAGATGCATCACGTCCAATACCTTCCGTAGTAATTTCAACTGCTTGAATAATACCATTCGGATCAACAATAAACGTACCACGATCTGCTAATCCTAATTCTTTTTGCTCATCATTTTCTTGATACTTGCGCATCACTTCAAAATTACGCGTCAATATCCAACTTGGATCAGCGATCATGGTATATTTAATTTTACCAATCGTGTTTGAATGACTATGCCACTCTTTATGAGAGAAATGAGTATCCGTTGAAATAGAATAAATTTCTACACCAAGTTTCTTGAATTCTTCATAGTGATCCGCTAAATCAGCTAATTCAGTTGGACAAACAAAGGTAAAATCAGCAGGATAAAAGAAAAAAATGCTCCATTTACCTTTAATATCTTTTTCAGATAGATCGATAAATTTTCCATCTTTAAAGGCGATATTTTGAAAAGGTTTAATTTTTGTATTAACTAAAGACATTTTACTGCTCCCTTCTATTTGGTATGTATTTAATATATACACATAAAAGTATTACGTCTAATCCCTTTTTACTATTAATCTAACAAGCGTTACCTATATTAATAATTATATTATATAAAATCGATGAATAAATCGATTTTTTTTAAGAAAAATGTGCTAACTTACTTTAAGTATATCAATTATAAAATAATAAATACCAACCACACGAATTACTAATTACTAACAAAGTTATTAATCGCTTCTCCAGTGAGAATAATTATTATAAATACAAAATGACTGTTATTATCACATAATAATAATTTGAGGCTGAATAACAATGTTACAAGCACGCAATAATTTTCCTCTCTTAACTATTAAGTATAGTAAACTCTGATTCATTTTCAAGTACAATAAATAATTCATTATTTTATTAGTTTAAATAAAAAACATAAAATGATTAGAATTTCCTATTACAGTAATAGGATCGTTATCCTACTGATAAATTTTTTTTCAACTAAATATTGTTAATTTACCTGTAACAGGATAAATATTTTCTATTACCCTCTATACGATTTTTAATAGATAGACTATTATTTCAGTTCCCGCGTTTTTAAACAATAGTTTTAATAATGTTAACTAACATAACTATTCGTGCATAGACTGACTTACTTTTTAAGTAATGCCAGTAGACATTTTTACTATGCTTGCTTAAAATAAGCCATAATATCTTTCTTAAATATTATGCTAACAAAGCTTGTTCATCATAAGTTAACTGGTAAAGTTAATGATATTAGAAATAATTTTATCTAAATAGACTGTTATTATATATAATTTAACCATTGAATATTTCTCAATAAAATGAAATTTATTAAAAATTCCAATAGGAAACTTAGTATTAACTAATACTAAGTTTCCTATTAAAGCACTTAATTCCATAAAAAAATGCGATTTTCTAATTGCTCTAATGAATCATTTTTAGCAGTAATGAGTTTTATCTCACCTGAATTAATTAATGACCAAATTTTATTTCTAAAGTTCTTACATTTGCTATTTTTTCACTAAAATTCTTGTTCGAATTATTGGGCCAATAAAAACTAAGTTTTAACCATTAATGGTATTAAATTTAAATGCTGAGATGCCACACATCATATCAACTTGAATGATGTAGCCAAATTTAGCAGCAATTTACTAATCTTTATTAAGATAATCGCTACTAATCAGATTAACTACCATATTAATCCCCTTTATTTTGGTATAATTAATTATTTTTTCAGAAAATTTATTATTTTTTTGTATAGCAATACCTCTATTAGCACCTAAAAGTACCATCTTTATTTTTCCATTAAATCAATGGTAGTAAATATTTTAGCATTAAAAACTTTTGCTAACTATTTTCGTTCTGGATAATTATCCAGATCCTCGTTGTACTAGACTATTTATGGCAAGATGGTTACTGAGGGATATAATTAAAGGGTAAAATATCTTAATAATAGGGACTCTCACCGTCTCAGGAAACTACAACATCTAAAATCAGAGCTTCTTTTCATACAAATAGATAGCTTGCATCTAATTTATCTAAGCGTTATAGCATATCCAAATTTATCGTTTTTAAAGAGTAAAAACGAAATAATACTGATAATTGGCTATATTATGCCAAAGGTTTTTGATAAAAATTTCTTATACTGTATAAAAGATTTTTACTATAAAGTTTCTATGAAAAAACAAATAGTTATACAGATCAAAGAAACTTTTTTTCTTACTTCCTGCTAACATAAAACTGCATCTCATTCATTAGTTAGCTCGGTGATAATCTGTCGAATGATATCAATTTACACATTAAAGCAACTCATTCCACTTTATCCTGAGCATATTGTTACAGTGAACATGTTATCCACTGGAGATATTAATTAGTGTTATAGCGATTTTGATTTAAAATCTACAATTTTAAGAAAACATTTAATAATCTTATTTAAAGTCCTCTAGCGAGATTATTTTTAAAGATAATGGTTTAGTTATTTGCATGTATGTTAAATAGATTAACTTTACGGATAGTTAGAAAAAACAAACAGCATTTATTTAAAAACAGCGTTTAGATGGCATTACTGTCTCTTTATTGATTAAGCGTTGACAGCAAATATAATCTACTAAGTGGTTATTGTTGAAATCGACAAAATATTTTTCCCTGTAGCTTTTAAAGGGAAGCACTATATTTCATATAGGAAAGTTAGAAAATCAAAATGGAGAGACAAAAGTAAAGAACAAATCTCGGTATTAATTGCCTAAAATTGAAATGCTCATATGAGCGATATGACTCTTAAAAAGTTTAATGCAGAGTGCATTGACCGTTTTCTTTAGCTAATTACTCATAAAGAGTCCAACTTTTACTTTTATGAAACATAAAATCGTATAAAACTTTTGCCAACTAGCATGAATTAGTTATAATTACTTAATAATAGTTGAATAATCAGAGAGTTATTGATAAGAAATTCTATATTTAAATTATAAATATTTATATCAGACAACTAAAAGAATGGCTAAATAACTTCCTATAATAAGGAAATTATTTTATTTATCGAAATATCTAGTCTAAAGAAGATTGATTGAACAAAGAACAATTGAAATATAAATGTGGCTATACTTTGCTCTATTAGCAAAGCAAATAACCTTTGCTAACATAAATAAAATTAAAATATCGAAGAGTATAAAACAGAACTAAAATCATGAACATCCTTGAAACAGCATAGCTGTATCACTCACGTATAACGTGCTACGTTCATGTATAACACCGACTTTAACCACCCGAAGCATTCTGAAACGAATAGCTTGATTGAGAAATGTAATGAGAGAATTATAAAAATAAGCCGAAAAACCATCATTTTAATTTTGCTCAAGAGCTTAAGATCGCTGCATAAATATATTTGCCTCTACAATCAGGAATACCTAAATTAGTATTCAGAGTAAAACTCCATTACAGTCTATGACTAATTGACTCAAAATTAAACTGAATTATTAAAAATAATCATACTATCTTCCTGAATGTGACAGGTAATATAATAGCAACGTTAGTAATACCAGAAATTTTGCCATGAACGAGAACAGTTTCATTTTTAAATTGAGAAATTTAGAAACATTAACAAAAATAGTAAAAAATTTTTTAGCAGTGCCTCTTGCCGTTTGCATATAAGTGAGATCACTAACAGATAAAGCGATATCTTCATGTAAGATATGATATTCAGAATATCTACCACCAGCAACTAAATTATAAATTTTATCGTCTTTTCAATGTTGCAACCTTTTCTCCAATACTAAAAAACCAATCAGCAATTTCTAATTCTAGCATTGAGATTCATCTAATGATGATGAATAAACTCAATAAGTTGAAAACCATTAGAAGAACTAGATAGTTACGATAACAACCTTAAGAAATAAATGTGATTTTAGTAATTTTATTAGTAGTAATTTAGTGGAATTAAGCTTTTCCGGCCATGTACGCAGATTCAACAATTTAAATAGTAAGCATTGTTTTTAGTAAAACGTCAATTGTGAGTTACTCTAATTTTTAGTCTATGAAGTTTTGGAGATGGTAGCGTATACTGGTGATTAACTTCATAGATGAGTTCAACAACAGAGAGACGATATGTTATGAAAAGTCTAGCCTACATGTAGTATCTGTAAAAAGCAGATATTACTGGCATCCCTTGGCATTAACTCATTTGTAATGATTTGCCAGTCAGCTGATAGGCGCCACCGTTGAGATGGAGATCAAAGTTATACTGTTCAATATTCTTAACGCCGATACCTTGTAGATGGACGTTCGTAGCGTCGATCATAACGGTTTTGCTAAAGCGAACCATGCAGAACTGGTATTGGCGATCTTGAGACTAAACCACCTAAGGTCAGAAGATAAATCATAACGGTAATTAAATATACTTCAACAGCTCATTATTACTGCCTTATCTTACGTGTGAAAAAAGCGGAGAAGATTTGCTACCATAATTGGACAATTACAAGGCATATCTCAATTGTGAATTTTATGAACCTCTTCAACAATTCCTGGTAAAACACATAATCTCTCTGCACTATCATTAGAAAACTGAAAGAGTAATTCCTTGAATAGGATTGGCAATGGTGGTAGCTGCGTAATTTAAGCGATATCGCTATGTTTATTTCTTGGCTGAAGGCATATCGCCGTCTTGTCCAGGCAAGCTGATCGCTTTTACCTGCTGCTCATTATCGGCGGTGCTCCATGGATGAGGAGCTAGGTTACGATAGAAAATCCTTATCAAGAGTCAGAAAGAAACTTGGCTGAACTTTTGAACATGGGATACGAGCGGTGCGCCTTAACCATATTTCCTGAGATTGTTATGGGAGATAGTGCCATTAGCTTTTAGAATACAATGGGAATAATATTCCAGGAAAGACATCGTCAATGCTATTTTGATATAGAAAATAGCTAATACATTGGTTTTATTTCCTAAAAGTATGCAACCGAAAGTTAAGAATGAGCTGCGGGAGATCTGCCTACAGAGAGTCGTGATGCTGCTAATAAAACCCATTGCTATTTCGTTGGCAAGGTTTTTAACGTCTCCTAAAGAGATAGTTAAGTTGAAGAAAGATCGAAAATAATCACTGAGATTCTATAGCTTCCCGTCAACACACTAGGCCTTCAGTAATAACGTTGAATTCAATCGAATCGAGTTTTGTGATAATGAGGATACGGAAAAAGCCTACATATAAAGAGGTGTAGTTCTAGGAAACAACCATTTCAATGCTATTTAAGCTACTCTTGTCCATTTAGAAAAGCTAGGAATCAACTAAGGAAGAGTTGACCTGTTAACTCTGGTGGTAAACAATGTGAAACTTAAGAATTAAGAACAGATTCACGAAGCATCAGAGTGGAACGTAGCCTGATCACAATAATTAGATTTTCTAATAACTGTTTTATTTTTATATTTCTAGAAAAAATAATAATCAGTCTAAGTAAAATAAATAACTGTTAAATGAACTTACTTATATTGATAATATCAGTTAAATAAAAATACAACTATTTATTAATTATTTTACTTAAAATAGAGTAAGTTTTAAAATTGATAAAATTAATATATATTATCATAATAAGTCTTATAATATAATTTCAGAAAAACGCGTTGTTTATCTAATCCAGTCTGGTTGCTTCTCTACCTATTAACAAGACTGCAATATTAACCAGTTATGTTTTCATATACTTTGGATGAACATGAACTGTATAAACTCAATAATATTATTGAACGTAAAACCAATCCAAAAAGGAGATGCGCTATTTAAAAGGGGTGATGAATTAAAATTACTTTATAGTATCCGATCAGGCACCATAAATAGTTATTCCTTTATCGAGGAAGGTGATGAACAAATTACCAGTTTTTATTTAGCTGGTGATTTTGTTGGTTTTAATGCTATCATTAATAATAAATGCCTAATATTTGCCCAATCTATTGAAAATTTTAATAATTTGTGAATTTTTTTGAAATATTCAATGAATTATCAGGTAAATACCTAATTTGCGGAAGAAAATAATAAGATTAATGAGCAGTGAAATTAAAAATAATCAAGAAATGATACTTTTACTATCTAAAAATGCTGAAAAAAAATAGCTGCTTTTATTTATAATCTATCACGCCGTTTTGCTCAGTCTAGCTTTTCAGCTAAAGAATTACGCCTAACGATGACTCGATGTCATATGTTAATTATCTTAAATTAACCAGTTAAAACAATTAGTGTCGTCTGTTAGATCGTTTCCAAACAACTAGTACTCTCGGTGTTAAAGTTAACTATATCACAATTAATAATATGTATAAACTTATCGAAATTGCAGGTAAAACATCAACCTAAAAAACAACAACATAAATGCATGCAAGATCATAATAATCACTTATTATTTTTGTGATTTGATTATGCTATTAATTATTATCCTAATTTATATTTATCTATCTTTAGTGATGGGATCATATTATCCAACTCTTAAAAAGAAGCATTATATCTAATTTTCATATCTTGAAATTTAATGTAGGTTTTTAAATAATTTAAATTTAACTTTAAACTAGTCTTCTATAGACTAATAGAGTATAATTATTTGATGCTGATCAGCATAATTCCTGATTGTACAGCAAAACATATCAATGAGAATAATCTGCAATAAGACGGTTCGTTGATAGCATATTTAATATAATTTTAGATAAAATTATTCTATATGCGACAATAACCATGATATCACCTTCCTTACTTTTCAAGGAAGGACTAATTTTTAGTGTTTCTAGAGTTGTTGACTGAAAAAAAGAATATTCTTTTCTTAGCTAGCATTTTTACTTGCTTGATGTGAGTTTTCCACTTGCTAACTAGTTAGGAGACTTTGTCGGAATGTTAACAATTTGATATTTATTATTGATATTGAGTAATACAGCTAAATCTTATGTTCCAAAATCTAAAATGCTTATAAAAATAATTCATATACAGTCTGACACGTAAATATATCCATATCAAAAATATTGTAATTATTATTTGCTACTTTTCTTTTAAACGTTCGATCTTTTTAATTTTGTACCTAATACATTGACGTTTTAATGCAGAAAGATAGTCAATAAATAATTTGCCATTTAAATGATCTATTTCATGTTGAATACAGATAGCAAGTAGATCATCTATTTCTAATTTAAATTCTTGACCATTAACATCTAATGCTTTAATTTTTAGCCATTTTGAACGAGGTATAAATGCTAGCTCTTCCGGTACAGAAAGACAACCTTCTTTAATTCCCGTTTTACCAAATCTTTCTAAGATAACAGGATTTATAAGTATTAACTTTTCATTACGAGATTTAGAAACGTCAATAAGAATAATTCTTTGATGAATATTAACCTGTGTTGCGGCTAAACCAATACCTCCTTCTTCATACATCGTTTCAAGCATATCATTCACAATATGTTGTATTTTTGCATCAACTTTTTTTACTGGTTCTGCAATCTTACGAAGACGTTCATCTGGGTAATGTAATATATTTAATACTGACATAATATTTAAAGCTATATCCAAAAAGTAAAAGTTATTTACTAACTATTCTAAACATTTTTCATTATGATTGACAGTGTTAGTTATAAATAAAAGACACTTATTACCAATTAAGTCTAGAAAATATATGGATTTAACGAATATACCTAAGTATTAGGATGATATCACAACTTTTAGCTGTCAAGGCCGCTGTAATTCTAGAAAAACTCATTGTATTAATAATGTTAAAATCACTTCTTTATCTGGCATGTAGGTTATCAACCTATCAAAATATAGAATTTACTCATGAAAATTCAAAAGCGATTTATGCTCTAATAAAATTACTTGATATAAGCAAATATAGATTAATTAGGTTATTTAATCCAAATTATCTATGTTTATTAAAACAAATATATTCTTCCAACAATTATACTCTTTGTTCCTGGTAAAGAAAAAGAAAAAAGTTATGCTTATTTCTGGTTTATAGGGTTTTGGAAATGATAGTGATGTATCCCTACCTGATTGATTTTATAGATGATTTCAACAACGGATGATGATATGCTATGAAAATCTACCTTAAGGTTATTCGCGAAGCAAGATATCACTTGTTGATTCTTTTTTACATGAACTTATCTGTAATTCTACTAAGAAGCTGATAGGAGCTGTTGTTGAGTCGGAGATGAAGTATATGTTGTAACAAAGATCCTAAAAAACACCACCTTATCGACAGATCAAGCCGTCATCCGTAACTGTTATTTGCTACAAGGAAGCATACAAAATAGGTATTAGTAATATTAATATTAAGGTACCTAAGGTTAAAATAGGATCGCAGCGGCAACAAAATATGCTTCAACAGCTCATTATTACTACCTTAACTGAATGGTGGAAAAATCATTGAAGAGTTGCTCCAATAGATATTCTACGGATATCTATCTATAATTTCATCAAGATCGGATCGCTATTCAGCGAAAAGCACATGCGAAGTCTCACTCCTTACCTGTTAGATCATCAATAGACTTAAACAGCAATGTCTTGAAGAGCACAGACAAAGTTATTAGCAAATATCTTGTATATTAAAGTCAGGCTAAAGCTCTAATGTTTCGTGAATCTATTCTTCATCCTTAAATTAGATCTTGTTTACTAGAAAGATTGATAACTCAAGTCCCTTAGCTTCGGTTTTAGCTTTTTTGAGTAAATGGAAGCAAGTTCAATACCATTAAAATGGTTGTTTTCCTTTAACCATAAATGGTTCATATGTTAGATTTATACCCATAACTATTAAAAAAGTTATTCAATTCAGATTCATCGTTCTTACTAATATCAGTGCACTAACGGGAAGGCATAGAATGACAGCTGTTCTTTTCAATTACCTCCAACTTCCTCATCGCTTCAGAATACTTTACTGAAAACATTGCAATAAAACATCCAGAGCTATGATGATTGGCATCATAGTTCTCTAGTACTCAGAGATCTCGAAGCTCAACTTTAATTTTTAGTTACATGTCTTTTGGGAGTAAAGGTAGCATATTAACTATTTTACCCAATAACATTGATGCTGCATGTCTGTAAATATTTCTACTTATAATAGAAAACCAATGCCACTGTTATTCCATAGGAAGCCTGGAATATAGTTAAACAACGCGCTTCTAGGTCATTGTTGTGTTAGATTCAGTGTTTACTTCTAGTTATCGATAACCATCTTTAGTTGCAATGAGTTCCTTATTTCTATGCGCAGTGATACTAATTTTAGCAACAAGCAAAGGAGGCGATCAGGATACTTATCAGACGGCACATATTCCTTCAGAAAAAAAAATAAATGTAGCGCATATCGCTAAAATTATGCAGCTAGTAGCATTGCCGATACTCTTCAAGTTATTTTTGTTTTACTCTGCTGATAGGGTTTTCTGTAGAGAATACGTAGTTTTTATTAAGAACTGCTCCAGAGCTTCGTGAAAATCATCGATGGAATATAACTCGCAGGTATAAAGGCATAATATCAACTCTTCACCGCTTTTATACGCTTAAAATAAGGCAGAAACGAACTATTGAAAGATATTCTGTTACCACTGCGATCTCTGACATTAGGCACTTTAATTTTAACATCATAAATATCTATCTTATAGATGAGCTCTGTCAAATAACTGTTACTGATAACTCATTGCGTCCCGTCGATAAGGCAGCGTTGAGTATCTTGTTACAATATGTCTTCGGCTTCAGTTCAACAGCGATGTCTATCAGCTTCCTTTTTAGAATTAGGAATAAGTTTATAAAATGGATTACGGTAATATCTGATTTCGCGGATACTCTATTAGAGTAGAATTTTTCCGACATATCATTTTTTGATGTTGAAATCATGTACAAAATTAATCATCAGGATATACCAATCTCTCCGAAACCTCATACCTCAGAAATAAAGATAACTTCTTAATTTATTAAAAAATATTAATCCCGGATCATTATATAAACCTTCCCGCTCAACTATATTCATGGAAATATAGTTATTTATGAATATAGTTGAATACAAATATCATGATAATAACCCTTCATGGTTAGGCAACTACAACACTAAAAAATCAAAACTAATTTTCAGATTAACAAAAAAACTGCATCTACTTTAGATAAGTGTTATGGCATCTCCGAACTTTACATTTGCTAAAGGGTAAAAACGAGATGACGTTGATGATCGGCTATGTTGGCAAAGGTTATCAGTAGAAATCCTTCATATTTCATAAAGGGTTTTCACTACAGTATTTGTCATAAAAAAGTAAACATTCATACAGATCAAAGCGACTTTTCCTCACTCTTTATCCAAGATAAAGTTGCATCTTATTAGTTGACTAGATAACAATCTGTTGGATGATATCGATTCATGTATTAAAGCAACTTATTTCATTTTATCCTAATTATACTGTCATAGTAACTATGTTATCTACATAGGGAGATTTATTAATATTATAACGATATCGTTTTAAAATCCCTAATTACAGGAAAAGATTTAATAATCTTATTAGGAGTCCTCTAGCGAAATTACATTACAATGATAAATGGTTTAGTTATCTTCAATATATGTTTAATAACTTAATTTTATAGGAATCAGTAAAAAAAGCAGGCATACTTTGAAAGCATCATTTAAGATGGAGATTCTACCTCCTTCCTTAGTTCAGGGTCGACAGGGAAGATAAATGCCTCATGTAGTATTATTGAAATCAATGAAACATTTTTCCTTAAATTATTTAAAGAGAAGTGTTATTTTCCATATAGGAAAAGTAGAAAATACGGGAAAGAGAGAAGATAAAAGAAAAGAATGCAGCACAACTATGCTATGAGTGACGAGCAGATACACTACTTCGTAGATATTCATAGTCTATAAGTACTGTTTTATACTTTGCAATATATTAATTTTTAGAAATTCAGTCAGATGGACTGAGATAAATCCTCTATAAAACGAAACCGGTAAAATTAAGAAAATAACATATAACTTACATGTTATACTGATAGTTTACCTGAAGCGTTTTATAAAAACACCCCTCCTGAAATTTATGATGACAGACTAACTAAATTTTTATGACTATCAAAATAAAGATCATACAGAAATGTATATGAACTGAGTCTCAATTTTTTTTTGATGCAATATTATTCATATCTAGTCACGATTGTCCGAAGTTTTAAGCAACACAGAAAGGAAATGACCAAAGCTGACAATTCTGAATATAACCGTATTGAATAGTAATGACTGAAAATATACTTGTCGATTAATTCATTACTTATAAGAAACTAAGGATAATTCCCCGTCTCATTGTCTCTCTGAGACAAACATAAAAATAACTGGATCAAATAAATACATTAAGGAATTCCGGAGAGAATGAGAATTTCTATTTCTCTAGCAAGATACCAATAGGCTAATTTACGGAGACATACATTCCTTCAACTAGACTGGTTTTCATCATTGATAACGACTGTGAAATAACTTTCTTAAAAACACGCTGAAAATATCAATTGATGAATCAATTGATACTATTGAGCAAATATTTACCTGCAGAATTTGTGCATAAAAGTTTCCAGTGCTACTCTTTTATACCTCTACTTAATGTTTTCACCGCCGTTTTTCTAGCAAATCTGTAAAAATCAAAAGCCTGCAATTTATGCAATTTTAAACCTACCGAGCAGTGTTAGCATAGCAGATTCATATTTTATCAACTGCGACTGGCAACATATTACTTTCAGTATTCTTTATCTTTTTTAGCCTTTTTAACAATAACTAGGTGCCACTCAACGCTCTATTTTTGCGGCCAACCCGAGGCCTATGCTACAAGTAAACATGCAAACAGGATATTAAATTCCTATCTTCTATGCCTTACACACTTCTGCTTAGCAATTCAATCAATATCTACATCTTTATATCTCCGTAATTTGTAGCGATCTGGGTATTAATATACTATATGGTATGATCTGTTATTAAAAATAAAGAGTAGTAGAAGAGGTGTAGCAAAACACTGTCATCAGCTGCTATGTCAGAGCTATAACCTAATAAATTTTAATACTCTTATTTGGTCTAGAGATATCCGTGTCAAAAATAGTGACAGAATTTTCTGAAGGCATAACACAGACGTTACTTACACTTCGCTAAAAAGACGAAAGAAATGTAGAAGCGTAAATACCTTTTGACACTAAAATGCCCTAATATTCACATCAAAACTGCGGTATTACAAGATAGTTGGTACATCATTACTAGACAAACCAGACTTAAGACAGTAACTCGCACAATAGCAGAGGCCACGGCTCCCCATTTGCCGCAGAAAAAAATGATCATGAGCTTATATTAGCTATATTTCTGCTAGGCATCTAAGATACTGCATTATTATGATTTCTTATAAAATCGTAAACGAATCACGCTATTATCGAAGGTATAAAAACGTTGAAGATAAGAGTTCGAAAAAAAGAAAAAAATGAAAAATTAGGATTCCTTGTTCTGATGAAAAGATTTCTGTGCATAAATGTATATAAATACATTTTATGTAGCGAGCAGGTTATTTTTATCAACGCATATTATCTCGACAAATAGGAAATAGAATTGTTATTAAAAAGAATACATAAAAATGGAAAAACGAGCTTTATTAAACCAAACCTAGGTTAACATCTCTAAAATTAGAGCGTTAAATGAAAAAATATACACTCTAATAAAACTTTACTTACAATAGATCCAGTAAATCAATCCTACTCCCATCCTTATTAATAAAGGATAGCTTTTAATCTTCACTTAAAACGATTCAATTTCCTAACCATCAATCTCTTTAGTAAAATTGAAATGATTGCTTTACAATCTATCTTTCTATTTTCTTATTAAATCGCTCTACCATACCATTATTTGATAATTCTTCAATAGACTAAGGCGACGCTCTATACCAAGGTCTTGTACGCAAACTAGCAAATTTCTGTTTTCGGTAACTGAACGTTTTTGCGGAGCAAAAAGGCGGTTTATAAATTCTTTGCCATTCTGTAAGTACATGATGGGTAGGTATTAAAGATTGTTGGTTAAGATCACGTAAGAAACGTTGAGGATTAAGCTTGTAAAACAGATAAAACTCATTAAGTAGCACGATCTATGACTACTAAAAACAATATCGTAAAGTTTCCCTTTTGACATTTGCAGAAAATATTTCAGATCTACGTACAAATAATCAACTTCGTAATTTTTAAACGCTTTATCACTTAGGTTTTAAGCCTTTCTGTTTTATTTCATACAAATTCCATACTTTACCTTCGTAAACAACGATTTAGTCCAGATTAAGATACAACAGAGTTCAAAAATTCGCATACGACTGCTAGCAAGGCATAGATAAGAGAGAAAAACTTTTCATAAAAAAAGGATCATAACCTCCTGAGTGGATGACAGCATCATCAGCAAATAATAGAGAAATGGGTGTGATCTCAACATCTTTTTCTTTTTAGCATTTAGGAACGGTAAAAATTCAGATATGCTATAATACTTAACTAAAGTAACTGTACGCTCTTTACTGATCTGAATAGTAACAGTAAACTTAGGTATTGTAGTTACCTGACGATAGAACCTCATTATCATAATATTTTAGTCATAATTATATTCCTGAGTAGTCACATTACAATAATAGAAGTACACGACGAAGATCTATATAATAGATCCTGAAGCAAAACATATAGTGCAACGCAATGGTGGGATACATTAAGACTTTCTTACTCATCTAATGTTATCTCTTATAAGATAACAACCTTATATTCTACTGAATAACACAATGCTATACTAAAAGACATTATTAATCAGAAAAAGTAGGATAAAGCAGCAAACAGACTTCTATGTTATAAGTCCACATTGACTTTGAAATTAAAGTAATATAAAAATTAAATTTTATGAAGCGATTATTAAATAAGTTATTGTTAATAAACATGTTTTATTATTAAAAATAACGCATTAAAGTGACCGTTTTCATACCATGATGTTTACTATCCATTAATAAACATCTAATACGTAGATCTTTTACCTAGTGGATAGTAAAAGATAAAACATGGTTTAATAACGGTGCTATTGTTCTTTCAGTTAATTTATCTAAAAATATCCATATCATGATAAAATTAATATAAATTAATCCAGAAAATGGAAAATATTAGTTATAAAATTATTAAAAATCTATATATTAATCTTCTTAGAGCATGCTATCCTGCATCTGACCAATAAATATTAATAATTATTTGATTTTAATATGAATCTATATTCAATCCCTGAAGGCCAACTATTATTCTTGCAATGAAGACATTAGAGTAAAAATTTACTATTGATAAAATATATTCATATTGCTGAAAGAAGGCCACGTTGAGAAAAAATCTTGAAATTTATAATAAATTACATGCAGATATTGTTGTATTAAGTATTTTAAGTAAAAACAAATATTTCAGGAGCATTTTTATGCAAAACTACTGAATAGACCATTGATCAGTTAAATTATAATTTATTGAAGATTAAACTGAACAATTTTGTCTGGCTAAAAATTTAACAAATCATTAATAGCTAATAGCCCTATAAAATAGGGACGTTATTATTAATAATCTTATAAAGCATGCAAAATAGCTTCTACGCTTATTTTTGCATCACCGAATAGTATTCGGGTATTTTCCTTGAAAAATAACGGATTTTGAATCCCTACATAGCCAGTGCTCATTGAACGTTTAAATACAATAACATTTTGCGCTTTCCAAACTTGCAGAACTGGCATGCCCGCTATTGGGCTATTAGGGTCATCTTGTGCCGTTGGATTAACAGTATCATTTGCTCCAATCACTAATACCGTATCAGTACTAGCAAAATCATCATTTATTTCATCGAGCTCAAAAACAATGTCATAAGGTATTTTCGCTTCAGCTAATAATACATTCATATGACCAGGCAAACGTCCTGCAACAGGATGGATAGCAA
The DNA here is from genome assembly GCA_052174455.1 of Arsenophonus sp. NC-PE1-MAG3. Lineage (GTDB taxonomy): Bacteria > Pseudomonadota > Gammaproteobacteria > Enterobacterales > Enterobacteriaceae > Arsenophonus. The sequence continues at coordinate 34,097 of JBQMRP010000030.1, read as the reverse complement.
ATCGAATATTAATTCCCTTTTTACGTAATTTTATCATAATATCATGAATAGGGTATTGAGCCTGAGGCACCGCCATACCATAACCGGGAACAATAATCACCGAATGGGAATTTCTTAAAAGTTCAGCAACTTCATCTGCTGTAGTTTCACGATAATTTTTCAGGCTACCTTTATCATTCACTAATATCCCGTTAGTGCCAAACCCACCAGCAAAAACACTTATAAATGAGCGATTCATAGCTTTACATATAATGTAAGATAAAATCGCACCTGAAGAACCTACTAGTGCACCCGTAATAATTAATAAGTCATTGCTCAACACAAAGCCAGTAGCAGCAGCAGCCCACCCTGAATAAGAGTTTAACATTGATACCACAACTGGCATATCTGCACCGCCAATTGAGGAAACTAAGTGCCAGCTAAATGCTAAAGCAATGATGGTCATTATTAATAAAATAAATATTTGCAATCCAGTAGCTGTTGATTTTACGAAAATAAATAGCAAAATAAATGAAATTAATAACGCCAATAAATTAATTTTATGTCGGTTAGGGATTATTAAAGGTTTAGTGGCAATTTTTCCGCATAATTTACCATATGCAACAATTGAACCAGTAAATGTTACTGCACCAATAAAAATACTAAGAAAAATTTCTGTTAAATAAATATTCTCCATTCTTCTATTTAAGAGTACATCATAGGAAATAAAGTTATTAAAACCAACTAAAACAGCAGACAAACCGACAAAACTATGCAAAATAGCAACCAATTCTGGAATTTCAGTCATAGCTACTTTATTTGCTAAATGCAGGCCAATAAGTCCACCAATAATCATTGCAATAATCATCCAGCCAACATTATGCGAATCGGGGCCTAAAATTGTTGCAATTAAAGCAATTACCATTCCAGTAATACCTAATACATTACCGCGCTTAGAACTTTCGTGACGAGATAAACCAGCCAGGCTAAAAATAAATAAGATAGCCGCTATGATATATGCCGCTGTTACCATTCCACTCGAGATCATTTAAACTCCTTATCCTTTACGAAACATTTTCAGCATACGTTGTGTGACTGTAAATCCACCAAAAATATTGATGCTAGCTATAAGTACTGCAATAAATGAGAAAAAAGTGACCCAACCGCCACTACCAATTTGGAGCAATGCGCCTACTACAATAATACCAGAAATCGCATTAGTTACTGACATAAGCGGTGTATGCAGTGAATGGCTAACGTTCCATACTATGTAGTAGCCAATAATGCACGCCAACGTAAACACGGTAAAATGAGAAAGAAATTCTTTAGGTGCTATATGTGCAAAACTACTAAAAAGTATAATTGTCAATAATAGAGAGATATATTTTAAGCAAAAATAAATTTTTTTTTCTGCTAGTTTTTCTTCATATTTTATCAGTTGATTTTTTGTTTGCGGTTGTTGAGATGCTGGGATAGGAGGGGATGGCCAGGTAATTTCCCCTTCTTTAATAACAGTGACAGCGCGTATAATAATATCATCAAAGTTAATGATTAGTTTACCATTCTTTTCTTTACAAAGTAGCTTAATTAAATTAACGATATTAGTCGCATAAAATTGCGAGGATTGGGTTGGTAAACGACTTGGTAAATCAGTATAACCAATAATTTTAACCTCATGATCAGTAACTATTAATTTATCTGCCTTGGTTAATTCACAATTACCGCCAGACTTCGCTGCTAAATCAACAATTACACTACCAGACTTCATCGAATTAACCATCTCTTTGGTAATCAATTTTGGCGCAGGTTTTCCTGGTATAAATGCGGTGGTAATAATAATATCCACCTCTTTTACTTGCTTAGCAAGTAAAAACATTTCCGCTTGAATAAAAGCCTCAGACATCTCTTTAGCATAAATGTCACTACGTGCTAAATCTTCCTGTTTAAGATCCAATTCAAGATACTCAGCCCCCATACTTTGTACTTGCTCTCTTACTTCTACCCTGGTATCAAATGCACACACAATAGCTCCTAGCCTACCTGCTGTACCTATCGCTGCTAAACCAGCAACTCCTGCACCAATAACCATCACTTTAGCTGGCGGCACTTTGCCGGCTGCAGTAATTTGGCCAGTAAAAAAACGTCCAAATTGATAAGCTGCTTCTACCACCGACCGATAACCTGCAACATTAGCCATAGAACTTAACGCATCAAGTGACTGCGCTCTGGAAATACGTGGCACTGTATCCATTGCTAATACGGTAATTTTACGAGCTGCTAATTTTTGCATTAAATCTGGCCGCTGTTCTGGCCAAATGAAGCAAATCAGTATCGACCCCTCTTTAATAAGTATAATTTCAGCTTCTAGAGGGGCATTAACTTTTAAAATAATATCTGTATTCCATACAGATTGTTGCTCAACAATTTTAGCACCAGCTTGCTCATAAGCAACATCTTCGAAATTAGCAAGATAACCAGCCTCTTGTTCAACGACAACAGAAAAACCTAATTTAATTAACTGCTTTACTGTTAATGGGGTTACTGCAATGCGTGTTTCATTAGTAATTCTTTCTTTTGGTACACCAATATGCATAAATTATCCCTTCTAGTTCAAAGTAAAATTACTTGATGCTTCTTTCCTATAAACATATCTAATTATATTATACATATCTGTCATATTAAGTGAAAAAAACATTAACATTATTAAAACCTACTAAAATAATAATCATGAACCATAATCTATCGGATTTCCACGAAAAAAATTAATTTTTTGTCAAAAAATTACATCAGTCAATATCTCGAAACTTAATATTAATTAATAAAAATAAATTAGCAAAAACAATTAGTATTCAACTAAATTAGTGTTTTTTATAAAAAAAATGGGGTATTATTGTTAATAAATCTAATAATTAGATTATCTTTTGGTAAAGATTGTTGCTTTTTTGCAGAGCAATTGTAATCATATCTTCATTTCAATTATTTTTGTTTCAAATAATCTTCTCCAAGCAGATAATTCAGTAAATAAGCGACTATATTATGATTGAATTTATTTAATCATCCTTTTAATTGACTGAATAATCGTTCAGATTTTTAATCTGGATTTCTTACCAAGAACTTTATAATTACCTAATTCTTATTAGACGATAGTGACTAATTTCATGCTCCATAGAAATTCATAACACTTTATTTCATCTGAGCAAAGTATGAACTTTTTATCGATAATCAGCTCAAAAAAAACGGCTAATAAGCTCTGAATTAAACTCTTCAAGAATCTGATCACTCAGATGACTCTATTCAATCTAGGATCAATTAAGATCGCAATTTATTCTTTTCTTTTATCTTCTTCTTCTCCTATATTTTTACTTTTCCTATTTGAAATACAACACTTCCCTTTAAAGAACTTATGAGGAAATATTTCGTTAATTTAAAAATACCACTTAGTGCATTTATGTTAACTACCGATGCTAAAGCAAGAAAACAGCAATCCATTTAAACACTGTTTTCAAATCAGTGGATATACACTTTATGACTCCTATAAAGTATATCTATTCAAGATACATCGCAGATAACTAAACTATTTATTCTTTTAATGTAGTTTTGCTAGAGAACTTCCCAGTAAGATTGTTAAATATTTTTCCTGCAATTAGAAAATTTTGCAACGATATCGTTATAACCCTAATAAATCCCTTCTCAGCGGATAAGATATTCACTGTGATAATATCTGGATAAGATAAAGTAGAATAAATTGATTTAATGCATTAATCGAGATTATCCGATAAATTATCGCCGAGACAATTAATGAGATGCAATTTATTTTAACAGGGACTAAAGAAAGAAAATCTTTAATTTATAACTATTTACTTTTTATCACAACCTCTGTAACAAAAACTCTTCATGCAAAATAAGGGATTTTTATCGATATCCTTTACCAACATAGATGATTATCAATATCATTTTATTTTTCTCTTTAGAAGAGATAATTTTACTATACTTATAACACTTAGCTAAAGTAGATATAGGTTTTGGCCTGAAGAGCAGCTGTAATTTTATGTGTTGTAGTTACTTGATGATGAAACCTAATAATTAGGATATCTTGGCATCAACTATACCCATAAATAGCCACACTCGATGAATAGAAGTATCCGATAAATGTCTATATAATGATTAGGAAGCAGAAATCTAACTAAAAAAGCTAAGAAAAAGTGTGTTTATTTTTATAGAGTTATGCTTAATTCTAGCGTATAGAGTTTTAGAGATAATGGCGTATCCTGTTTGATTGATTTTGTGGATAATCTTAACAACAGAGAAATGATATGCCATAAAAGTCTACCCTAGAGATATCCCTAAAACCAAATATTACCTCTAATCCTTTCCATGAACGCATTCATAATGGTGTTAGGTAGTTATAATAGGCACCCGCTTGTTGAGGTGGAGATCAAAGCTGCTATGCTAGACAAGATGCTGAACTTCGCCACCTTATCCACATGGATCAAATGGCGTTGTCCGTAACAATTATGTGCTGCAGCGAACTCCATACAGAATGGTATGGCATACTTGAGATTAAATTGCCTAAAGTTAGGGAGTTATAGCAACAATAGAATATTCTTCAATAGCTCCTTGTTTTTTATCTAAAGCGTACAAAAGCAACAAAGAGTTGCTACTATGGCTGCGTAATCTTTACGGGATTCTCTACCGGTGATTTTCACGAAGCTCTGGAGAAGTTCTCAGTAAAAATCGCATGGTCTCTCTGCAGAAAACACCTCCATCAGTAGACTGAAAGACCGATGACTTGAAAACGCAGGCATGGCGACTGTCTGATTTAAGTGATCACGCTACGTTTATTTTGTGCTAATAGCATAGAGATTAACTCCTATCAGGCAAACTAATCGCCTTTGCCTGATAGTTATATTGGTGGTACTGAGGACGGATGTAAAGAGCTTGTTTCGATCAAGGATCGTTATTAAAAATTAAAAATTGCTAGGCCGAACTTCTGGATGACTGCGCGAGCGGTAGTGCCCCTTAAACCATATTTCCTGATTTGCTACGGAAAATGGTGATTTTTAGTTTTTTGAAATGCAATGGTAAAATATTCCTGGCACGCAACACCAATCTTGTTGAGTAGATAAAATAGCTGATATGCTGGTTTCACTTTTCAAAATCATTCAAGACTGAAAGTTAAAATTTAGCTTCGTGAAGTTCCCCCACTAGCTAACAGAGATCTGTGATACCGATAATAAAGTTATTGATGTCTATTAGTAAGGTTTTTATGAAGCATCTTGCAGCGATGAATAAGCTTGAAAAAGAGCGAGAAGAGCTGCTGGAATTCTGTGCCTTCCCGTTAGTACACTAGTATAAACAAGAACGATGAATTCGGATTAAATTAACTTTTGCGATAGTGAGGATACGAAAGCCGATGCGCAAAATACTGTGCTTAAAGAAAAACAACTATTTCAATGATATTTGAGCCGATCTCTCTCATATTCTCAGAAAAATTAGAACCGAATTAAAGGGATTTGATCTACTGACTCTTAGTGGTAATAACGTCAAATTTAAAAGTGAAGAACTGATTCATGAAGCATCATTGCAGAGCTTACCCTAATTGTCATACACCAAATTTGCTAATATAACTCACGTCAACCTAAGATAATGACAGTAGCATTATAATTAGTATTAATTTCTATTAATAATAAAATTACAATAATATATTATTCTTAGATAACTAAGCATTTTAATGGACTAAATTATTCGTTTTTTTAACTATAGATAAAATCTATAAATAATTTTTATAAAAAACGAATATTTTTTCTTTATGCATATTTAACAATTGTAAATCATATTTCATAACCGTAAATTTTTACTAAATTTTTCTTTCTGTTTAATTTTGTCAATTTGGTTTTTATAAATAAAAAATTTTATTAGTGAAATAAACTAAATTATGACAAATATATTTTAGGATATTTCTTTGAATAATAAAAAATTAAATTTGACCGCTTTAACCGCATTAGTATTAAGCTCAATGATTGGAGCAGGTATTTTTAGTTTGCCACAAAATATGGCTGAAATTGCTAGCCCCTTAGCACTTATGATAGGTTGGAGTATTACAAGTATCGGTATTTTATTTTTTGCTATATCTTTACTATTGCTTTCACGTATTAGACCTGATTTAGATGGAGGAATCTACTCTTATGCTAAAGAAGGATTTGGCGAACTGGTTGGTTTTTGTTCAGCCTGGGGATACTGGTTATGTGCTGTTATCGCTAATGGTTCTTATTTAGTTATCGTCTTTACAACCCTGAGTTTTTTTACTGATCACTCAGATAATATCATTTTTGGTGATGGTAACACTTGGCAATCTTTGATCGGGGAATCTATCTTTCTATGGATCACTCATTGGTTAATATTAAAAGGTATACAAACTTCCATCGAGATCAATAAATTAGCAACTTTGGCTAAATTAATTCCTCTTAGCCTATTTATCATATTAGCTATTTTTGCGTTTAAGATAGATATCTTTAAATTTGATTTTACCGGTATTGAAATGGGTATATCAATTTGGCAACAAGTTAAAAATACTATGCTAATTACACTATGGGTATTTATTGGTATCGAAGGGGCAGTGGTTGTTTCAGCGCGTGCTCAAAGACGTAAAGATGTTGGTTTAGCAACATTACTTGCCGTAATTTCAGCCTTAACTATTTATATATTAATTACTTTACTTTCCTTAGGAATCGTTCCAAGATCAGAATTCTCTGAAATGAAAAATCCCTCTATGGCATCACTTATGATCAATATGATTGGAAATTATGGTGAGATTATCATTGCAGTAGGTTTAATTGTTTCTGTTTGCGGTACTTATTTAAGTTGGACAATAATGGCAACAGAAATTCCTTATATAGCCTCGCTTGATGGCTCATTTCCTAAAATATTTAAATGTCAAAATAAAAATAACACCCCCTCCCCATCTCTTTGGTTTACAAACGGAGCCGTACAGTTAGCATTAATATTAATTTGCTTGAATGGTAGCAACTACAATATTCTATTAATAATAGCTTCAGAAATGATTTTAGTTCCTTATTTTTTAGTAGGTGCTTTTTTAATCAAAATCTCTTTTGAGCATGCTAATAAAAGATTATTTATTATTGGTACAATAACCAATTTATATGGTTTATGGTTATTTTATGCTTCAGGAGTAATTAATCTACTTTTATCTGTTATTCTTTACATGCCTGGCTTATTTATCTTTCTTTATGCTAAAAATCAAAATAATAATAAACCACTTAATCTATTAGAAAGAAGCTCTATAACAATGATTGTTTTCTCTTCTATACCAGCACTTTGGTATTTACTTAATATTTAATTAAAGATTTTTTTCAAAAAAAAGTTGTTAACAGATAATTATGTTAGTTATTTTTATTTATAGAGTAAGTTGTTAACTTAAGAAGTTACCTTACTTGTCAATACCTCATGAGTTATTTAACTATAAAAGTATCTTTTAATAAATTCAGATTAAACCATAATTTATACAGTTACTATTAGCAACTAATAAAATTAGCAATTTGTTATAAACAACTCTAATAAAATAATTTTAATAAAATTAAAATTATTTAATCACTATCTTTCATAGTTTATATTTAACTAATAATTAATAACTACATTTAATCATTTAGATTAAAAAATTAGTTTTTTACTTTAATGAGTTTAATAGGATTAAATCCTAATTTTCCTTATTTAACTTTTATTAAATAAATAATAACTATTATTTTTCTATTAAAATATCTAATATTTAAAATAAAACAACAATATTTTTAAAATTAAAACAGTGCTTTTAATTCTTATTCAAGAATTAAAAAAATTAAAACTATAATTAATTTATTGATGACTAGTTTATTATTAATATTTTATTTACTTCAATTCACTGCTCATGTATCAAATAGATATATAAAATTTCTTTAGAAATGATTTAATCGTTTTATACGTTTAAAATACTTACTAAAGATCAAACAGTTCCTTAAGACTGTGGAAAAATAGCTCTTAAAAAGAGCACGGAAACCATCTCCCTCCTCACTAACTATTTTTAATATTAAATCAATAATTATCTAAATTCTTTGGTCTTAGGACCATTACATAGAACCTACTTCATCGTATAGCCATATTCATTGACAATATAGCTACTAAGCTGATAATTTTGAAAATTATCATGATAATAAAGCTCCATCTTCAGGTAACTATAATACCTAAAAATCAGAGCTGCTCTTCAGGCAAGCGAAGAGCCTGCAGATACTTTAGTTAAGCGTTATGAGGTATCAAAAACTTACCGTTGCTAAATAGTGAAAACGAGATGATATTAACCTTAACTATGTTAGCAAAGGTTATTGGTAGAAATCCCTTATCCTATATGAAGGATTTTTGTTACAGAACAGAGATTGCAATGAAAACACAAATAGTCATATAAATCAAATAGATTCTCTCCTTACTTCCATACCAATATCTAAAACTGTATCTAATTAATTAGCTCGGCAACAAATTATCGGATAATATTGCTTCATACATTGAAGTAACTTATTTCATTTCATCATACTTATATTATCACAGTGAACATATTGTCTACTGTGGACATTCATTAGGGTTACAGCTATATTTTGTTATAATTTATCTTATTGCAGAAAATATTTAAGAATCTTACTGGAAGTTCTCTAATAAAACTAGATCATAAGAATAAATGCTTTAGTTATCTGCAATATATGTTAAATAGTTTGACTTTACTAGAGTCAGCGAAACAAACAGGCATTGATTTAAAACAGCGTTTAATATGGGCGTCACTATTTTCTTACTTCAGCGGCGACACACACTGGCAACATAAATGCACTAAATAGTATTATTGAAGTCGATGAAACATTTTCCCTTAATCTTTTAAAGAGAAGCATTGTTTTCTACATAGAAAAGGTAAAAACGCGCGGGAAAGGAGGAGATAAAAAATGAATTTAGAACTTAATCGACAAAGATTGAAAGAAGTTATGTGAACGATGAGATTCTTGAATAGTTTAATGCAAAGTGTGTTAGCTGTTTTCTTGAGATTATCATAAATAAAGAACCCATTCTTTACTCAGATGGGAGCTAAATGATAAGAAACCTCTTTGCCAGTGAGCATGAAGTTACCAACAATCTCTAATAATATTAGAATCAGAGATTATTAATAAAATGAATTCTACATTTAAACTTTGAACAGTTATTTTAACTGATTAAAAGATGATTGAATAGATTCCATATTATTGAATCGTTTTATTTATCGAATTAACTAAACTGGAGAAAATTGCTTAAAATCACAACAATTGAATGTAGAGAGGTGGCTACAAATTGCTTTACGAGTAAAGTAATAACTTTTACCAATATAATCTAATTAATCATAGCTATAATTCTCCATAGTTTACTGATGCTGCTATTGCTAGCTCAGGAAGATGTAGGCATTTTCCTGCAAAAATATTTTCTCCATCTTAATGATCTGCTAGCAGTCACGCGAATTCCTAAACCCGTTATATCTCAATCTGACCTGTATCGCTGTTTATGCAGTTATGAAGTGGAAATCTAGCTAAAATTAGCTAAGGAAAAGCTACGAGCATCCTTATTTGCACGTAGATGTTAAATATCTTCCGCAAATATAAATAAAACTTTATGACGTTATCTTTTCATAGGTATAGATCGCGTCACTCAATGAGTTTTATCCACCTTTACAATACCAAGACCGTGATTAATACTTGATGCTTCTTATATGATTTTAATCGAGGATATCCAATAATTATCTATCGGATATTTATAGATAATAAAAAAGAATTTACAGATCACATTTTTGTCTGCAAAAATGTTCAGGCTCTGGAAAACAGAGATTAGAGTGTTTATGTACGGAGCTTGGTGTAGAATACCTTAACCCGCATTTTCATCCTCAAATAAAATGATATAGTTGAGAAATCTAATGGATGCATAGAAGATAATCTGCAAAGCCATTATTAATTCTAGTTAGAATATTGAGATTAGTCAACATTGATATGTCTGGTTATATAACCAGAAATTACTCAAATTAAATATTAGGAAATAAACTCTATTACAATTGTATAAAAGATTAGTTCAAATTTAAATCTGAATTATAAAAATCATCTCTTCCAAGAAGAGATGATTAATAATCATTCGATTATAAGAAAATTTTTGTAAATTAGTAAATAAAATAATAAATGAAAATCAATAGCTAACAAGAGATATTACTAGGCTATTTTAGCATCTCTATTATAAATACAATTTTTGCTAATAATAAGCTTCAAGAAAACGTGACTTATGAATGCACGTTATTCTAACCTATCATCCTAAATTATTAGAATCAAGTATAATAATACAATAAGTAATAAAGCACTAACTAAGTTAGTTGAGTTATACATATGAGTTTATAACAAAATATTGAATTATTTGATAGCACTAATTCTATTTTTATCAGGCAAATACTTGAAGCTAATAAAAAGTCAGTTAAAGTTCATAGTTCCTGGCTAGCGACAATCTTAAACAGGGAATTCTTTCATTAGATCTCAATCTTAGACAAGTCATTTCTCGCGAGGAAAATAGAATTTACTATTATAAAATTAGTAGAACTTAGAGTCAATATCATATTCTACTCTTTCAGAGTAGTATAATATTAAATTATACCTAAATAACTCAGTAAAAAGAAACAACAATGGAAAAGTTATACTTATTTTTTAATATAAATAATATAAACTTAACAAAACCTCCTTAATTCGTCCAGTTATATCTCTTTAAGATTGATGCGTAGAGAAAAATAATGTATTAAAATTAATCTCTACCTTAAAATCTAATCAAGTATTAATACTCTTCGCAACCGGTAAATATAATTCGTTTTCTCATTGACTAAAAAGAGATAGGTCTTTTTCTAAATGAAATCATAATGACAACTGATTAGCAATTTACTAATATTCTATTTTTGGTCCTAAAATATTAAGAACAAAAACTATTGCATTAACTACAAATAACAAAATTACAAGTTTATTTCTACGATCTTGGTTAAGGAGACAAAATGATCAAATTAGGTATTGTAATGGATCCCATATCAACCATAAAAATTAAAAAAGATAGTAGTTTCGCTATGCTATTAGAAGCACAACGCCGTGGATATGAAATTCACTATATACAAATGGACGACCTATATTTATTACAAGGTGAAGCATACGGACATACCAAACAACTAGTTAACATTAAACAAGATACTGCACAATGGTATGAATTTAGTGTTGAACAAGACATTGCTCTGAAAAATCTTAATGTTATTTTAATGCGTAAAGATCCCCCTTTTGATATTGAATATGTTTATTCTACATATATCCTTGAAAGAGCAGAACAAGCAGGTACTTTAATTGTCAATAAACCTCAAAGCTTGCGGGATTGTAACGAGAAGCTATTTACTGCTTGGTTTTCTAAGTTAACACCTGAAACGCTAGTAACTCGAAACAATAAAAAACTGCGTGAATTCCATCAAAAATATGGTGATGTCATATTTAAACCTCTCGATGGAATGGGTGGCGCGTCTATTTTTCGTCTAATGAAAGACGATCCTAATATTAGTGTCATTATTGAAACATTAACCCAACATGAGAAGCGTTTCTGTATGGCTCAAAATTATTTACCTGCTATTAAACAAGGAGATAAAAGGGTATTGGTTATCGATGGTGAACCAGTTCCTTATTGTTTAGCTCGTATTCCAGCTCAAGGTGAAACGCGAGGAAATTTATCCGCCGGTGGGTATCCTGAAGCGAGACCATTAACCAAAAGTGATTGGAAAATTGCCAGAACGGTCGCACCTATTTTAAAAAAAAAAATTAATTTTCGTTGGGTTAGATATTATTGGTGATCGCTTAACTGAAATTAATGTCACTAGTCCTACCTGTATACGTGAAATTGAAGCAGCATTTTCGGATATATCAATCACAGGTATGTTATTTAATGCAATTGAAAAACGACTGACTGAAAAACAGTAAGTTAGCTATAGTTGGCTGAATAATAAAAAAAGGATGATGATAAATATTTTCTATTGTTAGAAAATATTAATGGTGTACAGTTATCCTAAATTAAAAGTTAAATAACTACAAATATGTTTTATTAATTATTTTAAACCTTAATTTAAGTGTATTTTATTAATAATTCAAAAAATAAGTTAATAAACATGAATTTATAAAATCATTTTCTCAGCGCCATACTAAAATTAGTAGATCCGTATTTTCAAAAGTTAGTAGTTTATATATATGAATATAATAAAAGGTGTTATCGGTCTTGTTATCAACAGCCTATTTAACAAATTTTAAATAATTATTATTTAAAATTTAAATATAAAACAACAGAATAACAACTATATAATTGAATTAAGTCAACTGGCTTTTTCTATGGTTATTTCCCCGCTGATCAATTGCAGAATCTTGTTATTTTATTCTATTTTCAGCAGAAAATAATTGTATTTATCCTTAAAACTTTATAATAATAACATCATCAGTGTCATATCTCCGGAAGACAATATAGTTTTTAATAATTCGGATTTAACTTTAAAGCAATCTTTTATAGACTGCAATGGAGTTTTATTACCCAATACTGATTGGATATTCCTAATTGTGCAGTCAATCATAATTGATGAAGAGTGATCTTAAATTCTCTACCAAAATTAAAATGATAGCTTTGTAGTGAATCTTCCATTAGGTATTAAATTGATAGACCATATCATTTATTTGATGATACATCATCGGAATAAGTCAATGCTGCTCTATACCAAACTTTGTACAACAAACGGGCGAATTCCTGTTTTTCTGTGGCTAAATGTTTTTCAGAGCAAAAGGTATTCTATAAATTTTTGCTATTGTCTATAAGCACCCGATAGATAGCTATAGTGTCCTTGGATTAAGATCACGTAAAATCGTCGAGTACTGGGCACAGTCCTTTGTCTTCTAAAGACAAATAAAATCCATCTACTGGCGTGATTCTACGCTTATGAAAAGATGAGATAGTCAAGTTTCATTTAGTATTTACAAAAAGATATTTCAATATATGTATTTATAACCACTCTCATAATTTTTAAACACTTTATATTTTAGTTCAGTGCTTTTCCCTAATTTCACGCAAATATTCCCCTTTGTTCCTGCATAAATAGCGATGCAATTCTGGGATGACTTGTAACAAATTTCGTTAAGAAGAAAATGTTTTTCGAAAAAAAACGATTACGGCTTTCTGAGCAGGTGAAAATACTCATTCGGAAAACAATAGGAAGAATATAGTCGTGATGATCAATATGATCTAATTTTACCCTTTATCAAAAATAAATTTGGATATGCCATAATGCTTATCAAAAATAGATGCAACCTGTTTACTGGCCTGAATAGCAGCCCTGATTTTAGGTATCGTAGTTTCTTGACGATAGAGCCTAATCATCATGATATTTTTGCATCAACTATATCAATCAGTAGCCATCCATCCTATTATAAATAGGGATATGCGATAAAAGGGTCTATATAATAATATTAGACCAAATAATGAATTATAGTCATTTCTGGTGTATGGAGAGTTTCGGAGATGGTGGCGTATCCTATCCTACTGATTGATTTTGTGGATGATTTCAACAACAAAAAGATATATATTATGAAATTTAGTCCTAAAGATATCTGTGAAACCAGATATTACTGTGATTCCTTTTATGAAATCATCTATAATTAGTATGCCCCAGGCTAACTGATAACATCGTTGTTGAGGAGCAGCTAAAAACCATGCTTGCGATAACCTACCCAATTCTGCCTTGTCGACAAGCGTTATCTGTCGACCATAACGATTATCTCCCACAGTGAATTATACAGACTGGTATTAACAATGTTGAGATTAAAGTATCTAAGATTAAGGAATCGTAGCAGCAATGGAATATGCTTTAACAGCTTATTTCTATCTCATTATTTAAAACGTAAAAAAGCAACGAAGAGTTGCTACTCTTTTGTATACAATGAGGAACATTCACTAGTGATTTTCACTAAGCTCTAGGGCAGTTTTCTTGCTAAAAATCACAGATCTCTCCTCAGGTGTTCATTAACAGATTAAAAGAATAATGGGCTTAAAGAGTACAGGCTATGAGGGGTGCTGCTCCTACGTGATTTAAGTGATATGCATTATGTTTATTTCTTTGCTTAAGGGATATGACGTTCTGTCAGGGACGCTGATTGTCTTTTTTTTCTATTCATTATTCACGTCACTAAGGATAAATGTAAGAAAAATAATTTTGATCAAAGATACTTATTAAGGCTAAAAAAGGAAACTTTGGTAAATTTTCAATGGCCTATTAGGAGATGACTTAACTATATCTCCCAGCCACTAGTACAGGAGAACGCTGTTCTTGGTTTTTAGAATTCAATAATAAAGATGTTTCCGGACATGCAGCATAAATGCTGTTGAGTAAGCAAAAATATCTAATGTGCTAACTTTACTCTCCAAAGACATACAGCACCGAAAGTTAAGAGGAAGCTGCCGGGTGTGGGGGACTCGTCTTGGCTGCAGAGAGCTGTAATGCTAACAATAAAGTTCTTGATGTTTTTGTTAGAAAAGTTTTTAGCAAAGTATGTATGGTGCAGCGATGAAGAAACTGGGAAAAGGGTAATAAGAGCTGTTGGAATTCTATACCTTCTCTTTAGTGCACTAGTATGAATAAGAACGATGAATTCGGATTGAATAAACTTTTGCGACAGTGAAGGTATGAAGCTGATACCCGAACAGGTGTTGTTCAATAAAAACAACCATTTCAATGGTATTTAAGGTGCTATAGTTTGCTTAAAAAACTAGAACTGGCTAATAGGATTAGCCCTATATTAACCCTGTAAATAAGATCCATTTTATGGATAGAGAGCGGATTAACGAAGCATCAGAGTGGAACATAATTCAACCATTATACATTAGATTTACTAATAACTCTAAAATAAATACTAGAAAGTAATTTACAAAAACGTATACCCCTTTAACTAAACTCCTTTTTACTATTTATGACAACTTGAGTAAATTTCTTAAAAAACACAGTGAAAGTGTCAACTCTTGGCCCCTCTATTTGTAGAGGAAATGTTTGCCTGTATCGCTTGTGTCACAGTAGTGTCCGGACGACTACTGCTGTGATTCTCCTGAATTTCTCCACAGTTATTTTTCTGGTAAAGTCATAAGTTAAAAGTCTGTAGCTTATGCGGTTTTAAAGCTACCGAGCAGCGATTAGAGCATAGCAGATTCATATTTTAGTCAATTGCAACTCGCAACATATTACTTTCAGTATCCCCATCTTATTTGACCTTTTCAACAATAACTGACTGCTACTCAACGCTTTGTTTGAGCTACTACTCTCGCTTATTCCGTAGTATGCATCTAAACAGTGTATCAAAATTGCCATCTTCTGTGCCTTACACACTTGCGGTTAACAACTCAATCAATATTCGCATTCTTATCTCTCCGTCACCATGTAGAAGTTTAAATATTAAGCATGTTACTGTATACTCTGAGTTGCTTTTTCAAAAAAAGAACGGTCTAAAAAATTCACCAAAGCGTTATCATTCGACTGCTGTGTCATTCACAATTTATGATCGAATATAAATGTAAGTAGTCTTTCTGATCTAGAATAAATTCGCATCAGAAAAGCGGTGTCAGCATTCCCTGAAAGCACAACGGAGGTTATTAAAAAATACATTTTGCTAAAAAACAAAAGAGGTGTGACATAATATGAAATATCTCCGGCGCTATATTATCCATGTTATAGAAAAGCATTATAATATAATGTGTTATTATGATTTCTTGTCTAATCATAAACGAAGCGCACTACTACCGAAGGTGTAGTAAAGCAGTGAAGATGATAGCTTTCAAAATTAGAGTTTAGACTTTATAATCAAAGAATTGTTTATACGTATAGATCCGTACAAATGCTTTCTGTGTGGAGATAGGGTATTTTTATTGATATTTCGTTTCCAAACAGAGAACGGAATTATTATTAGAAGGAATGAATAAAAAAAATGGAAAAACAATAATTATTAAATCAAATCTAGCATTAACATCTATAAAACTATTTCAATAGATTAAGTAATACTTATTTCGATAAAATTTTAATTTACAATGAACTCAAGCAAACCGATCTTTTTTGCTAAAAGCAAAAGGATCGGTTTTCTCTCTCTCTTTTAAAGAGAGATTTAATTTCCTAATTATCAAATTAAAATTCTTTCTCTCTTAAAACACCTTTAGTATTGTCAGAAGTTAAGCTTTTCAAATCATTAAATACTGATTAGCTCAACATATCGCTACGTTTATATACCATGCATATTTACATCTTTGTCTTGAACATCAGTTGAATATTCTTGTCAGGAATCCTTATTTTAAAGCAAGTCTTCTGCTTAAATTACATGCATTCAGCAGTTATCTCTTCCACACTTAGTGTAGTAGCCAATGTTATTGGCATCATAACTTATACACCAGTGGTATATCGACTTCAGTTATCTCGTACTAGAAGTAGCCCCTCAATCTTCCTTGTTCACGACAAATAGGGACCTGAACTGTTTTACGACGTTCTAAGCGCAACTTGCTTAGCGCTTTAAATAGCGAACAACATACTTCCTGGGACCTACTTCGCACCAGGATATGATGAGCCGACATCAAGGTGCCAAACACCGCTGTCGATATAACTCTTTGGCGGTATCAGCCTTATTATCAACGGAGTACCTTTTATCCGTTGAGTGATAATCTTTCCATTCAGAACTACCGGATCACTAAGAGCTATTTTCGTATCTGATCACGCTCTAACGCTCATAATTAAATTGCCTTATACCTTTTGCACTAACCTCACAATATCCGACCGTGATTAGCCAACCTTTGTGCTCCTCCGTTACTCTTTTGGAGGAGGCTGCCAAGTCAAACTATCCACGAAACATTGTTCTGAACCCGGATTACGGACCTAAGTTAGAACATCAAACATTAAAGGGTAGTATTTCAACGTTGACTCCATGTAAACTAGCGTCTACACTTCAAAACCTCTCCTTTATCCTACATATAAAGGCTCAATGCTCAGTGTCAAGCTATAGTAAAGGTTCACAGGATCTTTACATCTTATTGCGGATACGCTGCATTTTTACAACGAGTTCAAGTTTACTGAGTTTCGGGTGGAGATAATCTGTCCATCATTAATGCTATTCGTGCAGGTCAGAACTTACCAGACAAGGAATTTCGCTACCTTATAACCGTTATAGTTACGGCCGCCGTTTACTACGGCTTCGATCAAAAGCTTCGCCTTATGGCTTAAATCCCATCAATTAACCTTCCAGCACCGGACAAGAGATCTCACACCGTATACATCCACTTTCATGTTTGCACAGTGCTGTGTTTTAATAAACAGTTGCAGCCAGCTTGGTATCTGCGACTGGCTTCAACTCTAGATGTAAAACCATTCACCTAATGCCAGCGTACCTTCTCCCGAAGTTACAGCACTATTTTACCTAGTTCCTTCACACGAGTTCTCTCAAGCGCCTAAGTATTCTCTACCTAATCACCTGTCTCGGTTTGTGGTACGATTAAGGATTACCTATCGCTTAGAGGCTTTTCTTGGAAGCTGGTCACATAAACTACTTCACCACCTTAGTGGTTCATCATCACGTCTCAGTATTATAGTAGTGCAGATTTATCTACACTACCCATCCTTACCTACTTAAACCGAGATAACCGTCGTCAGGATAGCCTTCTATCCTTCTTTAATTCCCCTTTTGCTGTAAGCATTAGTACGAAAATATTAATCTGTTTTCTATCAACTAGGATTTTCAGCTTCGCCTTATAGGTCGACTTACCCTACACCGATTAACGTTTGAGAGGAACTAATTGTTCTTTCGGAAAGCAGGTTTTTCACCCGCTTTATTGTTACTTATGTCAGCATTCGCACTTCTGATCCTGATACCTTCAGCATATCTCTCAACCCACCTTCTGCGACTTAGAGAACGCTCCCCCCCCTTTTTTTTAGCAGTAACACTAAGTATTTACTTACACAGCTTCGGTACATGGTTTAGCCCCATTACATCTTCCGCGCAAGCCGACTCAACCAATGAGCTATTACAACTTCTTTAAAGAATGACTGTTTCTAAGTTAAAATCCTGGCTGTCTAAGCCTTCCTATTTCATTCTCACTTAACCATGACTTCATGACATTATTTGGTGGTCTGTGTTGCTTCCTTATTTCACAACGGACATTAGCACACGCCACGTGTCTACCGTGATAACATTCTTCGGTATTTGTAGTTTGCATTGGATTGATAAATCAAAATAACCTCCTATCCGAAACAGCGGTCTCCTCCCAAAAATCAATTCATAAGGCGCTACCTAAACAGGTTTCTGATAGAATCCGTTATTTTAATAGTTTGATTAGATTTTCACTACAGTTAAAAGTCATCTGCTAATTTTCAATATTACTGGGTTCAGTCCATCCAGTTAGTGTTACCAAACCTTCAATCTATTCATAACTAAATTACCGGATTTCGTGTCTATACCCTTTAATTTAAAGCCCATTTAATACTCGATTTCCATACAGCTCTCTTATGAAATTAACCTTCTAGAGAATATAAATCGCTGACCTTTTATACAAAAGGTGCGGATTCACCACCCCCCATCCTTAAATGTCCCATTTAGCTTTACCTGT
This sequence comes from Arsenophonus sp. NC-PE1-MAG3, assembly GCA_052174455.1. Classification (GTDB taxonomy): domain Bacteria; phylum Pseudomonadota; class Gammaproteobacteria; order Enterobacterales; family Enterobacteriaceae; genus Arsenophonus. The sequence goes on along the minus strand of JBQMRP010000030.1, from coordinate 15,407 downwards.
TAATCTTAACCGCTTTGTTAACTTACGCTGCTAGTATACTTCTTAGTATACTAAATTGTGGTTTTACAAAAACTAACCAGCCTTTCTAGCAAAACTACGTTAGTTTATGATAATAAACTATTACTTTATAAGTCTAAGCACTTGAGTGATGAGACTTCCACTGATTGTACGTACACGGTTTCATGTTCTGTTTTACTCTCTTAGCTGGAGTTCTTTTCGCCTTTCCATCACGCTCACGGTGCTAGTTCACTATCGGTTAATCAGGAGTATTTAGCCTTAGAGGATGGAACCTATATTCAGAAAAGATAACATGTGTCCGCCATACTTTTCGAGATCACTCTATTTTATATCTTCAAATACGGGCAATCACCCTTTATTTCTGGTCTTTTTATACCATTATCCCTATGTAAATATTAATGTTGATTCTGGGATTCCCCATCGTTTTATCCGCCAGATTATAGAAGAATCTTATTTTATTTCTTTTCTAGAAGAAAAAGAGATATTTCAGTTACCCGGTTCGTTTCGTTTGATTATAAATTTATCAAAACTATACTACATAAATGTAATGGTTTTTCTCATTAAACATCCTCAGATCTGTTGCATCATACTCAGCTAACCGCAGATTTTCGCAGATTATCCCGTTCTTCATCGCCTATGACTCCGCCTAGGAATTTACCGTGTAAACTTAAATTCGCTTAACCTGATAACCCAAAACTGTTTTTCTTTAATTGTTATAGCTGTGTATTCACTAATTCTTTGTTATGTAGTGTGACTCTGCAATACTCATATTTAATGTACACTGCACTTGCTGTTCCGTTTAGCTATCTTAAATCTGAATTACTGACTCCTCGTTCATAATACTTTTTGTCATTAAAATAAAAAAGCCAATTAATTGGAGTTTTGAAAATTCTCTACAATTTTTACAGTATATGTTTCAATTTTCAACTTTTTCCAGATTGTTAAAGAACATTATAGTTAAATGAACTTCTTAAATTTACTTAATCATTATCAAGTAATTTATAGTCAGAAAGGAAAAAATTGTTTCCAAAACATGCAGCACCGCACTAAAATGTTGATGCGTAACCTTTCTAACTTTACCAAAGTAAGCGTCCTCCTAGAGGATTTTACCCCTGTTACCGGCGTGAAAGAGCGGATGCCCTAAGCCTCAAAACGAAGGGGCTTGACTATAGGTTTTAACCAATTTTAAATTGGATTTATTCTGTATATTTATTAGAAAATCTCTGTAAACACTTCACCTTACAAATTATTTATCTAAGGAAATAATTCAATCGCAGTTTTTCTCGTACGATTACCTTACTACGATTTTACTTAGTCATGAATTATAATGTGTGAGGCCATCCCGAAGATTTAACTCTATCTACTTTCTTTTACAACCCACTCCCCATGGAGTGATAGGCAGTCTGTATAAGGTACAGAAAAGTATTCACTGCGATATACTGATCAATGATTTCGACTTCATGGAGTCGAGTTGCAGATTCTAGTACAGTCTTGATGTACTTTTTAAGTTCTGTTTCCCTCGCAAGCTAGTCCTTTCTGTATGTGCTATGTAATACGTGTGTAACCCCATTTACTCATAATGGCCACAATAATTTTACCTCATTACACCTTTCTCCGCTTTATTACTAGTAGAGTCTCATTAAGTTCCCAATCAAATCGCTAGTAGGATTAAGATAATAATTGCGGTAGTTGCGAGATTTAATCCAATATTTCCCAATACGAGCTGATCCCACCTATTAATGGCCTACTACCTCAGAACTCCAGAAGGAGCTCTCTTTTTCATCTTTAAATAATTTTTTGGATCTCAAGAGTAAATAAACTTCTTTGTAGTAGATCAAATTAAACTAGATCCTCCAAATTGACATCGTTTACAATCTGGTGACTACCAAGGTATCTAATTCTGTTAGATCTCCACTCTTTTCACACATTAGCGTCAGTCTCTCTCCAGTTCCTATCCCTCTCGTCACCAGTATTCCTTTATATTTCTATGCATATTTCATCGCTATACATGAAATTTTATTCCCTTACAGACTCTAAGCTAACCAGACTTAAATTCTATTTCCAGGTTAAATTTAAGGGATTTCATATTCAACTTAATTAATCGCCTGCTCGCATCCTTTTCTCAATAATTCTAATTAATGCTCACACTTCCATATTACTACAGATACTGGTATTAAGTTAATCGATGCTTCTTCTGTCGCTAACCTCAATTATCAAGGTTAATTGACCATAATACCTCCTCACGACTTAAAGTACTTTACAACCTAAAGTCTTATTCATACACTTATGATAGCTAAATTAGGCTTCCGTTCGGATTTATATACCTTACTCATCTGTCCGTTACCAAGGAAATAAACTTCCTTCCGCTTGCCACTTAACTTGTATGGTTATACCTGCCGCCAGTATTAAATCTAAGTCATCATTAAACTCTTCAATTGAGAGATTTATGCTCAAAGAATATCTGAATGCCCTAATGCCTTTTTTGTTCAACTACTAACTTTACCGATCTTTTATTATCTTCATTGCTGCTTGCCAAAATAACGCCGCTGCTTATTAATGGTTATTTTGGCAAAAAGTTGCTCTTTGCTCGTAAACTAATTTATAACCATATCTATATTTCAATTACCTATGATTTTAAACAATCTACTTCAGGCTAGATATTTCGTAAATAAAACGACCCCTATATAATGAAATCTACTCAACCATTATTTTAATTGACTAATATAATTGTTTACGTTTTAAATATAAATTTCCTTACTAATAACTTTCTTATTATCCAACCCTATTATGGGATGGGACTAATTTCATCATCACTTGTAAAGGATGGACTCTTTATCGATGATCGGGTTAAGAAAATAGCTAAAATATTCTGCATTAAACTCTTCAAGGTTTCATTGCTCATATGACCATTTTAATCTCAGGCAATTAAGACCGCGATTTGTTTTTTCTTTTATCTCCTACTCTCCTATATTTTCTAACTTTCCTATATTAGTAAATAAAGCTTTTCTTTAAAGGGTTAAGGGAAAATATTTCATTGACTTTAATAATACCACTTAATGCATTTATGTTGGCTGTTATCACTTAAACAAGGAAACAGCAATGCCCATCTAAACGCTGTTTTAAATCAATGTTTATTTGTTTTTCTAATTTCCGTAAATTTACGCTATTCAACTACATCGAAGATAACTAAAGCATTTATCCTTGTTATACAGATTAAGCAGAGAATTTTCAGTAAGATTCTTAAATCTTTTTCTACAATCGATGATTTTGGAATGATATCGCTGCAATCCTAAATAAATGTCGCCAGTTAGAAATATCTTCATTGTAACAGGATAGAAAAAAAATAAACTAAATGAATTGATTCAATACATGAATCCATATAACCTAATAAGTTATTATCGAACCAACTAATGAGATGCAGTTTTATATTAGATTGAAGTGAAGAAGTAGTCTCTTTGATCTTTATGACTGTTTACTTTTTCATGGCGACCGCTGTAGCGAAAATTCTTCATATAGTATAAGGGAATTTCCTACCAACAATACTTACTAACATGACCTTATTAATTAATATATGATTAACTATTTTATTCTTCAAAACTTTAAAATTAAATATTTTTGATGATCTCTTAAAGTGCCTACACAATACAGATTGTCTAAATTAATTGTTAAAATTATGGGATCTTATCCACGATATGGTATATATTACATTTTTCATCTGAATTCATAATTCACATTTACTATTTATATACGATGATTGATGAATAAATCATGATAATTGGCAGTTGTTATAGATTAATTTTATCTTTTCAAAAGCACTTATTGAAAAAATAAATTTGCTTTTTATGAATAAAGCTATTATCTTTGATTGGTAATTTTTATCTTATTAGGTAAATCTACTAAACTATTAATAATCCAATTAACATATTTTTTATTATCTTCAGTAACAGATTTTCCTGTATTTACCAATACATTAGTGCCAATATGCGCCTTTTTTCCGGCTTGCATATCAGAAAGTTTATCGCCAACCATATAAGAGGTTGTCATATTAACATTAAGTTGTTTTTGCGCTGCTAATAGCAGACCAGCTTTTGGCTTTCGGCAATCACATATTTTTTTATATTTTTGTTTAACTGCTGCATCAGGATAATGAGGACAGTAATAAATAGCATCAAGTTTAACACCACGATTAATAAGAGACCAATCCATCCAATTAGTTAATTTAAGGAATTGTGTTTCTGTAAATAACCCTCTTGTAATACCTGATTGATTAGTGACAATAATCAAAGCATAATCCATTTTTTTCAATTCAAGCATTGCTTCAATTACGCCTTCAATGAACTGAAAATTATCTATTTTATAAATATAACCATGATCGAGATTAATGGTACCATCACGATCGAGAAAAATTGCCGGAATACCTTGACTCATCACATTACTCCATTAAATTTAACTTTTTTATTATATGAAAATGGTTAAAAAATAAGAACAAGTGTCATATTTATATTTTTTATTTATTAAGATGTCTAAACATCTTAATATACGTACTATATAGTATAATCAAAATTTATTATTACTCTATTTTCATACCTATTTGAGTTATTCTTATATATTGTGTATGGAGACAGCTTCAGAGATGGGTGTCGTATCTTGCTGATTGCTTTCGTGGATGATTTTAAGAACAGAGAGATAATATGTCATGAAATTTAGCCTATACGGATATCCAGAAATCAAATATCACCTCTGATCCTTTCCATAAACCATCCGTAATTATGGTAGGGTAAACTGATAGGCACTGCTATTAAGAAGGAATTCAAAGTCATACCAATCAACATACTCAACACTGCCTTGTTTACGGTGGCGACTTTATGCCATCAACCGTAACGATTATGTTCTACAAAAAACCATACAGATTACTATTAGCGATGTTGAGATTAAACTAATTAAAGTTAGAGATTGCAGCGGAAAAACGGAATATTCCTCAACACCTCGTATGCTACCCATCCTTAATCTAGGGGTCCAAAAGTAGCGAAGAGTATCTATCTCCCATAACTGTTCTACGGACATTTACCCGTAATTTTCATTAAGATCTGGGGAAATTTTTGATAAAAAGCATATGGTCTTCTCTGAAGTACCATCAGTAGACTAAATGGCAATAGCTTAAAAAGTAACAGGTAAGGGTGTGTACCTGCGTGATTTAAGCGATACCGCTACATTTATTTCTTAGCCGATGGCATTTATGCGCTTCTGTTAGATAAGCTCATCGCCTTTGCCTTCTGGTTATTATTGACGTCATTAATCATGAATCTAAGCAGCTCGTTGTACTCAAAGATGTCTATCAAGAATCAGAAGCGAACTTAACTGAACTTTTAAATGACCTACTCTAGAGGGTAGCTTAACTATATCTCCCAGGCTTGCTACGGGAGACGCTTTATTCTTAATTTTTGGAATACAAAAATAAAGATATTTTCGGACATGCAGGGATCAATGCTTATTGGGTACACAAAATAGCTGATGTGTTGGCTTGCGCCCCAAGAGCTTACAATCGAAGTTAAGTGAGCTTATGGTGAAGTCATACTAGCAGGGAGGCTTGATATCGTTGATAAAGTCCTTAATCTTCTGTTGTAAAGTTTTCAGTAAAGTATTCTTCAGCAATGAAAAATCTGTAGAAAAGCGAAGAGAACGGCTAGAATTCTACGATTTCTTGTCAGAGCATTGGACCATTAATAAGAACGATAAATTCAATTGAATCGAATTTTGCGCAATAGTTGGGCTATGAAGTTAACACTCGAAGCGCTGTTGTTTGAGAAAAACAAACTTTTCAATGCTATCTAAGTTACTGCAGTCTACTCATAAAAGTTATGAACGCAGTTAAGAGGAGGTGACATCCTGACTATCATACACTAGATTTGCTAATAACTTTTATTACTCTATCCATTAGCATTAATTTTACAAAATGTTTATATGATCGTAGCAAATCTAGTGGCTAGTTGTTGTTAGTTTTATCCTATCTCCATAATTGTTAACTTATCTAACCCCATTTTTAGAAATGGGTCTATATTATGGACAATTCTCCTTCTTTAATTTATAGTTACTACATTATTTTTAGATTCTAATAGTTTAAAGGTCTAGATAAAAAATTGTTATGATAAAACTAAGCAAATTAACTATATCTTAATTAATTAATTTTTACTTTCCATCGCTTACCAATATTGTTCACTGGTAACTTGACCCGCTTTACGACGTAAGTGCTTATTCATCCCTCTTTGTGTTTTTAGTAGTTGTTGGGTATCTTTAACCATTTGTGGATTACCACAAAGCATAACATGGCTAGTTGACGGATCAATTTTTACTTTTACTACCTGTTCTAACTGGCCACTTTCAATTAGCGCTGGAATATGACCAGTGAGTGAGCCAATTTTTTTTTCACGACTTACAATAGTTTGAATCTTCAATTTTCCTTGATATTTTTTTTCAAGTTTTTTCATTAATGGTAAGTAACTTAAATCTTCAGCATAACGTACCGCATGGACTAGGATCATTTGTTTAAATCGTGCTAAATTTTCGCCAAGTTGCAAAATGGATAAGAAAGGTCCAATTGCGGTACCTGTTGATAGCATCCAAAGAATTTCACAATCAGGCAATTCTTTTAATACAAAAAAACCTGATGCCTCTTCAGTAATATAGATAGAATCACCAGGTTTTAATGTTTCAAATTGTGGACTGAGCTTTCCTTCCGGTACACTAACCAAATAGAATTCTAATTGTTTATCATTGGGTGCATTAACATAAGAATAGGCGCGCTGGATACGGTGGTCATTTATTTCTAGCGCAAGTTTAGCATATTGCCCAGCAATAAACGATTTAATTGGCGCCTCGAGGATTAAACTAAATAATGAGTCTGTCCATTTGTGATTTTTAATAATTTTTCCTGTTACCCAATTCGGCATACTACTAGCCTCCCAATGTTTTAAATTAAAGAGTTAATGTTTGGTCATATTATATCAAACTAGGAAAAACCATTATAAATAATGTATTTTAACTATTCAGTTAAGTTATGACTTATTCCTTATAATATAAAATTATAGCTATCTTGGCAAAGGTTGTTGATAGAAATCACATATACTATATGAAGGATTTTCGCTACAGCGGTTGCTATGAAAAAAGCAAATACTCATATAGATCAAAGATAGCCCTCATTACGTCATACCAACATAAAACTACATCTTATTAGTTAGTTTTGCGATAATTTATCAGATGATATGGATTTATAGATTTAATCAAATCATTTAGTTTATCTTACTTATATTGTCACAATGAACATATTTCCAACTGGTGACATTCATTTAAGGTTTACAGCGATACCGTTGCAAAATCCCCAATCGCAGGAAAAGATTTAACAAATCTTACTAAAAGTCCTCTGGCAAAAGTATATTACAAGGATAAATTCTTTAGTTATCTGCTAATACATGTTTAATAAGTTGATTTTATGGGAATCCAGGAAAATAAAAAGAATTTATTTAAAAGCAGCATTTAAATTACGGCACTGCTTCCTTTCTTTAGAACAATAGCCAACTTAATCTAGTAAGGATATTATTGAAGTTGACAGAACATTTTTCCATGAATCCTTTAAAAGGAAGTGTTATATTCCATATAGGAAAGGTAGAAAATGCGGAAGAGAAGGAAATGAAAGGAAAGAAGGAATCATAGTCTTTAATTACCCGAGATCAATGAGTGGCCATGTGAGCGATGAGATCGTGAATAGTTTAATGCAGAGTATGTTATCTGTTTTCTTGAGTTAATCATCGATTAGAGTCCATCCTCCTTTATTCAGATGGAATTAAATGGTAGGAAATCTTTGCTAGCGAGTATGAAATTAGTCACTATCGCTTAATAAGCGATAGATAATTAGAGAGTTATTGGTAAAGAATTTCAGATTCAAAATTTGGGCAATTATATCAGCTAATTAAAAGAACGAATAGTAATTCCTAAGGAGTAGATTTATTTATATACAGAATTATCTTGCATGAATAAAGATTGTTTAAAACATAAAATAATTTAAATACAGACATGACTACAAATTACTCTGCGAACAAGGTAACAAACCTTTGCTAATATAACTAATATCAGCATTATTTCGTTTTTGCCATTTAGTAACAATAAGTTTGAATATGTCATAAACACCCCCCAAAAAAAAGTAGACGCAAGTTCTTTGTTGGCTTGAAGAGCAGCGATGATTTTAGGTGTTGCACTTATCTAACGACGGAGTCTTCATCATCATAATATTTTACACTCAACTATATCAATCACTAGCTATAGTGCCATGAATAAAGCTATTTAATAAGAGTCTCTCTAATGATTTGTAGAACTAAATACTTTGCAATTAATCGTTAACCTAACTTTCTGCTGGTGGTTAATCAGCATGGCAATTAAATTTTCTTTGGTATTGGTTGATATTTTATCTTTTTGATATAAAGATAATTCTATCGTATCCAAATATTGATCACCAAATAGTACAGCTACTAGTAGTATAAAACAGATAAATAGGCTATTATTTATCTGTTTTCAGATAAATTTCTTGATTATCACGGTGTTAATGTGCAAAATTAGTTTTTATCTTGGATATAAACTCGTCTTATATCATCCAATTTAAATTTTAACTGATAATAATTGATTTTTGTCGGTACGGTGCTAGAAAACAGAAAATCCATAATGCGGATTTTAATTTTTTTTCATTTAACATCTTATAATTAAAAATAGACTTCAAATTAGAGTTATATCAAACTTTTGTTACCTAAATCTAACTGACTGAGATCATAAATACTTAAATTTAATCCAGCATGTTGCGACCAAGCAGGAAGCTGATAATAATTTTAAAAGTTTTGCTTGATCCTGATAGATAAATTATAATTGCGGGAATAATTCGCATCATGACCGATTAATTGCTAATAATAGTTAACAACTTTAGGATCAGAAAATACTAATTAATAGTCTATTGTTAAAAATATTTAGGCAGCACTAAGATTCTATTGCTATGCTTTTTATACGTTAATGATAGCTATTGAAAGGTATAAATAAACAATTCCTTTCAAGGAAGAATTAACAAGAAATTTTTTGTTTTTTTTTGATTACTTTTTCTTCTAGCTATATTCGGCTTTTAATTCGCTGTCTAAATAATGTTTTGCTATTCTCAAAAATTAATGAGTCTACTTTTTATGAATGAGCAATTAATTGCCTTTACCTGGGTTACACTTGTTTCTGATCTATGGATTTTCATAAAAATGCTGGCGTATTCCAATTATTGATTTTGTGAATCATTTCAATAACAAAGAGATTATATATCATGAAAGTCTACCCTACAGGTATTCTTTTACAAAATCAGATATTACCTCTAATCCTTTGCATGAACTCATTCATAATGGTGTGCCAGTAAGCTGATAGTACCTCTGTTGAGGTTGTGCTCGAACCCATGATTGCGAGAACATAATTAATAGGCCTTTTTTATGAATCTTATCTTTTATCCGCAACAGTTATTCGTCACAGCGAACCATATCAAGTGGTATTAGTGATGTTGAGATTAAACTGCCTAATGGTTATGGGGTTACAACGACAATAGAATATGGTTCAAAATCTTGTTCCTACCTTATCTAAAACGTGCAAAAGCGGTAAAGAGTTACTACTATAGCTGGATAACTGCGAGGCATGAGGCATTATTCAGCAACAATTTTCACGAAGCTCTCTGGGCGCTTTTCGATAAAAAAGTACACGATCTCTCTGCCAGTACCATCAAAAAAACTGAATATCAATAACTTAAAGAACAGAGTCAATAACAATTGCGTGATTTAATCGATACGCGTTATATTTTTTCTTGGCTTAAAGGCATATGTCATTCTGTCAGGCAATCTGATCGCCTTTACCTGCTAGTTAAGACGAAGGCAAACTCCCGCATGGATATAAAGAGCTCATTTCGGTCGAATATGGTTACAAGAGTCAGAAGCGCACTGGGCTGAACTTCTGGATGACCGAAAGTTAAGTAATTTAACTGCATCTACTAAGCTTACTAGGGAAGACGATCCTTTGATTTTTAGAATGAAATAGCAAAGATATTACCAGATACATAGCACTAATGTTATTAGCTACACAAAATAACTAATATAGTTGGTTTCACTTTCTAAAGGCATGAAACACCGAAAGTTAATGCAGCTGCCAGAAATTTAGCTAACAGAGAATTGTGAAGCCGCTAATAAACCCTTTAATGTTTTTGTTGGTAAGGTTTTTATTATATTCTACAGGGATGAATAAGCTGGAAAAAATCGAGAGGAATGGCTGGCATTCTATGCTTCATATTAGTGAAATAAAGCATTAATAAGAACGATAATCCAATTAAATTAACTTTTGCGACAGGCGAGCTTATAAAGCTGATACATGAATCACTGTGGTTCAAAAAATAACCATTTTAATAGTATTGAAGCTTCTTCCGTCTACTCAAAAATGCTAAAACTGTCCTAAAAGGATTTGATCTGCTGATTTCTTGGTGGTAAGAATGTCTAATTTTAGCATGGATAACAGCTTCCACGAAGCTTCAGAAGGATGAAGAGGCTTACAAGCCTACGCCAGATTTTCTAATAATTCAATAGCATATTATTTATTTCGTTGTTAAACTACTCATCTTGATTTTAAAATATTCAAATGACTAAAAACGTAAAAAGATTAGAAAATTGTTTGACTTCTAAGTATGGCAAAGTAATATGAGCGCCATGCAACAGAGAGATAATTTAAAATTTTCTCGTTTCTATTTTTATGGTGAGGTGGCCGAGAGACTGAAGGCGCTCCCCTGCTAAGGGAGTATGTGGTTAATAGCTGCATCGAGGGTTTGAATCCCTCCCTTACCGCCATCTTGATAGTGCATCCATAGCTCAGCTGGATAGAGTACTCGGCTACGAACCGAGCGGTCGGAGGTTCGAATCCTTCTGGATGCGCCATATAATAAAAATATGTTTATTAACAAATAACCATTTATTTTAATTATCTCCTCTAGATTAGCTAGACGGCGACAATTCTGCTTATTTACGTTAAAGTAACTTTTCTAACAAAAAATAACGAACAAATAACGGGGGTTAATTTGATCCCGAATGTATCAAAAGCTCTATCATGGTTAGAGGTACGCCCTAATATATTACATGGCCTTCATCGAGGCATTGAGCGTGAAACACTAAGAATTACGCCAACAGGAAGATTGGCAAAGACCCCGCATCCTGATATTTTAGGGAAAGCGTTAACTCATCCATGGATCACGACTGATTTTGCTGAAGCTTTATTGGAATTCATTACTCCAGTTGATAACAATATTGGGCACGTTTTAGCATTTTTAAGAGATTTACACCGTTATACAGTACGTCATCTTGATGATGAATTGATATGGCCATTAAGTATTCCTTGTTTTATAGAACCCAAAGACAACATTAAACTCGCTCAATATGGTATTTCTAACATTGGTCGTTTTAAAACTTTATATCGAGAAGGATTAAAGAATCGTTATGGGGCATTAATGCAAACAATTGCAGGTATCCATTATAATTTTTCTTTACCAATAGAATTCTGGCAAGCCTTGGTTTCTGTTAAGGATACAAAAAGTGGTAAGGATAAAATTTCTGCTGGTTACTTTCGACTTATTCGTAATTATTACCGCTTTGGTTGGCTTATCCCCTATTTATTTGCCGCCTCGCCTGCAATTTGTGATTCTTTTTTTCACGAAAATAGAAATATCAAGCATCTTCCTTTTGAAAAAACAACTAAAGGAACCTATTATTTACCTTATGCAACATCATTACGAATGAGTGATTTTGGATATACCAACAAATCTCAAAGTGATCTAAAAATCACCTTTAATGATTTAACAACTTATGTTGCTGGCCTTAAACAAGCGATAAAACAGCCTTCAACAGAGTTTACAAAATTAGGTATATATAATAAAGATGGTAAACGTTTACAACTGAACACCAATATTTTGCAAATTGAAAATGAGTTATATGCCCCAATTCGGCCAAAACGAGTTCTTATTGGTGATGAGTCGCCATCCGATACGCTATTAAAAAAAGGAATTGAATATATTGAAATTAGAGCTTTAGATATTAACCCATTTACTGCCATTGGTATTGATGAAGTTCAGATCCATTTTCTTGATCTTTTTTTAATCTGGTGTGCATTAGCAGATGCACCTGTAATGGATGAAAGAGAATTAAATTATTGTCGCATGAATTGGAATCGAGTGATACTTGAAGGTCGTAAACCTGGACAAATAATTGGTGTGGGTTGCAGTGAATCAATGAGACCCTTAAAAGAGGTAGGGCAAATATTATTTGATGATTTAATCAGAGTTGCTAATGTATTAGATGTTAGTGGTAATACGCGATATCATGAAATTTGTTCTCAATTGGTATCAATGCTTGAAAATCCAGAGCTTACTTATTCTGGAAAAATATTATCACTAATGATTGAACAGAGTATTAATCAATATGGTTTACAATTGGCTAAAATCTATTATCAACAATTAAGAAATGAACCTTATGAAGTAATAACGGAAGCTGACTTTACTAATGCTCATCACACCTCAATTAGCAAACAGTTAGCAATTGAACAAGTAGATAAAATAAGTTTTGAGCACTACTTAAAGATACATGCACAATAAAAATAAAAGAAAATTCCTACTCTATGAGTTGTTAGTAATCTAGTGTATAATGGGTCATGCTATGTTCCATTTTAATACTTGGTGAATCTAATCTCCATCCTTAAATTTGATGCATTTTACCACTATGGTTAGCAGGTAAACTCTTCCTTAGAAGATTCTAGCTTTTCTGAAAAAACGAAAGCAAATTCAATACAATTGAAAAATTTCTTTTCTTGAATTACAGAGCTTCGCGTGTGTCAGCATTGTAGCCTTACTCTCACAAAATGTGATTCAATTAAATTCGCCATTCGTATGGCGCCACAGTGGGCTGACAGAAAGGGATATAATGCCAGTCATTCTTCTCAATCTTTATCAAACTTCTTTATTGCTGCAGGATATAATGAAAATCTTGCTGACAAAACATCAAGGGATTATTAGCGGCATTAGAATTTTCTGCTAACCATGATCTCTTGCAGATCACTTTAACTTTCAATACTGAATGGCTTTTGGAATGAAACTAGCAAATTAGCTATTTTGTGTAGTTAATGCCGTTGGTGTTATATATATGAGGATACCTTTGTTTATTACGTTTCAAAAGTAATGGAATCTCGCATATAGTAAACGCAGCCTGAGAGATACGGTTAAAGCTCGTGCTCGCAGGCTATTAAGAAGTTCGGTCTAATGCAGATTCTAATTCTCGATAACCATCGTCTAACCTAATGAGCTCCTTATTCTATACGCACTGATGCCGATAATTAAGCAGCAAGTAAAGGCGATCAGCATCTTTGACAAAACAATATACATGCTCTCAACCAAGAAATAAACGTAACGCATATCGCTTAAATCATGTAGTTATCATTGCTTGTGTACTCTTCAAGGCATCGGTATTTCAGTCTACTGATGAATTTTCTACAGAAAGACTATGTACTCTCACCGAGAATCACCTCCCAGAGATTTATAAAATTATCGGTGGATATCGACAAAATAACTATTTTAGAACTCTTCGCTGCTTTTATACGCTTCAGATAAGGTGCTATTAATAAGTTCTTGAAGCATATTCCGTTATCGCTGTAATTACCCTTACTACTAATCTTAGTCACTTCAATCTCAACTCCCCAATATAAATCTGTATGATTCGCTGTGAAAATAACCGTTACAGTCGACGACATGACTGACTGTAGACAAAGCGGCGTTGAGCATGTTCTTGCAGTATGGATTTTGAGCTCTATCTCAACAGCGGTGTCTATCAGTTTCCTGTTAATTTTACGGATGAGTTCATAGAAGAGATAAAAGGTAATCTCTGGTTTCTAGAATTACCTGTAGGGTAGATTTTTTCATGGCACATCATCTCTCTGTTATTGATATTATTCACGAAATTAATCATCAGAATACACCACCATCTCTGAAACTCCATACACCAGATATGAGGATAAGTAAAATAACTCTTTCAATAGTACTTAAGTGCTCTATCTTCTTAGAAAACTGGAAGGGCTAAGAGGATTTAAGCTGCTTACTCTGATAGTAAGAACATAAAATTTAAGGATGAATAAGAAACTTATAAAGCTTCATAGCAGGAAGATAGTCTAATCATTAGACACTAGATTTTTAATAAGTCTGTAACTTCCTTTCACTAAAAAATAACAGAAAAAAATAAAATTAATTTTCTATAAAAATAGAAAATATCAAAATCAACAACTATTTTATTATGTTTTAATAAAAAACTAGAATAGTAGAATTACTTATCACACTTATTAAATAAGTTCAAAACTATATTAAGACTTTATCTCTAATAAATTTAGTCTGATAAAAAATTAATCTACCTAATTAAGTAAGTATTATTAATTAGACAGAAATAAAAAATAATTAGAATAAGATTAGAGATAATAAATTGGTCGGCGAGAGAGGACTCGAACCTCCGACCCACTGGTCCCAAACCAGTTGCGCTACCAGGCTGCGCTACTCGCCGAAAACGATGTGAATCGTACTGCAACATGATAAAATCGTCAATAATTTTTAAAAAAAACTTAGCTTTGCTATGATAAAAAAGCAACAGTTTACTTTCTAATAAGAAAGTAAACAAAAAAAATAAAAACTTATTTTTCAAAAATATAAAAAATCATTTGATTACGATTTTTATTAATGAATATTAATGATAATAATATAAATTATTTTATATAAAATATAAAAGTTTTAAATAATTAATTGTATTTTAAAAAAATTAATAAAATTTTATAGATAACAAATTATTTATTTTAAATAATAGTCTATCAGTATTAATAAATAATAAGTTAGATTTAACTACCAATAATGATAACAATATCATTTTCTAGCAACAGATTTGCATCTGAATCATAAGTTATTAATAAATCTAATATATGGATACTCAGGGCCCCAAGCTCTATCACTCTAATGATTCGTAAATCTGCTTTCCATCCTTAAATTAGATGTTGTTTAGCATCAGGATCAAACAAGGTCAAAATCCCTTTAGCCGCATTTAGCTTCTCTGAGTAAATAGGAACAATTTAAATAGTATTGAAATGGTTGTTTTGAGCTACAGTGCTTTTCACGTCGGATTCTCGTGTAGCCTAAAATATAATAAAAACAGATTCAAATGGAATCGTGGTTCTTATTGATGCCCAATGCACTGATATAGGAAGTATAAAATGCCAGCTGTTCTTCTCCATCTTTTTCCAGCTTCTTCATCTATGCAGAATACACTAAAAGT
>JBQMRP010000029.1:0-1509 GCA_052174455.1 Arsenophonus sp. NC-PE1-MAG3 | reverse complement strand
GAATCCTAATTATAGCCAGTTAGTGCTTTCACTTGTTCTTCTGAAATTGCAAAGTCACCAATCTTATTGTGAAGTCAAGAGTCAATTTCACTTGATAGTTTATCCAAAACAATTCTTAATTCTGTACATTCAATTATAGATTCATTCAAATAAACAAACATTGCTTGTACTTCATCCTCATAAAAACCATTTCTAATACTATGCTTTGAACAACACCTATTTCTATTAGGTATAAAAATACGCCTCTTTACGAAAATTGGATACGAACATTAAATGGAACATCATGAATATCTACTATCGACTTACAAATACAACAATAGGATTTACTTGAAATAATTATGTGAAAAGGAAAGGTTATTTTTTTCAGTTTCTTCGTACTGATAACCATCTGTGCCAAGAACCACTATCAGTAATCTGAGATAGCAAACTTGTATTCTCACTGAAGGTACTACTTTTTTGTGATGTACCATTGTCACCAATGTCTTAAACCAATATTTGAGAAAATGAGTGAGAGAATTCCTAATAAATTTCATCTTCAATTAGTCCATGTGATGCAGATGAAGTTGCTAAGTTGTAAGTTGTACACAAAATAACAAATTTTTCAAAAATTTTAGATTGTTTTGGGGTGGTTCAATACTGTGGTGAGAGGTGAAGAGTGTCATAAAATAATGTTCTATATGTGAATATTAAAATATTATTAAAAAAGGTCACTTCCTTCTTCAATTTAATATGAGCTCATAATCTAATTGGCCTTATGACTGGGTTAATAGAGATATGAAAATTATTATTATTTGTGTGTAAGCAATATTTTCTTAACTTACAATGTTAAAAAGTTGATGTTGTATGCCATCATTAAGTAGCTTTGAACCCATATTGAATAAAAAAGGGTTTGTGCCAAAGTAATCGTAAAGAAATTGGAAAAAATGTAAAAATAGCTAAAAATGTCAAACAAACGCATTTTGACCATTAAACCACCATTCCAAATAACCTGAAAAATTCATGGTTTTATATTACTGAACATTTCACACAATCATATTTAAAAAAACCTTCATTTCATGATCTTTTTTTAGAGATTTTTTAATTTTAATGTCTCGAATTTTTTAGGGGCCTAAATAAGTGGTATGACCCTTTAAAAAACTCACATAAAAGGCCTTCTAATAATGTATGTACCTGATTTTTTCAAAATTTTTCATGGACTAAAATGAGAGAAAAAAAATATGAAAATGGGTTTTTTACCTCCTGCTGGTGGGAGGGGGAAGAATCTGAGGTATGAACAATAAGGTACCTTCTTTTTACGTTCAAGTAACAGTATTATATAGTTTATTTTGGAATCCATGATTAAGGGCATTTGACTCATGTAATGAATATATTTCAAAAGGCATGTAACAAGTTTCAGTTAATAATATATGCAAATGGCAACGTGAACGCTTACAAATAAAATTAGAAGAGGCAGAAATTCAGATAGATAATAATCGATTAGAACAAGAGCTTATCATGTTAGCTCAACGT
>JBQMRP010000028.1:0-643 GCA_052174455.1 Arsenophonus sp. NC-PE1-MAG3 | reverse complement strand
TAAAATTGCATACTCTCAATACGCTGTAAAACGTTGGGTGGGTACAGCACTTAAAAGATTAAAATCACTTTCCGTGTTTTCCGTGAAATGAGTAAATTATATTGTCGGTTGTTTGGCTTGTTTCAAATGTGAACCTGTTGGCATTTAAACCATTTACATTCTGGCTCTCCAGTACTTGGCTTACACCGCTCTTGCTGGGCAATCTTCCAAGTGTCGTCCGTCAATTTCTTCTTGGCTTAATGTGCAGGTAGGTATGGCGGAGATGGTTTCCTCGGTGCATTTTGGCAGAAGTTAAGGGTTTCCATGTATTTGTTTCTCGCTGCTCAGTCGTGTGTTGTTATTGTTTTTGAATTTCCAGAGATTCAGCCTGATCAGCTGGTTGACGTCGTGTGGTTGCTCCCTTTTTGTAAGTAGATCTGCTTTATCGTTTCCCTTAAATTATATTCTTATTTAAGAGAATAGTTCATCAAACCTGTCAACATAGAATTAATTTAGTTTTCCGCTTGTATGCATCTAACTGGAGTACCACGTCCCGTCCGATATGCGTCGATAATACCGTGGCGACCATTAATAATTGCAGCAGTTGGAAAATCAGGGCCTGAAATATATTTCAGTAACCCTTCAATACTAATATTTTCATCAT
>JBQMRP010000027.1:0-1927 GCA_052174455.1 Arsenophonus sp. NC-PE1-MAG3 | reverse complement strand
GGAAATTACTTAAAACAGTGTACCGAAGTCGATAAGTATATAAAAAAGTGTATATATTTTTGCTACTGCAAGCATATTAAACTCGTAACATGTAAACTACGAAAAAGATTACTTTGTTGTTTTGTATTTTAATGTGAATAACAGTATCTCTATTTCATAAAGTACTAAGATTTGAAATTATAGAATGAAATTATGTTAATGAAGAATATAAAACATTTTAATGTCATCCTTTGTTTAAAAATTCCACCAAAACCCTACTAACATTGAAATAAAAAACATCAATGTACTAAATTTATTTGTATACAGATTATAATGCACTGTATGGATTACTGCACCTTAATATATATTAACAGATGGCTCAGTCAATTTCTTCAATTTTGGGTCCACCTTCTTCCTCATTTCGACGATATCTACCTATATTATGAAGCTTCATCATTATTGGCCCACATTGTCCTTGTAATTCTCGAAATTTATGTTCAAATTCTTCTTTCTCAGCTGAATGATTATTCTCTATCCACTGGATAGTATTATTACATGCTGAAATTGTATTTTCTTTTTCTCTTTCTTCAAGTACTTTACCAGCTTCATTCACTGCATACTTTACATTGTAGGCATAACTTTCTAATTCATTTTTAGCATGAACTCTTTTTCTTTCGTTTTCATCTTCATCCTTGTATTTTTCTGCATCATGTAACATATTTTCAATTTCAGCTTTAGTGAGACGACCTTTGTCATTACTAATAACAATATTTTTTGCTGTTCCAGTGCTGTCATCTCTAGCAGACACACTTAGAATTCCATTTGCATCAATATCAAAAGTAACTTCAATCTGAGGCACACCCCTAGGAGCTGGTGGTAATCCAGTAAGATCAAAAGTTCCAAGAATATTATTATCTTTTGTTAGAGCACGCTCACCTTCAAAAATTTGAATAGTTACACCAGCCTGATTATCGGCATATGTTGTAAATGATTTTTGTTGCTTACATGGGATTCTTGTATTACGCTCAATTATTACGGCCATAACCCCTCCTGCAGTTTCTATTCCTAAAGATAATGGGGCAACATCTACGAGAAGTACATCTCGTATTACAGAGCTACTATCACCACTTAAAATGGCTGCTTGAACTGCTGCTCCATAAGCTACAGCTTCATCAGGGTTAATTGAAAAATTGAGTTGTTTACCAGAAAAGAAATTCTGAAGTAAGCTTTGAATCTTGGGTACACGTGTTGATCCACCAACTAACACCACTTCATGTATTTCTGATTTTTGCAGTTTTGCATCATTCAGAGCCTTCTCGACTGGTACTAATGTAGCACGAAATAAATCGGAGCAGAGTTCTTCAAATCGAGCTCGGGTTATTTTGGTAAAGAAATCCATACCATCATATAATGCATCAATTTCAATATTAGCTTGTGTAGTAGATGATAATGTCCGCTTTGCAGCCTCTGCTGCAGTTCTAAGACGTCTTAATGATCTTGGATTACCTGTGAGGTCTTTACGATATTTTCTTTTAAATTCTTCTACAAAATGATTAACTAAACGATTATCAAAATCCTCTCCTCCAAGATGTGTATCCCCTGCAGTAGATCTGACTTCAAATATAGAACCTTCATCAATTGTAAGAATCGAAACATCAAATGTGCCACCACCAAGGTCAAATATAAGAACGTTTCTTTCTCCTTGAAGATTTTTGTCAAGACCATAGGCTAGAGCAGCAGCAGTGGGCTCATTTATTATTCTTATCACATTTAATCCAGCTATAGTTCCTGCATCTTTTGTAGCCTGCCTTTGAGAATCATTGAAATAAGCAGGTACTGTGATTACTGCATCTTCAACTTGGAAACCCAAATATGTCTGGGCAATATCTTTCATTTTTGATAGTACCATGGAACTAATTTCTTCTGGTGTAAAAATTTTATTTTCACC
>JBQMRP010000026.1:0-350 GCA_052174455.1 Arsenophonus sp. NC-PE1-MAG3 | reverse complement strand
TTTAACTGGCTCATCAGAATTTACTAAGCCTGCATCACGCATTAATTTGTGAAAAAAACGGAAATACAATAAATGCATAATGGCATGAGTGTGTGGTTTAGCTGGACAATACCTGTACTGTCTAACTGAATCTGTATTGCACTTTTATTACAGAAATTAAATATTAATTTCTGAATTTAGTTTTTTTTTTATTTTCACACTCACACAACACTATTCTTTATTTAGTCACTCACTGTTTCTTATTTTCTATTTTTTTTTTACATATACCTAGATTTAGTTTTTTCTACTGTACAGTTCTTAGCTAACATATACCCATTTGCATGAAAACAACATGAATACTCAGTGCATAC
>JBQMRP010000025.1:0-7072 GCA_052174455.1 Arsenophonus sp. NC-PE1-MAG3 | reverse complement strand
TTTTAATTATGACGCTTTCAAAGCATCTGCTTCAAGCAGATATTTCAATAAATAAGACCCTACACCATAAAATCTACTCAGATATCTTTTTAATCGGCTGATATAACTGTTTACATTTTAAGTTATGCACTAGATTGGGTGAACAGTCATGGCTCACTACTCTTATCATTTATCATCGATAAGAGATTCATACGCTTCATTACGGGTGCTAACAACTGTAAGCAACGACCCATTCAACCAATTTATTTTATATAAAAAAATTTCTTCTTCTCGTACAATATAGTTTATTTTATTTTTAATTTCGTTATGTATGCACGATTAGTGCTGCCAGTAATTCTTACCATTATCTCACGACTTAACTCCTGCTGCGCAACATGCGACTTTGGGTATTTTTTAATATTTCGTATGTTACCGCATCGCAGATTTTAAAGTTATAAGATTCCGTCTAGCTTGTTTCTGTTGACACTATGGCAATTAATGTGTTTGATATTCATCATCTAATTTTTTATTTATTCTTTTTGATATAAAATCACTTTATTATTTTATGTATTATAGATTTTTTTTACACTATGTACATTTACGGTAAAATTAGTTAATTATAACATGGATTTTTTTTCACGACCTCAATTCATTATTGAGTTTTTCATTGATTTCCACAATTCAGTTTTTATATTATGATAGTGATATTAACAAATAATCGTAACTAGATTACGACCAGAGTCGTTTTAATAAAATTCTTATGGTTCCTTATCTAAGGAACCAGCTTCTGTAATACCATGATAATATTTAATCTAAATCTAATTTCTTTAGCTACTTAACCACTATCAAAATTAGCATACTTGGTTTATCTGATTAAGTATATTATCAGATAAACGAATTTTCCTCACATGAAATAATATCGACTCTTTACAGAAATTATCATCAACTTTTCTCATTTTTTGAAAAAAAAAGATTTTATTTGCAAGAGGATAAAAACGATGAGGTATTTTACCACTTTAATTATATTATTGCATATTTTTCTTTTAAATTATGATAATTATCACTTGATACTCTAGGTTTTTTATTTTAAAATTAACTTTTATCTAATTTTATTCATATTAATACTTAAAGATTTTATCCTTATTATGAAATAATATTAACGAAACTAGAAATACAAAAACACGCATAACTAATCTAATATAGAAATATACAACGTTACCTATCATTCGCAACCTTTCGTGTTTTATCATCCTTGATTTTAGCTTTTTATCCAAAAGACCGAGTAATCTATGGAACGGAATCACATCATTCAGAAAACTGATCAACCCCTTTTCTAAAAAAATAATATAAACAGACTAAAGAATTAGGCTTGGGGTATATATTGAACCCAATAAATTTTTTCCAAAATGGAATAAGTAACAAGATAAATCCCTCAACTGAAATTTAGTAGGCACTATGATGTGTTCGGTGTGCAGTTACGCTGCTTCTGAGATGTTCATGATCTGAGTGGTGTTTATGTTCTACGATATGTTAATTTTTTTAGGAATTCATCCAGATAGTTAAAAATAAATTTTCTGGAAAGCGTAAATCGGGTGAATCAAAAAGATAACACATGACTTAAGGTTATTGCACCACCTGTTTATCCGAAGCGTTTTATAATCTCTCTCTAGAAATTAATGATAACAGACCGACTAAATTTTTTATAACTCTCAAAATAGGCCACACATCAATGCATCCAACTTCGGTCTACAATTTTTTCTTAATACGTAAGTATTATTCATCTATAGTCACGATTATCCGGGATTTTAAGCAAATCACTAAAGCCAAGCTGATGACGCTAGATACAACTGCATTAAGGAGAAATAATTGAACAAGTATGCTTGCCGATGAATTTATCACTTATATGGAATTAGGGATAATCCACGCCTTCTTAACTTCTGGGATAAACGTAAAGATAATTGGTGCCGATAGATATAATGAATACAGGATAAGATGATGATTTCTATTTCTCTGCCAAGGATACCCATAGATTGATTTACTAAAATGTATACCCTCTACAACCAACTAAACTAATTTTTACCATTGATGATGACTGTAGAATAATTTTCTTGAAAATACAGTAAAAGTATTAATTCGCGGATCCGTATGTCTGTCAAACGAACGCTTGTCTGCATAACTTCTACTATGTTTGGTATTTGTCCTACGCTATTGCTGCACCTCTCCTAAGGTTCCCATAATCGTTTTTATATTAAAATTTTATTAAAATCCTGTATTTCATGTTATTTCAAAATTACCGAGTAGTGATTAGCGCAACAGGTTCATATTTTGTTCGACTGTGATTGCAAGATATATTACTTTCACTATGTTCAATCTTCTTTAGATTTTTTTAAGGATAATTGTCTGCTACTCAATGCTCTATTTTGCGCTGCTACCACCTGTACTATGCTGCAGTGAGCACAAAAACAGGATATTAAAATTGATATCTTTTGTGCCTTGCATGCTTATGCTCGACAACTAAATCAACATCGCCCTGTTCATGTCTTAGTTATTTATGGCGGAGCTGAATATTAAATAATAGGTATGGTGGTGACGTTGAGTTGTTCTTCAAAAAAATCAGTCGAAGAAATTTGGCGAGGTGCTGTCATCCGGCTGCTGCATGATATATCTATGCGCTAATAAATCTCAGTGTTTTTCTTGGTTTTAGGATGTTATCCAACGACAGAAAGTAGTATAGCGTTATTTTAAGGTACAGTATGGACATTAGTAAAAAGTGCGCTTTTTTAAAAAATACAAAAAGAGGTAGCATAGCGTGAAATATCTTGGATACTAAAATACCACGGGTATCTACGTTAAAATATAGAATTACTGAAAGAAAAGAGGTGGTTGTGCATAAACTATGATAACTAGACTAAAGCAAGTGCTAGCTGGCAAACAGATCCTGATGCAGGAAGAGATAATTAGGCGCTATATCAGCAATATTCTGACGAGGCATGTTAAATAGTAGGTTACTATAGTTTTTTCTCGAATCCTCAATGAGGGAGACTATTACCGAAGGTGTATAAGGCACTGGAAGATGATGATCATAAATAACAGGGTTCACCTTTCTGATGAAAGGATTACTGTACAGAGATTCGTATAAATGTATTTTGTCTAGCGACGATACTTTACCATCAAGACGGTGTTAGAATATTGTCAAGCAATATGCTTCGAGCGCCCGCCTTAACAATAGCGCCTATTAGAGCTGCCTGTCAGCATTACGGATGCGTTAATGAAAGGGGTTTTCAGTTAAAATATGGTTTGCGAATACTTGTAGGGTAAATTTTACATGGAATATCATCTCTTCTTTAATTAAAAGAATCAATGATATTATTCAATAATATACACTGACATCTCTGAAACTCCATAAACCAGACATTAGCATAACTCTTAGTCGTTCAAGAAACTAAAATTTAAATGCAAAGTATTTTCTATTTTTTATTTTAATTGATTAATTAATTAAGTGAAAATTCGAATATGTTAATTCATTTATCTATGATGAAAGTTTATCGTGATAATTATGATATCACTCTACTTAACAAATAAAAATTAGAAATTTCATTAAGTCATTATCATAAAAACTATGCTGAAGTATTCAGGCAGAGGTGAATAGTCTAATTAATTATTACCGTTGCAATAAAGATCACTAGCTTAGCTGTATATAAAATTTTTTAGTTTTGCATATCGAAATTCTAACTATATAAAACTGATAGCATACTTAACAAAATACTAATAATTTAGGTTATTATAAACTCTTATCATAACTAAAACTTTACTTATCACGTATTTTTTCTTTTAAAAACTGTTGAAATTGCGCTTTAATGATTCAAAAAATTGACTAATCCTATCTTGTAACTACACTTGCTCATATAGCAACCTGTATGCCGTAATTATTCATGTTAATGCAGGATTTCTCTCTGCAAAATAGAGAATCAACATTAAAATCAACCGAATATGACAAATAGCGTCTTTTTCATCTTATAGAATAATATTCTGATACGTAAAATTAAAAGAGTTTTCAATAAATTCAATAAGACTATCTCCAAGCACTTTTTTATTAAAAAAAAGTCCGACGAAGTGCTTCTTCAAATGCAGCAATATGACTTAGAAATTTAATTGTAGTAATGCTCTAACTTCTATCACTCGTTTCTAACATTTGAACAAGCTAAACCCTGCATGATTCTCTCCAGCCTGTTTTTATTATCTCTTTCTTACTATTGAGAAACAAGACCAGCGTAAAAGGAAAACCAGACAACATAATCTTTGTTTTTTCAATATTTATAAAAAACAAAATTCAATAAATTAATTATAATAATATTATTATTGACGTCCTGAATGACCAAATCCACCACTACCACGTTTTGTCGTTTTAAAATCTTGTACCAGATCAAACTCAACTTGAAAAATTGGTATAAAAACTATTTGTGCTATACGCTCACCAGGTTCAATAATGAAACTTGTATCACCACGATTCCAGACCGAAATCTTCAATTCACCTTGATAATCAGAATCAATTAAACCAACTAAATTTCCTAATACAATACCATGTTTATGTCCTAAACATGAACGAGGAAGAATAACTGCAGCCAATTGTTGATCTGCAATATGCACTGCTAATCCTGTATGTAATAGTATAGTTTGACTCGGTTCTAATTGAATAGCCTGATCTAAGCAAGCTCGTAGATCTAAACCAGCAGATCCTTTTGTCGCATAAGTTGGCAAAGGAAATTTATATCCTACACGAGGATCAAGAATTTTAATGTCTATTTTTTTTTTCATAACATTGAAGTATCTCATCAAGTAAACGGTGACCAAGCAATAATTTATGCTTATGCGGTAAATATATCTCTTTATCTTACAAAATAAATTTAGAGTATTAATTTCTTGAATTAAATTCAAGATTACTAATGAAACATTATTTGTAAAAATAAAATCTAGATTTTTATCTACGGATTATTAATGATATATTCCTTCATATTTTATCTCTACTGAAAATAAACTACATAAGAACGATTTTAGTCAATTTAATAAAAATGCTATACTATCAGAATTTTTTATTAAAATAAAAATAATTTTATCTGCTTATTTTTTAATTTTTTCTTTTATAATTTTTTTACTCGATAAGCAATAATTCCAGCACATCCAATAAAACTTTTTTATTAATTTATTATGTACTTAACTATATATCTCTAACGCGCTGACAATATTAATATATTTAACTCTGTTGGTGTTAATAAATTAACTGGACGGGGGTATAAGTGAGTATAATCTTATCAGTGCGCTCTGCACGCCTGAACTATACGCGAAACCCATTTTTTAAGCTATGATTAAATTATAAAACGAACAGATCGATTTTTATTGTGTTGGGCTTTAGTAGTATAATTATTAAATGGATATTTATTATCTCTTACTTATGCTAAAAACTATTCTCAGCTAACTTAACAATAACTAACAAATTTGACATTTGACTAGGATACCAAATTAAAAGATGGTAATCTTTAAGTATCGCAATATATTACTTGGTAATATTAACGTGATAACATTTGATAATTTATTATCTGCACGATTGTTATTTTAGTTATGAAGACAAAAATCGTTATCAATAAATTATTAGCTATACTAACAGATAAACGAGTAAGCAAATTTGCAGTTGCGGGCGTTAAAATAATCAAACCTGCCTATTTGCTTAATTAACTATAACTTATTGCAACCTCTACGACAGAATTCAATAAATAATTAGTAAATTTAATAGCCAAAAAAGTCTGAGCAGCAAAATACACGCTTGTAATGAAGATTATCAGAATTCGTCATCACTACATCTACAATTGCAGTATGATCACATAAACGATGAACTAATTCTTTAGCTCCGGATTATTATATAGACTTTCATCAAATAGCTCTATTCATGGTAATAATAACTTCTGAAGATATAAGTTAAGAAAAGATATAATGATCATGAGGTTCCATCGTAAGGCAACTACAACACCTAAAATCAATATTGATCTTTAGGCAAGTAAAGAGTCTGCTTCTACTTGGTTAACCGTTATAGAATCTCTAAACTTACTGTTGTTAAATAGAAAAAATAAGATGATGTTAATGATCGGGTATCTTGGTAAAGGCTGTTTGTATAAACCCCTTATACTATATGAAGAATTTTGCTAGAGTTGTCATGAAAAACAAACAGTCATACAGATCAAAGAGATTCTTTCTCACTCCATGCTAATATAAAGTACTATTTCATTACTTAGCTCAGTGAAAATCTGTTGAATGATCTTGATCTATGTATTGAAACAACTTATTCCACTTTATCCTGCTATACTGTTACAGTAAGTATGTAACTGCTGGGGATTTATTATTGTTACAGTGAGATCCTTGCAAGATTAGCGATCGCAGAAAAACATTTAATAATCTGATTAGAACCTCTCTGGTGAGACTAGATAACAAAAAATAAATATTTTAGTTATCTACTATTTATGTTGAATAGCTTAACTTTACGAGAGTCAGTAAAACAAATAGGTATTGATTTGAAAACAGCAATTTAGATGGCGTCATTTTCTTCTTTGGTTCAGCTGGACAACCAACATAAATGGATAGTGGTATGTTAAAATTAATGAAATATTTCCCATGATCCTTTAAATAGAATCCTTCTATTCCACATAGAAAAGCTAGAAAACACGGGAGATGTTAAAATAAAAATAAAAAATGAATTGCGCTCTTAATCGTCTTAGATTAACAGGGATCACGTGAGTGATGAAATTCTTGAAGAGTTTAATGCAAAGTGCATTAGTAATTTTCTTGATCTGATTATCGATAAGAGTCCATCCTTTGCTCGGATGGAGTTAAATAGTATGAAAACTTAGCCAGCAAGAATCAAGATAGTTATCATTACCTAAATAAGATTAGATAATTAGAGAGTTATTGATAAGAATTCCAGATTTAAAATGTAAACAGTTATATCAGCCGATTAAAAAGATATCTGAGTAGATTTTATGGTGTAGGGTCTTATTTATTGAAATATCTGCTTGAAGCAGATGCTTTGAAAGCGTCATAATTAAAA
>JBQMRP010000024.1:0-1533 GCA_052174455.1 Arsenophonus sp. NC-PE1-MAG3 | reverse complement strand
GGTTGAAGGAAAAATCGCTCGTATCGTCTATATTTCACTTTATCGTATGCATCAAATAGCATTACACGGCTATATTAAAACTGGATTGATGATGGCACACCTTCACCTTCAGTTCTAACCTCTTGTTCTAACTTCTAGTGTTTCGTGAATTGATTTTTAATGTAATGAAACCACAGTATTTTATACGGTTGTTGTCGATGGACAAAAACTCATCTTCTAAATTAACTCATCGTTCTTTTATTGGGATTGCAATAGGGGAATTCGTGTTTGTTTTGGAACAGTTTGTTTGAATGTTTAATCAAATTGTGGTTTTGATGAGTCGATTGCTTATACTTTCTAAAACGTTCTACTGTACCTTCAACTAGGCCTACCTTTTACAAGACTTACATCTTGTCTTTGTTCTCTCTCATTGCATTTGTTTAAAAAAACTCCAGGAAAAAAGCGAATGGAAATTCTGTGGAGTGTATAAGGTTTGTTGATGACGTTACATTACTGGCTGATAATGAAAGAGATATGGAAAAACTCTTAAATAAATTATCATATATCTAAAAAAAAAATACAAAGTAAAAGTGATTGTTAACAAAACTAAATTTATAAAAATTGTTAGAACAAATTAAGAAACGAGTTCCAATAAAAAGTAGAAAAATGAACATAGAAGTAGATAAGTTCTAAGCTCCAGTAATATAATAGTGTGATTCCTGCTAGGGGCAATAATAATAAACGCCATCATGTGTAGTACTGTTACAAGATGATGACATCTTGTCTGTTAGCGTACTAAATTTATTAAGAGTAATATATTATTTAAGAACGTAGAAGAGATAAATAAATACTACGGATAGAATATGCTTAAAACAGATTAAAAAGAAGACTCGAATTTGTATTTCCAATTGGTACGTCGTTTGACGAAATTATATCGGTGGAGACAGTGCTATTGGGTATTGTGGTTTATTAACTGTGTCATCTGGGAAAAGGTATACAATTTAGGAAACCACGTCAGAGAGACGTTATATCAAACTGATTCTTGTAATCACGATTCAACCCTTTCTTCATGAAAAAAAACTGTACCTTCTCGTTATGTTTATCATCTTAAAATTAAAGATAGGTGCAATTGTACCTCCTGCTATTGTACCAAGCCACCCGTATAGAAAATTGTTATTTCAAGGGTTTTACATTGGATAATATTAATTTTACCGTAACCAACTAGCATTTATTACTAGCATTTATTAAAGCCGCGCTGTTTCTAATGAAAACTAACGTTTGTCTTTATATTAGAGAACATCTTAATTTAAACCATAATACGAAAAGTAAAGCAGAGAATATATATATATATCAATTTAAATTTACAGAATTCCAAGCTAAACAAGACTAAAGTGGTAGAAACATATTCTTGTAAATAATTTACAAAATAAGTTTGTTTAAATAACTTGAATGCAATTTCATTTATGGCCATCTTGTTTATGTTTAACTCAAGCAGGTCCATTTAACAAAAGTCTAAAATACGCAGAATATAAACATTGAGCTATTTTTGAGCTA
>JBQMRP010000023.1:0-1140 GCA_052174455.1 Arsenophonus sp. NC-PE1-MAG3 | reverse complement strand
AAATGCCGTCAGCCACCAATAGGTAGTTCACTTTGGCCTAACATAGTCGTGTCAGGCCTATTAATCACTATTGTAGTAGTCACTTTTAGCACTTTATGGCAAGAATGGCTTCGTTAAATCTCGTACTACAAGGTCACGTGATCAAGTCTAATTGTGACGTCAGAATCATTGAAACAGACAACTAGAATAAATTACAAATTATTCCATACTTTGTAGAATGTATTACAAATATTATGCCATACGCCGCTGTCGTTATAGTAATCAAAGGATCACGAATTACAAATACGGTTTAATGTATGGTCTCGCTCTACGAAAAACAAACTGTCAAATGGGCATATCAACTGAATGCTATAATAATCCATGTATAAGGTCCACTGCTTAATGTAAGATTCTACGACTAGAATGAATTTATTATCTTTTGTATTTTAAACGAAAATGTGATATTTCCCAAATTTGTTTCATTTATAAAATAATTAATCAATTATAGGAATGTTCTAACAACAATAATTATCATATTCAAAACTGACGTTGCGACACGTGAGCTGAAAAATCATTTTTCATTATTTCAAATGCTTATACGTAACCAAGTACAGAAATCGAGGTTTGTGCGCCATCTGTGAGCGTTGCTAGCAACCGCGTAATCAAGATGGCGCGTAATTTCATCCCATATGATTAAAATATTATTTATAAATCATTAAACACGTTCAATGTTCTATTTGTTTTATATTGTCTTCATTTCACATTACATTAAATAACACTGTTAAACTAATACCGTAACATATTGTATCCATATATACCATAACATAGATTCACCCAGCTATCTAAGAAGTCATGAGGCTTCATACGAACGATAAATTTAATATTAAGTATAATTAA
The DNA here is from genome assembly GCA_052174455.1 of Arsenophonus sp. NC-PE1-MAG3. Lineage (GTDB taxonomy): Bacteria > Pseudomonadota > Gammaproteobacteria > Enterobacterales > Enterobacteriaceae > Arsenophonus. The sequence continues at coordinate 264 of JBQMRP010000023.1, read as the reverse complement.
CTATGTTAAAAATCGCAGTTTGTGTTTTAAAAGTTAGTGGATCTGTATTAATCGACAAATAACAAAATGTTTATGTGTAAACAATCATTAAGCATCAGATCGATATATTATAACATATTTGAAAGGTAACCTAGAATAACTCTTCGATGTCGGATATAAAACAATTACGGACACATATTTATGTATGAGAATGTAACTTATTTATATACGTTTGTTACCATTCGAATTAAATCCGGCTAGTTATTTGCTTTATTAAAAATTGCA
>JBQMRP010000022.1:0-424 GCA_052174455.1 Arsenophonus sp. NC-PE1-MAG3 | reverse complement strand
CAGAAAATAAATGAAACCAGAACCAGCTTACCTGACCATACAAATGATTTAACACTCATGTATATTAATATTCTCTACATCCTGTAAGACACATTCTGGATTTGTGTATATATATATATTGTTTTCTATACAAATGTCATCTATTTTATAGATAACTATATCAATACTATCCTCAACAAATAGCAGCTACATATACATATACATAATGAACTTTCAGAATAGTTTTTAAAATAATGTATTGATGCTATATACTGTTAATATAATGAAATGACTGTTTTATATATTGCGACAGAATGTACACATCTATATCACTACTAAGTATAACCTCTACTTCTTTAGCACACATCTGAGCTGTTTCTAAATCCCATTGGGGTATGATCCCTGCATGTGCCATGATGATTTTTTTCTTATTATCAACTTGTAA
>JBQMRP010000021.1:0-16501 GCA_052174455.1 Arsenophonus sp. NC-PE1-MAG3 | reverse complement strand
ATTGCATATAGATTTTTAAAATCTTCATATACTTGACTTTGCCAAATATTGGCCAGGGTTTGATTTTTTATATTTTTTAAAATTACCTAATTAATGCCATTCTTTATAAGGGCGCACAACAGTAATTAAATTGTCAATTAGTTACGACCAAAGGTTTTCGTTCCAAAAAAAAAGCATACCTCACCAGGCGGTAAATCCTAGTAAGCCGATTTATGTAGTAAGTCCATATTTATTAATTTGATAAAATTAGCATTTAGTAATCAATGATTATTAGTGAATTTTCTGAGCTGAATAACTGCTTGATTCCAGAGAAAAATAACTTCTTCATTTCCTCGTATTGACAATAATTTAATTTATTTAAAATGTGCCAATAAATAATGACCTTTAATTCGATCAACCCTATATCGATGCCTAATTACACGATGTTCGCTAATTCTTGTGCATTTCTTTCTAGAAGAGTCATTTGTAAAGTAATCTATAATAATTTCCACCATTTTCTACATAACATAATCATTACAGATAATGATAAATTTATTTAAATTATTTAAGACTTTTTCTCATCGGATTCTTAACATAATTTTTCTTGTATGTTTTTACTTGCACCATTCCAGAATGTTTTACATCCGATGTAACAGGAATAAGTTACCTAACCAAAATTTCAACACTCTTTTGTAAAAAGGTTCCATTAGTCGTCAAGTTGAGTTTTATTTTATATTTATGAAATTGTAGCAATATATGATAAATATAAAATAAAACTCAACTTGACGACTAAAATCTGAATTTTTCAACTAGTTATTCTTATTTCTAGTGTATAAAATTTTGGATATGGTGGCGTAGTATCTACCTGATTGATTTCGTAAATGATTTTAATAACAGAGAGATATATCATGAAAAGTTTGGTTTAGTTGATATTTGCGATGCTAGATACTAGAATAATCTATTTTATAAACTTATGCATAATTTTGACAGACATGATATAGAGATCTCTGTTGAACCGGAGCTCGAATCCATGCTGCTCAAGATACTCAACGCCGCTTTGTTAACGGATCTCATTCGTCGACTATAACGATTATTTAGCATAACAAACAATACAAACTGTTATTGACGATGTTGAGATTAAAGTGTCTAAAGTTATAGAATTGTAGCGATAATAGAATATACTTTAACCCCACTTTTTGCTTTCTTATCTAAAGCGTATAAAAGCGGTGAAGAGGCTATCATGGCGCTGTATTTAAGAAGAATTAACACCGTTGATTTTTACTAAGCTCGAGGGCTACTTTTTTCTGAAAAACATATTAGGTCTCTTTTCCTAGTAGGATAATAACATTGAATTAAGAAGTATAGTCAATGGTAACTGCGTGATTTAAGTGATACACCTACGTTTATTTCTTGGCTGAAAACATAATCGTTCTCTCAGGTAAGTGATCGCTTTTATCCACTGCTCATTATTATCGGGACTACGTATGAACGTTATGACTTCCTATTAGCACACTCGGCGTCAATAAAAACGACCAATTTAATTGAATCAGATTTTGTAATACTGAGCCTACAAACCTGAAGCGCAAAGCACTATGCTTCGAAAAATAACCATTTTAATGGTATTTAATATGCTATATTTTTCTCAGAATAACTTAAACCTGCTTTGCTTAGTTAAATTTTGAATATCTGCATATAGTTCTGTTCTATTTTTTTATCTGATCTAGCAACATTTTGATAAACAGTTCTTTTTGATTCGTTCTCTTCATAATCGTACTACTCACTTGTTTTTTCTAACTCTTTTTCTAGATGCTTGGTAATATCCATAAATATATTTTTCTGCATAATAATCTGACTAGCCAAATAAAATTTTGGTTGAAGTTTTTATTTTCTTCGATACTTTACTAGAGACGATTACAGTGTGGATTTAAAGAAAGATTTTCTTTTATTTTTGGGATTTCATTGATCTTTTTAGCTTTTCCAGCATATAATTTTTAGTAACCAACTCTTTTACGCACTGGATTATAATATTGCTAGATTGATACCTGTTTCGCTTTATTGTTTTAATACTTAGTCGGAATTCTTGAGTTTTTCTGCATAGCTAGTCTGGTTATCTAAAAAATTTTTCACGCTCACTAATGAAAACTCTCTGCTAAACACAAGCTACCATCACGCTTATACCGTTACTGTTACTATAGTTTTTTCGGCGTATTTCTAATTAAGACAGTTCATCGAACTATCAAAAAATTGCTTACGTTTTTTAGCACTTGGGGCTAACTGTAATTATATATTCTATGAAAGTGCACGTTTTGGGGCAGATTTTCTCGAGAAGATTCTCTCCTGTAGTCGCTCCCCGTCGCCTTATCAGTGTTTTTCGCCGCATAGTGCTGAATTTTTAACGTGTCTGGCAGTTCATCAGCGTTAAGCCATTCATGGTAATTATGTTGCACAGAGATGCGACAATATTGTCAATGGCCTTGAGCTTTTTACAGCGCATTAACATAATTTCATGCTATAATTTATTCGTGTTTGTAACCTGCTAAATCGGGATTGCAAGTCGGATGGGTCAGATAGCTACTAAAAGCCTTGAAATTTAGTGTACTCTATTTCACTACCTAATTACTTTTCAATTATTTCTTCGGTGGTTCGCCCAACTACGATTTTGTGGTTAATTCGTTGCTCCATGTCACTACGATGAAGCACATAAAATTTCCATACTTAAGAATTTTTTATTTTCAAGCATTTAATGATCATGTTACGGATAGTTGTAATTGACATGTTTTGCACAGATCGAAAAAAATTAAAAGTTAGTTATCAAGGTGAAAACGCGGTTTTATAATTTCTGTTAACTCAGTATAGTTTGCCACGCTTACGTATCGATCCGTAAAGTTCTCTACACCTCTATAAGTTATTTTAAGGCGTTCATGTTTATGTCATGCTAAAATTGAGAAAACGGCGCTATAAGCTTTCTAGAATCTTAAAAAGAATTGAAAAAGAATTATTCCTGTAACTTTTTCACCGCTCTCCGCAACTTTAGCTGAGGCGTACCCCACAGTGGCAAAGCAACGAGGAACGACCAGGTAAAGCGAGGAGAAGCGGAAGATCCACGAAACTAACAGAGAAATGCATTCACATTTAAGTTTCCTGAAACCTCGTTTTAAAGATTGATCGCTTTATGTCTTTTCCTCTTACAAACTAGGAGGAAATTGACGTCAAGCTTTATCTTAAATATCAATAAATTATAAGTTTTTTATGTAAACCTATAATACTAAACATTAATTTGAATTTATTTTAATACTCTTGCTTAGAACCTACTTGTTTGGTCTCGAATTATTATATAGACCCTTTTCGCATAGACATATTTATGGCAAGATGGATACTTAATGGTATAGTTGAAGGAAATATATCATGATAATAAGGTTTCGGCTCTATGTTAGGCAATTATAACACCTAAAATTACAGCTACTCTTTAGACAAGCAAAGAGTCCACGTCTACTTTGACTAAGTATTATGACATCTCCTAACTTATCGTTGATAAATAGCAAAAATAAGATGATATTGATGATCAAAGTTATATTCCCATCATTTTCTAACGATGCTATCACCCAGTTAAAGAAGCCTGATTTTTAGCTTTTTAGTATAGATAAAATAGGAAAACTACACTGACAAACCACTTATAGAAGTCATCAAGATTACGCCAATTAGCAATAGCATGATCAGATAGTCACCTGAAAGGTAATAATATTCTTTATAACCCAAACTTATTCAGAGGCAAAAAGGAGTGGGTAAGTCAGCTGCAAGATGTATTTACTTTAACCAAACGCGAACTAGAGGAAAACGCCAAAAATAGCTGAATTATTTAGCAAACAAAAATGGATAAACTTAATACCATTTTACTGAATAAGGCAAAGAATATGTTGAGGGCCTGAAAGAAACGCATCTCTTCAATATTAATAAGTCCTAAATAATGAAAAGTGCTAGAAAATTATCAAAAAATAAAATATCATAAATTTTTAAAATTATCGATGAAAATTGATTAATGAATAATTTCAACAAATAAAACAGAAGATGGTACGTAATCTGACTAAATAAAATGCTTGGTTATTAACTTGAAAATGAAAATTTTAAAAACTCTCTTCATTTTATTTTCTTTTACTATTATCGTTTTTATATACTTTCCGGCTTTCTTTTATTTTCAAAAGTAAAAAAATATATCTAAAATAAAAAGAATTTATATATAATTTTAAATAGAAAAGATTACGATAATCCTGTAATGATAAATGCTATCTCAGAAATTAATTGAGAGATTATACTGACTTCAATATAAATAAATAAAGTATTGACTAATATATTAATTGTTAAATTTAATATTATCGAGAAATAGAAATTAAAATTAATATTTTAATCGATACTAACTTTATGGCTATGTTGGCAATGAGAAAATCCATATATAGAACAGAGATAGATAATTAAATTGCGGCGAGTTACTCACTACGGTTAATTTTTAATATAGCACGTCTGTCTTTCCTTTGGTAAGGAAAGAGTTATTAGAAAATCTGCTGTATGACGGTCGTCAGGCTATATTTCACTTTGAGATTTTATAAATCTCTTCTCCATCTTTAAATTTGATGTTGTTTATCATCAGAATTAGCAGATCAAATCGTCTTAGTTGCGCGGTTCTAAATTTTCTGAGCAAACTGGATACCCTTTTAAATAACATTAAAATGGTTGTTTTTCTCAAACTACAGTGCTTCGCGCTTCAGCTTCGTAGGTTCAACCTGTCACCAAAACTCGATTCAATCGGATTCATGGTTCTTATGGTTCCCAGTGCACTGACGGGAACCCTATATAATGCCAGCCGTTCTTCTCGCACTTTCTCCAGCTTCTTCATTGCTGCAGGATACACTAAAATCTTGCCAACAAAGAATTAAAGGTTTTATTAGCGGGGGGGGGGATCACGGCTCTCTGCTATCCAAATCTCCAGCAGCTTACCTTAATTCAGTTGCATGGACTTTATGTAGTGAAGCCAGCTCATAAACTATTTTTCTATACCCACAGCCAGCAGCGTTACTATTGCATATCCGGGAACATCTTTTCTATTCCATTACAAAAATCGAAGTACCATCTCTCCTATAGTAAGCCTGGGAGATACTATTAAATCCATTGCTCGCAAACCATTCAGAAGTTCGGCCCACTGCGCTTCTGACTATCAATAATCATTTTTGGGCACAACTTGGCTCTCCTTAACGTCCACGTGCACTGTGCCTGCCGATAATTAGCAGCAGGTGGAAGCAATCAACTTACCTTGACAGGACAGTATATGTCATTGGCTAAGAAATAAACATAACGCGTATTTGCTTAAATCAGACAGACAGCATTACCGATGCTATTCAAGGCATCGGTATTTTAGTCTGCAAATGTGTGGTTGTCCTCTTCCCCCGACAGAAGAGCATGTCTTTTCATCTAGAAGCGTTCACAGCGGTTCATAAAAATCACAGGTATAGATGCTTCACAGGTGTACACATCTGATGGTCATAACTCTTTGTTGCTTTTTTTGCGCTTCATATAACGCGGTAGCAAGGAGATATTGAGGTATATTCTTTGCCGCTACGATTCCCTAATCTTAGATATTTTCATTTCAATATCGTCAATACCAATCTCTATAGTTCGCTGTTGTAAATAACCGTTATGGGCACCGGCCATATTAACCCGCTCTTGACAAGGCAGTATTCATAATACTCTTTCAGCATGGCTATTGAGTTCCGCCTTAATAGTGGTACCTATCAGTTACCTTACAGTATTACAGATACGTTCATGCAAGAATTATAGATGATATCTGATTTAGTGGATCCATCCTCTCTGTTATTGTAATCAATATAGAAATCAATCAACAGGATACAGCACCATCTCAAGAATTTCACACACTAGAAGTGAATATAACTTTATCTTAATTATCAGGTGCTTATTCAATTAAGTGCGTTTCGTTATGACAAAAATGTTCAATAATAGAGGAAGTTAACCACTGGGTTGTTGAGGATAATTTGGAACCTTTTTTAGAACCACGAAACAAAAATAAATAAAATATGAAATAATTTCTCATCCCCAAAATTTTATTTTATAGAAAAAATATCTAACATTAACCCATAATTTTGGAGTATTTATTTTAAATAAGGTCATTACTTCGTGTCAATAATGAAATAACATTTCTTCGAAATAAAAAGATATGTATTTAAAACTCTGTAAAAAGATGGGAGAAATAAAGTAAATATCTTATTAAGAGTAATACCAATAATAAACCAAATTGAGTTATTTTTGTGTATTAATTTTGACTTTTTCATTTTTGAGTATATATTGGTTTTAAAATAAAAACCAATATAAAGGATGTTTATGCAAAAGATATTTTGTGATGATGGTTCCACTTTTGTGAAAGTGGCTTATGCTGATGAGCAAAAAAAGTTAGTGACAAAAATAACAGAAACTTCATTTTTAGCGGGAAACTGGAATTTTGCTTTCGGGCAAAACATTTATAATTATGAGATAGATAGCAAACGCTATTCTTTTAACGATGGAGTCGCTAATGCTAGCGAAACCACAACGATTAATTATCAATATAGTGATGAAAACTTACTATCTGTTCATCATGCTTTACTGAATACTGATTTAACGCCAAGTGAAATAGAATTATATGTAACATTACCTTTATGCGAGTTCTTCAATGAACAACGTCAAAAGAACATAAAAAATATAGAAAGGAAAAAAGCCAATTTATTAAGAATAATAAAATATCATGATGGAGAAGGTTACAAAGATATCTTTAAAATAAAAAAAGTCCACGTTAGTCCAGAGTCTTTAACGGCTTTGCACGAAAGATTTAAATATGATCATGTTAATGATTTTGAATCGTCTCTTATTGTTGATTTGGGTGGAACTACGTTAGATTGTGGTGTTGTTTTAGGAAAATTCAAACAATTAATTCATGTTATTGCCGAACCGTCATTAGGTGTTTCTTCTGTTGTTAAACGAATACAGAAAATAGTTAAATCAGAGACGAATATAGGCTTAAGTTACGCTTCTGCTAATAACTTAATGTTAGATATTTTTTATAAAAAATATGAGTTTTTAAATTCGTTGATAAATCGAAATCAGCAAAAATTAGATAGAATAAAATCAGAAACTGAAGATGCTATAAATAATTTATCTGTACTAGTATCTAGTAAGCTAAAAACATTTAATGAGTTTCAGCGAATTTATCTCATCGGAGGGGGCGCATCTTTAATTAAAGATAAAATTGTTAAGGATTTTAAACATTTAAAGAACAAGATATATCAAGTTCCTGATTCGCAATTTGCTTTAGTTAAATCAATTGCTAGTATGATTTTAGGAGATGATTAAACAAGTGCTAATAAGCATAAACTACCATTATGTCGTTAAATTTAGTTTTATTTTATATTTATGGCACATTGCAAAATTTTATCAATGTTAATGAAAGGCTAAATAGCCTATAAAAAATGATCTTCACACATGAAGTATTTTAAATTACTCTCATCAGAGTTAGTATCATAGATACTATGCCATGATTCGAGTTTCATTTTATTTGCTTCTATAAAAAGGACTATTTTATAGTAGTGATTTGTAGATTTTCTCTATTTCTACAACCGTGAGCTTTTTGACTCAAAATACTACCATCAGATGATTGTATATCATCCCTAATGTTTAATTTTCTGTCCATGAGGAATTGTTAATTAAATGTTGCATTTACTCAGATAAGCTTTTTCATTTCGATGTTCAAATAAAAGTCCATTAATTCTATGATGAACATATTCAGCTATGCCGTCGTCTACGTTGGTGGTAATCTCACAGGAATTCGGATTTACAATGATTTGCTGGATCAGCAAGGGTAAATTTCTCCCATATCTAATCCCTATCGAAGGGATAACGATACAATCTACAGGATTAAAAATAGTTTTAATGATTTTTTCCTTGGAGTATTCTGGGCGACCATTTAATACCAGATTAAATCTAGAGAGGTAGTTTTACAGCAATTTCGGATAATCCAGTTGTATTTTCTGGTCTAAGTCTTCCTACAAATACGTAATCGACAGTCACTTCCAACCCTAGAAAACGCTTGAATTAATAGCTGAATCTCTTTAGCTGGAATATGGGTATCAATATAACCAAAAATAAAATCCTCTTTAAGGAAGCGTTGATGACTGCTAAATCTATCTAAATCAAAACCATAATCTAAATAAATAATCTTATTATGGGTGTGTGGTACCCCAAAAATCGATTATATACCGATAGTATAAATAGAGAGAAGAGGAAATAAAATATTTTATTTTTTCTGCAATCTGATACAGATGAATTCGTACACCAACTTACTCAATTGGTCCAATACGCAGATCAATATTATTGACTTTTATTTCTTGAGAAATAACTAGGAAAACAGTATGTTGCGTATTTTTTATTTTTTTATCCATCAGAAATTAACCACAAAAAGTAAGTCATCAGTAAGATTAAGGTTGTATAAATTATCTACCTATAAACATTAATTAATAATCATGTAGTATATAAATATTGGAGTATTTTTTGCGATAATATCAACTAATGAAGTCGATAGATGATTGAGGTGTCCAATGTGCACTATCTAATGTTTTATACTATGAATAAATAATTCTATTTATTTATCTAAGTAAAGGTGCTGATAACGGTAGTGATATTTTTCGAGAGGGGGTATTGATTTTATGTAATGTAATGGTTGGTTTTAGTTGATCTGTATTGCGTGAGCCGTTCTTTAAAAAAGAGCGGTCAAAAGTATCTGGCAAGGCGCATGATAGCGCCTGATGCGTTACAACTATAACCTGATAAATCTAAATTTCTTCCTAGTCTGATGCATATCTGCGCCAGGATACAGTAGCAGCGTGTATACTGAAAGCATAGTACGTATGTTACTAGAAAAAGTTCACTTTGCTAATAAAGATGAAATGGGGTGTTGGGGATAGATAGCATGAAATACCACGAGTCATATCTTAAATGCTCTTGGGATATCCGCGTTAAATATAGCGTTACTGATGGTGGAATGGAGGTTGTATAGATCATTACTATGATCACCTGACTAACAGTACCCTATCCAGCAGAGATCTTGACGCAGAAATAAATGATTGTTCACTATATTAATCATATTCTTAAAAATCGCTTTAAGATGCTATATAATATAGTTTTTATTAAGAAATAAACGAGACACATTATTACTGTAGGTGTAAAGGCGCTAAAGACAACGGCTAGAAAAAATAACTGGAAAATAGAATTCGGATTTCTGATCAAAGAATTCCTTCACATAAGATCCGTATAAACGAGGGTTATTAAGCTAAACCTAGAGTTAATATTTTTATAATTAGTGCATTAGATCAAAAGGATATAAGCTCCGATTGAAATTTTAACTTAAATAGACCAAGCAAATCGATTTTATCTCCTTTTAGGAATAAAAGGAGACTTTCATTCTTTAAGAGAAAAGCGATTAAATTCCTAAACGTGAACAATCTAGCACGCTACGCGTGATCAGTAGCATTTACGCTGCTTCGGAGATGTTTATGAACTGAGTAGTGTTTTATACTTTTTCGGTATGTTAATTTCTGGCTATGTTGGCAAAGAATATTTCTTTGCTCATAGAGTAATTTATAGCCACATCTCTACTTTAATTGTTGTTATTTCAAACAATCTTCTTTAGTCCAGATAATTTGCTAAATAAAATAATCTTACATGATGACTACTCAGCCATCCTTTAAGCCAGTAATATAACTATTCAGATTTTAAATCTGAAATTCCTTAGCAAATAATTCTCTAATCACCTAATCTTATTAGGTGATGGTGACTAATTTGTGCTCGTTAGCAAAAATTTCGTACTATTTAGCTGCATCAGAAAAAAGGATGGACTATGATCGATGATCAGATCAAAAAATGAGTAATGCACTTTGCATTAAACTATTCAAGAATTTCATCATTCACATGACTCCTGTCGATCTAGGATCATTAAGAGCGCAATTTATTCTTTCTTTTTATCTTCTTATCCCGCATTTTCTAGCTTTCCTATGTGGAATATAACGCTTCCCTTTAAAGGATTCAGTGAAAATATTTTCATTGACTTCAACAAATACCACTTAGCGCACTTAAGTTGGCTGTCGCCACTTGAAGTAAGGAAGCAGGGACGCCAAATTTAAACGCTGTTTTAAAATTAACGTCTGTTTGTTTCGCTGATATCCAGTAAAGTTAAGCTATTCAACATATATCACAGATAACTAAAGAATTTATCTTTATGATGTAGTTTTATCAGAGAACTTCCAGTAAGATTGTTAAATGTTTTCTGCAATCGTGGATTTTTCCATGATATTGCTGTGTAACTATAATAAATGTTTTCAGAGGATATCATGTTCACTTTTATATCATAGACATGATAAAGTGCAATAAGTTAATTCAATATATGAATCGACATCATCCAACAGATTATCGTTAAACTAACTAATGAGATGCAGCTTTTATGTTTGAATGGAGCGAGGAAAAATCCTCTTTGATCTGCATGACTTGTTTTTATTTTTATGGCAACCGCTGTAGCGAAATCTTTCATAGAATATAAGATTTATAGTAACAACCTATGCTAACATAGCTAATTGTCAACAAGGCACGCCTTTCATAGAAAGTGTAAAAGGCGATGGAGAGAACAAGCTTACAAAAAACCGGAAAATTAAGGGTTTCGCCGTTCTGATGAACAACTTATCTACATAGATTCGTATAAATGCATTTTGTGTAACGACAATCTGTTTTTACCAGTGTTCTCTGTATGGAAAACGTAGATAATGAATTGTTGTTAGAAACAATTAATAAAAATAGAAAAAACGATGGTTATTAACCCAACATATTAATAATGTCTCTAAAATTAGTTGTTACGTTTAAAAAATATTATTCGATAGAGTTTTTCACTTATAATAGACCTAGTAACTAATTTTATCTCTTTTTAGCAAAAAAAGTATAGCTCTTTAATTTTTAATTAAAGAGCTATACTTTTTCCTAATTATAAACTCTTAAACGATAACAATACTCGCAATCAGACCCACCTAACATGAGATCATGACGAATGGATTCAGATTTGATAAAGCGTAGACGATAAATATCTAGTACTCTCCAATAATTTAACAGGAATCATATCACCTTAATATTTCGAAGTTAATCAACTAAGCAATAATTGCAGAAACATATCGAAAGGTTTTTAACATGACTAACACGCTAAAATTCACTATTTTCGATGCTGAAAACAAGTGATTTATCGCCTCCCTCGCCATAAGAGGTATATTGAAACCGTCATTCGTGATGAGAACTCACGAATACGATTATGTCATAATTCAATTCCTTTAAAATAGAAATAAATTAACATTAATTGCTTTCTATAACGCGACTAGTATCATCCTACTGTTAGTTGGTATTAACAACGGTAACAATCTCAAGTTGTTTTTCTGTGAACTGTTATAATACTTAAGAGATTACCATTCAAGATTAAATGATGCGTTATGCATCACATTATTTTTCCTGAATAAGCAATTTCTGCTTTAACGACGGTATTTTCAGTAATACGGTACCTGCACTAACTGCTAGAGCTTGAGAAGCATCATATCATCCAATACTTACTGTAAAATTTATCTTACCGATTTCATAAAACTAGAAAAATCCAGTAAATGCTACAGAGGTTGCGAGTTCTCGTTCAATTTTAGTGTTATGTTTCAAACATATACTATTAAGATGATTTATCTGTAAGCTATTTTTTGTGCCAGTTAGCTCGCATAATTGGCGGTAGTCCTAATCGTTTTAACTGATAAACATTCACTGCATCAGTGTTTCTTACGCTATTAATCAGACTACTTATTACTCTGTCGCTTTGCTTACTAGAGATAAAAATATCACTACCTTCTAACTCCTTACCAATATATATTTTTCCATCGCAATCCTGAGTAATTTGCCATTCTAATTAATGAAGCCTATTTTTTAGTCGTTTTACGATTGAGTCAGTACTATTTTCATGTACCTTTAACATTATCAAAGCTTCATAAGGATTATCACGATGCTTTTGAGTTTCTGTTAACGCAATATTGGCATTATTACGTGTTGAGTTGTTACCTCTAATGCACTCTTTGCATCATCACAACTCTTAATTATTGCTTCATATGAATCCTTGATCCTATTTTGAAATTATTCTGTATTATTTTGGTTATTTTGATTTTTATCTACTTCAGCGATTCGCTCATCAATGGTCCGTTTTATTTTTTTAATTGATAAAAATTAACTGCATCAGTATCTTCAGTACCTGCTGCAATATGGGTTATTTGACTAAAAAAATTAGATAATTCACTTACAAGTATTTTACTACCTAAAGAAACCTCTCTTATACTTTTTGAATTAATTTGACTATCTTGTTCAGCTAAAATAGTCTCTAATATTTTTTATCATATTGTTTATTTGTTAATGAATCCGTGTACCGAGCGCTATTGAACTTTTTTCATGAGTAACAGCATTATATCTTAACGCTAATGAACCCTCGCTGAGGAATTACTCGATAGGCCTCCTATCGCGATGGAGCCATCACCATTACTGTTCGTATAATTGTCCGCACTATATTAATTAATCCAAGCTATTTTATACGATTTTAATTGCGTAAACTCAACTCAAGAATCTCCATAAAATGAGATTCTATTGCTAATACAACCCTACATTTGTTAATGTTCGAATCATTGGATTGGATAACACTGTTTTTTATTCATTTTATCTCTATTTTTAGAATTTTTAATTAAAATGTAATATACAGTTATATATGCTTAATAAGCATTTAGTTATTGATAAATTCAAAAAAAAAAAAATAAAAAAAATAAAACGAATTTTTCAATTAATTCGATCGAATTTTTAATGTAAAAAGTTATTTACCAACCTCATTTTATTTACCACATGAGGTGTCATAGATAAAGTGCTGAAAATTTTGGTAAAAAGGAAAAGAAGTCTATATGATCTTTCAATCTATGGGATTTTCAGATAAAAATTTATCTAAATGAACCTAAAATGATCGTTTTTTATTGATGCATTATCAATTACTGGCATCTTTTCTTCAGTTGCACATCGAATATTTAACCATGAAGACGGTAAGATCTCACACTACTAAGCCTTAATGCTATTGAAATAATCAATAGCCTATCGATTTTAAGTAACAATTGGAAGCCACTTATCTTGCACTTGATTATGCATATATATATGGTAAAACTTTTATTAGTTATACAACTAATGCCGTGCCTGTTAAAATAATGTGACTCTTATTGCGTTGTTTAGGTACACAATAAAAGATTTGTTTGTAATTTTGTATCTAATTTGAACTATTTTATTCAGGTCAATAGCACCCGTTTTCATCCTACTGAAGATGATGTCAGTTTCTTTGTTTTATAAAAATCCGTTGTCCGGATTTATCAGCAATGAAATATAATTAGCTTATAGTATCATATATCGTATGAAATAAGGTCTTTGTATTTGTTTTGACTTTAATACCCTCTTTGTGACATTAATATTTTTTGTATTTTTCTTACCTTCTATAAATTTCTGTAACGCTTTAATTAATTTAAATTTAACAATTTTCCACTGCGTAACCATAAGTTAAACAATATCATTATTCATCTTCAGATATCTATGTTTTGCATAAAGATTAGAGGATGTAAGTATTTTATAAAACTAGATCAGGTGCTATATAGCTATTATTGTTAGCCGGTGAGATTAATTGTATATGTTGTATCTCTAGTTAAAAATGTAGCTATTTTGCAATCAGTAATTCAGTATCACTGTTGACCGTTTTATCATGTAATGATAATTTACATCCCGTTTTTATAGGCGTTAACATACCAAGTGACACTTAATGGATTGTTGTTATTCCATTAAGTCTCAGATACATTTATAATATCATTGATACAGGATACAGTTGCGACGGTATCTGTATTGTATATCATGTTTAATTACTAATATTTAAAAGAAAAGTAGATAGTTTGAAATTTATAAAACTTTAATGCTATTACTTTTTAATCATCTTGTGTTATATAACTAAATTTAATACTCAGAAATAATTTGGAATTTAAATTAAAATAGATAATTAAAGTCATTTGCTATATTTCTAAAAATAGAACGGTTGAAAAATAAGAATTTTAGAAAATCTATACCTGCATTCATGTTTGACAATACAGTATGTAAAATAAACTTTGTCTAAATAAAATTTTTATAAATAAAATTCAAAAAATCTGTGTAATTAATTGTGTTTTTGATAAAAACACATCAATAATAGTAATTACTAGATTTTATATAGCTAGTAGCTGTTAGAATAGAAAAAAATTTTTTTTCATTAGATAAAAGTGAAATCATCTATTATTTATGACGGAATAATACTTCCGTAAACTTTTCATGCGTTAGCAAACTAGATATATAACAGATTACCTAGAATGAATATTGCGGCATAGAATGCCGAAAATATGGCATAACTGCATAAGTAAATCCAAGATCAATTTCATAATTAATAGCATTTTATGCTACTTAAATATTTCTGATATATCATGTTTCCAGTCTAAGTTAACTCTCCTTTTTGTTAAAGGATTGTATTCAACTAATCAGAATTTATATCTTTTAGATAAAATTCCTAAATATATAAAATTTTATTTTAATCGTATCTCTGTCGTGTTTGTTATATTGCTGGAAACTCAATTGTTTTGTCCAGCATCTATTATATAGATCCTCGGTACACGGTACCATATCATGGGAAGATAGGTGGCTACTATAATATATAGTTGAGAGGAAAATATCATAATGATTAAGCTACATTATTAGGGAAACTCCAATACCTAAAAGCAGAGTTTTCCTTAAAGCCAACAAAAAGTCTGCGTATACTTTGTGTAGAGTTCTTAGGCTTGAGTGTTTTCAAAAATCGGATAATCATGCTAAAAGCGATTAGTACTTATATATCAAGAAAAAAAATTGAAGTCTAAATCAGATGCATTATTATATCCCTTTTTTTGGGTCTTATAAAAATTAAGTTGGTCTGTCATCATCAATTTCGGTAAAAATGGGATCATAAAACACTTCAGATAAAAAGGCGATGTATAAATATCTGAGTTACTTGGTGTCTTCATGATTTTATGCAGTTTACGCTTTTTAGGAGGTTTATTTCGAGCCATTTTGACTGAATTCCTAAAAAATTAACATATCGCAGAGTATAAAACAATATTCAGATCATGAGCATACCAGTAGTAGCGTAACTGAACTGCTAACATCTAATTAGTTATATTTTATCGCAGGAAGGATAATTATGACGATAACACTGTTGTTTACAGAGATCAAGATTGTGCGGATGCCATCGTATTTTTTTTCAAGAAATAGACTGAGGGTTCCCTGTAACGTTGCAGGTTAAAAACGTCAAAAACGAATAGCGACGATCAAAGGAGACCCGAATTATGTAATCAATTACTAGTGTCAAGATAGCTAGAAAAATTCGTAGTGGGTGATAGTGTTGTTTAATTTGAGAGGTTAGCTTTTCTAAAAGACTGCAAGGATGGTTATGGATTGATACCGATTATTGACATACATCTTAAAGGTGCATCTTATGCCATGTCGCGACAGATAACACATATTACGGGTTTGTCAGCAGTATTGACGGCGTGGTGATTGAATGATGTGGTTGGTGATAAAGGGTGCAATCATATAGACACAAAAACTTTCTTTAATTTTACTATAAACCAGAAGAGAATTGGAAGTTTTTTCCCAGCAGAATGCAATATTCCCGTCCTCAATAGCAAACCTTTTGATTTTTTTAGATGATTTGTTGACCGTGGAAGGCTTTTCGCCAGCGTCCGTTTCAGATGATTTCGTACAATCAGCAATTGTTAGTGCTCCTCAGAAGCTGTACGCCTGCTGAGACTGGTCAGCTATATTTGGCTTGGCAAATGGATATCCTGACTCATCAGTAAACGTTACGTCATCAAGTTCTGTTTTATGGGTATGGCCTAAGCACAGTAACCGGCAAAATGATCCCATGTTCTTCGCTAACCGTAGCGTAACTTAAAGCGATTAATATCCTTTATTAGTGGTTGCGTAGAAGATTGGCAAAAATTCCCTGTTCTCTTCTTGTCTTGAGCTTTAAGGTAGCACAATGCGTTTATAGGAACAAAGATTAAGACTGAGGTAAAGTAAACTAGTTGAATGAAACCGTAGGCAATTTTATTTACCGGATTAAAGAGGTTTACGAATGGCAACTAACTACACCCTATTTTAATTTACCCAGTCAGGGGGGTTAATACCATCAGTTTTACCCAATCGGTAACATTTACTACTTCAATGGATATCCGATTATTTCCGAAGTAGATAGATGAATCTAAACAATTAACTACCTTTTCGAAACAGATTCTTCTGTTGATTAATCTACAGAAAGAAGATTAGCATTATGTCAGCGTTAACAACGAAGAGCTGATTC
>JBQMRP010000020.1:0-306 GCA_052174455.1 Arsenophonus sp. NC-PE1-MAG3 | reverse complement strand
CAGGTAAACAGTTACAGTTTGAAACCAAAATTATCGTTACTGGCTAATATACAGATGTTTACAAAAACTTTTGTGTGGAGAATTATAATATATGGTACTACATGAATGCAAGTTAAAAACTATGTACAAGGCAAATGTTATACACATAAATTGTAACGATAATTTTGGTTTCAAACTTTACACTGTATACCTGGGTTTTTCCCTAGCCTCCGTTGCTTCAGGTATATTGGATATAATGTCTCAGTCTGTTATTTTTTATATTGGTCTACGTTACATGCGTGGACAAACCGGCGACCGATTTTGTTG
>JBQMRP010000019.1:0-1558 GCA_052174455.1 Arsenophonus sp. NC-PE1-MAG3 | reverse complement strand
TTTTTCCTTTTATCTATTCCTCTTCTCCCCTTTTCTACCTTTTTTATGTATTTAGATATAATAATTCTCTTTAAAGAATTAAGGGAAAATGTTTCATTAACTTCAACAATACCACTTAGTAAATTTAAGTTGGTTGTCGTCACTGAAGTAAGGAATCAAGAAAGCAATGACGTCCATCTAAACGGTAATTTCAAATTAATTCTTGTTTATTTCGCTAACCTCTGTAAAGTTAACCTATTCAACATACATCGAAGATAACTAAATTAGTTATCATGGTGATCTAGTTTCATCAAAGGACTTCTAGTAATATTGTTAAATGTTTTCCTGTAATTTGGAATTTTTCAATGATATAATTGCATGATAATGATTGAGTTACCAGCAGAAGCATATTCAGTGTGACAATATGAGCAGGATAAACTAGATGAGTTAATTCAATGTATGAATTCATATCATTCGATAAATTATCACCGACTGAATTAGGTAATTAATCAAATACAGCTTTATGTTGGTAGGAAGTGAGGAAAATCCTCTTTGATCTATGTGACTTATTATTTTTTATAAAAACCTCTATAGCAAAAATCCTTCAATAGAACAAGAAATTTCTACTAACTATTTTTGCTTATATACACAAAATTGCATCACATATTCATCACTACTATATAGTGATATTATTTTACCATTTCTTTTTCTATTAGCTGAATTAAGATATGAATTACTTTAATATGAATTTCTTGGATCCGATCGGAATAGGCAAAATGAGCTACTCTGATTTCAATATCAGAAGTTCCTGCTATTTCTCCACCATCCTTACCTGTCAATGTAATCACTTGCATCCCTTTAGTACGTGCAACCTTAATTGCCTTAATAATATTGCGAGAATTACCTGATGTTGAAAGTGCAAATAATATATCTCCTTTTTTAGCTATAGCCTCTATATAACGAGAAAAAACATAGTCATAACCAAAATCATTAGCAACACAAGAGAGATGACTAATATCAGAAATTGCAATAGCTGGATAACCTGGCCGATTTTTACGATAATATCCAGTTAATTCTTCTGCAAAATGCATGGCATCACAGTGCGATCCACCATTACCACAAGATAATACTTTCCTTCCCTCTTTAAAAGCATTTGATAACATAATCGCAGCTTTTTCAATTGCTTCGATATTTTTTCTGTTATTAAGAAAATTCCTCAATGTCAGTGCCGCTTCTTCTAATTCGGCACAAATAATCTCCTTGTATATCACTCTTCACTCCTAATAAAATATTTTTTCAAAATTTTAATGTAACTGATAAAAATCTTATGAAAGAAGTATTAATATTACTTATAACAAGTAAGGTTATAACTTCAGTAAATAATTTATGAACTTCATTGTAATTAATATGTAAGTATTTTACCAAATAAATTGGTTATTTTAGAAAAAGTTTCTTTCTTTTGTGCACAGAGAAATTTGTAGAAATTTTTGTATTTTTAATTCTTCTGATTTTAAGTAATCTTCTTAAGATCAGATAATTGGGTAAATAAACGACCCTACAACATAGAATCTACTGAATT
>JBQMRP010000018.1:0-600 GCA_052174455.1 Arsenophonus sp. NC-PE1-MAG3 | reverse complement strand
AACATTACAAAGCGCGCCACTACGCACGCACGCCTTCGCTTCTTTTGCACCCCGCCCGTCGCGTCACGGCGGTAGCCCTTGAAAGCTCTTCGTTGAACGCATTCCTATAATCAAAACGTTGGTCTGATTACATTTATCCGTGTACGCGCCTGTACAAGTGACATCACAAATATCATCACTGTTGTGACTTTGACGTACACGTCGACAGAAAAAATCAGTCTTCGAAAGCGAGTCCTTATATAAACTTATAACGTATATATTATTGTCTTCTAAGATCAGTCAGCATGATGAGAGCAGAGGTGAATCTGTGGAAACATCGCTGGAACACTTTCAAGGATAACGACAAGCTCATACGCGAGATCCAACACGAAGAAATAGCTTCATGAACACATAGTAAATAGCATTCCAAATATATTCACAGAAAAAATAGAAACCTTCAAGGTAATAAAATGTTTATTAATTTAAATCATCAAGAAACGTGACTGTAAAAATCAGACCTGCTTGATATTGTTTAGTTAACGCATTTTTAGGCTCTTTCAGAATTTGAATTAATGCTTTTTCACTTAATTCGCCTAAAGTAGCTACTACTGGTAAGCGACC
>JBQMRP010000017.1:0-8681 GCA_052174455.1 Arsenophonus sp. NC-PE1-MAG3 | reverse complement strand
TTTTTGTGTCTACTGCAGCGTAGTGTGGGGTAAAGACCACGAAACAAAGTATTGAGAATGGACTAAGTTATTGTTAAAAATAAAGACCAAAGAAAATAGGCATATTGAAAGGTAATGTGTTGCGAGTTGCAGTTGAGTAAAATATAAACCTAGCACTGCTCAGTAACTTTGAAGTCACCTGAACTTCAGGCTTTTAACTTAAAACTTTAGCAAAAAAACAGCGATGGAAATATATTCAGGAGAAGGGACATTAGTAACGCTGGAGAACAACCCATGGCAGAAGTGCTGCAGTCAAACATTTGCTTGACAAATAGATGAGTCTACAAGTTAACACTTTTATCATGTTTTTCAAAAAATTTATTTCAGCTCATCATCAATAGTGAAAAATAGTTTAGTTGTTCTAGGAACATATATATGGGTAAATTACTCTCTTTGTTTCTTGCTAGAGAAATAAAATTCGTCATTCTGTCCACATTCGTCAAGTCTATCGGCTCAATTATTTTTATGTTTGTTTCTAAATGAGAAATGAGGTGGAGGACTATTCCTGACTCTCTATAGCTGATGAATTCATCAGCAAGCATACTGTCAGTTATTACCCATTAAATGAAGTTGTATCCAAAATTATCGTCTTTGCCCTGTGCCATTCTTCTCAAAACCTAGATATTCAAAACTAAAAAGGTGGACAACACTTGCGTGTTGAGAAAAAACAAGCACCGAGTTCGGTTATATTGTTGTTAGTTTCACCCTTTTAAGATGTCTAAAAAATTTAGTTGGTCTATCCTCATTCATTTCTAGAGGAAATCATAAATGCTTTAAGTAAAAAAGACAATGTAACATGTGAAGTCCTCTGTTGTATTCCTGATTATTCGATTTACTCCTTCTAGAAATTTATTCCGAGCTGTCTGAATGAATTTCTTAAAATTAATGTATCGTAGAGTATAAAATAGTATTCAGATCATGAACATTCACGAAGCAGATTAGCTACACCACACACATATAATGTGTTATGTTTATATTTTGTTGATAAAGTTTCATAGTATCCTGTAGCAATGAATAAGTTGAAGAAAGATCAAGAAAAATTGTTAGCATTCTAAGACTCCCGCCAGCACACTGGGCATCATAAGAACGACGAATCTAATTTGAAATCGGCTTTTACGCGACACCATGAAACTATGAAGTCGAAGCGCGAAGCACTGTAGTTCATTCAAGAAAACAACAATTTCAATTCTATTTAAGCTATTCCCGTCTGCTCAGAAAATCTAGAGCTGACTAAAGAGTTTAACCTGTTGTGACCCTACTATAAACAACGTCTAATTTAAGGATGAAAAACAGATTTACAAAGCATCATTGCGTAGCCTACTGACAATCATACACTAAATTTGTTAATAACTCTTCTTACTAAGACATATAGTAATAATAAAAAATAACAAATTATATAAACAAACTGAAATATTATAAATAGTTTATTTTTTAAATTAAAAAATAGAGCTTTGAATAAGCTGGTACTAAAAACTAAGTATATAGTCAAAATTTTTTGACTTAAATTATTTAGGTAAGTAAATAGAGTGTAATAAGAAGTAATGCTTTTGTGATGGAGTATTAAATACTTATATGGAGATAATTATGCGAAAATTGTTTATAATGTTATTGGTGCTAATGATAATAGGTTGTTCATCTAAAACCTCTCTCGTTAATAGAGGTAATTATTATATTAAAAAATCTTTTTCATTAATAAGTCAAGATGATAGAGTTAAATTTTTAATATTTCATTATACGACAGTAAATGATTCTCGCTCGTTGCAAATTTTAACTCAAGCTAAAGTAAGTGCTCATTATCTTATTCCAGAAATACCAAAAATAAAAAAACGGCAAACCTATAATATTTAATCTAGTTCCTGAAGATAAAAGAGCATGGCATGCAGGATTAAGTAATTGGGAACGGTAGGCTAAATCTTAATGATAGCTCTGTTGGTATAGAAATAGTTAATAAAGGATTTACTGAAGATATGCTTGGCGATAAGATTTGGTACCCTTTTAATGAACAACAAATTTCTGCTATCATTATTTTAGCTAAAGATATCACAAAAAGATATAACATAGCACCAGATAATGTCTTAGCACATAGCGATGTTGCTCCGTTAAGAAAGCATGATCCAGGTAAACTTTTCCCATGGAAACGTTTAGGTGAGCTTGGTATTGGAGCTTGGCCAGATGAAATAACTGTTAAAAAAATATCTGGAAGGGCGATCAGCCTATGCGCCGGCTAGGGTGTCAGCAGTTATTCAAAAATATTTGCAAAAATATGGTTATGATAAAATTCCACAATCAGGTGAACTTGATGAGGAAACACGAAGAACGATTAGTACATTTCAGCTTCATTTCCGCCAAGCTGATATAAGTGGTAATGGCGATGCTGAAACAGAAGCAATTATCCGTGCGTTAGTTGGGAAATACAGAAATTAGAGTGGTTAATTGTTGTTTACCGGAAGATAGTATGAATAATTATTGAATAATTCAGCTTTAACTTTGAAGTAATCTTTCATAAACTGTAATAAAGATTTACTATTAATACTGATTGGGTTAATTCCTGATTGTACAATCAAACATATCAATGCAGAGTGATCTTAAATTCTTGATCAGAATTGAAATTTTGGTTTTTCAGCATATCTTTTATATAATAATTAAATTGTTTACCATACCATTCGTTTGAGGATACCTAAGCGAGCTTAAGTTGTATTATAATCAAGCTCTGTACAACAAACCGTCAAATTCCTGATTTTTAGTGATTAAACGTTTTTCAGATAAAAAAGTGGATCTGTAAATTCTTTGTTATTATCTGTAAGTAACTGATAGATACTATGAGGTATGCCGACTAAGATCAGGTAAGAAGCATCAAGCATTAACTACGCTTTTGTCCTTGTAAAGATGGATAAGAACTCATTAATGGACGCGATTTATATCTATAAAAGATAACGTCGTAAAGTTTCATTTGCCATTTGCGGAGAAATTTCATATTTATGTGCAGATAAACAGGTTTATAGCTTTTAAGCGCTTTATGGTTTCGACTTCTGTGTTTCCGTCTCATTTCAGGCAAATTCCTTTTTCAGTACTGCCTAAACAGCGATCTGACTAGATAAAATACTAGGGAGTTTAGGAATTCACGCGAATTCCAGTAAGCAGCAGAGAATTATACTCATTATTAGTGTATGGAGTTTTTGAGAGACTGACGTATCCTGCTTATTCATTTCATGAATGATGTCAACAACAAAGGATGATATGCCATAAAAAGTCTACTCTAAAGGTATCGCGAAATTAGATATTACCGTAATCTTTTGTATGAGCTCATTTTTAATATTATTAAAAAGCTGATAGTACCGTTATTTGAGGCTGATCTTAAAGGTATGCTGCAAAAATATATATGCTAAACGCGCCTTATAGATGAGTTTATATCGTCATCCATAATGGTTATTTGCTATATAACAAATCATACACAGACTGGTTTATCGATCTTGAGATTAAAGTGCTGAAGGTCAGGAATTGTAGCAGCAACGGAATATGCTTCTAAAGCTCCTTGGCTGCTGGTCTTATCTAAAGTATGCAAAAGCCAGAAAAGTTGCTACCATAGTCTTGTATATGCAAGGAATTATCCACTGGTGATTTAACGAAAGTTTTAGGGATTTTCTCGATTAATCACATGGTTTCTCTTCCAGTACACCATCAGCAGACTGAAACAGGAATTCTTTGAAGAGCGCAGGCAATGGTAGCTGCATGATTTAAGCGATACGTGGATTATGTTTATTTCTGAGTGATATCATATATTTTCTTCCTGTCAGGCAAACTGATCGTCTTTGCCTACTAGTTAGTATTGACGTTACTGATCATAGATGTAAGAAGCTAGTTTTACTCAATGACGCTTATTAAGAGTTAGAATCGAATTGAAACGAACTCTGAATGGATTGAGATCACGTGACTTAATTATATCTACCAAGCTTACGATAGGTAGCTGCGGGCGCCCTTATTTTTGAAATGCAAATAGTAAAGATATTCCCGGGCACGCAGTGTAAATGCTCTTTACCATACAAAAACAAACAGCTAATGTGCTGGCGCTTTATTTTTTAAAGGTATGAAGCTAAAAGTTAAGGGTGAGCTGCAAGGGGGAATTCCTGGCTAGCAGAGAGTTGCGATGCCACTAATAAAACCATTGATATTTTATTGGTAAGATTTCCAGCGTATTATCTAGCAATGAGGATACTGGAGAATAATCAAAAAGAACTACTGGGATTCTACGATTTCCCATCAGCGCACTGTGGTGTCAATAAGAACGACGAATGCGAATTTGAATCAGCTTTTGCGACAGCCGAGCTTATAAAGCTACGCATGAAGCGCTGTGATTCGAGAAAAGGACACTTTTAATGATTATTTAATCTGCTATATTCTTCTCAGAAAAATTAGAACCACTTAAGGGAATTTAAGTGCTAACTTCTTTGTTATAAAGAAAATTAAATTTAAGAATGAAATATAGGTTTACGGAATATTAAAATTGAACCTAGTCTGACCGTCATATACTAGATTTGCTAATAATTCGTTTAAAAGCTATGCCTCTGTTTAGCTGCACGTAGATATAAATATCTTCTACAAATGCTAAACAAAAATTTACGACGTTGTTTTTTCATAGGCATAAATCTTGTGCCTCTCTATGATTTTTATCTGTCTTTATAAAAACTAAAAACAACCGGTAATTCTCGACCCTTCTTACATAATCTTAACCGTGAATATCCCTGGCTATTAACCAGGTTCTTACAGAATAAGACAAAAAATTGCAGACTCCTTTTTGGTCTGCAAAAATATTCAAGCACCGAAAAGAGGAATTTACCCATTTATGTATGATTTTTTATAAAACATCAACTTAGTTATCCGCTGAGTTATATTCATTAATTTAATGTTGCAATGAAACTTGTTTGTAAACATAAAAAAATTTTTAATGGATAAATAAAATTTGTTAAAATTAGATTTTTAACTACTAATTAAATATAAAGCTAATTTAATTAGTTAACACTTTATTTATTTTTAATAAAATTGATTATAAAAACCCACGAGTCTTTTTATAATTTAGTGAGTTAATTAATTAAACTATGTCGGTTGCTAACTAGGCATAATAACGACAATATAGTCTCATAATCAATTCAAAAATCCTCCTTGCTCTATCACTTCTTTCACTAGAAGTGGGTGTTTATAAAACAGTTTATTATTTAAAAAGAAATTAATAGTCCCTACCACATAATTTTTTCTTAATGCTGCTTTGAGATAATCTAACTTCAGGTTATAAGTTGCTTTTAGGTCTTATTTCCTTCCTTTTGAGATCCTTATCACTACATCTTTTTCAGTTCTCAATAAAACCGTAGATTGATTACCACACCTTTTCAGTAGTAAATGGTTTACCTGACGTTATAGGAATAATTGTGCTATAAAACGAAACTTCTTTAATTTAGCAGCTTTTCAGTTTTAATAAAACGAATGCGATCACTCGATACGCCAAACACAACAAGAATAAATCGCATTTTGCCATTCGTTACTGATGTAATAAAATTACAGGAAGCCATACTGATGTGATCTTGCTTAACCACATTCACCTGTAAGTTTTTGCTCTACAATAAATGATGGGCGATTAAATTCCTTAATTTTAGTGTAAAAACACTTTTTCGTTATGTAATAGATAGTCATCAGATACATCTCTAATTAATGCCTTGGCTAATACCGCTATATCATGAGCAGTTCTAAATTGTCTTTCTGAATCTAAGCCGTGTACGGTTTTTAAAAATGGGTATTTTAATCCTAGTGAAACAATATACTATTTCATTAGATCGATAAAAACAGTTTAACTACACGCGACGTAATCCGTCAATGCAATACAAACATTATTAGCAGATTGAATGACAATACCACGATTTAAATCCAGAACCAAATCATATCTTCAAGTTTTAAAACATTAAAAAGATTCTTTCAAAACAGAATTACCGATTATCCAAGTATTTTTCCAACGATGATAAAATCATTAACGTTAATTTACCCACTTTGATTACTTGACTCACCAGATAACTGGTCATAAGTTTTGCTAAACTAGCAGGATATAAACGTTAATCTGGATTATCAGATGTTAAAACTTTACCGCTATGGTAATCCATTAATACTAAGCTTTTATATCAAGCTGTAGTATAATCTGTAATTCATTACCATAAACTTCATCAAGGAAAGAAAAATAAATAATAGACTCTTAATCCACACGTCAAATTATTATTTTTTTCATCAAGGTCTTTCTGATTATTGATCTACCGGGATTTCTGATTAAATATATTAAATATACTACTATAAATAGCTTATAATCATTAAAATTAATAAAAATTTAAAATATCTCTATATTTTATCTATTAATAGTTATTAGCAAATATAGTGTATGGCACTGGTAAGGTTACGTTTCACTTTTATACTTCGTGAATCTATTTCTATCCTTAAATTGGGAATTATTTGCCAACCCATGGACAAGGCTAAAATTCCATGATCTAGTTTCAGCTTTTTGAGTAGAAGAGAACAGCTTAAATAGCATTAAAGGGTTATTTTTTTTCGAACTATACTTCTTCATGCGTCAACTTCATAGGTTTAGTGTTATAAAACCCGATTCCAGAATCGGGTTTCTTGTTTTTATTAGATGCACCCAGCGTGCTGAGAGGAAGGCATACAATGCCAGCCGTTCTTTTCGATTATTCTCTATCATTCTTATTATTGGATGATGCGCTAAAAACCTTATCAATAAAATATCAAGACTTTATCAGTGGGATCACGGCTTTATAGTAGTATAACTCCCGCAATTATCCTTAACTTTCTGTATTGAATATCTTTGTGGAGTGAAGCCAAGACATTAGCTATTTTATCTAGCTTAACGGTGTTGGTGCTATATGTTTAGGAATATCTTTGCTATTGTATTTTAAAAAAAATCAAGGGCAGAGTCTTCCGTAGCAACACTAGGAGATATAGTTAAGTCACGTGCTCGTAAGGTATTGGTGAGTTAACCACAGTTTATTTCTGACTCTCGATAAACATTTTCAAGCGCAACAAGCTCCTTATGCTTATAGCCGTGGTGCCGTCAAATAACAACTACTAGGCAAAGGCGATTACAATGCATGACAGGACGTGGTATATACCATTAACTTAGAAATAAACGTAGTGCATATTCCTAAATCACGCAGAACACCACCATTACTAGTGCTCTTCAAGGCATTGCTGTTCAAATCTGATGATGAGGGATACCCATTTTTATCAGAAAAATCATGTATTTCTCATCGAGAACTGCCACAGAGTTTAGTAAAAATCATCGGTGATATGCCTCACATGTACAGGAATGGATAACTGTTCTCTGCTTTCGCGGGCTTTAAATAATGCGGTAGCAAGGAGGAAGCCCGAGATGTTGAGCATATTCCGTTGCCGCAAAATGATCTATCAATTTTAGCTACTTTAATCTCAAGATCGCCAATATCCATTTCTATGGATCGTTGTGACAAATAAATATTACAGATCATTTTATGCAAGGGATTACGATAATCTCTGGTTTTACAGATATTTATAGGGTAAAATTTTCATGGCACATCATCTCCCTGTTGTTGAAGTCATTTATGAAGTTAATCAGCAGGATATTCCAACATTTCCTAAACTCCATACATCAAAAATGAACATAATTCCATCGCTTATGCAAAAACAAGCCAAGTCATAATTAGCGGTAATACTCTTGCTCGATCTCTTACTTTATTACCCCAACAAAAAATTATTTTTAATTTCATCTAAAACTTTTTTTTCTTCTGAAATATTTTCTTTTTTTATGGTGTTATTTGGCTTTGATATTAAAGCTAAAACTTTATTCAATTGTTCGAGATTAAAATTTTCATCTAATAAACATGAGATCATATTTAGTAATCGATGGTCAGCTAAATGCAAAGCTAAGCCTGATAAGAAACATTTTCTCAGAAAATCGCCTTTTTTGATTAACTGTTGATCAAGAATTTCATCTGCAAATTTATCCTCCATAAAGGAATCTGGATGAATGTGTAGAATGATTTTCTTTCTTTTAGCACTCATTTAATCCTCCTCTAAATTATACCAGCAATTGATTTAACTAAGGCAAATTGAAAATCAGTAAGTTGATATATTTTGTTATTTAAATATTAAAAAATATTTAACAATTTAATCTTTAATTAAAGATGAGTAGGCGGCTCCATGAGCCACCACTGATGAGATAAATTCGCTGAAATTTATTAAACATTTTAGCTTACCAAATAATTAATATAGATAAATTATTTATAACATCTTCAATTTCTAATTTTATCCTATTAATTTTTACTGATCTCGATTTACTAGCAAACTAAAAACTCATATCTGATTTAACTATTTTCTGTATTATTTTTAATAATCGAAGAAATAACTAATGACAGTCATCAATAGCATGCATTAATTGTTTGAATTTTCTTAAAATAACACCACAACCTAACGTAGTTCTAGCTAAATCAACAATAATGGACGATTCAAAATTATTAACATGATCTGTTAAACCTTTCATGCAGATCTGTTAAAGACTCTGGATTAACGTGGACTTTCTTTATTTTAAAGGTATCTCTGTAACTATTTCTATCATGAGA
>JBQMRP010000016.1:0-28580 GCA_052174455.1 Arsenophonus sp. NC-PE1-MAG3 | reverse complement strand
AACCTATATTTTATTTGGTTAGTAAATTTTTATGCAGAAAAATATGTTTATGGATATTGCTTAATATCGATAAAAAGAGTTAGCAAAAAATAAGTGAGTGGTACGATTATGAAAAAGAACGAATCGAAAAGAACTATTTGCCAATATGTTACTAGATCAGATAGAAAAAATAGAGCAGACCATAGCAGATATTCAAAAAATATAATTTAGAGTTAAATAAATAATTCTAAAGATTAGAAATAAACTTTTTAAAAAATAAAGATAGATTTCCCAGTAAAAATTCAGAGTTCATTTGGAAAATTATTTGAAACATATTGATACTCTCCCAATTGGGTTGAGTAGGAGAGTTTAGAAAAATTACATGGTAAAAAATCAGGAGTTACTGAGTTTTGATTTTTATTCTAAAATTAAAACTCAGAAAAAGAGCAATGGATGCACTATTAAAAAACATAGTAAAAATACGATTATTCACAATCAAATAAATAAATTCCTGATAGATGTTACCTATACAAAGAGTATTATTAGGATAATGATTATGTTTTCACACTATGTTTTGCTATGTTAATTATAATCGAATCTAGTTAACAACTGAATGTTGTTCTGACTTTGTTACCAAACCTATCTCTCTTCGGGTAGGTGGTTTTTGACCTTAGACAAAATTACATAGAAATAATAAAAAGATCATCTACTAGCAGCGTCTGCTTTTAACAAGTATCTTTTAAAGATAATGATTGATTATGCCAGGTTAGATGTAATGTATTAATCTAAATAAAATCACCGAAAAAGTTAAGGGTATGTGGAGAATGATAAGAAGAAAATCACAAAGGCAATTAATAATCCTTACCTTCTTGTATGGTTAAAAAATTAAATTGATCTCTTTAAGAGATCACAAAAGCTATCATTTTCCTAAAAATGAAAAAGTTAGCTTACTTATGTTATTGTAAGTAAAAATTTTATCGAAGTCTGTGTTCTTGACCTATAATCGCACTAATTTTAGTGATATTAACCAGGTTTACTTTAATAACCCTCATTTTTTCATTTTTATACATTATTTCTGATAATAATTCTGTTGCCTATTTTCAAAGCTGTAAGAATCAGGCAAAAAGTAGACTGTCGCCACAAAAAATGCATTTGTATGTATCTGTGAACAGGAACCTTTTTATAAAAAGGGCGAATCTTGGTTTTTCTAGTTTTTACAAGCTGTTATTATCTCTAATGCCTTATACACCTTCGGTAATAGTGCGCTTTGCTTACGATTATACAAAAAACCATAGTAATGCACTATTTTAAAATGCTTCGCTAGAATATGGTTGATATAACACCCGATTATCTATGCTTGCGTTAGTGCCTCCTACCAGTGTTCTTGAGTTCGGTGCTCATAGTAATGATACATAACCAGCACCTCGGTAATGCCACAATTTTGGCCCTGATGTCGGGAAACGTTTAAAGTAATGCCGGGAAGTGTATTCACACTATGCCAGGACTCTTTTGTCTTTTTAGCGAAGTATACTTAGCGAAGTGTACTTTCCAGTAACGTCCCGTACTTATACCTTCAGATAACGCTGCTGATACGCTTTCCTGGCACAAATTTATCTCATATCAAGAAAATACTGGGATTTATTAGATCATCATTATAGCACAGTAACCGGATGATATCGCCTCGCTAGATTTCTTTGACTGCTCTTTTTTGAAGAGGAACTCACGTCATACAGCATCTTTAATATTTAAACTTCCATAGAGTAACGGAGAAATGAAGATGCGAATATTGATTGAGTTATTAACCAGAAGTGTGTATGGTATAGAAGATACCAATTTCGATATCCTATTTTCGTGCACATTGTAGCAAAAGTGTGAGTAGCGACTCCAAACAAAACATTCAGTAGCGTCTAGTGATTGTTAAAAACAGACAAAAGAAGATCAAGGATAGTAAAAAAAGTAATGTTTGCTAGTCTCAAGTCGGATAAAATATAAATCTGTGCGTTATTAACTACTCTCAGTAGTTTTGATGCTGCATGAACTTCAGGCTTTTAAGATAACTGAAGATTTGGCAAAAAAATAGCGTGATAGGAAAGCTTTAGGGGAGGTACAGTAGTAGTCATCACCGAGACAACACCAATAGTAGAAGTGGTACAGGCAAAGCTTCGTTCTACAAATAAATGATCCATGACTTGACATTTCATCGTATCTTTTAGAAATTTATTCCAGCCATCATTAATGGTGAAAAGCAGTTTAGTTTAACGTAAGAGATGCATGTGATAAATTATTCCTGGTATATTCTAGAGAAATAGAATATCGTCATTCTGTCTACATTCGTCAGGTCTATTTGCGAAGTTATCTTTGTATTTATTCCAGGTGAGAATAAATGAGACGTGGATTATCCTTATTTTCTTATAGACGATGAATTTATCGGCAAGCATACTTATCTAGTTACTTCTTCTAAATGTAGTTTTATCTATCGTCATAAGCTTTCCCCTTAGTTATTTGCTTAAAACCCAGGATAATCCTGATTAGAGGAGGATAATAGTTACGTATCGAGAAAGTTGAGAACTTATGATTGAGCACATTGCTGTATGACATCTCTTTTTTGATGTCATGAAAAATTTAATCAGTCTGCTTAATTCATTTCGGGAGGGAGATCATAAATCGTTTCAAATAAATAGGCAGTAGTGTAACACGTGAAATCGCGTGTGTTCTCCTGCTTGATTAGCAAGTTTGCGCTTTTTCAAGAGATTTATTTCGAGCCATCTTGCTGAATTTATTTAAAATTAACATATTGCAAAATATAAAGTAGTACTCATATGATGAATATCTCCAAAGTAGATGTAGCGCATATTATAGTGTGCTACGTTTACTTTACGGGAGTTAGCGAAATAAACAGGGATTTGATTTGAAAACAGTATTTAGATGGCGTTATTGCTTTTCTTTCTTTAGCGATGACAGCCAATATAAATGAACTAAGGGCTATTGTTGAAATTGACGAAATATTTTTTCCATGATTTTCTTAAAGAGAAATGTTATATCCTACATAGGAGAGGTAGGAAATGCGGGAGAGAAGGAAATAAAAGGAAAGAAGGAATCGCAGTCATTAATTACCCGAAATCAATAGGGTCATGTGAGCGATTGGATTCTTGAAGAGTTTAATACAGAGTGTGTTAGATATTTTCTTAAGTCGATCATCGATAAAGAGTTCATTCTTTGTTCGGATTGAATTATATTACACAATATTTGCTAGCAAGCATAAATTAATCATCATCGTCTAATAAGACTAGATACTTTAGAGAAGTATTTACTAAGGAATTCCCATATTTAAAATGGGAACAGCTATATTAGCTGATTAAAAGGATATGGGATAAGTAGATTCCATAGTGTAGAATTGTTTTATTTACCAAATCGTCTAGCCTGAAGTAGATTGTTTAAATCTGCAATAATTTAAACACAGATGTAGCTACAAATTGTTCTGCAAGAAAAGCAAATATACTACTAATATAGTTAATATTATATAGCAAAATAAATTAATAAAATATTAAATTTCAGAAAATAAAATAGATTTCTATGGCGAATGATAACAAAATGAAAGTTAAAGAATATGTTGAATTTATCTTAATAAATCACCTTGAAATAACAACAAGATCAAGTTATTTCGATACAATGAAAAAGTGATTAGAAAATTTAGGAGACTTTTGTTGTCGAGAAAGAGATGGAAGCAGTAATAAGTAAAGGTATTTAATGGAAAGATTAAGAATAGCCATAATCGGGCACCTATAGCCAAAATTAATATTTTTTCAGTCTCATTGTTAATTGTAAGATAAGTTTATCAAAGCGATTTTTTCTATTTTTTTTACAAAAATTAGCGATTTTATCAGATAAATCTTTAAGTACATCTTTTAAATTTCGCTTTATTGCTACATCAACCGCTTCTCATGCGAAACTTATGCGCAACGATAGAAATATTGATTTCGTTTAATTTTTTATAAAATATTCATTTTTAATGTTTGGATAAATTCTTGTATATCAAACGCAACATGATCACTCATAAGGATACCTTCCTTTTTGGAAGGATAACATAACTATTTTCATTGTTAACTTAATGAAAAAATCTAGCTTTCCTGTGCTCATTTGTGAAGCTCAATCGCTAATACAACATACTAATCTGTATACAATAAAATGTATCGCATGATAAAAATCTTTTTTATTTCCAAACAATTAGAGTTGTCCAATCTTTTTCTTAAATTGACACCTTGTTAAATTTAAAATATCTCTTTTATTTGGTTTTAGCAAATCACAGAAGTAAATTTCAGTATTGCGTTCAGTCACTATCGGTTAGTTTAGCGTATGATATAGCCGCCTCTAAATTAGAGTTTAAAACAAATTCATTGAATTAATTATTGATAGTATTCATATTTGTTTAGTGTTATTTGCATGTTTATTTAAATAATAATATGGAGGAAAAAATAATTAAACGCATAAAATACCAAAAATGAAGAGATTGTATGAAAAGATCTATTTTAGATTATTGATTGAAATAATAGTCTGATAGTTAATCTAGTTATGTGCCTTTTATCTATATAATTAATAATAAAAATACTTCGAGACTATGGAAATCTTAGTCAGCCGTTCATGCTGACATTTTAGCTTATAAAAAGCTATTGACGAAAAAAGAAATTCTGCGCTATAGCTTATTTGTATTTGTAAAATTAGATGTTGGGTTTTACATATCATTGAAGTTAATCACGAAATATGCACATCACGAGCATATTTTTTGGTTCGTAATCTATCCATTAATGGTGAGCTAAATAAGTAACTAAAAAGCTAGCTGAACTCCTTAATTCAGTATTGTAAACCATATTCAGTTCACTAACAGTAATTTTATAGTGCTTAGGTTGTGGAAATTTAAGTTAATCACTTGGAAGTCGCTATGATATTTTAATTTTCTTTAACTACACCTTTACCTGTAACATATCAAAATAAAATCTGATTTATTTCTATCCATTTTGCTAAATTACTAGCAAAGTACTGTGATACTAAATCAATTAGTAACACCTCTTCTATAATTAAGATATTGATGAATTTTAATAGGGAATGTTTCAGATCATTAAATCAATGATTTAGGTAATTATTGTAAAAAGATTAATATTTCTCCCTACGAGCTGCTCATCTCCTATCTATATTTACTCGAACTCTCTAGTAATCAAAGAGTTTAGAAAATAGGTATTAATATATTATAAAAGATAACACACTATAGTGTTGCTATTTTCAGACACTCTGAATAATATATGTTTAGTATATAATTAAAGAACCACAAATCAGTATTTTGGTGATAAAACTCCATTGCAATCTTATAAAGGATTAGTTAAAAGTTAAAACTAAATTATTTAAAAACTATACTATCTTCTGGGAAGTGTAAGATCAAATCAGTATGATATGCCTGATGATAACAGGTAAACGAGGAATTTTAAAACAATTAAATAGTGTTTAACAAAATAAAATTTTTATTTAAAAAAAAGAAAATCAAATTTTGATGAAGATATATCTTAAATTTGACTACCTGCGCAAGACTTAAGCTTGAAACCAAGAAATCAAATCACAACCTATACCATTAAGTTAATAGCTAAGTGGTAATTATAGTCTAAGACATTAGAAGAATTTTATTATTTCTGTTTCAGTAGAAACAGTTAAAATTATCATACCACCTAGCTTTAAAAGCAGTTCTGTAGCAATGATGTGTTCAACATATTTACGAATTAAAGGAATTTAAGCATCAGTTTTTTTCAAAACGTAAATTCATGTCTTTTCAAAGATCAGATATTTGTGTACTTAAATTTTTATAAAAATCGTCTAAATCTTGTTTAGTAACTACATAAATCTGTTTCGTTGGATTCACGAACAGCCAGAGAAATAGCTTTAAGGTTGATCTTTATATAAACCAATGTCTTCAAAGCATTTCAAAAAATTTTAGTATATCAAATGCAACCTGATCTATAGTAAATACTATTTTATAGTAAATAAAACCATTAATAATAATCATTGATGAAAGAAGAAATTATACGATATATATATAGTTATTAAGGTGCTTAAAACTACTCTCTGCGAGAAAATATTCTCATCCAATAGTCTTAATGACTTTTTACATTTATAGATTATAGGATAATAGTGAACTGAATATACAATATCTTTAATAAAAAACCTGTTAGCTGCCTTCTAGCAACTTAAAGTGCTCGGACCATCACCATACTCAAATAGGGTTTTATAAATACACGATGAAGTAGATTATGATCTTACACTTAATTGGTGCTGATATCGAAGAGAAATATCTAATCCCATCCCTTCATTTAAAATAAAAAGCACTAACTGTTTGACACAAGGTCATTATAGACCTTCTCTCTAGCCATGTTCATGTTAACTTAGCTACTAAGAGATATGGTTAAGAGCAAATATCATGATGATAAGAGTTTAATCGTTATACAATTACAACACCTAAAATTAGTGTTACTCTTTAGCTCTGCAAAGAGTATGTATCTACTTTAATTAAGCGTTATAGTGCATCTAAACTTACCACTGTTAAAGAGTAAAGAGATGATGTTAATGATCGCAACCATATTTTCTATCGTTTTCTTATGACGGTGTCGCCTGCTCAAAAAATATTGAAGCAAAGCATGAA
This sequence comes from Arsenophonus sp. NC-PE1-MAG3, assembly GCA_052174455.1. GTDB lineage: Bacteria > Pseudomonadota > Gammaproteobacteria > Enterobacterales > Enterobacteriaceae > Arsenophonus. The sequence goes on along the minus strand of JBQMRP010000016.1, from coordinate 21,922 downwards.
GCGTTTAAAGCTACGAGTTTGGTTGTCTCAACGTAGATGTGAATATTTTTTGAATATCCAAACAAAACTTCACGACATTATCTTTTTGTAGATATAGAATTATGTTACTAAATCGGTTTTTATATTTATAAAGCCAAAGCAGCTCTCAGTGCTCGACGCTTTTTACGTGATCTTAAGCGATAAAATCCCATACTATCTATTGATATTTACAGATAATAGTAAAGAATTTATAGACCTTTTTTTCTGTGAAAACCTTCAGCCACTAAAAAATAAGAATTCGACCGTTTCTGTACAGAGTTTGATATAGAGCACTGACTATCCCGCCGATGCATCCTCAAACAAATGGTATGGTTGAGCGATTTAATGAGGTATAAAAGATACGCTGCAAAAGCTATTATTTCAATTTTGATGAAGAGCTTAAGATTACTCTGCATTGATATATTTAGCTGTACAATCAGCAATTATTAAAAAGTATTAGGTAATAAAACTCCATTGCAGTCTAGAAAGATTGGTTTAAAATTAAATCTGAATTATTCAATAAAAACCATACTCTATCTTCCGGAATGTAAAAGTTTCTAATAAACTAAGTTTTATTATATGCAGAATTTAGCTAAAATTTTAATTAAATCTAGCACTCGAAGACTTTCATGTGGAGTATAAATGGATAAAAATGGCAAAATTATCTATATAAGAATATTAAAAATGATCAAAATACCAATTTACGGTAAAAATTGCTTATTTTATGTAAATTCTTAGTAGATGTTTGAATGGTAATAATAGGAGTTATCCTTATTTTAGTGTATGAGTTTCAAAGATGGTAGCGTATTTCCTGATTGATTGTTTTCGCGAATAATTACAATAACAGAGAAATAATATATTATAAAAGTTCTACCTTATAGGTATCCAGAAAAATTAAATATTACTCAGAATTCGTTACATTGAATGCATCCGTGATAGTGCTAGGTAGCTAATAGGCACAGCTGTTGAGGCGGAGATCAAATCTATGTTGCAACAACATGTTTTAACGATGTCTTTTTTGACGGATTATGTCATTTTCCGTAACGATTATTTGCTATACAACAAATCATATCCAGACTGGTTTATCGATCTTGAAACTAAAGTAGCCAAGGTCAGTAGAATAGTAGTGGTAACAGAATGCTTTCAACAGCTCATTACTACCGCCTTACCTTAAACATATAAAAACTTCGAAGAAGCTCCTACCATATAACTATCTGTATCTGTAAGATATCTCCATAACTTATTTCACATAAAGATATTGGACATTTCTTAATGAAATGCACATGATCTCTTTATCAGTACCCATCAGCAGACTGAAAAAGGAAATGCCTTGAAAGAGCATTTGGTAATGGGGTACCTTTCTGATTTAAGCGATATTCGCTACGTTTATTTCTTGCCTGATGACATATTATCTGGCTGTCAGACAAGCTTATCACCTTTTTCTGCTGCTTTATTATTTGTGGCACTGCATGGATTATAAGAAGATCATTTCGATCGAATATGCTTATCAAGAGTTAAAAATAAATTTAGTCTAAATTTTTAATTGCCTGCGAGCGCAGAGCTTAACTGTATTACTAGACTTTACATGGGGACGCGGTGCTTGGTTTTTTGGAATGTAATGATAAAGATATTTCTGGATGCGCAGCAACCAATATTGTTTGGTGCATAAAATAGCTTATGTGTTAGCTTCATTCACAAAAGGCATACAGTACCGAAAGTTAATGGTGAGCTGTTTTAGGAGGAGGTATTGGCTAGCAGGAAACTACAATGCCTCTGATAAATCCTTTGATATTTTGTTGGAAAATTTTTAATTTAGCTTGCCAGCGATGGAGAAGCTAGAAAAAGATCGAGAAAAGTTGCTGCTATTCTATGACTTTCTATCAGCTAAGTGGGCGCATAATAAAAATAATCAATTCGATTAAATCGACTTTTTAATAGTGAGCTTATGAAGCTGATGTGCTTAACCACTGTGCTTCGAAAAACAACCCTTTAATGGTATTTAAGCTGCTACCGTCTGCTAAAAAAATCTGGAACCGGCTCAGTGGAGTTGATATTGTACTAGTGGTAAACAACGTCAAATTTAAGGATGGAAATAAGATTCACGAATCATCAGAGTAGAATGTAACTTGAGCAGGCGTATACTAGATTTAGTAATAACTCTTATTAGATAATACATAGTGATATTCTTTAGGTTTTTTAGCTAACTTTAATTATTATAAGCTCTTTATAAAAACATGCTTGATATATTTTAATCAGAAAACACGGGAGATTGATAATGAGAAAGAGCTTGATAAAAAAAATTAACCATTTAACGTGTGGATTAAATCTATTATTTATTTTTTTTTCCTTCATGAATGTTTATGCTAATGAATTACAGGTTATACCGCAGCTTGATGTAAAAGCTTATGTGTTAATGGATTATCATAGCGGTAAAGTTTTAACATCTAATAACTCAGATGAACGTTTAGATCCTGCTAGTTTAACAAAAATTATGACCAGTTATGTGGTGGGTCAAGCAATTAAAGCGGGGAAAATTAGTATTAATGATCTCGTCATCATTGGAAAAGATGCTTGGGTAACCGGTAATCCTGTTTTGCGAGGCTCTTCTTTAATGTTTTTAAAACCCGGAGATAGAGTTTCGGTACTGGATTTAAATCGTGGTATTGTCATTCAATCTGGTAATGATGCTTGTATTGCGTTAGCGAATTACGTGTCAGGTAGTCAAACTGCCTTTGTCGATCTTATGAATCAGTATGTTACTTTATTAGGATTAAAAAATACCCATTTTAAAACCGTACACGGCTTAGATTCAAAAGGTCAATTTAGCACTGCTCATGATATGGCAGTATTAGCCAAGGCATTAATTAGAGATGTACCTGATGAGTATCTATTACATGGAGAAAAAGTGTTTATTTACAATAAAATTAAGCAATTTAATCGCCATCGTTTATTGTGGAGCAAAAGCTTACAAGTAGATGGGATTAAGACAGGTCATACTAGTAGGGCTGGCTATAATCTTATTACATCGGCAACGAATGGAGAGATGCGATTGATTGCTGTTGTATTGGGCGCATCGAGTGATAGCATTCGTTTTATCGAAAGTGAAAAGCTGCTAAATTGGGGATTTCGTTTTTATAGCACAATTATTCCTATAACGGCAGATAAGCCATTTACTACTGAAAAGGTATGGTATGGTAATCAATCTACGGTTTTATTGGGAACTGAAAAAGATGTAGTGATAACCATCTCAAAAGGAAGAGAAAAAGACCTAAAAGCAACTTATAGCCTGAACTCAGCTTATCTCAAAGCACCATTAAGCAAAAACCAGGTGGTAGGGACTATTGATTTCTTTTTAAATGATAAACTGATTGATAAATACCCACTTGTAGTGAAAGAAGCGATAAAGCAAGGAGAATTTTTGAATCGATTATGGGACTATATTGTCGTTACTATTTCTGGTTGGCAACAGACATTATTTAATTAATTAACTCATTAGATTATAAAATACCTGCAGATTTTTTTATAATTAATTTTTATAAAAATAAAGTATTAGCTAATTAAATTAGTTTTTTATTTAATTAAAACTTTAAAGTAATTTAAAATAAATATTATTTATCCATTATAAATTTATTTTATGGTTATAAACAAACTTCATTGCAACATTAAATTAATAAGTAAAACTTATCGGATTGCTAAGTCAATGTTTTATAAAAAGATCATATATAAACATGCGAATTTCTGTTTTCGGTGCTTTAACGTTTTTATAGACCAAAAAATCAGTCTCTAAGTTCTTTGCTATTCTCTGTAAGTACTCGGTGGATAAGTATTGGATACGCACGATTAAGATCATGTAAGAAGTGTTGAGTATTGATAGTTGTTTTGATTCCTTATAAAGATAGATAAAAACTATAGAAGGGTGATCTATTTTTACTAAAAGATCACGTCGTGAAGTTTCGTTTGGCATTTGTAGAAATATTTATATCTATGTGCAGATAGAACTAGACTCGTAGCTTTTAAAGGAATTATTAGCAAATTTGTTGTATGACAGTCGGGCTACATACTATTCTGATGCTTCGTGAATCTATTTCCATTCTTAAATTTTTAAGTTGTTACCACTAGTAACAACGTCAACTTTCCCTTAGCCAATTTTAGCTTTTTTGAGCAGACGAAAGCAGTTGAAATATTATTGAAATGGTTATTTTCTTGAATTATAGCGCTTCATGTGTCAGCTTCATAGTCTCAAATATCGCAAATGCCAATTCAATTGGATTTTTTATTCTTATTAATTGTCAGCGTATTGACGGAAAGGCATAGAATGCAACCTTCTTCTCAATCTTTCTCCAACTTATTCATACTTAAGGATATATTGAAAACCTTGCCAACAAAATATCAAGAGCTTTATTATCATCATCACAGTTCTATGCTAGCCAGACCTCCCGTAGCTCACTCTTATTTTCGGTGTTGCATGCTTTTGGGGTGAAGGTGGCACAGGATAAGTTGTTTTGTGTACCAAAACCCCCAATAGCGTTGGGGGTTGTCGTGCCCAGGAATGTCTTTTCCATTGCATTCTAAAACTAAGGATATCGGCTCCCTGTAAGCAACCATAAAAGATACGGTTAAGCTCAACGTTCATTAGTCATTGAAAAGTTAGGCTCCAGTTTTCTTTAACTCTCGATAAGCATTTTTGACTGTAGTTATATTATTACATCCATGCACAGTGATGTTGATAATTAAGCAGAAGACAAAAGCGATCAGCTTTCTTGATAAAACAGCACATGCCTTCAGTCAAGAAATAAACGTAGCGCATATCCCTTAAATCACGCCGATATCATTGCAAATGTTCTTCAATCCATTACTGCTTCAGTCTTCTGATGCTACTAGCAGAGAGATTATCTACTTCTTATCGAGAAGCAGTATCATGGCTTGCTGAAAATCAGCGGTGGCTAATGGTTCGAAGGTATAACCATCATATCAACTTTTCTGGATTTTTGTACATCCAGATAAGGCGACAACAATGAGTTGTTTAATCACATTCCTCTTTTTCTGCAATTCCCTAATCTTAGGCACTTTAATCTCAATATCACAAATACCAGTCTGTATGATTTGCTGTAACACATAACCGTTACGGATGATGGAATAAATCCGTCGAAAAATGCGGCGTTGAGTACATTGTTGAGCATAGCTTTAAGTTTATCCTCAACAACAGTAGCTATCATCTTTCTATCACTTTCATTATGGATTCGTTCATGCAAGAGATTAGAGATAATCTCTACTTTATTGGATACTTGTAAGTAGATTTTTTATGAAATATCATCTCTCTGTTGTTGAAGTTATTCATGAAATTAATCAACAAAGATACCAGTATTTTTTTTTAAATCCCATATACAAAAAATGAGCATAACCCTCCGCTGCTTACTGGGAGGTCCCGTACGTAAATTCCTGAAGCTTGTTTTGTATCTTGATCTAACCCTGAATCACTGTTTATGCAAACTTAAAATGGAGAGCTTGCCTGAAATAAGATTCAAAGGCTTGAAGACGAAACATAAAGTATTTAAAAGCTGCGAGCCTATTTAACTGTACGTAGATTTAAATCTCTTTTATAAACGCCAAATAAACTTCACGACATTATATTTTATAGGTATAAATCCCTGCCCCCTTAATAAGGTTTTATCTGTCTTTGCAAGGTAAAGACATACGCGGTTAATTCTCGACACTTTTATGTGACCTTAACCGAGCATTTTCCATGCCTATTCATCGCGTACTTACAGATAATAGGAGGTAATTTACAGACCGACTTTTGATCTACAAAAATATCCAGAGACTGGAAAAAATTCACCCCCGTTTTCATGTAGAAAAATTGGTATAGAACGCCAACTTCTAGCACGCTGAGGCATCCTTAAATAGGATGATATAAGTCAATCGATTTAATTGGCATATTAAAGAATGGCTGTGAAATTATCATTTCACTTTTGATCAAAAGTTTGAGATCACATCTTGCATCAATATGTTGTCTGTTCAATCATGAATTACCCCAATCAGTATTAGGTAGTAAAATCCATCGCAATTTATGAAAGATTAGTTCAAAGTCAAATCTGAATTTTTCAGTAAATTACACTATCTTCCAGTAAATCACAATTAATCACTTTAATTTCTAATTTCCCAACTAACGCACTAGAAATTGCTTCTGTTTCAGGATCGCCATTACACTTATTTCAGCTTGGCGGAAATGAAGCTGAAATGCACTGATCGTTCTTCATGTTTCTTTATCAAGTTCACCTGATTGTGGAATTTTATCATAACCATATTTTTGCAAATATTTTTGAATACCTGCAAACCCCGCCCCGGCGCATAGGGTGATCGCCCTGCCAGATATTTTTTTAACAGTTATTTCATCTGGCTAAGCTTCAATACCAAGCTCACCTAAACGTTTACATGAGAAAAATTTACCTGGATCATGCTTTCTTAACGGAGAGCAGCATCGCTATTTACTAAGACATTATCTTTGGCTATATTATATCTTTTGTGATATCTTTAGCTAAAATAATGATAGCAGAAATTTGTTGTTCATTAAAATGGTACCAGATATCGCCAAGGATATCTTCAGTAAACCCTTTATTAACTATTTCTATACCAACAGAGTTATCATTAAGATTTACCCTACCGTTCCAATTACTTAATCCTGTGTGCCATGCTCTTTTATCCTCAGGAACCAGATTAAATATTATGGGTTTGCCGTTTTTTATTTTTTGATATCTCTAGAATAAGATAATGAGTACTTACTTTAGCTTGAGTTAAAATTTGTAACGAGCGAGAATCATTTACTGTCGTATAATGAAATATTAAAAATTTAACTCGATCATCTTGACTTATTAATGAAAAAGATTGTTTAATATAAAAAATACTTCTATTAACGAGAGGGGTTTTAGATGAACAACCTATTATTATCACCAATAACATTATAAACAACTTTCGCATAATTATCTCCATATAAGTATTTAATACTCCATTACAAAAGCATTACTTCTCATATACTTAGTCATTTATTTAAATAAATTAAGTCAAAAATTTTTTACTATACGCTTAGTTTTTAGTGCCACTTTATTTATATTTTTATTTTTTAATTTAAAAGAATTAACTATTTATAATGTCTCAATTTATTTACATAAATTATTATTTTTTATAATTAATATATATTAGAAATAAGAGTTATTAGAAAATCTGGTGTATGGGCGGGGGTCAAGCTTATGGCTCCGCGTTGATGCTTAATAAATCTGTTTTCTATTCTTAAAGTTGGATTTTGTTACCACTATTGGTCAGCAAGTTAAATCCCATTAGCCGGTTTCTAGTTTTATGAGCAGACGGGATCAGATTAAATACTATTGAAACTATTTTTTCTTTAGCTACAACAATTCGCGCTTCGCGCGTTACCGATAATCTCACTGTTATAAAATCTGATTCAATCAGATTTTATATTCTTATTGATACCCAGTGCGCTGAGAGGAAGGCATAGAATTCCAGTGACTCTTCTCAATCTTTCTCCAACATCTTCATTGCTGCATGGTACCACCTTATCCTTTTCTGAAAACCTTGTGAACAAAACATGGAGATAGTTAACTATGATCTGATCGATGCGGGTATGCTACTTCAGCTATTTTCATGATATGAATACTATTTTATATTCTACAATATGTTAATATTTTCAGGAATTCAACTAGATGGCTCGGAATAAACTTCCTAGAGAAGAGAAACAGGGTAAAATCAAGAAGACAACATGCAATTCACGTGTTATACTTCCTTTTTATTTATTCGAAAACTTCATGATCTCTATTCTAAAATTAATAATGACAGATCAACTAATTTTTTATGACACTCAAATAAGACTATTAGAGTGATGCATCCGAGTCTTGGTTTCTAATTTTTTCTAGAAATATAAGTATACCCCCTTCTAGTCATTATTATTCTGAGTTTTAAGCAATAGCCCAGGCTCGAAATCAATAGCGCTGGATACAATTCCATTAAGGAAAAACTGAAAAGTATGCTTTCCGATAAATTCATTATTTATATAGGGGGGAGCCTATGGATAATTCCCGTCTCCTTTGCTCCTATAACAAACATTAAAAGATAACTTGATCGATAGACCTGATGGAATGTGGGGATATAGGATGGCGATTTCTATTTCTTCAGCAAGAAACCCAGAAAGTAATTTACTAAGATATACATTCTTCACAAGCAACTAAACTACTTTTCACAATTGATGACAAGTGGAATAACTTTCTTGAAAAGATTGTGAAAGTGTTAACTTGTATATCCATCATCTATCTGTTAAGCAAATATTTAACTGCAGCACTTGTGTTATGAGTTTGTTCTCCGACGCTACTGCTGTTTCCTCTTTTAAATATATTCTATCGTCATTTTTCTGTAAAAGTTACAAAGCAAAAGCCTGCAGTTCATGCGACTTCAAAGCTACCCGATCAATGGTTATAGCATAGTAGATTCATATTTTACCCGACTATAACTCGCAATACATTACTTTCAGTATGTCTATTTTCTTTGATTTTTTATTTTTTTAACAATAACTAGTCCGCTCTTAACGCTTTATTTTTGCGCTATCACTTCCCACACTATGCTGCAATTGACACACAAACAGAGTATTGAAATTGCTATCTTCTGTGTCTTGTATACTTATTCATGACAACTCAATCAACATCTATATATTCATGTCTCCGTCACTCATAGCAGTTTAGATATTAAATATACTATATGGGTTGGAACCGTTCTTCAAAAAAGTTAGCGAATGAATTTAATTAGTCATTGTCATCCAATTATGCTAGGTAACGGTTATGATCTGATAAATCTCACTGTCTTCCTGGTCTGGAGTATATCCAACCAAGTAAGCAGTATCAGCGTACCCTGAAAGGCACAGTACGGACTCTTTATTATAAAGTACACTTCGCTAAAAAGACGAAAGAGCGTAGCACAACCATGAAATGCTACCTCTTATGCTACCATCCTAAACGGCTCACTGGTATCTCCATAAAAACTACGCATTACTGAAGAGGGATATAGGTATTGTACATTATTAGTATGATTATCTAACTAAAAATACCAATAGCAGACCCTGAAGCAGGAAGAGATTATTGGTGTTATATTATCCTTACCCTAATAAGGCGTTTTAATATGCTGCGTTACTATAATTTATTGTCGAATTTTCAACGAAGCACTTTATTATTGAAGGTATAAAGGCAGTGGAGATAACGGCTCGTAAATAATTAGGGTTTTGCCGTTATTATGAAAGAATTCTTGCACACAATCCCATATAAATGCACTCTGTGTGATGACAAGCTACTTTTACCGACACTCAACCTTGGAAAACAGGAACGGGATTATTGTTAGAAAGAATGCATAAAATGAAAAAAGAGGATTATTAAACTAAAGCTATGGTTAATATCATTAAAATTACTGCGATTATAGGTTAAGAACACAGATTTCGATAAATTTTTACTTAAAATAGAGATCATGGTAAACCGATTCTAGTATTGTTTTTAACAAAAAATAGATGTTCTTTGGTCTTCTCTTAAAGAACAATTCAATTTCTTAATCATGAATGAATTGCAGTCTTAATTATCCAAAATCAACAGGGTCATGTGTAAGTTATGAGATTTTTGAAGAGTTTAATACACAGTATGTTAGCTATTTTCTTAAGCCGCTCATTAATAAAACTCCATCCTTTGCTCGGATGGAGTTAAGTCATACGTAACTTTTATTACCGAACATTAAATTAGTCATCATCGCTTAATAAGGTTAAGTAATTAGAAAATTGTTTGTTAAGGAATTCCATATTAAACTGTGAACAGTTATATTAACCGATTAAAAAGATATGGGATAAGTAGATTTCATGGTTTAGAGTTGTTTTATTTACTGAATAATCTGGCCTGAAGGAAATTATTTGAAAAACTACAATAATTAAAATATAGACGTGGCTATAAATTGCTCTGCGAGCAAAATAACAACTTTTATTAACATAGGCATTTTACCACTTAACATTTTATACTTTCTGAAAACTAATAAATATCATTTTTGTTTTTTCCACATCATTTGGTTGCCCATATGAATTTTTTAACTTATAAATTTCCCGTTTTCCTTTTTCACGTTGTTGCTCTTTATTCTTCCTGCTCTGACGTTAAATTACGGTTATTAAAAATTACCATATCAGCTTCTGCATCATAACGAATATCATAATTTGGCAAGTCATTCGCTTTAGCTAGTTCTTTAATATTATGCCTAAACATTTTTAACATGCGGTACTCACTGTTTTTAAATGCAGTTTTTCAAGGGCTATAGTAAATTCCCACTGATTACCACAATGCTTACAGGCTATTTCATAAATTCTCCTATTTATCGCCTTTCTAATACGGAAGTAGTCTTGACTAATTTTAATATTTTCTTTTTATGCAATGCCTGATAGAGTCAGTCAGATAATGTTACTTCAATCATACCAATATTAAGTCTATTTTTTCCCTCTAAAATAACCCAGTTATCAATTAAACCAAAGTTTCTGTTTTTCTAAAATCTTCAGAATAAACTACATTTGTTTCAATTCTTGTTCCAGCAAGACGAAATAGTGATTTTTTAAATCTTCATATACCCTGACACTCTTCGCTCTATTCGTTATTACAAAAAATCATATGGTATAAAATAAACAGTACGACTAATTTTCTCATAATTATTAATAGACTCTTGTGATTTAGAAATAGCGTAAATCCAAGCATCCTTATCAAAAACAGTTGCTATCCCATATTTAGCTGTTAGAGGCTACAACTATATTGTTGTATTACCGATTTTATATCTGTGCATGTCGATATTATCACCTTTTAAAGCAAAAAATGAGTGGTTCCATACTAACCATTTTATCTCTAAATTCTGAAAGCTCAACTTCATCAGCAATAAAAAATCTATCTCGTATTTTCAAGGTGTAAAGTATTTAAATTGTTTTCTTTTTCTTTATTTCCACTATCTGTTATAACCTGATCACATCTGTTCTATGATTGTTATTAGAGCTAGAGAAGGATAGATGTGACCCACCACCTATCCTTCCCTAGCTTATTTTCGAGTTTTTAAAAACTGTAAAACGTGATAAAATACCGACTGTTAAAAACTAATTATCGATAGTTAAAAGTTATTGTTAAGTATAGATTACATTTTAAACAAAAATTTTTAAAACTACTGTGGATAAATCTAAAAGTAGTCGACAGTTAAAACTAACATATAGTAAAATTTATATCTATTCATATAGATGCAGCTAAAAAATCCATTTAACTTATACATAACTAATTTTAATCAGATTCTACTCTTGAGTCTATAGATAACTTCGGATCTAGTAAATTAATTAGATAGCAGATTTTGCTTATTTTTCATAAAACCATTATTGGTAGTCTTAAGTATTAGTGCAAACGTGTTTCAATCAGAATTCAGGAATCTTCCGCTTCCTTGATTTAGCTGTTCATGTTTGAATTTAAATTAATCATTAAGAGAAAAGTAAAATCCATTTATTTTTGCTAAAAGCGATAAAATCTGTTTTGGATCTATTGATAGAGTAAGTTAAAATTTAATTGGAGTGCGTATTCTTTAACCTAATACACCAATTTTAGTGATATTAACCATAGGTTTAGCTTAATAACCCTCGTTTTTTTTTTATTTTTATGCATCTTTTCTAAGAAAAATTCTGTTGTCTGTTTACCAATCTGAACGTTGATAAAAAGTAACCTGTCGCAATACAAAAGCGAGTTATTAGAAAATCTGATGTATGGCGATCAGACTAGCGCTCTGTTGTGATTCTTCGTGAATTTGTTCTCTATCCTTAAATTAAATGTTGTTTAGAACTAGTGCTCGCCATATCAAATCCCCTTACCTTGGTTCCAGTTTGCCTGAGCAGACGAAGAGCAGGCTTCAATACCATTGAAAGGATTGTTTTCTTGAGCTACAGGAATTCGTGAGCTTCGCGCGTTAGGCATAATCTCACTGTTACAAAAGTTGATTCAATCAGATTTTTTATTCTTATTGATATAACCTAGCGCGCTGACGGAACGGTATAGAATGGTGCAGCTCTTTCTCGTTTTTTCTCCAACTTTATTCATCGCTGCAGGATAATACTTTGCTGATAACCTTGAAAATAAAGCATCAAAGGCTTTGTTAGTGGCGTCAAGTCTCTCTGCTATTAAAACTCCAGCAGCACATACTTAACTTTCGGTGTTGAATCCATTTAGGGAGTGAAAGTAACTAGATTAGTTATTTTATGTAATTAACAGAATTTATGCTGCATATCTGGGAATATCTTTACTATTGCATGCCAAAAACCAATGGCACCCCATCTACCGTACCAAGCTCTAGGAGATACAAGCAAGCTTTGCACTCGCCAGCCATTGAAAAGTTATGCCAAGTTTTCTTCTGACTTTTAATAATTATCTTCAACCGTAATGAGATTTTTACGTCTATGCACAGTATCATTGATAATGAGCAGCAGGCAAAGGCAATCTATCTTTTCTGACAGGACGGTTATATGTTATCGGTAGAAAAATAAACATAGCGCATATCGCTTTAAATCAGGTAACTACCATTGCCTATGCTCTTTAAGATATTCCTGCTTCACTTTTCTTATAGTACTAAGAGAGATCTATGTTCTTTTTTACTAAGAGTCAGCCCCTCTAAGAACTTCATGAAAATCACCAGTGAAGATGCCTTGTCAATAGGTCATCATAAAAACTCTTTAATGTTTTTTTTTGCACGCTTAAGATAAGGTGTAGCAAGAATCTTTAGAAGGATATTCCGTTGCTACTTAAAGATATCTGACTTTAGACACTTTAATTTCAATGTCACTAATATCAGTCTATATAGTTTACGGTAGAAAATAACCGCTATAAACGATGACATGTGACACTCGTCAACAAATAGGAATTCAGAATATTGTTGCAACCGTAACTTGATTCTAGTTAAAAACCTCAACACTGGTACTATCTACCTAGCACTATTACAGATAAGTTTATGCAAGAGGATAACAGGTAATATCTGGTTTTTTTTGGATACCTGTAAGTCTAGACTTTTTATGGTATATTATTTCTCTGTTATTGAGATCATCTACAAAATCAATTAGAAGGATATAGGCCAAAATTTCCGAAATACCATGCATTAAAAATGAGCATATCCGATTTTTAACGTTATTATCTTAGGATAATTTTACTAAATGGGCTAATGTTCTTACCAATCGAATTATTTTTTACGGTAGGTCGAATTTTATGCACAGAGGTTTTAAACAAAAAATCTATACCGTTCCGACTTTTAAAATTATTAAAAAAGAAGATGAGAAGATTGTTTGGTTTATCTTTCATTATTAATGAATAATAAATTCATTTTTATAAAACAACAAAAGCTATTATTTTGAGAAATTTTACTTAACTAATTATTTTATCTGTTATTTTATTTTCTTGTATTTAAATTTCTATTGTATTTAAAGTGCCTATACTTAATTTTTAATTAAAGAAATGGTAGAAAAACGAGAATAGAAAATATATTTAAAGTAATAGCGCTTATTTAGGTAAATACACTATTTAACCATTACTGCAAAGATCTAAACATGATGATAGATATTTTCTAAACTAGAAGTATTGGATAATCGTGGTTAGGATAAAATTCAAAGTCGTTTATTCCTATTCCTAAAATGTCGATATTTTAAATTTTTGCTTCATTTTTTACTATTTTTGCAAAGACTAGAGCTCACCAGAATAGTGACACTCAGTTGAATATTTAGAACACCAATATCTCTTCTTGAATTCAGGGGATTATACTGTATCCAATCCCATACGCGAAGAGCAAATGCACTATCAATTTAATCTTATCGTCTGTTAAGGCGTAAACAAAATTGTCTTGACAATCCTTCAACTGAACATATTCTTTGAAATGTCAATTTATTAAACACTACTGAGTAGTGGAGTACCGTTTAGTATTAATTTAGTTATTAAAAAGATATTCGTAACTTTACAAGCCATTTAAGCGTTGCATGTAATGGAGATTAAATAATTCAAGAGTATCTCTTGACTTACGATTAGCTCATTTTAATTGACTTAATTAATTGTTTTTTAATTCCTCCATGTTCAGTCAGTAGGTAAAACTTATGTTAAACTTAATTCTAAGGGTCTTTTTACTCTAAAAAGAATTGTTATATTTCTCAAATCTCAAGCCATTTTAATGTTTATGCCCATATAAATGCTAACTTTCTTATATTTAAAAAATATTTCTATTCGTAGTTAAATGCTATAAAATAGTAAAATAATTAGTAGTTAATATGAGGTTAAAATATAAAGTTAGGAAAAACGCAGAGATTTTGTATTATCGTAAGTAAAACTAACTTAAGATATTGATCTTTCTAAGTAAGAAAATAATCTTTATCGAAAGCGATATGATCTAATGCCTTTATTCTATTTTAGAATTACCTCGTAATCCTGAATAGTTATTAAAAGGTACTTCTTCAAAAACGATAAGCCCCAATAACTAATGAAAGTAAATTATTTAGTAGGAATGTAGTGTCAGTGACTAAAGTCCTGGGACTATTAGTTCTATCTCTTTTTCCGAGTATCAGTAGCAATAAAAAATTAACTAAATATATTAATGTTTATAATCCCTCCGATCCAAAAGATGTTTTCGATAAAAACTTCTTAATTATACTTTATGACCTAATGAAAATACCGAGAAAAGGCGTAATACATTAATGCAAAGTAATACAAGTAAACGGAACGTGCTATAGTTAGAGATGGATGGTTATGTATTAGCGGTTAGGAAAATGCTCACAGCATTCTTAGTTTCTATTAATATTAGCTATACCATTATTATCCATGAACATTCTATTTTTCATTAGTGAGTAGCACTGGCGTATTGGTTTTTGTTGTCCATGATGTCACTGAATCTGAGTACAAGATACTAGAACCACGGATTAAGCAGGAGTTAATAGATTATTCAAATTGCTTAGTTGAATTGCAATTAACTGAAACAGCTCAGGTTATGAGCCTTCGTATATGGTTTTACGCCTTATTTAAGAAACTAAGTAAGAAAGTTTTGAAGGCGCTATGGTTAATGTTGATACGCTTTTAGACTTAGATAATACGCCTATTATTGAGCAGGGTGATGTTTCTAGTATTGATAATAATAATTTAACTCGCTTAGTCGATTTGCAAAATATTAATGAGCGTTCTTTTTAAGATTTACGTTCCGCTATGTTCCTATCCACTTGTATTGGCCAATGTAGAGCCACAACAACCAATAAACACAATGCGTTGGCAGAAACGAGGTTATCAACCTTACAGGATTTATTGAGAAGAAATTTAAAGACTTAATAAAATCGATATGATTAAAGTGGTCTAAAAAAAGAGGCAAAAGTGAACGTAGCATGCTATGCATGAATGATGTAGCTACACTGAATCGGAGATGTTCATGACTAAGTACTGTTTTATACTCTGCGGTATGTTAATTTCTAGATATGTTGGCAATGGTTGTTTATTTGCTCAAAGAGTAATTTTAGCTACGTCTGTATTTCAATTATTTTAGTTTTAAATAATCTTCAGCAAGCAAATTAATAAGTTTTGTCAATATAACTAAATAATTACGACATCACCAATATAACTAACTAAAAACCAGCATGATTACCTAACTTACATTACAAACTTAGAAAAAGAAAATTGTTTTCAGTGTTAAACTTATCAACGATATAACAGTAATTTTTCTGTATGGATAAAAACTGAACTATCACCAATCACTGCCATGCTGTTCACCCTAAACCTAAAAAATTCTTTCAGGAATAGGTATTGTTCTATTAAGAGAGGAAATCCTACTGTTCCGGTAGTTCTATAGATTACTTTTCTATCCATGTTATTTCAATTACTCAAAACGGTCTCTTATTAGTAAATGGCAACACGAATAGCGATGATAAAACACTGGCCGCTACACATAAAGCCGTTAAAGTCGCTTTATAACTTGGTAAAAAAAGTAAAACTCACTGAAATTCTGGATAGAAAACCACAACTGTTAGTTTAACGCCTTCTTGTTATTAGTAATCTCCACTTTCCTTTACCTCTTAGTACATTTCCTGCTGGATGCTAATTTTCATTGGGCATAACTTACCATCAGGAAAATAAGCTTAAAACATACTAATTTATGAAATGTGTAATCTAACGGAAATCGCCTTTTTAGGCGGTCTTGAAGTTTTAGGTGTTTTAACCTTTACGACCTGTTTAAATTTAGTAACTAATTTCTTGAGCTGCTGTTTTGTTACTTTGGAGTGATGTGTTTTTACTTATTTTTTATGTAGCACTCACCCAGATATTTATGGTACAGGCTTACTTAGATATGCACTTTCTATGAAGCCTTCCTATGGAATTTAGGCTTAACTTTTTGTTCTGTCATCTTTAATCTTTAATTTTTAAACAGGTTAGTTATTTTAGTAACAGTGAGGCTAGTTGACAGTTTTACTTATCTTTCAAAACTTTTATCAAGAATTTGGCGCGTTATTTTTATAGAAACTTGTTTTTGCCTTTGATTTTTCCTTGTTATATGTCGTATTTAATACCTTTTACCGTATAATTGATTAATATTCACGAATGGTTCTCATATTTTTCTTAAAAATACCATCGAGTAACTCGATCATATCCCGTTTGCAAATGTATTTCTGTATTAACATCAATAACACCTTCGTCTACGCTGCATAATCTTACCGTCCTCAAATATTATCACATCAACAAGCTTAAACGATTTTATATAGATATTTCAGCTGTTATTCATGTCATTAAAATAATCGAGCCAGTTTGTGCTGTAAAGGTTAGGACTTTGTTCTCCACAATAAAAGAGGATAGGAAAAACCAGCAGTAAATTTTTGTATCCGCGTTTCTAAATGCTTTTCTATAAAAGCAATGCTATATAACGCATAAGAGTCACCGTAGCATCAAGCTTATCATGGTTTGACTGATACTTTATCAATAGGTAGATAATTTTTTTCTTCTTCGGTATTCACCGAATAGAGAATATCATTTTGATAGTTTTATTTTGCTATCGATAAATAAGGTGAATTCTACTTTTAGACTATAAAAGTCACGCAGTGCCTTAATATAATCAGGAATCTAGATATCAAATAAATTTTTAACCATCTCTTTTCAATTAAAAACTACCTAAATATCGAATCATAGGGTGTTGTAGTGAATTTTTTAGTCATTCGATTTATTTAGAAGTATTTTTATTTTAATGACTCGGACCAAATCAGTATTTGATACGTTTTTTAAAATCATATCTAACTCTTTATCTCTTTATCTCTTTATCTCTTTATCTCTTTCTCAGACTCAAAAACCATGTATTATTTTACGATTTGTAAGTTACCAATCATCGACTGCACTGTTTACCAGTCTTGCAATCCAGACTTCAGTATCTTTTTAGGGTGGAGATAACCACTTTCTTGTATCATGGTTTTTTGCTATCAAATAACTTGGCGGACAATTGAGTATAATGCTTAACGATTTTAATAAGACTTTTTTATAAGTAACATCGTCGATGATAATTAATATCGCTTTCATAGTTTTAGATTAATTAAAATGTTGCTCGTCTGTGGACAAGACGCTACCATCAGTTCCGACTTTTGGCGTAATTTTTGTTACGCTCACATATTATGTTCCTTAATAATAGTCGTTTAAATGAGACAGAAGCCTTTAAGTATTTTTCTGTTGAATTAGCTTTTAAACTCACATTACCTCAAACATAGAAATAGCTCTGAGGCACAAAGAAGCTCTCTATCAAGTCAATAAATCACTGTCTTTAGTGTCATCCTGTCAAGTCACTTTTCACATAGGCTTGTTGAGTATTTTGTGCTTTTCAGCATATTCAGTATCTGTTCCAGATTTGAACAAGAGATATTACTTCTGTTTAAATTTTCTATTTTTTAATTTTATTGCTGTTTATCCCTATACGAATCTCACTGTACTCTTCTGTGTTATTGGGAATATATTGAAAGTATTACCTCGTTTATCAGCCAAATATTGAAATTCATCGGATTTATAAACCACATCAATAAAAATACTGCAGACCCGTCAATGTTGACGGGCACATTTCATGATTACATCAACCATTGGCATGTAGACAGATTTCTTGCCCTTAATAGCAAGACTTGCCTCGCTCATCTGCATTAGTCCATCTTTAAGACAGAAATATTAAGCCATAGTAAATCTGGTATATGACGGCAGGCTACGCTTTGACTAGATGTTTTAAAATCTGTTCTCCATCCTTAAATTAGATGTTGTTTACCATCAGAGTCATAGCAAGCTAAGCTCGCTTAGCTAGTCCTAGTTTTCTTAGTAGACGGGGAGTAGCTTAAATAGTATTGTAAGGGTTACATTCCTCGAATAACAATCCTCCGCGCTTCAGCTTCATATCTTCACTGTTACAAAACTCGATTCAATTGGATTCGTCATTCGTATTAATTCCCCAGCGCACTGACGGGAAGCTATAGAATGGCAGCTATTCTTTTTCGGTTTTTCTCCAACATTCTCATCGCTTCAGTATATGCTGAAAACCTTACCAACAAAACATCAAAAACTTTATTAGCGGCATCACATTTCTCTGCTAGTCAGAGTGGATCGCTTCCCCGCACACAGTTCTCCGATTTAACTTTTACTGTTGCATGCCTTTTGAAGATGAAGGTAACATGTTAGCTTTTTATTTTGTATACCTAACAACATTGATGCTGCGCGCCTAGGAATATTTTCTCATTACATTCCAAAAAGCAAGCATCGTACTCCGTACGAAGTTTAGGAAAATGGTTAAGCTCCGCGCTTGGAACTCATTAACAAGTTCGGCTAGTTTATTTCTAATTCTCAATAAACATTTTCGAGCGAAAAGAGCTCCTTACATCCATGCAGTGCCGTCGATAATCAGGAACAGGCAAAGGTGATCAGTTTGTCTGACAGAACGGTATATGCCATCGCCAAAAAAATAAATATAATGCGAATCGTTTAAATCATGTAATTACCCATTGCTATTTTAGTCTGGTTATGCTCTCTTAAAAAGAGTTATATTCTTTCATTCAAAGCAACCCCATAGGGGGGTTATAAAAATTACTGAACGAGGAGTTGCAGACATGGTAGTAGCTCTTTAGCATTTTTGCACGCTTCAAATAAAACATTACAACAAGCTTTTGAAACATATTCTGCTACCACTGCGATCAATCTCTGACATTAGGTTTTAATATCGTTTTGTATGATAGCTGTAGCACATAATCGTTACGGATGACGGGTTAATGCTATCGATAAGGTATTATTCAGCATATTGTTGCAACCGTGGTTTAAAATTGAGCTAAGCCTTAACAATGGTGCTATTAGTTAGATGGCACCATTACAGATTAAGTTCATGGAATGGATTAAAGGGTAATATCTAGTTTCATAGATACCAGTAGGCCTAGATTTTCATGGTATATCATTTCTCTGTTATTGAAATTATCCACGAAATTAATTAGCAGGGATTTTATCGCTCCTATCTCCGAATCTCCATAGACTAAAAATGAGCATAACTCATTTTTAATACATGCATAACAGAACAGTACACTTACCATCGCCTGAATCAATTTTTTGTTATTAAGAAGAGGGAAGTTAGCAGCAGACAATAGTTTGTATATTCTTTCCGAAAGAATAATTCTGTTCATTTTTGAAATACTATTGATGATTAATTCTGTTATATTATGTATATTTTATTAATATATCTTTTTAATTACATTAATATATTATTTTGTTTTTATGCTGATTTATATTCATAAATACGCTAAAATTAATTTATTAATGACAACAGATAATCTGCATACGACAATTTTTTATTCTGATATCCCCTATTTTAGGCCAGAATAGGGAGCTCTAACTTACGGACAACAATATTTCATGAAATAACATCCTCGTTAATTATCTATATATTTATATTTGCATTTTTTCAGGAAAATTCCTGATTCTAAGTATTTATTTTGCGATAACAGCAATGAACCCCTTTTGGGGTTCACCCAAGTAATTCGTTATGGGTTGCGCATTTAAAAACTAGGTTGTAGCGTTGTTCTATTCAGTTTCAAAAAAAATCGCTGGGAAATAAGCATACATCAGTTCTCTAACAGCAGAAACACGTAATCGAACATCAATAAAAACAGAGCACGGTTAACTAAATTGTTTTTAACTTATTTGATGCTGATATTCAAAAAAACAGTTAGCATAATCCTCAATCCTGTTTTCTGCGTCTGTGCTTTCAGTTAAGAGTGTCATTTGATTAATATAATTTCGTGAAGGAAAAAGTGGTAACCAGTGCTTTTTGAAGCCAACTAAAACTAGGTTCCTCGTACCAATATAATGAAGAGTTTCATTAATATCTCTTTCCAACTATTGCTTTTGGTTTCGATAAACATATTGTTCTACAATGATGCGAAGATATTTAGAAAAATAACCCTTTTCACGGCGAGATTGCTGATCACGGTAGGCAGACTGTCAGTGATTTTTCAATTGATCTAATGACTCATTAGACCATGCTATCAATCCAAATAACAATGGTAGAGCAAAAATAATAGTAAGCACTCAAAATTAACAATAAATTCAGAAAGTTAAATTAACTGGCTGTGAATAGAGCCATTCCCATTTATAATGCGGGATCCAGTTTTTCTAGTTTAGGAATAAAATTCCTCACCATTATGTGCATAATCAGTGTGCAATATAAAACAGAAGATAAGGATAGGCCTAATGCGGCTTAATAGAGCGGATACCCTTGTTTTCTTGTTCCCCAGAAATCACTGGCCACGACCGAAAAACAACCGGAGAGGTTGACATAGAGGGATGACAACACCCTGAGCTAATCAAGGGTAATTTCCTAAACGACACCCATTCGTGCAACATCTTTTCAAAGTCCTTACCTCCTTTATCTAATGAAAGTAATAAATCGTCAACAGGACGACATAAGAATGATATTTGCAGCTAAAATTGATGACAACATTGTGCATATAGATAAAGCTTGTTTCAATGATTTGTTGTTATCTAGAAAAAAATTTAGAATACAGTAGAAGACAATTCGGTCTTTAGCGGAAAAGATTTTTAGTAAATCCATATCAGTATCTCGTCAATACAAAGTATGACGGTAAAACGATTGATGTTAGTGATGGTAAGATTATTTTTTCTCTCGTATTGTTTTCGCACTTGAAAACGTATTAACTGGCCCATATATTTGCAGATAAACCTTATTGTTAATTAACGATCTATTAAAGGAGGATACTATGGCCTATCGTTCTTTCTCTCTTATCCCGGCTTTTAGCAATCATCTACTGTCTGATCGTTTTACTCAGATAGATAATTTATTTAGTCGTTTGACCGGTGAAAAGCCTCTGGCTGATACGCCTGCCTATAATCTTCTTCAAAAAGATAAAGAACATTATGAAATGACGATAAGCATACCAGGTTATACGCAAGATGAACTTGATATTTCGGTGCTTAATAAGCATTTAACCCTTAGCGGTAAACCAAAGATTGAAGAAACAAATATCGCTGAAAAAAAAGATAGCAGAAAATGGTTGCATCAGGGTATTAGAAAAAGTGAGTTTTCTTTAAGTTTTAGCTTTGAGCATAGAATAACGATTCAGAAGGCGAATCTAGATAAAGGACTGTTAACCCTACAATTTAACTACGATTTTCCTGAACAGAAAAAACCGAAGAAGATTGCCATTAGTGTTCAGAATCAATCAGGCTGTGTGCTTGAACATGATCCCTCTTAAACGTAGCGCCCCTTAGTGGGCGCTTTAATATTCTAACAGCAACACCTGTATAACTATCTTTATCAATCATGGAAAATGAAATGCACTGCTAGCTGG
>JBQMRP010000015.1:0-983 GCA_052174455.1 Arsenophonus sp. NC-PE1-MAG3 | reverse complement strand
AAAACTAATGTTTCTATTACGTTCTCTGTGTAAGTCGGTATCGCGGTAACCGTCATCTTGACGTCAGCTAAACGCGGACACATATCCGCACTCTCATGTTCCTGTAAGCGTAACATAGTTTTAGTTTCCGCCGGCAGCTATTCTTTATTTCCACTTCCTGTATTTTCAGATTCTAATTTCGGCGAATTCATTGCTTAAGTAAACAAGTGTGTAACATTCCAGATGCTGAATGCATGAAACGTGACGATGTTACAAGATAAACACCGTTTTACTCTGTTGTGAATCATTCCCTTATCTTACTTAGGCTATCCGCAATGTCAGCGCGATCACCTTATGCGTATTTACATGGCTTATTTATAATGATAGTTTACCAAAAACTTTTAGCTATTTCAGAATGCCGTTTTTAAACAAATGCGATTATCATATTTAAAGTGTATCGCTTATACGTTGCGCTGACTTTGTCACTGCAATACGGACGAGAAGCCCGGCGAAACAGGATGTACCGCCTCTCGCAACGTTTTCTTGTTACCGACCAGACCCCTTGTGTAACATAACTGTCATAACTTTTTACTGTACCAATCTACTGCTGTGCTGGTATCCTATTTTACAGCGAAATCGATATTAATTTACCATCAGAGATAAAAACTATTATATTGTCACGTTTTTATCAAATATAATTTGTGATTTCCTTGTTCTTTGCGCGGTTTCTATCTTTATTTTCGTCATATGTTAGATAATCGCTGTATAATTGGTATTACGACATTAAAAAGTTTACAGTGTAATTGATTTTGTAAACGAATTAACATTAAATTTACATCATTTTCACTTGAGAAAGACGTTTCATTCAATTTATTTTAACGAGGCGAGGAAATAAAGGTGCAGCGCTAACGACTTTTATAAGTTTAGCTGGCAGCTATCTTGTTTTAATGCCAAATAACCCTCGCGCAGGTGGAATATCGCGACGTATTGAGAGAGAGGATCGC
>JBQMRP010000014.1:0-1091 GCA_052174455.1 Arsenophonus sp. NC-PE1-MAG3 | reverse complement strand
CTGAATCACGTGTTTTTCAAATTGCAGAAACTCGTGCTAATAAATATGACGGTCCGAAAGGAATTGAAGAAATCCTGTCGGAAACAGTGGAAAAAATTGAACAGCTATATCAAAAGCCTCTGCTATTTTTTCATATTCTTAATTTAGGTCACGGTGCAAAAAGATTACATTTCCTTTGTCCCCCGGCGGCTACAATCACATGATCGTCAGCGAAAAGTATCCTACCCCGTATCTGTACAGCGTTTACTCTGCAGGAGACGAGAGCTTCTTCTTCTCCTAAATACTATTTGAATGACGTCGGTGCCATGGCTTGTCGTGATCACTTCGAATTCAGGAATTCAGCAGATATTAGATTTCTCGTTTAATCGTGGTGGTACAGTCATTGTAAAAATTCTTAACAGCACTAATACTGATTAATTTTTACTTGATAAATAACAAATTTTTGTGTGAGTTTTTTCCAAAAACTGTACAGTCTATTTACTGATAATCGCAAGGAAGATTAAGGTAAACGTTGGAAACAACGAAGACCTTCATGGACTTCAATTAGGCTTACGATTCTATAGGTAAGCACATTCTGGGGAGGATCCTGAAGACAAAGGAATAGATGGAAACATATAACAACTTATAGCTGAAATACTAACGGACAGAAAAGCATATGTGAGATTCAGAGGGACAATATCAGAAGAGTTTGAGCTCAATAGGCAAGGCTGAAACTGGGCTGAAACAGTTGATTATACCAATAATAACAAATAAATTTCAAATAATCGTCAAAATGATATTCTTTTACCTGTTTTGTATAAGTACCATAATTTGACAACTTCAAATAATAACGCGAATTATTCTACTAGACACAAGTTATTAGTTTCCGAAGGTTAAACTGGAAGTTAGTAAAAACGTCACTTTTATATAGCTATAATATATTTTAACAAACTACCACATGACATAAGATATGTAGAAATAAGTAATATATTGTTGAAAAGTAAAATTAAAAAATTACTGTCTCGGATGTAGGAAAAAAATTATGATGTTTTTTAAATACAAGAAAAAATGTATTACTCTTGTTTCCTTAGTTTTTAAGTACTAGTTTTAAG
>JBQMRP010000013.1:0-51243 GCA_052174455.1 Arsenophonus sp. NC-PE1-MAG3 | reverse complement strand
GAAGCACCTAAAATCAGAGGTGTTCTTCAGGCCAGCAAAAGCCTATGTGCTACTTTGAGCAAGAATTATAGGATATCCAAAAACTTATTGTTACTAAAGGGTAAAATAAGATGATGTCAATTATCACAGTTATATTCTTTATCGTTTACCAACGACCACTTTGTTGCCAGCTTAGGGAGTTGTAGTCATTTTCTAAAAAAACATTTTTCTTCCTCTCTACGATCTGCTAGCAGCACTTATGCGAATTCCTAAATCCTGTGTTGATCTCTATCTTGTCTAAATTGCTGTTATGTAGGCAAGGAAGAAATTTATATATAATAAGGCAAGAAAACCACCAAAACCGAAACATATAGCGTTTAAAAACTACGAACTTATCTATCTTCACATAAATGTTAAGTATCTTCCGAAAATACTAAACGAAATTCATATATTATCTTTTTTAGGTAAAAATCTAGATCACCTCACATGCACTCAACAATTTTTATCCATCTTTTACAAGGTAAAAGACTAAAGTTAATACTTACGTTTCTTACGTGATCTTAATTAAACATACCCCCATGGATGATATCCATCGGGTATTTATAGATAATAGCAAAGAATTTACAGATTACCTTTTTTGTCTGTGATGAAAATGCTTAGCCACTGAAAACAGGGATTCAAGGCGTTTTCTTTGCAGATCTTAAGATCATTCTTCATCGATATACTTGATTACATAACCAGGAATTACCTTAATCAACATTGGTTAGTAAAACCATTGCAGTCTATAAAATATTAGTTCAATATTAACCATGAATGATTAAAAATAAAAATCATATTATATTTCTGATGTTAAAAAATTGTGTAAATAACTAAATTAAATAAAAAATTTCATCAGTAATTAATGTTTAATAGTATAATTAAACATTAATAATATCATAGCATTAAGTGTAATTTCTATTTAACTTGAAAAAATATTTTTTGTTTTTATAAAAAAAGAGATTTCGTTTTTATAATTTTAGTAAAAACTGGCAATGTGCTTTTTGCTATGTATATTTTCTGATAATAACATTTACAGGTAATAAGAAGGCTTCCTATGTTGGAGTTTTTATAAAATATTTTACTAAAATGGAGGAATATGCAGATTTTTATTATGCGTCATGGTGACGCATCGCTGAATAAAATTAATGATAAAGAAAGCGAACTTACTCTTAAAGGAATAGATGAGTCTAAATTAATGGCCAGGTGGTTGGCAAAACAAAATCTAGTGTTTGAACAAGTTTTTACCAGCCCATACGTAAGAGCAGTGCAAACTTATCAAGCAATGCATCCATTGTTACCATATTCAAGTGAACACGAAGTATTAGCAGAACTTACTCCTAATGGAGATCCGCAATTTATTGCTAATTATTTGCAATTTCTTTCCTATGGAGGTATAAGAACAGCGTTGATTATTTCTCACTTGCCTTTACTTAGTTATATGATATCAGTTTTATGTCCACAAGAAATTCCATCTATGTTTGCTACATCTACAATTGCTTATGTAGAGATGGATACGGAAATGCGGCATGCTGAATACAGATGGCAACGGAGACCTTCTCAAATATTGCAAAAGTGTTAATAACATATGGTCATATTTCTAGTTTTAATCTTATGTATTATCTGCGCTTTATCTCATCTACTTAGATAAAGAATCAATAATGAAGTGCTAATACTTAAAACTTTTAAGGGTTCATGAAATTAATAACATTTAAAATGTTGAGCAAATAAAAAGGAAATTTTCTATTTTAAACTGCGCTTTCGTGACTGTACATAATACAGACAAAATAGATATTATCTTTGTAGTAAACTGCAATTAATAGTTTTTTTCAATTTCTTGTTTAGCTTAATATTTAGGTAATTAAATAAATTAAAAAATAATTCGGAATTATAACCACTTCGACATATTTTTAATTTAAAAAATTAATATCGATTCATAAATATTGAACCAGTCCATCTGCTTCTAGCACCGGTTAATACTCATTTAAAAATAACAACTAGCATCATATTTCCTTTTATAGCAAACATTTTATTACAAGTTTTAATTTTATTAATATAGTATGATAGTCTATGACTAATAATATTACATATTAAAGGCTTAATCCTTATAATTGATTATTTAATCATAATAAAATTTTTTTATTACTTAATTTAAACTTATTTAATTGTTATTTTATCAATTAGTTAGTAAACTTTTTTATTAAAAATATCTTAATTTCCTGTTATTGTATTCCTTTATAATCAGTAAGCTTTATAAGCTATTATTAATATTTTAACTTTAATTAACGTGATTGGTATTAAGTTTCTTAATAATAACCTTATCTGTTAGATACTCACCTTGTCAAGGGTATCTGATAATTAAATATATGAACATTGTATTATTTAGGAGACACGTCTTAAAAACGATTCTTCTTAATTAAGCATTCACGAAACCACATACTATTTAATATATATTGCATTTGGTAATCAGTTAGTTAATTCAGCAAACCTCCATTACGATTATGGAGAACGGATAATTGTTGGGATGAAGCTTTAGAATTTGTTTTCCTATTATTTTTACTCTTTGAGGTATCCACAAAACAATTTTATGTTTTTAACTAACTTTAAATAAACATTATCATATTATTGAACGAGTGTTACTTAACATTAATTATTATATTCCTTTTTCTGATTTAATCAATAAATACTAATTTTATGGATATAAATTTTATGTTAATGAGCATGTTTTATCTCTTCTTCTCTGATAGAAGAACTAATTAATTAAGATTTTACTTGTCTCATTCATTATGAATGATAATTTATTGATAAATATTTTAGATATATAGTGGTACTATATGTATTTTTATTACCTGTGTCTATGAATTTTCGCAAGAATAAATTGATGTAGTTAATATTTCTGTTAATACATTAGCAGTACTGAACAATATTATCGCTAATAAATTCTCCAATAGAATTGGGTTTATCCTATTTACTAAAACTTGTTTTTGAATATGTCATTGATTAAATATTATTTAATAGTTACTAATAGCTATATTAACAAAGGTTGTTATTTTGCTTGAAGAGCGATTTGTAGCTATACTGTATTTCAATTATTATGATTTTAAACAATCTTATATAAGCTAGATAATTCGGTAAATAAAACGATTCCATACCATGGAATCTATTTAGCCATCCTTTTAATCAGCTGATATAATCATTCACATTTTAATATGGAATTCCCTACCAATAATTCTCTAATTATCCAAATTTATTAGACGATGGTAACTAATTTTATGGTCGCTATGAAAAGTTTCGTATTATTTACCTCCATCTGAGAAAAAGATGAACTTTTTATCGATGATTAGAATAAGAAAAAAGGTAACATACTCTACATTAAACTCTTCAAGAATCTTATCCCTCACATTAGCATTTATATTTCGGGCGATTAAGACCGCAATTTGTTCTTTAATTTTACTCCTCCTCTCTCACGTTTCTAGATTTTCTATATAAAATATAATGATTCCCTTTAAAGGATTAAGAAAAATGTTTTATTCACTTTAACAATACCACTTAGTGCATTTAAGTTGACTGTTTTTGTTGAAGCAAGAAAACAGTGACGCCCTTATAAACGCTATTTTAAATCAATGTTTGTTTGTTTTGCTGACTTCTGTAAAGTCAATCTATTTAAGATAGATCGCAGATAACTAAATCATTTATTATTATGATGTAGTTTTAACAGATGATTTCCAGTCAGATTGTTAAATATTTTCCTGCAATGAGAGATTTTTCAATGATATCGCTGAACCCAAATAAATTTTTCCAATGAAAAATATGTTCATTGTGATAATATAGGCATGATGAAGTGAAATGAGTTACTTAAATGCATAAATCGAGGTTATCTAACAGATTATCACTGAGCTAACTAATAAAATGCAGTTTTATGTTGATAGAGAACAAGGAAAGAATTTCTTTAATCTGTATGACAGTTTTCTTTTTAATGATAACCTTTGCAGAAAATATTCCTTCATACGGTAGAAGGAATATCTATTAATAAACTTTCCAAACATAGCTTTACTAATCTCCACTATATGGATGTTAAAGATATCTCTAATTTACAAACTGAATATCTAATAAAATTTAAGTTAGCTCTTATAGAAAACTCTAATAATTTAAAACTTGTCAAACGAATTCTAACCACTATTTCAGTTCTCCTAACGGAGAACTAGGTGATTATTTATGAAGTTAGTAATAGGGTATTATACCTTATTAAACATATCTAAATACTCCTTTTACTTGGTTGAAGCTCAATAATTACAACAATAAGGCGTTATTTTAACACAAAAATAACTTATTGAATATCAAGAAAAATTTAAATTTTTATCGATTAACAGTAATTATATTTTTCATGAATAAATAATTTATTCATTAATTACTAATGTGAATGAGAAAATAGGAAATAAAGGAGATGGCAGGAAATTCAATTGGACAGCTTTTCCGTGTTACCACATTTGGTGAATCGCATGGTTTAGCGTTAGGATGTATTGTTGATGGCGTTCCGCCTGGTATGGCATTATCAGAAAAAGATCTTCAAACTGACTTGGATCGTCGTCGTACTGGTACTTCTCCTTATACAAGTAAACGCCGTGAACTTGATCAAGTTAAAATTTTGTCGGGGATTTTTAATGGCATAACGACAGGAACACCTATTGGTTTATTGATTGAAAATCAAGATCAACGATCACAGGATTATACTAATATGAAAGATATTTTTCGTCCTGGGCATGCAGATTATACTTACCAACAAAAATATGGTTTACGTGATTACCGTGGTGGAGGGCGATCTTCAGCACGTGAAACGGCAATGCGTGTTTCTGCAGGCGCTATTGCAAAAAAATATTTGCAACAAACACTAGGTATAACTGTTCGAGCTTATTTAAGTCAAATTGGAGATATTTGTTGTGAACTAAAAGATTGGGATTTAGTTGAACAAAATCCTTTCTTTTGTCCTGATGCAACAAAATTAGAAGAAATAGACGCTTTATTACGTTTATTAGAAAAAAAAGGTAACTCTATTGGTGCTAAAGTAACTGTAATTGCAGAACATGTACCAGCCGGATTAGGTGAACCTATTTTCGATCGATTGGATGCAGATATTGCCCATGCAATGATGAGTATTAATGCAGTTAAAGGTATTGAAATTGGTGCTGGTTTTAAGGTGATCACATTAAAAGGGGATGAAAATCGGGATGAAATAACCTGTGATGGATTTGTTAGTAATCATGCCGGTGGCATATTAGGTGGAATAAGTAGTAGCCAGCCAATTATTACCCATTTAGCTTTAAAGCCAACTTCGAGCATTAGTATACTTGGTAGAACGATCAATCGACAAGGTGATGAGGTCAAAATAGTAACAAAAGGACGCCACGATCCCTCTGTTGGTATTCGAGCTGTACCGATAGCAGAAGCGATGATGGCAATCGTGCTTATTGATCATTTTTTACGCCATCGAGCTCAATGTGGTGAATTAGCTTCTTAAGCTTAAGATATAATTTTTACATTATTACATGATTATAATCATGTTATTAACATTTTTAACATTTCTTTTAAAAAAATATCACACACTTTTAATTAAAGGAGATAATGAATCTATCTACCTATAAATGATGAGATATCATCTTATTATATTGTTTTCTTCGAGACTTTTATGCTAGGAGTTATACTTATTTTCTGTGTATAGTTTCGGAGATCCTAGCTTATCCTGAGATTGATTTTGCGAATGATGTCAACAAGAAAGAAATTCTATGCCATGAAAAGTCTCTGCTAGAGATATTTAAAAAACAGATAATTACTTTTATCTCTTACATGAACACATTCGTAAAGGTGACAGGCAGCTGATAAGCACCGGTGTTAAAGTGGTCTTCAAAGTCATTGTTGTGATAACATACTCAATCACTGCCTTATCGATGGGGTACCACCCGTCGTCCGTAATAGTTATTAGTGCAGCAATTTACAAGATGGGTATGGGTGATGCTAAAATTAAAGTGCCTAAGGTCAAGAAATATGTAGAGGCTATCCGACAACGGAATATGTTTCAAGAATCTCATTACTGCCGTCTTATCTGAAGTGCAAAAAAGCGGCGAAAGATTAGTACTATGGCTGTGCACCTGTAAGGAATCTACACCGGTGATTTTTACGAAGCTCTAAGTTTTTTTTGGTGAAAAGCACATGGTATTTGCCAAGTGCTATAAGCAAACTGAAATAATAATGACTTGAAGAGCGCAGGCAATGGAAACTGTATGATTTGAACGATATGCACTACGTTTATTTGTTGGCCGATGATGGCATATTCTGTTCTATTAGGAAAACTGATTACCTTTTCCTTCTACTTCATTATTGATGGTACTGTATACGTCTGTAAGGAGAAGCGAGTTGCGGTCGAAGAGGATTATTAAAAATCAGAAGCGCACTTGGGGCCTAACTTTTCAATGGACTAGTGAGCATGTAGTATAACTGCATCTCCAAGCTTACTATGGGAGACGGTGCTCTTAGTTTTTAGAATACAATGGCAAATATATTTCTGGGTACGGGCAGCACAAATCCTGTTGTGTGTATACAAAACAACGAATATATTATCTTTACTCCAGAAAAGACATATCCAACCAAAAGTTAAAACTTGAGCTATAGGAGCTCTGGTTAGCAGAGAACCATAATGCTGCTAATAAAGCTTATAATGTTTATTAGCAAGGTTTTAATCTATTCTTCAGCGATGAAGAAGTTGGAAAAAGAACGAGAAGAATGACTGGTATTCTATACTTCTCATTAGGGCACTAGGCATCATAAAAACGACGAATTCGATTGAGTCGGTTTTTGCAATGATGAAGTTATAAGTTGACGTGCTAAGCTCTGTGGTTAGAGGAAAGCAAACCTTTCAATGGTATTTAAGCTCCTCTCGTCTGCTCAGAAAATAAAACCGGTTCAGGGGATTTAACTTGCTAATTCTGAATACTAAACAACGTCATAAAGATGAAGAATAGATTTATGAAGCATCAGAGTGAAGCCTAACCGTTATATACCAGATTTATTAATAACTCATGTATTTCATACTTATACTACGTCACTTTCGTCTTTTTAGCGAAGCGAACTTTCCGGTAACGTCCGTACTGTAGCTTATGATACGCTACTACTTGCTTTCCTGACAAGGAAGCTTCCAGGTCTAGAAATAAACTAGGATTTATCAGGTTATAGCTGTAATGTAGCAGCCGAGATGATAACGTCTTGCCAGATTTTTACCCGTTCTTTTTAAAAAAAGCTCACGCCAATAAAACATATTTAATACTCAGATCGTCATGAGTGAGGGATATATGGATATATAGATCTTGATTGAATCATTGATCATAAGTATTCAAGGCATAGAAGATGCTAATTTGAATACCCTGTTTGCGTGTGCTCACATAGAATAAAGTGTGGGTGGGGTGCTAAAATAGAGTGTTGAGTACGGCGAGTTATTGTTAAAAAAGGCTAAAAAAGATGAGAATAATGAAAGCAATCTTTTGCTAGTTGCAGTCGGATAAAATATGAACCTATTATGATAATAGTGCTCGGTAGCTTTGAAGTCATATGAAATCTAGGCTTTTGATTTATAGCTTTAACAGAAAATCGTCGGTAGAAACATTCAAGATAGGCACAGCAATAGAGGGACAATATAAACCCCAATACACAAAGTCCTACAGGGATCTGTTCGCTCTACAGATAGACGGGGTCAACGAGTTAATACTTTCACCATGTTTTTGAAGAAATTTTATTTCATACATAATCAATGGTGGAAAGCGGTTTAATTGGTTATGGAAGACATACGTCTGAGTAAAGTGCTCTCTAAGTACTTTACTAGAGAAACAGAATAGCCATCCTATCTAAATTGGTCAAGATCTATCGGTTCAATTATCTTTGTATTTATCCTAGGAGTAAAGGAGACAGGAATTATCCTTATTTCCTTATAGGTGATAAATTCATCGCCAAGCATATTTTCATTAATTACCCTTAATGTGGTTGTATGCATCGTTATTTATCTAGTCTAACCTTCTTTGTGTCTTGGCTTGGTCGCGTTTTTCTTAAAACTCCGAATAATCGTGACTAGAAGCAGATAATACTTCTGTGTCGAAAAAAAATTATATATCAAGTAACCTAAACACATCGAGTTACTAGTAACTCTAGTATATTACGGTTAGACTTCAATATGACCCTTCATGAATCTATTCTTCAACTTTAACTTGACGTTATTTAATACAAGAATCAGCAGGGTCAAATTTCCTTACCAGTTTTAGCTTTTTTGAGCAGACGGAAACAAATTTAATACTATTGAAAAGGTTGTTTTTCGAAGCACAATACCTCACATGTTAGCTTCATAGGCTCGCTGTCGTAAAATCTGATATTCAAATTAAATTCGTCGTTCTTATGATGCCCAGTGCGCTGACAGTACATCATAGGATTCCAGCAGCTCTTCTCGCTCTTTTTCCAGCTTTTTCATCGCTACAGGGATAAATCGCTAAAAACCTTCTTAATAAAATATCAAACTGTATTAATACATTACGGCTCTCTGCTACCCAAACTTCCGGAAGCTACTTTAACTTTTAATTACCTCCCTTTGGGAGGAGTGAAGCCGGCACATTAGCTATTTTGTATAGCTAATAAAGTTAGCTCTCTATCTTCAAGATAGATATTTGCCATTGCATTTAAAATCAAGGGTATCGTCTTCCACGATAAGCTTAAGAGAGCTGTCTGACAATAATTACGGATAATTTTATACAAGGGATTACAAGTAATATCTAGTTTCGTAGATACTTGTAGGGTAGAATTTCATGGCACATTATTCCTCTGTTGATAAAATTATTTACGAAATCAATCAGGCAGGATACGTCAGCATCTTTAAAAATTCCATATACCAAAATAAGAATAATCCCAGAATTTGTTATTAAATTAATTATGAGAGAAATTCTGCGTTAATGTTAAGTGGATAACAAACCATTCCAAAATATCTTAAAAATGTTAGATTTAAATTTCACTATATTGAATTAATATAAGCACTCAAGTCATTAGGATTAACTACGTTCCAAGAGATAATTATTTAGCGCCTCGCCAACGCGTAAATAAGGTTTTCGGTAAGGTAATACCATATTGATCTAATATTCGATTGATAGTTTGATCAACAATATCCTGTACGGTTTCTGGTTGATAATAAAAGGCCGGTATCGGTGGAAAAATTATTGCACCAATCTCTATAACGTTTATCATTAATCTTAAATGACCTAGATGTAAAGGTGTTTCCCTGATACCTAGAATTAATTTGCGTTTTTCTTTTAAAACTACATCAGCCGCTCGCGTAATTAATGTATCATTGTAACTATTTGCAATACCAGATAACGTTTTTATTGAACACGGCATAATAATCATGCCAGAGGTAATAAATGAACCAGAAGATATCGCCGCGGCAATATCTCTATCTTCATAAACAACATCTGCTATTGCTTGAACATTACGTAGGCGATAAACAGTTTCCAGAGCTATAGTTTGCTTAGCTGCTGAACTAACAATTAAATGCGTTTCAACATCAACAACAGATCGTAAAACTTCAAGTAAACGAATACCGTAAATTGCACCACTGGCGCCTGTTAATCCGATAATTATTCTCTGCATCATTTTTACTCAATAATAACGATAAAATCGACTTCAGTATTGTAAGCTTAACGATACCCACTAAATTTTAACTTAATTTAAACGATAACAACAAGTTAGCTTTCATTATGAATTTCCAAATTTTTAATTTCATTATGTTCTTTTAACTGATTATTTTACATGGATAATCTAGATTGATTTCTTTAGTGATAAAAATCCATTAAAAATTGGACATTTAAAAGTAGTGATATCAAGATTTTATCCCTAACTGCAACAATTAAATTATTCGCATCAATAAATTGTGAATTTCATCTACTTAACGTACATAAGCAATCGATTCATTAGAAGACGGCATATCAATATCTTAAATATTAAGAAAACTAACTTCTGGTTATGCTGAAGAAAATAAATCTTTTTATCTTCCTTAGAGTTATTCTTGTTTCTGATGTATAGAGTTCTGGAAATGATGACGTACCTGCAGATTGATTTAATAAATTATTTCAATAACAGAGAGATGATATATCATGAAAATCCTACACTACAGGTATCCGTGAAACTAGATATACCTCTGATTCCTTGTATGAACCTATCCATAACAATCCTAAGGAAACTGATAGCACTGCTATTGAGGTTTAGCTAGGATCTAAAAGCCACGGTTGCAATAATATGTTTAACGCCGATTTTATAGACTTGCTTAACTTATATCATTATCTGTAATAGTTATTTTCTGCAGCGAACCATATAAAATGAATATTGACGATGTTAGAATTAAAGTACCTAAAGTCCAAGGATTGCGGTAGCAATAAATATGCTTCTAAAGCTTTTTACTACTCTTTATCTGAACCATGCAAAAATCAGCGAAAATTGATACCACATCTATGCTTGTGAAGTATCTCCCCTAGAGATTTCAGGAAATCCTAGACGTTTCTCAGTGAGAAGTATTTGGTCTTTTTGCTACAGCACACCATCAACAAACTGAAACACTGATTCCTTAAAGAGTATAGATAATAGTACTTGAGTGATTTAAGCGATATTATGCTACGTTTATTTCTTGGGTAATTGCGCATAACCTATTCTGTTAGGCAGATGATCGCTTTTATCTACTGCTGATTATCAGCAGCACAAGTGCACATGGAGGTAAGGGGAGAGAGTTAGTTAGAATTGAAGATTTTATCAGAAATTAGAAGCTAACTTACCCGAGATTCTTAATTGTCTGAAAGCGTGGTATTAACTATCTCTCCTAGATTTGTTACGAGATGCCGGGTATCATTGGTTTTAAATACAATGACAAAAATATTCTAGGACATGGAGAACTAATACTATTAGATACATAAAATAGGTAATATACATGCCTTCGCTCCCTAGAGGCATGTGAGCAAAAGTTAAAAGTTGAGTTACGGAAAATTTAGCCAGCAGAGAATCTCCTTTGTCGCTAACAAAGTCTTTGATATTTGTTGGCAAAATTTTTAATGTATTCTTCAGAAATAAAAAAGCTAAAGAAAGATAGAGAATAGCTGCTGGTGTTCTATGCCTTCCACTTAGTGTTCCTAGGTATCAATAAGAGCGATAAATTCGAACTGAATCAGCTTCGTAACAGTTGAGGCTATGAAGCCGATACACAAGCGCTATAGTTTGAGAAAAACAACTATTTCAATGTTATTTAAGTTGCTCTCATCTATTTGAAAACTGGAACTAGCTAAGCGGATTTTGACCTGCTGAGACTCTGGTGGTAAATAATATTCAATTTTAAAGATGGAAAGGAGATTTACGAAACATCAAAATGGAACGTAGCTTGAGACTTCCCATACAATAATTCATTAATAACTATCTGCTTCTTGTTCTAATTCAAGAACTTACTCAGATATTTCTCTACACACAATAAAGTCATTAACTAATAAATTTTTACCACAGAATTTACACGATTAGCATTCAACTTATGACGTATCAACTTACATCCCTCCCCTTACTGACAGCTATGATAAAATATGCGCCACGTAATAATTTTATAAAACCTTAGCATAAGCTTACCTAAAATGTAAGCTACTTTATTATCTACTATTGCAGGAATTTTCAGAAAAAGAAATCATACCATCATTATTTAAATCTTACCATTAGCTAAAAATTTTATCACCCAACAATTTTATACATCTAAAAACATACTTTATTAACTAATATTTTATAAAAAAATCTGATCTTGTATAAATACACAAGATCAAATAGACAAGAAGTCAATTATGGATTTCTACATATTGATGAATAAAAATTATCCTTGTACAGTAACATAAATTGCTTCATCAAGAGTAACATCGCGCAAGAACTAAAAACTAAAAGCATCTAAAATAATACTTTCCGAATCAACCATGTACTCATTTAACCTTCTTCTAATGTGCGGTTTACAAACACAAGAAGTCGAATACTAAATGGATTACGAAACCCATAGCCAATAATCATTACAACATAATTATAAGTCATCACGAACTTGACTAGAAACCATAATAATAATGGTAAATAGGTCATTTTAATGATGAGAAATAATAAAATTTATTCATTTTATGAATAAGGACATTGAGAAACTTCTTCTAATTTAGAAGAAGCATTTAGATGGTAAGAAGGCGTTTTAAATAACGTTTTTAATTTATCTACATTACTCAAATTACCATTATGTGTTAATATTTTATCAAAGGTAATTAACATATATAAAATTTATGCTCCAAAACCGCTGTAGCTACCAACGGTTAGCTAACGCACATCGTTAATTCCCATTTAAACCCTGCAAACCCAATGTATGGGGATCTAGGAAACACATATTTTACTAAATCATTTGATTTACTTAGGGGAAATTATTCATCTTCATCAATTGTAGCAATACATTCAGAATATCTTACCACGATGTTGAGTCACTATTAGTTCAAATAAATTGTTTAGCTAAAACTTCTGTAAAAAAACAACAATACCGATAATACCGCACATCTACTTTTTTCTTATCAATTAAGGTAAGTGGTACTTTTAGGTAAAAAACTTGATACATTTTTTAAATAATCAAAAAACCATCTAATGATATAACTAAATTGAGGAATTAATTCAGAATGTTGCCAATCTTCACTTTTTGGCAAGGGTGTAAAAGTATCTAAAAAAAACAAAATTACCGATACAACTAATATGCCGCGTAATACGCCAAAACAGACGCCTAACACGCGATCAGCACTTGATAATCCAGCTCTCTCAACTAATGAACTAATCACATAATTGACTACAGTACCCGCAATTAAAGTTGTGATAAATAAAATTGCAATTGCAATACCATTTCTAATCAACGTATCATCAAAACGAGTAAGATAATAAGTCGCTAAATAAGGATAAAATTGACTAGCAACAAAAAAAGCACATCCCAAAGTAATAAGTGATAAAATTTCTCGTATAAAACCACGAATTAAACTAACCAAGACAGAAAAAATAATAATGGCAATTATAGCGTAATCAATCCAAACCATAATTTTATCCAGAAGTTAAATTTTTTAGAGAAGTCAAACGTATTTGAGCGGAGAAATGTTTTTATTAGATACTTTATTGAAAGTAGTAATAAATTTCAAAAAAAAAAGATAAATCATAATCACCGCATGAATAATTCATATAATTATTTATTATCAATATGTTTTATTTGTTAATAAATATCTATTTAAAGATTTATAACTACGTATTTGATCCTATTAAGCTTAAATCTTTTAATTCTCTAATAAACTGGACTACAATTTTTCTCTCTAAGCATTTAGAGCAATAAAATTTAGATTAATTAATCATTCACTGGTAATGATAGCTCGGTATAAATCTAATAGCCATGTAAACGTAATCTAGAAAAAATCTATTCTATTTTGCTATGTTTTAAGTACGGTTAACTCTGAATACATAAGCCTGCCTCTATGGTCCTTGAACTTTCTAATTTAACTTAGTGCTCTATTTTAGCATTAACATAGGCTTTTAACTTTAACTGTGAAATTTTATCTTTCCTTGTTGAATGGATAAACTATTGCTAATTTGGCCTTTAAAATTAGAAGTGACCTCAAAAATTATAACTTTAGCAAAACTTTCTGAGGGTGTTCCTAGTTGTTTAGGATTCATTAGCGAAATAGATTCAATTTTATATTCATTGTTGGTTTTAGGCGCGAAAGAGATCGCTGTAAATTCAGTTTTATTATATTTTATTTGTTTGCCCCTGGTTATTATATGAACCATCGTCGCGCAACCCTATTCATTGCAAGATAGCTACTGAAAGTATTTTTGAAGCAAAAATATCGTGATCAGGGTTCATCATCAGGAAACTACAGCACTTAAAATTAGAGGCGCTCTTCAGACAAGCAAAAAAAGAACCTACTCTACTTTAGCTAAGCGTTCTTAAAGGAAAAAACGAGATGATGCATGATCATCGATCATATTAGTAAAGGTTGTTGTAGAAATCTCTTCTACTGTATGAAGGATTTTCGCAACAACGATTTTCATAAAAAAGAAAACAGTCATACATATCAAAGAGACTATTTTTCACTTTCTATTAACATAAAACTGCATCTCATTATCTCTAGTTTGGCGATGGTAATATGTTAGATGATGTCGATTTATGCATTGAAGCAACTCATTTCACTTTATCCTACTTATTTTATACAGCAAACATGTTTATCCTTGCTGGGCCCATTAATGTTACATTAATATTGTTATCTTTTCCTCTTTTCTAGGAAAAGATTTAACGATCTTACTAAAAATCCTGTAATAAAACTATATCAGAAGGATAAATATTTTAGTTATCTTCAATGCACGTTGAATACCTTGACTATACAGAAGTAAGCGAAACAAACAGATATTGATTTAAAATAGCATTTATATGGCGTTACTGCTCCTCTCTGCTTCAGCAGAGACCAGGTAACATAAGTGCACTAAGTGCTGTTATTTAAATTGACTAACCGTTTTCTTGAGCAGTCATAAATAAAAGTCTATCTTTTCCTCGGATAAAAGTAATGATATGAAACTTTCACCAGTGAACATAAATTAGCTATAATGCCTTAATAAGGCTGGATACTAAGAGGAGTTATTGGTAAAGAATTCCATATTAAAAATATAAACAAGTTATATTAGCTAATTAAAAGAATAGCTGAAAAGCTTCCATGAAGATATGGGTGTTATTTACTGAATTATCTTCCCTGGAGAATATCGTTTAAAACCACAACAATTAAAATACAAATCGTAGCTATAAATGTACTACAAGCAGAGTAATAATTTTTGCCAACATAGCGTGATTATTGTAGCCATATTACATCGTTTTTCAACGGCCCTGTTGCTAACTCTTAAAAGTCATAGTTATTTTCTATAAAAAAACGGTTTTCTCCCTCTTGACGATCTTCTGAGGAGGGGGGAGCCCTTGTACGAGAATTCCTGAACCCTTCATTGCATCTTGATCCGATCTAGATTTCTATTTACGCAGCCATAGAGAGAAATTTTGTAAAATGAGACTGAAAGTATCAAAGTTAAAAACAATAAAGCATTTTAAAGCTACGAGCTTGGTTATTTGTACGTAGATGTAAATATTTTCTGCAAATGCCAAACGAAATTTTACGACCTTATCTTTTTGTATCTATAGATCACGTCTCTCGATGAATTCATCCATCTTTATAAAACCAAAAACTATGGTTAATGTTTGACGATTTTACCTGATCTTAAGCGAACATATCCATTAACTATACATCAGATATTTACAAATAAATGGCAAAAATTAATTTATGCTGATTTCTGGTGCATGTAGTTTCGGAGATAAGTAAGCGTATACTGCTCATTAATTTTATGAATGATTTTAATCATATATTAATGGTATATCATGAAAAGTCTAACTATATATCCGCGAACTAAATATTATCCTTATCTCTTGCATGAATTCATCTATAATTCTATTAAGAAGTTGATAGGCACCACTGTTAAGACGGATCTCGAAGCCATGGTTGCAACAATATGCTGAACGCTACTTTTGTCGATTGACATCATGCCGTCGATAGTAACGCTTATTTTCTACAGCGAATCATACAGACTTCTATTGGGGATGTTAAAATTAAACTGCCTAAGGTTAAAAAAGAGGAGGATTACAGCGGGAACTGAACATCTTTCTAAACTCCTTGCTGTACCTTATCTAAAGCGTGAAAATCAGCGAAGAGTTCTTATAATGCCTTTTATACCTACGAGGCAAATCCACCGGAGATTTTTACGAAGCTCTGAGCTGATTTTCGGTAAAAAAGCACATGCGCTCTCCAGTATCATTAGCAATTAAAACAGTAATTACTTGAAGAGCGAAGGCAATAGTAGTTGCATGATTTATGCAATATGCACTACATTTATTTCTGAAGAATGTTATATACCATCTTCCTGTCAGACAAGGTGATCACTTTTATCTACTGCTCATTATCGACTACTGAATGGACGTAAGGAGCTCATTGCGCTCGAAAATGCTTATCGAGATTCAGAAGCGAGCTGGAATATTTTTAATAACTGATTAGCGCGTTATTTAACCTATCCTTGTGGATTTTCTGCAGGATACGGCTGCTTAGTTTTTAACGCAATGGTAAAATATTCCTTGGCATGTTGAATCAATGTTATTGAGTATAAAATAACTGATCTGCTGATATCATTCTCCAAATGTATGTAAAACAAAAGTTAAGGTGAGTTTTGAGAGGTCTAGTTAGCAGAGATCTATGATGCCATTAATAAAGTTTAATGTTTTTAGGTAAAATTTTAGCGAAGTACTCCATCATCTAGCAATGAGTAAGCTAGAGAAAGAACGATAAAAGAGCTAGTATTCTATACCTTCCTGTCAACGCACTATGGTTTCAATAAGAATGAAGAATCTAATTAAATTGACTTTTGCAACAGTGAAGTTATGAAGCCAAAACGCGAAACTTGTAATTTAAGAGCAATAATTTTTTCAATGATATTTAAACTACTTTCCATCTGTTCAGAGAAAGCTTGAATTGGAACAAGTTATTTACTTGCTGACCTTATAGTGGCAAATAGCATCTAATTTAAGGTGGAAAACAGATTTAGGAAGCATAAGAGTAAAATTTAATCTGATCACTATCTACCAGATTTGCTATTAATTGCAAAGAATTTTCAGACCACTATTTTTGGTCTGTAAAAATGTTCAGCCGCTGAAAAACAGGAATTCACTTATTTTGTGTATAGAGTTTTGCATAGAACACTGACTTAGCTCACTACACTGCACCATTAAACTAATGGTATGATCGATTTATTTAATTGGTGTATGAAAGATGAGCTGCAAAGTCAGCTTTTAAATCTGGTAAATAGCTTCAAATTACTCTGCATTAATATGTTTGGCTATACAATAAAAAATTATCTCAATCAAATTGAGTACTAAAACCCTTTCAATCTATGAAAGTTTAGTTAAAAGTTAAATCTAAATTATTTAAAAAAATCATATTATTTTTCGGAAGATACAATAACAATAATTGTTTCTAGGAAACAGTTTTAAACTTATTGACTACTTAAGCTTTCCTATTTTTTGTAATTCCATAACCTCAGCGACAGTATGAAATGAACCACAAATTATCACAATGTCTTGTTTTTTAGCATCGGTTATAATTTGCAACCAAGCATCTCTAACCGTAGAAAATTGGTATGGCGATTCAACATACTGTGCTAATTGCGTTACATCAGCACCACGTATCCCACTTAAAGAAGCTAAATACCATTTATCAATTTGCGGAGCTAGATAAGATAAAGTACTTTTTATATTTTTATCAGCTAACATAGCTATCAGAGCGTAAACTTTAGTGTTTTTCTGTCTAGGCAAGTGAGCTAGTCTATCAGCTAAATAAGCCGCTGCATGGGGATTATGCGCAACATCTAAAATTATAAAAGGTTTCTCGCTAATAATTTGAAAACGGCCTGGTAATTTTGACTTAATCAATCCCTGCTGAATAGTTTTCAATGATATAGCCTGACTAATAGCATCAGCCTGTTTAATTAAACAATTAATAATTGCTAATGCAGTGGCAGCATTAGCCAATGGGACCTTTGGCAAAGGTAATTGTTTAAAATCGTGATCCTTAGATTGCCAATGCCAATGATCACTTTGTAGTTCAAAGTGCCAATCTACTTCGCAACGAAATAATTTTGCCTCAAGTTTTTTGGCTACATCATTAACTGACTTTGGCATATCCGGTTCACCCACAACTGCATAGCGACCTGATCGAAAAATACCAGCTTTTTCATAGCCAATCTGCTCACGATCAGCACCAAGCCAATCAATATGATCTAATGCAATGCTAGTAATAGCAGCAATATCTGCATCGACTATATTGGTTGCATC
This sequence comes from Arsenophonus sp. NC-PE1-MAG3, assembly GCA_052174455.1. Taxonomy (GTDB): domain Bacteria; phylum Pseudomonadota; class Gammaproteobacteria; order Enterobacterales; family Enterobacteriaceae; genus Arsenophonus. The sequence goes on along the minus strand of JBQMRP010000013.1, from coordinate 33,224 downwards.
TAATCGTCCACCCAAACCGACTTCTAAAATAACCACATCAAGTTTAGCTTGTTTAAATAACTGTAAAGCAGCTAAGGTGCTATATTCAAAATAGGTCAACGTGGTTGCACCACGTTTAGATTCAATATCCGCAAAAACTCGACAAAATTCTGCTTCAGGTAACATCTTACCTTGAATCCTAACACGCTCAGTATAATCCAACAGGTGAGGAGAGCTATAAACACCGACTTTTAATCTGGCTTCAATTAAAATTGATTCTAATGTATGACAGGTGGTTCCTTTACCATTTGTTCCTGCGACAGTAACTACTTTCATAGCAGGAGATAAAAGATCCAATTGTCTAGCAACAATACCAACCCGCTCAAGCCCCATATCAATAATTCTTTTATGTTGATCAGTTATATAAGTTAACCAGATATCTATAGAAGAGTTCGCATCAGGTATCATTAATGGTTTAGATATTTTCTTATTTTTGATCAAATTTACTGTCAATTTTTGATTTTTCATCATATGGCGGCTCCAGATTATCGTCAACTAAGGTAATAGTATCAATTTGACTTGCGTCTTGAACAGTTTGATTAGTGAGCATACCTAGTATTTCGGCTAATTTATCCCGCATTTCAGGCCGTCTAACAATCATATCAATTGCGCCTTTTTCAATCAAAAATTCACTGCGTTGAAAACCTGATGGTAATTTTTCACGTACAGTTTGCTCAATAACTCGTGGTCCAGCAAAACCAATTAGTGCTTTAGGCTCGGCAACATTAATGTCTCCTAACATGGCTAAACTTGCTGATACACCACCCATTGTTGGGTCGGTAAGTACTGAGATATAAGGAAGTCCTCGTTCCTGAATTTTCACCAGTGCCGCACTAGTTTTTGCCATTTGCATTAACGACATCAATGCTTCTTGCATACGAGCACCACCGCTGGCAGAAAAACAAACTAACGGACAATTATTTTCCAGTGCTTGCTCAACCGCACACACAAAACGTGCACCAACAACTGAAGCCATTGAACCACCCATAAAAGCAAATTCAAAAGCGGCTACAATAACTGACATGCCTTTAAGCGTGCCCTTCATAACAATTAAAGCATCTTTCTCATGTGTTGCTTTCTGTGCCGCTGATATACGATCCTTGTATTTCTTTGAATCACGAAATTTTAAAATATCTTTAGGTTCTAATTCACTACCTAATTCAACCATGGTTCCTTCATCAAGAAAAGAGGTCAGACGTTGACGAGCAGTAATACGCATATGATGATCACATTTTAGACATACAACTAAATTACCTTCTAATTCAGGCCGATAAAGTACTTGTCCGCAGTTATCGCATTTTGTCCAAACTCCTTCAGGGATACTCGATTTGCGAGTCTGGCTAATATTGCTTTTATTAAGAATCTTTTCAATCCAGCTCATCAATAGACCTTTTGTCTAAAATTACATTATCAGTCTCATTATTATATTAATTATTAAAGCATAATGCCAAAGCATAGTGGATAAAAAACTGATCAAATATGATAATGACTATCAATTTTTTAGTTTTAAGAAGCTATTTTATTTTATTAATGCTCAACAATAAGAAAAACCTCATCTCTACCTGGCAGGTAGAGGTTAAAAATAATTGCTACAATTAATAATTTTAAATTTTACTAAATAATTGGCAAATCACAGCAAAAAAAGTAACCCGAATTAAGTAAATGATTTAACCCATATTAAATCTTCGACTACATTATAAAAACAAATGCCGAAAGTTATTAGTAAATCTGGTGCACAATACTCATGTTACTTCGTCCCACGCTAATGCCTTCTTGAATTTGCTCTCCATCCTTAAATTAGATCTTGTTTAGCAACAGATCAAAGTAAATTAAATACTCTTATCCGGTTCCACCTATTCTGAGCAGACGAGAGCAGCTTAAATAGCATTGAAAATGGTTGTTTTTCTTAAGACACAATGCTTCACGCTTTAGCTTCGTATGCTTACGTCACAAAAGTTGATTTAATCGGATTCATTGTTTTTATTGATCCTTAGTACGATGAGAGAAAGGCATAGAATGCCTGCTGTTCTTCTTGATTATTCTCCAGATTCTTCATTGCTACAAAATACACTTCACTAAAAATTTTACTAATAAAACATTAAGCTTTATTAGCAACATTAAGCCTCTCTACTAACCAAATTTTCTGAAGCTCAAGGTTTATAACTTTTTGTTACATTCTTTTTGAAAGTGAATCGAATCTAGCACATCAATTATTTTATGCACCCAACAAAATTGGTGTTGCACGCCTAGAAATACCTTTACTATTGCATTCCAATACTAAGCACTGCGTCGCTCCTAACAAGTCTAGGATATAAAATTAAGCTCTGCATTTCCAGGAAAATAAAAAGTTCGGCTAAGTTTGTTTTTTATTCTTGATAAGCATCTTTTATCAGAACCGCCTCCCTTACATCAATGCGCAGTGATATCGATAATGACAGCAGGTAAAATAATCAGCTTAACTAACAGAACGATTATGCTATTAACACAGAAATAAAAACGTAACGTGTATCGCTTAAATCACCAATCTACCATTGCTTATACTCCTCAAAGCATTATTTTAGTCTGCTGATAGCTATCTCGACAGAGATAGCGTGTGCTTTTTCATCGAAAATCAATTCAGAGTTTCGTGAAATTACCGTTGGATTTACCTCGTAGCTACAAAACCATAATAGCAACTCCTTGACGCTTCTTATAGGCTCCAGATAAAGCACAGCAAAGAGTTTTAAGAAAAATATTTACTTTGCGCTATGATACCCTTTTTTTAATCTTAAGAAGTTTAATCTCAACATCTAAATACCAGTCTGTATGATTCGTTATAATAAATAACCATTACGGTCAACGGAATGACGCCCATCAACAAGGTAGTTTCAGCATCTTGTTGCAAAGCCATGGCTTCGAGCACCGCTTCAACAACGTTGCTTATCAGGTTCTTAGTAACATTATTACGGATGAGTTCATGCAAGGGATAAGAGGTGATATCTAGTTTCGCAGATATCTGTATGGTAGATTTTTGATGCCATGTCATCTCTCTGTTGTTGATATAACCTACGAAATTAATCAGCAAGATATCACTATATCCAAAAACCCTACACAGCAGAAATGAGCGGGCATAATTCAATACTAATATGACATTTATTCCTTTCTCTGTGAGAAATAAAGTATACATTCTAATAACAGATATAGTTTAGTTAAAGTAATTACTTTATTACCATGTTTTTCATAAAATTGATGGAGTTTTGCAAAAAATTACCAAAAATTTTGATTTTAGATTCCTAAAATAGGACGCTTACTGAATAAGCAACCAATAGTATAATTAACCGTATCACCAATAATTGCAGCAATAACTTATTAACTACTATTAAATAAACATTAAGATGATCATCTTCAGTACCGTTAATGCTACTCCTGAAACAAATAATAGTAAATCATCCACAGGAAAAAGGTGTAATAATTAATCCATTTTCATAAAATTATATTAAAAATAGAATGGCATATAACCAAGTACCATACTGAACAACCAGAGCTCAGATAAATGAGGATCGATATGTATAATAAAATCAATAATAAAAGTAATAAATTCCATAAAAATTTAATAGTTGATAACTTTATCGTTATGTAATTAAACGCAAAATTAAATTTATCATTCTAGTAAAAAAATTCTCCTACGGTCCGTTTTAGGTAACTTATACTTTTCTGGATAGTCGACAGCAACTAAATAGAGCCCTTCTGCTTTTGCAGTTGCCGCTGCTTTTGTTCTATCTTTAAATTCTAAAAGCTCTGCTATCCAACTAATATCCTGATCACCACACCCTACTGCAAATAAACTACCAACAATATTGCGTATCATTTGATGAACAAAGGCATTAGCTTTAATATCAAGCACAATATAGTCACCATAACGATTAACATGAATATGTTTTATATTACGCCAAGGTGATTTAGATTGACACTGAACAGATCTAAATGAAGTAAAATCCTGTTCCCCAATCAATGACTGAGCGGCAAGATGCATTTTCCCCGCATCTAATGGTGAATGGTAGTGTGTTACGCCTGCAGCTAATATCGCAGGTCGAAATCGATGATTAAAAATAATATAACGATATCGACGAGCGGTAGCGCAAAAACGAGCATGAAAATCTGGCTCAACAATTTTGCACCACTGTACTGCAATATCTGATGGTAAATAACTATTAACTCCCATCGTCCAAGCTGAGTCTTTACGTAAGACTGATGTTTCAAAATGAACCACCTGGCCAGTAGCATGCACACCTGCATCAGTACGTCCTGCACAATAAACATTAACATACTTATTTGCAACCTTTGATAGTGCTAACTCCAAAGAAGCTTGAATACTTTTTACCTGTTGTTGACGCTGCCAGCCATAATAATGGCTACCATCATACTCAATCCCTAAAGCAATTTTAGTCCTAAACAAAGGAGATTGCTTCTCCAGCATTAATAATGTTACTCCTGCACTAATCGCTCCAAATTTCTATTAATATTTGAGCACCGATAAATCGGATATTATTGGTAATTGACTAAAACTATAATATCTCAGGTGCACCATAATCGTTAGACCTACAAATAAATACTTAATTAATCACTGCTTGAAGAATCTGTTATTTAAATTAAAAATCATCTTCGCAAACTTGCTAAACATCATTAATTTAATAATTTTTCCAGATGCTTTAGATAATTATTAGACGTAATATTTCCAAATGAACCACTTGTGCATACCATAAAAACAGCTGCTTGCAAATAATTAAGAATAATGAATAACCTATCATTTTTTAAAAATTTACGTACTTAACTAACTAAACTTCTCTTTTATGAAAAAGAGCCTTGATCATCACTTAATAATGGTAATAATTAAATGCCAGCTACCACTATCCTGATAGATAGTATGATTCTTGAATAATTTACATTTAATTTTGAACTAATATTTCATAGACTATGATGGTGTTTATTACTAAATACTAATTGGGTAATTCCTAATTACGCAACTAAACATATAATGTAGCTTGATCTCAAACTCTTGAATAAAACCGAAGGGATGGCTTTGTAGCCCATCCTTTTTTATACGTCAATTAAATCGCTTGACCATACCATTTTCTTGAGAATGCCTCAACTGGCTAAGTCGGTATTTTTATACCAAGATCTGTATACAAATAATCGAATCCCTGTTTTTCAGTGACTGAATATTTTTGCATACCAAAAGACGGTCTGTAAATTTTTTTTCTATTATCTATAAGTATCTGATGGATGTTCATGGACAATGTCCGATTAATTTCATGTAAGAAGTGTCAAGCATCAGCTGAAATCCTAGCCTTGTAAAAATAGATAAAATCCATCGAGTGTCGCGATCTATCTTACCTACGAAAAGATAACATCATGAAAATCTATTTGACATTTTAGAATGATATTTTATATTTTTCCTGAAGATAAACAAGCTTATAGATTTTGAATCCTTTATGTTTTAAATTCTCTAAGCTTTCTCCCTGCTTCATTTTACGTAACTCCTTATTTCTTAGTCTGCGTAAATAGAAAACTAATCTAGATAAAGATACTATAGAATTCAAGAATTCGCGTACGACTTTACCAGAATGTCAACGAGAAAGAAAACTTTTTCGTAGGAAACAACTTCGACTTATTAAGCGGAAAAGGTGCCGTTGAAAAACACTGGGAATATATTTATAATCATCAACATCATCTCATTTTTACAATTTAGCAACGATAAATTTTGAAATGTCAAAACACTTAACTAAAGTAGACGCAAGATATTTGCTACCCTGAAAAATATCACTGATTTCAGGTATTGTAGTTACCTGATTATTAATCATTATCATTACGATATTTTTCTTCAACTATATCCATCAGTAGCCATCTTGCATTAATATGGCTGTGCGTTGATGGTCTATATAATAACCCTGGATAAAATAAATAAACTCAATATAGTTTCTCTGACCGTCACCGGATATACATCTAATAGTGTAGGATTTCAATCTTCTGTCATGTTCATTTTCTCTAATCTTATTAGCATTTTAATTAAATTAATTTGGTATTGAAACCTAGTATTTTTAGTGTATTAGCAGCATCACTATTATCACACCTCACACTAAGAGATGACCATTCACGGCGTTCTGGATAATTTTTACGCAAATAATCAAACTGACCATCAAGATGAGCAATTTTTCTTAATGGTGCATCGTCACGACGTATATCATAAACTAAATGCACTAAACGTTTTAAGCTAGTTTGCGTTAATTCACCACTAAAGGTAATTTCATTAAACTCTGCAATAGTCAATAAATCAGCTAATTTAATTTGCTTCTCTTGGCCTAAAAACTGGCTAAATGCGGTAAAAATTTGGCTGACACCGCGTGCTTTACCTTCCAGTGAATAACCAGCAATATGTGGCGTACCAATTCTAACTTTGGCTAACAAAGGTAGAGAAATATTTGGTTCATGTTGCCAAACATCTAATATAACATCGATTTTCTTACCATCTTGTAAATTTTTTAATAATGCCTGATTATCAATAACTGCTCCGCGGCTAGTATTTAATAAAATACACCCCCCCGGCATAGCAGCAAGCAATTCTTCATTTAATAAATGATAAGATGAATAGCAACCAAATTTATTTAATGGCGTATGAAAAGTTAAAATATCCGCCTGATTAACTAATTCTTCCAATGACAAAAATTCTTCATTATTATCAGCAGCGTCTTTACGAGGAGGATCACAAAGTAACGTATTCACACCCCAAGCTTTCAAACATGAATTAAGACGACTTCCAATATTACCAACCCCTACAATACCAACTGTTTTTTCTCGCAAATCAAAGCAATCACGTTCAGCCAATAACAAGAAAGAAGAGAAAACATACTCTACTACTGCGGTCGCATTACAACCCGGTGCGGCAGAAAAATCGATACCTGCTTCAGATAACCATTGTCTATCAACATGATCAAATCCAGCTGTCGCAGTGCCAACAAATTTTACCTTACTATCTTTAAGTAACGCTTCATTAACTTGAGTAACAGAACGCACCATTAAAGCATCTACTGTTGCTAGCTGTGACGATGAAATTGAACGCCCAGAAACTGCCTTTACTTCACCAATTGTTTCAAATAATTGAGTTGCATAAGGTATATTTTCGTCAACTAATATTTTCACTTATCTAATACCCAGTTATATTTATCAAGATTAACCCATCGTTTTCTATTATTTTATAAGGTAGAAATACCTATTTCCCCATATTAATGAAATTCGATAAAGAAGTATATCCAGATCAAAATCTACTTGATGGATACTATTATCTTATTATAATTTCATTATAGCATTTAAAAACATAATTGCTTTTACTATTTACTAAATGACATCCCTAGCTCATCCTGTCAACAGCATAACAAGGTATATATTTTAAGTGTATATATCCGTTCTCGGCTTAAATAGATTAAAAACGGTATTTTAGCCACTAAATTTGTTATAATTGAGGTAAAATAAGTATTAAAAATTTATTTTTGCTTGTTAGTCACGAATCATTCTATAGATCTTCGTCGCACAGCCATATTTATAGAAAGATAGTTATTCAGAGATATAAGTTGAGGTAAATTATCATAATGATAAGAATCTATTATCGAGTAACTACAATACCTAAAATCAGTCCTATTCTTTGAATAAGTAAAAATCTGCATCTATTTTTTCTAAAGCTAAACTTTATAGTATATTCGAACTTACCGTTGCTAAAAGGCAAAAACAAGATAATAATGATGATTAACAGCCATATTTCCCATCGTTGTAGCAACCACGCTGTCACCCACTCAATAAGTTGTAGTCGTTTTTCCTGAGAAAAACATTTTTTCTATTCTGACAATCTGCTGAAAGTCCGTACGCGAGTTCTTGAACTCTGTTGTATATAGATCTTAACTTGATGATTTTTGTTTACGCAGGCACAGAGGAGAAATTTACATAAAATGAGCCAGGAAATCCTTCTATCCTAAAAACCGAATTATAAAAGATTTAAAAGCTACGAGCTTAGGTTATCTTCACATAAATGTTAAATGTCTTCCAAAATACTAAATAAAAATTCATGATGTTATTTTATAGAAAAAGATCGCGCAGCACTCCTAAATGGATTTTTATCAGCTTTAGACAGTTCAAGACTACAGCTAATACTCAACACTTTTTACATGTTCTTAACTGAACATACTCCATAAATATCCATTGGGTACTTATAGATAATGGAAAAGAATTTGCAGACCGTCTTTTGGTCTGCAAAAAATATTCAGCCATTGAAAAACATAAATTCAACTATTGCATAAAGAGGTTGCTATAGAACACCGATTAGGCTCAATCATCTCAAAATAAATGATATTATCAAGCGATCTAATCGGTGTATGAAAGATGAACTGCAAAGCTAACGTTTTAATGCTAATCAAGAGCTTGATCTTTAGCAAATTTTCTCTTTTTAAGAGAAACAAAAAAACAATCCTTTTTTTGCTAAAAGGAGATAGGAATTAGTTTACTGTGTTATTGTATATAAAATTTCATCGGAGTATGTGATCTTTGATCTAACTCATTAATTTCAGTGAAATTAATTCTATTTTTTATCTTAAAAAACATCGTTTTTCAATTTTATACACTATTTCTGACAACAACCCTATCACCTATCTGCCAAGATAGGTATCAATAAAAATTAATCTATCGCTACACAAAATGCATTTTACAGACCTATTTGTAGGAATTCCATTTAATTAGAGTAGCAACTCTAGTTCTATAAGTTATTTCCAGCGTCTTATATATCTTCGATATAGCATACTTCATTTACGTTTCGAGAAAAAATCATAGTAACATATAATCATAACATGCCTTTCGGGATACATCTAATATAGCGACTGATTATTTCTTCTTGCGTCAAGGTTTACTGCTGGTACTGCAGTCCGGTGGTCGTAATAATTATGTACAAGCACTGTACTTTCCACCTACCCCTCATTAATGTTGCAGTTTTTACACGGATACTGTGGTCATTTAATGGGATATCGTAAGAGGTATTTCACACTATGCTACTTTTTTATCTTTTTAGGGAAGTGCACTTTCCAGTAACGCGCCTGTATACTGCGTCTTCAAATAATCCCTGTTCATTCCTGTGGCGAAGATATGTGCACAAAAACAGTAAAACACTAGAATTTATTAGGTCATAATTGTGACATACCAGCAAAATGATGACAGCACATCGCCAGATTTCTTTGACCACTTTTTATTAAAGAATACTTTTCACCATACAGCATATTTAATATCTAGTCACCTCGGTGAGGGAGATATAAATATATGGATTTTGATTGAGCTGTCGAACATAAATGTACAAAAGATAGAAAATATCAATTTTTAATACCCTGTTTCGTGTCTACTGCAAGATAAGTGTGAGCGGCGATCGAAATAGAGAATTAAGTCGTATACGCTACACTTATTGTTAAAAATGACAAATGAAGATGTGGATAGTAAAATAATGTGTTATGAGTTGTAATCAAGAAAAATATAAACCTGCTTTGCTAACTACTTCTCAGTAAATTTAAGATCACATGAACTGCAGTTTTTTACTTATAGATTTGAAAAACGTGGGTGAATATTTAGGAGAGGCGCAGCAATATGGGGTCCGGCAATCCTCATGTCACAATAAATCCTGAAAGGTAAGGATTCGCTTGACAGCTAAATGAGCCCATTAATTAATACTTTACTATGTTTTTAAGAAAGTTATTCTAAACATCATCAATAGTGAAAAGCAGTTTATTTGGAGATGGGATATGTATCTAGGCAATTACCTTCTAAGTTTTCTGTAAGAAAAAAATAGAAATTGCCATCCTATAAGGATTTATCAGACTTATCGGCCTAATTATCTTTATATTTTCCAAGGAAACGAAAAATAGAGAATTATTCCTAGTTCCATAAATAATCAATTCATTAGTAAGGATATTTTGCAGTATTACCCCATCAATACAGTTATATCCACTGTAATTGAATTTACCTGAGCTGTTGCTAAAAATCTCAGATAATCGTGACTAGAGTCGGGATAATACTTGCGTGTTGAGAAAAAATTGGGAGCCAAGTCGGACGCGTTTCTGTATAGCCTCTTTTGAAGAGTCATAAAATTAAGTCGGTGTATCATTATTAATTTTGGAAGGGAAATCATAAAACGCTTCGTATAAATACGCGTATTGTAAGACGTGAAATCGCGTATTATCTTCTTAATTTATCTAGTTTGTGCTTTATAGGAATTTATCCAATTCATATGGATAAATTGCTATTAAATTAACATATTGTAGAATATAAACAGTACTCAGATCATAAACTTTCAAAAGTAGCATAGCTTTATCGCTCATACCATAGTGAGCTATGGTTCATATCATTTTTTATAGATATGTTTTATTATATAATAAGAAATTACCCCAATTACTATTGGGTAGTAAGACTCCATTACAGTCTATAAAAATAGGTTCAAATTAAACTGAATTATTCAAAACTATACTTTCTTTCAGAAAGTAACATTTACTGGCAGGTAAATAGGTTTTTTGAATAGATGAATATTTTAATTAATCAACCAAACTATTGGGTAAGCAAATGTTTTTCTGTACTCTTTGATTAGCTTTTCTCGTGTGTTTAAATCTAATTATATGGTATAAAATAGGTGTTTGACGAATAATACAAAGTTTTTATAAAAAATGACTAAGCGTCTAAAAAATATTTAAAGTATTAACTTAACACTTTTATTATAAGTGGCATGTTTAACATGCCACTTCTGCTTGGAATCCAGATATAAAATTTTGGCAAAGTTATGTAATAAGACATAATAATTTACATCTTTATAATACCTTAATTACACAAATTAATTAAACAAAGTTTTGGTGATATAATTTATACTTAGTGTTAACTAATAATTTATTATTACGAAAAATCATGGATTCTAACTCAAGAATTGAAAATAAAGTATATGTTTATTTTTTTTCATTATATTAATTTTAATAGAAAGAATAGGTAGTAACCTATTCTATTATAAATATATAATAAATCAGATAAGAATTATTAGTAAATTTGGTGTATGGCGGTCAAGTTATGTTCACGATGATACTTCGTAAATCTGTTTTCCATCCTTAAATTGAACGTTGTTTTACTACAATAGAAGTTAGTAGATGAAATCTCATTAACTAGTTCCCAGCTTTTCTGAGTAAATGACAGTATCTTAAATACTATTGAAATGGTTGTTTTATTGAACCAACACCGTTTTGTACGTCAGCTTCATAGTCTTACTATCATAAAATTGAATTTAATCAATTTTCTTATTCTGGATACCCAGAACACTAACAGGAATTCATAGAATAGCAGCCGTTCTTCTTAATCTTTCTGCAGCATCTTCATTACTTTAGATGATACTTCGCTAATAACCTTGCCAAAAAAAGCATCAAAGGTTTTGTTGGTGGCATCACAGTTTTCTGCTGCTAACCCTCCGGCAGCTTACTCTTAATTTTTAGTTAGAACCCCTTAGAGGAATGAAGGCAGCATATTGGTTATATTATGTACCAATAACCCAATAGCGTTGGGGCTGCATATCTGAGAATATCTTCGCTATTACATTCTAAAAGCCAAGGGTAATCCTTCTGTAGCAAGCCGTAAAATACAGTTAAGCAACGCGCTTGCAGCTATTGAGAAATTTGACCCAACTTGCTTCAAGTTTCGATAAGTATCTTCGAACGTAATGAGCTCCTTATGTCCACGCTAACTGACTTAGTAATGGAACATGCAAGCAAAGGTGTTAAGCTTTCCTAATAGAACGGTAACACCTTCAGATAAGAAATAAACGTAACGCGTATTACTTAAATCAGGCAGTGTATTCTAATGCCTATTGCCCCTAAAAGCATTGATGATTTAGTTTTTTTTGATGGGGGGTTGGTTACCATCCCTGGCAAAGAGATCGCATGCTTTCACCGTGAATTGTGCTCAGGAATTCGTGAAAATCATAGGTGGAGATAATTCGTAGGTATACAGGCTTGGTAGCAACTCTTCGTTATTTTTGAACCCTTTAGATAAGGCAACAAGCAACTGTTGAAGCATATTCCGTAATTAGCACTGCGGATCTCCACTTTAACCTTAGGCACTTTAATTTCAATATTACTAATAATTAATATGTATGGTTCACCTTCGATAAATAACCATTACGGACAAGGATGGACATGTCTATCAATACAGACATCATTTAGCACGTTATTTACAACATAACTTTAAGCTCAACCTCAACGATGGTGTTATCAGCTACCGTAATAGAATTACGGATGTGTTCATGTAATGAATCACAGGTAATATCTAGTTTTACTGATAGTTGCGGGTAAGATTTTTATTTTAAATCATCTTTCTGTTGTTGAAATCATTTATGAAATCAATCAGCAGGATACGCCACAATCTCAAAACCCTATATACCAGAAATGAATATAACTCCAACGGTTTTTTACGTGACTTTAATAAATCATAGCATAACTATTTCATCGGATACTTATAGACAATAGTAAAGAATTTACAAATAGCCTTTTAGTTTGCAAAAATATTCAGCTACTGAAAACATAAATTCGCTTGTTTGTGAAAGAGCTTGATACAGAACAGCGATTTAGCCTACTGACACATTCTCAAACAAAAATCCTATGGGCGATTAATTTAATTGACGCAAAAGATAATCTGCAAAGCCATCCCTTTTAATTCTGCTCAAGAGAGCTTGAGATCACTCTGTGTCAATATGTTTGACTATACAATCAGGAATTACCTAAAATCAATATTGAGTAGCATATTTTCATTACAATATATCAAAGATAGGTTTTCAAACCTAAACTTGAATTATTCAAAAAAACATCACATCTCCTCTTGAGGAGATGTGATAGTTAGGCTTATTTCATGCCGATCTACTTGACTATCTGGCCTTTAATCTTTTATTCACATTCTGCTTTTATGTGAGCGATTAATCGATATTATATTATCGGCTGATTATTTAGTAATTAAATAGCCTCTAGCTCAATCTTTCTTTTTTTTCTGAATTTGCTGTTAAAGCATAAAAACTTGCCAGCATTTAACTGGCAGAAAATACGCGTAAGTTAAAGAATACTATTGAACGTTCTGTCTATTGTTATGACGATAGAACTGAAACATTAAATTTGCTTGTCTTCAATCCTTTTCCTAGTTAATTAATAATATCGGTAGTAACATAAAGAAAATGATTAGCTATTTGAACTTCCTATTGATTTAAAACAACGGCAGTATACAACAAAGATTATTCACTCGAATAATCGTTATAAATAAACCAGTTTAATCAGTGGCTAATTCTAAGCCCGTTTTTCAATTAAATTAAGTTATCATCAATTAATATGACTACTAAAAAATATAATTTGCCAGATAATTAAAAAATACAAATACATATAAATAATATAAAAAATAGCTAGCATTTGATACTATCAAGCAAATTAAAACACTGGAGCAGTGTGTAAGCAATGTTGTTCTACAGTATATTAAAGTTACTATTTAACAATAATCTATCTATTAGATTATTGATCTTAATGGTTATTAATAACGTTTATAAAGCACTTTGTTAAGAATTTTCTCAAAAAATAACTAATAATTTATTAACTCTATTTTGTTGCATAGAAAGAGTTAAGCTATAATAAAACCATTGGCACTTATAATAGGTTTTTATATGCGGTACTTAATTTTATGGATTATTTTAATAAATGTAGGAGGAATAAATGCTTTAGCAAACACCACCCTTCCTCCACCAGAAATTCGTCAAACTAGTTTTATATATTGTGTTAATGGGATTATCACCACATTTAATCCTCAAATTGCCAGTACTGGATTGATTATAGATCCACTAGCCGCTCAACTTTATAATCGATTATTAGAAGTTAACCCATTTACCTTTAAATTAAATTCTGAACTCGCCTCACACTGGAAGTCCATTGATAATGGTGTAACTTATCAATTCTACCTAAAACGCAATATTCCATTTCAAACAACAAATTGGTTCACGCCAACACGAACACTTAATGCCGATGATGTTGTATTTAGTTTTTCCCGTATGTTTGATAAAAATCACCCTTATCATTATATCGGTGGTGGTAATTACTTTTATTTCGATAGTCTGCAATTAGCTAACAATATCCGTAGTATTCGTAAGATTGATAATTATACCGTTGAATTTAAATTATATACGCCAGATGTGTCATTTCTTTGGCATCTTGCTACTCGCTATGCCCCAATACTTTCAGAAGAATATGCGCAATATCTCAATAAAATTAATCATAAAGAATTTATTGATTGGCAACCTGTTGGTACTGGTCCTTTCATGCTGGTAGGTTATCAAAGCGGTCAATTTATCAAATTGACTCGGCATGATAATTATTGGAAGGGTAAACCTTTAATGCAGCAAATTATTATTGATCTTGGTGCCGGCGGTACAGGACGTATATCTAAGTTATTAACTGGTGAATGTGATGTATTAGCTTATCCAGTTGCTAGTCAATTAAAAATATTACGTGAAGATGCCCGTTTTAGGCTATCGATGCGTCCTGGGATGAATATTGCCTATCTGATTTTCAATACCAGCAACCCGCCATTTGATCAATTAAAAGTTAGACAAACTATTGCATATTCAATTAATAATAAAAGATTAATGCAATCCATCTACTATGGTACCGCTGAAATGGCAACTTCTATCTTACCAAGAGCTTCATGGGCTTATGATAATCAAATTAAAGTGAGAGACTATAACCCAGAAAAAGCTAAAAAAATGCTGAAAGAGTTGGGATTGGTTGGTATGAAATTAGATCTTTTGGTTCCAATTATTTCTCAATCCTATAATCCGAGCCCATTAAAAACTGCAGAATTTATTCAGGCAGATTTAGCAAAAGTAGGAATTAAAATAAATATCCGTCCTGTAGACGGCAATCTTTTAAAAAATAAGCTCAGTGATCAAAATTATCACATGCTTCTTAATGGTTGGTCGACCGATAGTAATGATCCAGATAGTTTTTTTCGCCCTTTACTAAGTTGCCAAGCAATTGATTTACATACTAATTTGAGCAAATGGTGTAATTCTTACTTTGATGAAATTTTACGCAAGGCCCTAGTAACCCAAAGTATTTCATCTCGCATTAATTATTATCATAAAGCGCAATCCTTATTAGCAAAAGAATTACCGGTGTTGCCGCTAGCTTATTCATTATATATACAGGTTTATCGCTACGATATCAAAGGGTTTATTATTACCGCCTTTGGTAACTCCTCTTTTGCTGAGGTTTATCGTGATGGGTCTACTAAAATCCCACTTTCAGCTGACTCCTATTTTAATGATGAAGAAGGAGTTGCATGGTGATTATTTATGCATTAAGGCAATTATTACTTTTAATTATTACCTTATTTTTACTAACGATTGTCAGTTCTAGCTTGAATTATTTCACTACTGATGCTCCGTTAAGTAGATTATCATTATGGGATGCCTATATTTTTTATCTAACCGGTTTATTACATTGGAATTTTGGTTTTTCTAAAATTAATGGCCAATCCATTAGCGATCAATTAAATGCTACTTTTTCTGCTACCATGGAATTATGTTTTTTAGCGTTTATTTTAACTTTAATAATCGGTATCCCTATGGGTATTATTGCTGGTGTTTGGCGCAATAAACCAATTGATTATATTATTAAAATTTTTACCTTCATCGGTTTTTCTATGCCAATTTTTGTATTGGCTTTATTATTTATTCTGCTTTTTTCATTGAAATTAGCCTGGTTACCGGTTTCAGGACGAATTAATTTACTGTATGATCTTGCACCTATTACTGGTTTTTCTCTAATTGATGTATGGTTATCGGATTCAGTTTATCGTAGTCAAATATTAATTAATCTTTTTGAGCATTTAATTTTACCAGTTATTACATTAGCTATTGCGCCGATTTCTGAAATGATACGTTTAATGAAAAATAGTACTGAAGCCATTATGGGTGAAAATTATATTAAAGCAGCGGCAACCAGAGGACTCTCTCGCATTACTATAATTAAACGTCATATATTACATAACGCACTTCCCCCTATTATTCCAAAACTTGGTTTGCAATTTTCTACTATGATCACACTAGCAATGATCACTGAACTTGTATTTAATTGGCCAGGCTTAGGCCGCTGGTTAATAACAGCCACTCAACAAAATGATTACTCTGCAATTTCTGCAGGCGTAATGGTTATTGGTACTTTAGTTATTTTTGTTAATATCATATCAGATATTTTAGGCGCTATAATGAACTCTCCTAAATATAGGGATAGGAATGTCTTTAGATAATTTTTATCGTGAACAAAAAATGCCATCTACTATCCAGATTATCTGGCGATTTTTTTCTAATGATATTCCAGCTATGACCGGATTTTATGGCGTTATTTTTCTTCTGATTTTGACTTTACTTGGCGATTATTTAGCTCCTTATACAATTAACCAACAATTTTTAGGCTATCAGCTATTACCTCCATCCTGGTCGCATTATGGTAATATAGCCTTTTTTTTGGGTACTGATGATCTTGGTAGTGATATTTTAAGTCGACTACTTATTGGTACATCATCTACATTCGGCTCTGCATTTCTAATTACCATTACTACAACGCTGGTCGGATTAATGTTAGGTTGTTTAGCCGGTATTACTCATGGGTTAAAATCAGCTATTTTAAATCATGTATTAGATACTCTATTATCAATTCCCTCGCTGCTTTTGGCAATTATTATTGTTGCTTTTTCCAGTTCAAGCCTTGAAAATGCAATAATAGCAATTTGGTTAGCATTATTACCAAAAATTATCAGAACAATCTACAGCGCTGTTCGTGATGAACTAGATACAGAATATGTTCTTGCTGCTCGACTTGACGGTGCATCAAACTTTTATATTCTTTGGTATACTGTATTACCAAATATTACAACTACCTTTGTAACGGAAATTACTCGGACTCTTTCTGTGGCTATTTTAGATATGTCTGCGTTAGGATTTCTTGATTTAGGTGCCAGATTACCAACTGCTGAATGGGGCACCATGCTCGGTAATAGTTTAGAATTGATTTATGTAGCACCATGGACAGTTTTTCTTCCTGGCGCAGCCATTATGATCAGTGTTTTATTTGTTAACTTGCTTGGTGATGGCTTACATCGGGCCATTAATGCTGGAGTGAAATAATGCCATTATTAGATATCCGTAACCTCACTATTGAATTCATGACTACTAAAGGTCTAGTTAAAGCAGTTGATAATGTTTCTTTACAGTTAAATGAGGGCGAAATTCGTGGCTTAGCTGGCGAATCCGGTTCAGGTAAAAGCTTAATTGCTAAGGCTATTTGTGGTGTTACAAAAGATAACTTAAAAATGACTGCCGATCATTTTTATTTTCTTGACATTGACCTATTAAAGCTCAATGCACGCCAAAGACGTAGAATAATAGGACATAATATTTCAATGATTTTTCAAGAACCACAGTCTTGCTTGGATCCGGCTGAAAATATTGGTAAACAACTGATTCAATCAATACCACAATGCACTTTTAAAGGTCGTTGGTGGCACCGATTTATCTGGCGTAAGCGACGAGCTATAGAATTACTCCATCGAGTTGGAATTAAAGATCACGATGATATTATGTACAGCTATCCTTATGAACTTACGGAAGGTGAATGTCAAAAAGTAATGATAGCCATTGCGTTGGCAAACCAACCACGTCTACTCATTGCAGACGAACCCACAAATGCAATGGAACCCACAACTCAAGCACAAATATTTCGTCTACTTGATAGCTTAAATCAAAATAATAATATGACAATTCTACTAATTAGTCATGACATGCAAATGATGAGCAAGCTAGTTGATCGTATTAGTATACTTTACTGTGGCCAAACTGTTGAAAGCGCAACACCTGAAGAGTTATTAGTCCGACCTCATCATCCTTATACGCAAGCTCTAATACGTGCTGTACCGAATTTTGTCAGCCCACTTCCACATAAAAGTCGACTAAATACCCTATCAGGAGCTATTCCTTCTATAGATCACCTACCAATTGGTTGCCGTCTTGGCCCTCGTTGCCCCTATGCACAAAAAACATGTATTATCACACCGCCCCTACGCGGCATAAAAAATCGAACCTTTGCTTGTCATTTTCCTCTTAATATGGAGGAAATATCATGACAATACCATTGCTGGTAATAAAAAATCTGACTAAAACTTTTTATTATCGCACAGGGTTATTTCAAACTCAACTTTTAGAAGCGGTAAAACCTTTAAATTTTACCTTAAGAGCTGCTGAAACCTTAGCTATTATAGGTACTAACGGATCAGGTAAATCAACTCTTGCTCGCATGTTATCAGGTGTTATTGAAGCTAGTGGTGGTGAAATTTTTATTAATGGTCATCAACTTAACTTTGGCGATTATAGTTATCGGAGTCAACGCATCCGGATGATATTTCAGGATCCAAACACTTCTTTGACACCTAAACAACGTATTGGACAAATTCTTGAAATTCCTTTAATTCTCAACACTTCACTTTCTGTTCACGAACGAGAAAATCGTATAGAACAAACCCTTCGTCAAGTTGGACTATTACCTGATCACGCTAGCTATTATCCGCATATGTTAGCAGCAGGTCAAAAACAGCGAGTAGCGCTAGCAAGAGCGTTAATTCTGAAACCAAATATTATTATTGCTGATGAAGCACTGGCGTCATTAGACATGACAATGCGTTCTCAGATCATTAATTTGATGCTTGAACTACAAGAAAAACAAGGTATTTCGTATATTTACGTTACTCAACATTTAGGTATTATAAAACATATCAGCGATAAAGTGTTGGTAATGGATAATGGTATTATAGTTGAAAGGGGTCATACAGCTGAAGTGCTTGCTTCGCCTTTACATGAAGTAACCCAACGCTTAATCGCCAGCCATTTTGGTGAACTCTTATCTGCGGATGCCTGGCGAGAAGATTTATAACTAGTATGAAGGCAGAAAAACTGATAAAATCATTAAAATTATACAACATGTTTTATTCTATTATGATAAACTTTTTCTAAAAGTCTATCAAAAAATGGATAGATACTATCTATAATGGATAATTTATGCTGAATATATTAGTGTTTTTTAAAAATTACAAGGATACGAGCTTATGGGCTTTATGAGCGGTAAGCGCATTTTGATTACTGGTTTAGCTAGTAAATTATCTATTGCTCACGGCATTGCACAAGTAATGCACCACCAAGGTGCTGAACTTGCCTTCAGTTATCAAGCTGATAAACTTAAATCTCGCGTAGAAGAGATGGCAAATAGTTTTGGCTCTAGCATTGTTTTTCCATGTGATGTAGCTTCTGATGAAGCTATTACTAGATTATTTTTCGAGTTAACGAAAGTATGGCCAAAATTTGATGGTTTTGTTCATTCAATTGCCTATGCACCATCTGATCAACTTTATGGTGATTATGTTGATGCAGTAACACGCGAAGGCTCTCGCATTGCTCATGATATTAGTTCATATAGTTTTGTTGCGTTAGCAAAAGCTTGTCGAAAAATATTAAATCTTCATTCTAGTCTGGTTACCTTAAGTTATTTAGGTTCTGAGCGAGCGATCCCTAATTATAATGTCATGGGATTAGCAAAAGCTTCCCTTGAAGCAAATGTCCGTTATATGGCAAACGCAATGGGACCTGAAGTTATTCGTGTTAATGGAATTTCAGCTGGTCCAATCCGAACTTTAGCAGCATCAGGCATTAAAGATTTTCGTAAAATGCTTTCACATTATAAATCAGTAACCCCAATTCGCCGTACGGTAACAACGGAAGATATTGGTAATTGTGCTGCTTTTCTATGCTCTAATTTATCGGCGGGTATTACCGGTGAAATTTTACATGTTGACGGTGGGTTCAGTATTACTGCCATGAATGAACTGAAATTAAAAGGTTCTATTGACAAAGGTTGTTAGTAAAAACCCATTATATTGTATAATAGATTTTCGTTACAGAGCTCTATCTAGAAAAATGAATAATCATATAGATAAAAAACTATTTCTTCACTCCATGCCAAGATAAACCTACAGTTAATTAATTGAGCTAGGTGATCATCTGTTAAACGATATGAATTCATGTATTGAGCAACTCATTCCACTTTATTCTATCCATATTGTTACAATAAAATATTATCCGCTTAGAAGATATTTATTATAGTTAGCGATATTGTTACAAAATCTCTCATTACAGAAAATATTTAATAATATTGCTGAAAGTCATTTAGCGAGAGAGGATCACAAGGATAAATAATTTATTTATCCTTGTGATGTATCTTAAATAGTTTAACTTTATAGAAGTTAGCAAAACAAACATTGATTTAAAACAGCGTTTAGATGACGTCACTACTCCTTGTTTTAGTGGGTAGCCAACTTAAATACACTAAGTGGTATTGTTTGAGTCGATGAACATTTTTCCTGAACCTTTTAAAGGAAAAAGTTATATCCCGCATAGGAAAGTCAGAAAATGCGGGAGAGAAGGAGGAGTAAAAGGGAAGAACGTAGTTCACACTATAGTATGAACGGTGCAGCTCTATCTTACTTTTTGAATTTTTCATGAACTGAGTACTACTTTATACTCTGCGATCTATTAATTTTTAAAATTCATTCAGATCTCTTGAAAGAGATCTACTAAAAAGTAGAAACCGGATAAATCAGGAAGACAATACGCAACTTCAAATGTTAAAATCACCAATTTATCTGAAGAGTTTTATTACTTCTCTTATGAAATTAATGATGATATAGGGAAACTTCGACTGAATTTTTATTACACCCTAAAATAGTTCATATAGCAATCCATCTGATTTGATCTCCAATGTTCTTAACAGAAAGCATTAGCTACCCTATGATTAGGATTATTTTGGGTTTTGAGCGAAACGCTAAATATTAAAAGCCTTGATCACGGCTGGACATAAGTGCATTAATGAGTAACGATTAAAGTATATTTACTGATAAATTTATCACCTATAGAGAACTAGGAATAATCCCTCATCTTATTCGCCAATCCTATTGGACAAACACAAAGATAGCTTGACCGATAGACCTAATGAATGCGGACAGAATGTCGATTTCTATTTCTCCAAAAAGATGTCAAGAGAGTAATTTATCCACATATGTATCCTACTCCGCTCAACTAAACTGCTTTTCACCATAATGATGGCTGAAATAAATTTCTTAAAAACACGCTGAAACTGTCAACTTGTGAACATATCTATTTGTAGAGCTAGTGTTGCCTGTAGCATTTGTGTCATAATTATCCAAACGACTATTGTTGCAATTTCCCTGAATACTCTCTCACAGTTATTTTTCTGCTAAAGTTATAATTTAAAAGCCTACAGTTTATGCGGTTTTAAAGCTAATGAACAGTGATTAGCAAGCAGGTTTATATTTTATCTAATTGCGATTAGCAACACATTACTTTTACTATCCATCACTTTTTTTTTGGCTTTTTCAATAACAACTGGCTTATGCAACTCAACACTCTACTTCTGGATGTCACTCACACTTATGCCGCAATAGGCACACAACAGAATATTAAAATTAGTATCTTCTATCCTTTGCATATTCATCCTCAATAACTCAATTAAGATCCGCGTATTTACGTTTCCCTCACACAGAGTTTAGCTGGATATTAAATATACTGGATAATAAAAGATGCTCTTTAATAAAAAAGCAGTTGAAGAAATCTAGCAAAACTTTGTTATCTAATTTATCCATCACAACTATAACTTAATAAATCTCAATATCTTCCTGTTCTTATGCAGATCCCCCAAGGAAGCAGTGGCAGTGCATATCCTAAAGGCAGAGTACAGACGGTTACTGAAAAGTGCGCTTACTAAAAAAAAGATAAAAGAAGGGAGTATAACGTCAAATACCTCAAACTCTACCTTAAATACCGATATCTGTGTCAAAACTCTGCCATTACTTAGGAGAGGAGTGGATTGTAGTATATTATTACTCTCTATAAAAACCGAACTCAACATCAGCAATAATAAATACTAATGGAAGAAAGATAATCGAGCGCTATATCAGTCATACTCCAGCTAGAAATTTTAAAATGGTCTGTTACTATGATTTCTTGTTGAATTGTAAACGGGGAACACTATTGCAAAAGGTGTATAAATACTGGGAAATGGAAGGCCTCTAAAAAAACCAAAAAACGTGATCCCTCCCCTTTTCCTTGTTCTAATAAGAGTTCCTGTTCACAGATACGTATAAATGCATTCTGTATATGTAGCGACAAGTTACTTTACTGACTCTAAACTTAAATAGCTGGCAATGGAATTTTTTTAAAAAAAATGCATAAAAATGAAAAAATAATAGTTATTAAACTAAGTCTATGGTTAATATCACTAAAATTAGTGTATTAGAATCAAATAATACATACTACGATAAAATTTAGTTTATAATAGACCTAGTAGATTGATTATTATCTACTTTTATCAAAAATGAATGACTTTTGCTCTTCACTTAAATAGTAATTAAATTTTCTAATCATAAATAAATTGTGGTCTTAATCGTCTGAGATTAACAAGGTGATGGTGTGGGCGATAAGATTCTTGAAGAGTGTAATGTAGAGTGTATTAGCCATTTTCTTGATCCTATCATCGATCAAAGTCCATATTTTGCTCGGATGGAGCTAAATAGTACGAAACTTTTGCTAGTGAGCATGAAATTAGTCACTATAAACTAATAAGGTTAGATAACCAGAAAGTTATTGCTAAGTAATTTCATATTTAAAATATGAAATTACATCAGTCGATTAAAAGAATGGCTGAATAGATTTCATGATATGAAATCGTTATTTAACGAATTATCTGGCCTGAAGAAGATTATTTGAAACTAAAACAATTGAAATACAGTCGTACCTACAAATTGCTCTGCAAAAAAAGCAATAATTTTTACTAAAATAGTCTAATAATTAAAACCATATTTTCCATCGTTTGTAGGCGACGCTTTTACCTGCTCAGGAAGCCATAGTCGTTTTCCTGCAAAAAATATTTCTTTCTTTTAATTATCTACTGGCAATTATACATGAATTACTGAATCCTGTTTATTCGATTTACCCTAGATTATTATTTGTACAGGCATGAAATAGGGAATTTTGTGAAATTAGGTAGGAAGCAGTAAAAGTCAAAGCTGAAAACATTTAAAAGCTCCGACCTTGTTTATCTGCACATAGTGTGAAATATCTTCTGCAAATACCAAACGAAATTTCATGATGTTATTTTTCGTAGATATAGATTAATCAGAGTCCAATGCTCGACGCTTCTTACGCAATTTTAATTAAGGTTGTTCATGACTACTACCCATTGGATATTTATAGATAGCCTTTTTGATTTGCAAAAACATTCAGTCACTGAAAAATAGGAATTCAACTATTTTCTGTAGATGGCTTAGTATAGAACAGAAACTTAAAGACCGCCAGATGCATCCTCAAACGAATGGTATAGTCGAGCGATTTAATAGACGCATAAAATATACTGCAAAGCTATCATTTTAGTTCTTATAAAGAACTTAAGATCACTCTGCATTAATATGTTTAACTGCACAATTAAGAATTACCTCAATCAGTATTAAAATAGTAAAACTCTTTTACAGTTCATGAAAAATTAATTCAAAATTAAACCTGAATTATTCAAAAAACCATATTATATCTTTCAGTATATAAAATATAGGCGTAGATGATGAGAAAAATCCTTATTTGTAGCTTACTTACCATTGTAGTAACAGTAATTGTTACTACTCTTGTATTCAATTGTTGGATTAGCTGGAAAAACTGCTAACTATATCTATGATTATGTAAAAAAGTTACCAACTCACACCGTTGGTGTGATTTTAAGCAATCAAAATATTTTTCTGGGGATTTACTTAATGAGTACTATAAGTATCGAATTCAAGGCGCCATCAATACCTATAATAGCGGTAAAATAAAATACTTACTCGTTAGTGGTGATAATGCTCATCATAATTATAATGAGCTGATCACCATGCGTAAATACCTGATATCAGGCAGATATCCCAGCTAAAAAATTGTGTTATATTTTGCTGGTTTTAGAACATTGGACTCTATTATCCGAACAAAAAAAGTGTTTACTACCAACAATTTCACTATTATTTCACAACGTTTCCATTATGAAAGAGGATTGTTTATCGCTATAAAAAAAGAAATAGATGCACAGTGTTATACGGTTTCTTCACCAAAAAAAACCTTAAAGTTCGTTTACGTGAGATTTTTGCCCGTATTAATGCTATGATTGATCTTTATATATTTAAAAGTGAACCTCGTTTTTTAGATGAACAAGAACCTTTTCCTGCACAAATAAAAATATATAGTAGTATTAAAGGATATCCTAATATTTACTCAAATAGCTTAAATGATATAAGCCAATCAAGTAGTGAATTTATTAGTTAAATATTTGGCCTATACTAGGAGATTAATTTATTTAATACTTATGGTAATATAAAACTATATTGCTGAAGGTTATTGCTTTGCTCGCAGAGCAATTTGTAGCAATATCTATATTTTAATTGTTATAATTTTAAATAGTTTTCTCTAAAATCAATAATTCGGTAAATAAAATATTTATCCACCATGGAATCTATTTAGTCCATCCTTTAATCAGCTGATATAACTTTTCACATTTTAAATGTGAAATTACTTACAAATAATTTTTGATTACCTAACCTTATTTAGGCGATGGTGACTAATTTCATGCTTGATAGTGAAGGTTTCGTACTATTTATCATCTATCTAAGTAAAGAATTAACTCCTTCAACAGGTTATTTAAGATAATTCACAACTTCTTTCGCAGCACGAAACAAAATAAATAAAAAATCTGAATTAATTTCTCATGCTAAAATACTACTTTATAAAAAAATATTCAACATTAACTTATAATTTAGAAGTTAATGTTGAATAAAATCATTACTTTCGTATCAATAATAGAATAACATTTCGCCGAAATAAAAAGCTGCTACATTTAGATTTCTACAAAGAAGTAGGAGAAGCGAAATAAATCTATTATCAGTAATAATATAAAATAAACTAAATTAAGTTGAGTTATTTTTATGTATTAATTTTAACTTTTTAATAATTGAGTATATATTAATTTTATGCTAAAAAGCAATATAAAATGACGTTTTGCAAAAGATATTTTTTTTGATAATGGCTTTACTTTTGTGAATCTGGCTTATTTTGATGATCAAATTGATGATCGACTTAAGAAAACGCCTGATACGCTTTTCATTAAACTCTTCAAAATGATCTTTTATATGACCTGTTGATTTTGGGTGATTAAAACCGTGATTCGTTCTTTCCTTTTTTTCTTTTCTCCTGCATTCTCTAGCTTTCCTATATAGATATAACGCTTCCCTTTAAATAATTTAAGAAAAAATATTTCTTCAACTTCAACAATAACCACTTAGTACATATATATTGGCTGTCTCCGCTGAAGTAAGAAAACAGTAACGTCATTTAAAAACTGTTTTAAATCAATGTTTGTTTGTTTTAATGACTTCCGCGTAAAATAAACCTATTAAACATACATCACAGATAACTAAATCATTTATTCTTATCATATAGTTTTACCAGAGAACTTCCAGTAAGATTATTAAATGTTTTTCTATAATTGAGGATTTTGCGATGATATCGCTGTAATTTTAATAAATATTCCTAGCGAATAGGATTTTCACTGTGATAATATGAGTATGATAAAATCATATAAGTCATTTCAATGTATTAATCAACATCATCTGACAAGTTGTAACTGAACCAAATAATGAAATCTAGCTTTATCTTGATATAGAGTGAAGAAAAAGTTAATTTAATCTAAATTACTGTTTGTTTTTGTGGCAACTTCTGTGTAGTAAAAATTTTTTATATAGGATAAGAAATTTCTGTCAATAACTTTTGCTAAAAAACTTAATTTTTAGCAAATTATATAATAATACTCGGAATAAATCTTATAGAAAGCCTAAACAGCATTATAACCTGCACCTCAAGCAGTTACGCCGACCATTTCCCGTTCGTCTAATTAAAAAACTGAACATTCCAATCATAGCTGCTATCTGGAAATATCTCTAATATTTTACCTAAATTTCTGACAAAAGACGTACTACAACATAATAATAACAATAGAGGTTTAAAATAATGAATTAGACAGAATTTAAATAAGAATAAGCCCGAAAATCTAGCACGAATAACTCAATAATCACATCTGTTTATTTAAACTGACTGCTCATAGCAATAACTGAATTTACGTTCTAGCACCGTTTCAGCA
The DNA here is from genome assembly GCA_052174455.1 of Arsenophonus sp. NC-PE1-MAG3. GTDB lineage: Bacteria > Pseudomonadota > Gammaproteobacteria > Enterobacterales > Enterobacteriaceae > Arsenophonus. The sequence goes on along the minus strand of JBQMRP010000013.1, from coordinate 6,801 downwards.
ACGAAACACGGCACAAAACTTTACTGATTTGTTAATTAACTGTTGATCCCGGATGATTATATAGATCCTATCCGTACAGATCTTCATAAATATATGGCTACTGAGGAATATAATAAGACAAATTTATAATAATGAAAGTCTACATCATAAGGATCTATAATATCTAAAATTATAGCTGCTTTCAACTCAAAAAGCCGAATCTACTTTTTCTAAATATTATAGCATATTTAAACTTACCATGCTAAAATGTAAAATGAGATGATGTTGATAATTACAGCCATATTCCTATAGTTTTCTGACGGATACTGTTGCCTGTTCAGTAAGCCATAGTCGTTTTCCTAAAAAATATTCTCCCTTATTGATAATCTTCTGGTAGTCGTACGCGAGTTCTTGAACTCCAGTATATTTCGATCTGGACTGTATTACTATTTACGCAACTAGAAGTAGAGAATTTTCGTGAAATAAGGAGAGAAAGCTCAAATCTAAAGCATAAAGTATTTAAAAGCACAAGCCTGATTAGGTGCACGACGTTATCTTTCATAGATATAGTACAGATCACGGCACTTGATTAGTTTTTATCTATCTTTATAAAAACAAAGACTCTGTTAATACTCTACGCTTATTAACTAATTTTAATCGAAGGTTCTATAATTATTATCTATTGGTTACTTATAAACAATAGCAAAGAATTTATAAGGACTTTTTAGTCTGCGAAAATATTTAGCTATCGGAAAACAGGAATTCGCCAATTTGTGTGCAGAGCTTGCTATAGAATAGCGACTTAGCCAGCTGATTCATTCACAAATGAATGGCATGATCGAGCGATTTAATAATAGGCACATAAAAGGTACACTGTAAAAAACCATCCTTTCAATTCTGCTCAAGAGCTTAAGATCATTCTGTGTCTATATATTTAACTGTTCAATCATGAATTACTACAATAAATATTAGATAGTAAAACTCCTTTGCAGTCTAAAAAAAGATTGGTTGAAAGTTAAATCTGAATTATTCAAAAAACATCATACCATCTTAATGCGCATGTGATATTTGAAGCCAAAACAGGCGATAAATGATCGCTATTTTTATTTCCATCAGCGCAATAAAATTGCACTATCATTTTCATCGTAGGCGCTTTAGTCTATTCGAGTGATGCGTTCAACTTAACAATATTTCTAGATACTGGTCAATAAAACCTCATATAGTAATACTAACTTTTTCTACTATGACCTAACAAAATAATTTTGTCCTATACTCTTGCTGTACGAAAGATAATGAGTAAAATGTCTACGTTGATATGACCTCCGCTTCTCCCTACAGTTAAACTTTCTATCTGACTGTTTAACAATTATCTCTCATTTTATTTTTTCCAATGAACTTTTTATATAAAAGAAAAATGACCTGCTGATGAAAAGATGTTGATCTAATCACATTAGAATATGAAAAACAAATGCCTCCAATTTTTCAAATCAGATATTAAGGTAATTAAATGTTTAATATTCAGATTAAGTTTATCCATCTTCCAGATGACTAAAATATCATTCGATTTCAGTAAATTTAGCGCAAGTTTAAGCAAAGTCTTTTGGTCTCTTTTCCACTTACTTATCCTTAAAAACCTACTTACAATTTATGTAAATAAATTATTTTCGCTATAAATCAATGTTTGATTATTTTTAATACCCTCTTATATAGACTATTTTGCTATTTTAGTTCTTTCTTAGATTTTTAAAGAATTGTTATCTCTATTTATCCAAAAAATTAACTAAATTTTTGATTTAAGAAAACCTTTATTTTAAAAAATTTTGTCTGCAACATATATATTCATCGCTATTATCATTTTTTTTTGATAACTTCTGATCGATAATCTTATTAAGTTTTTCAGAAATTTTTAGTTATTATCGGTGACTTTTGGCAGTTTATTTAGTTTATCTAATGTTAATGACAGAATGTCGATCACTGCATTCAGATTATTTTTGAAGCGCGTACCACAAGCAATACCGATTTTAGGTTCTTTTGATTACTGTTTTAATCGGCGGCGTGATTAGCTAGTTCACGTGTGGGAACGAGCAGTTTATTATTCCATCTTACTTAATTCTAATACCGGATTGGAGGTCTTTATGTGCTAGCCTATCCAATCCCCCCCCTACTTAGGTAGTTATTTCTTGTAAATATCTCATCTCTTCATTCTCCATCGGACTTAATTTCATCGTGTACGACTTTTTAAGTAAAAATGTAATCTATTTTCATCTATAGATTAAGTGTTTTACATACTGTTAACTGCTGGCATAATTATAGCACCCATTGTAGATCATATTATAGTTATAACGCAGTAGTACCGTTCTATAATCCATCGCTACTAGTTCACTACGTGCCTGGCGCATATCGCTCCACTAGCATTTAGCGTAAATTTTGCTACCTATCTCCGTTGGTAATAAATTTTTTTAGGATAACTCGATACAGCGCTCAGTGCATCTCAGTATCGGATACGCAATTGCCTGTTCAAGTTTATGAGCGCCGGAACTCCTTAACTTATACTCACCTTATCAAACCTCAGTTCCCGTATCATGGTGCGAACCTACCAGAAAAGTCTTTATATGAATGCAGCGTGATCACACATTTCAGCATAATGCGCTGTGAACATTATCTGCGATTCTGCTAAACACAAATCATTAATCCCGGTTTAACGCTAAATGTTCCCTAACTATGGCAAATTCGACACGTCGTTTATATCTAGGATATAAACCAATAACAGCCGTCAGGTCAATCCGCTGTAACTGTTTCGCCTGCGCGGTCAGCGCATAAAATGTTTTTTTCTGATAGCATAATAGTGATAGTAAGTAACAAGGCTGTTATCGGTAATCGCAGATCCTCTTACGTCCAATGATAAGTCGAATATCGTTATAATGCGACAATTAATGAACTATTAGGTATCGTCAGGTTAATAGTATTAAGACTGGTAAGCTGCATCAGATAAAAACCAGTACGGAAAAATAAGGATATCTATCTTAGCAGAATATCTTGCTCAAGCTTTTTTAGATTGGCAAACGTATACTGCCAGGCTGATTATTACTGAGTTTGTTTAAGTACTGAATCACTCTGTTTGGTTAGCATAACAGATCAGTTACATACTAAATCACATATAAACCTTTTCATAAGACAGCACTTTGCACCGTATCCTTAAGTTAAGGCAGTCGCTCTTCCAAGCGCAATATATCACCAGACTAGAGTATAGCTGTTAACCAATATCCTCTTGATTAACAAAAGGATATTTGTCAATAATTACTGGTTTCGAATGGGATTATCGTTACATCACAAATCCACGAATGAGCGCTAATAGATAAAAACATAATGCTTTACATGAACTTACCTGCGCTAAAAGCGAGAAAAGGGGGAGCCACTTTGCTAAATGAATGCAATTGCGTAAACGCTTAACGTCCTCAGCGTTTATAGCCTGGTTCCGTATTCAACGTGATATTTGTTGATCTGAATCTCTGATAATTAATGGTTTCCATTAGGGTAATGATTTAGGATGGTTGCTAGGCATTAACCTTATTTTCTTTGCTTAGTTGCAGATTGACGCTTCATCCCCTTTACTCTTGATACTTGCTGATGACAACTTGACATCGCTATCGGTAGTAACATCAAGTTATCCATTACGGCTTTAGCTGTATGCTTGAAAATATCAGCCTCGTCATAGAGAGTGTCGCAACTGTGCCAGCGAAATTATACCGTGCGCATACCGGTTTGTTCTGGTAGATAATAAACGCCGATCTGCTTTCCCAGAATTCCCAGCATCGGAGAATCGGGAAAAAGGCCATCAGGTTTTATTAGGCTAGGGACTAAATGGCAGCCTCCTACCAAAATCTTGGTTAGAGGAAATGTTAATCAATAACTGATCAGGCTAAAATCGGCCAGAAGGTTCTCTCTAATACCTACTACTTATAAATTACAATTATCTCGTGGTAATGATCTGCACGTCCGCTTCAACAAAAACTAGCTTCTCTAAGTTTAACACCACTCAACCTCTGTTTATTGGTGAACCTAACTTACCCTGTCAGGCGACAGTAAAGCAGAAGATTTATCTGCTTATTCCAGACATCCTAAGTCTATAGCATCCAGCATTTACCTTAAGCACATTATAGCAAGCTCCGTTCTCATCTGGAATATTCAAATAGCGTTAAGTCATCGCTAAAATCCTAGCAATGTACTCGCTTTCCTTCTAGGTAACTAAAAAAAATCTTAGATTATTAAGTATCCTCAACGCCACTATAACCCAGTTCACCTGGCGTATGAAAATGCGAGTTGCTAGTATGCGGAGTAAAGACCTGTTATAATATTAATTAAAAGCGCCATTTCCTCCATTTATTTCCCCTACCTGATCCACAAAACCTTACCTCCCGTGCTAATTTAAGAACTAGCAGACCACCTAAAGGCACAGAATAGTACAATATAGAAGTACGTGGCAATTTTACTTTGACAGAGTAGTTAGATTTCAATTGGAATAAGAAGCTATAATAACTTAAATTATCTGTATTATTATGGCATGAGCGTCAACGAATACCTATGCTATCTTAATTATCTTCTGTAATTTGAATATTCATTAATCAGTACTTAGTCATCAATATTACTCCACAGTACGACCAGATAATACCTTTGATACGTTAATCGTTTCTTATACAATAAATTATCCGTCGCAATATTTTCATTCTTGTTCAAGTTAAGAATATCTCAGGTATCACACTACTAATTTATGTCTTAATCAGCAACCATCATCCTGCCTAGTCAGCATCAGGGTATGTATCTCGCCACCGATAGATATCAGGTGGTTTTCGGTTATACTCGACAAAGGTCTCTCCCCCATAAGCAAAATTAACTCTCCGTTTATCGCAGTTCATAACCGTCAGTCGGTTAATCTCGAAATATAATACTTCCAACATAACCCTATCATCTCCGTTAATATCTAAGTAACAGGACATCATCTGTTCACTTAAATTATTAGGTAGCCGTAATCCTTATTATCTTAACTATTGTGTTATAATATCGGTAACTAGAAAATACGGAGATTATCATAACTTAGCAACTGAACCTAAACGCGGACGTTTTCTCATCAATGCTGTTTACGGTGCTAATCATTAATATTTAGCCTTTCATTATTGTTTTCCGATTTAAGTGTCAAGAGACTAATGCAATTGGTTCTTATCCCATCACCTATTTCTGGCAGGATTCTCTACCCGAGATGATTTCCTGTTCAGATAAGCAATGGGTAAAGGGTTCCCCCTTTAACTCAACGTTAATTTACAGATGTAATTACTTTAGAAAAAAAAGAGTTTATATGGTTTCGATAATAATTCACAGCCGGTAAAAGCAATCAAGATCGTCAAAGGGTAGCCGTCAAACTTAAATTGATCGCCATATTACATACTAATTTCAAGGTTACTACCTGTTAATATTCATTATGCCACTTCAGGCCACCTGTATACACTTTTTCGATAGCTTCTTCCCGGTGCCGTTTTTCTAACTTTTGCAATCTTAGTCTATAGAAACTTATAGTACATCCTGGATTAGGTATTTACCGTTCCTCTCGTCACTTCATCCATCGTGCCATCGCCTTGAAGCTTATGGGTAAACAATTGTTTCACTACCTGTCCCTGGTATTTGATATTGGCCTACTTATAAGATACGGTTAAGCATATCGTGTAGTAAAAAAATCTTCATATAGCTATTGGATTTCTACCAATAATCGTTATCAACAACTAATTTATTTCAGTTATGGCTAATAACCTTAAAAAATTATTTTCCCAGCAGGAAAGAACACTTTGTGCTGGGGCTTATTTTCGATTTTTAACCTGGTAAGGATGAATTTTGAAAATTTGTAAAACTTTTCTAAAAAAGAATAACCAAAATTACTGGAAGTAAATATATCAGCGGAAATAATATTACAGCTACAAGGAATAACTTCTAATATTACTATAATTAGCACACTAGTTATAATTAAAGAATAAGTAAGTATTAAGTAGACTACTAAATAGTAGATTTGTTTTGTGATAATAAAAATTCCGATTATCAATAAATAGAAAATACTGAAGAGTCATAATAATATTCATGATTATCATTAAACTAAGTCATTATCGGTTATATCTGTATTTTTATTATCTTTTAATCTATATAAACTATTACTATTTCAGCAAAGGTTGTTGGTAGAAATTCATTCTATTGTAAAAAGGATTTTCGCTACAGAAGTTGCCATAAAAAAGCAAACAATAATAAAGATCAAAGAAACTTTTTCCTTGCTCCCTACCAACATAAGCTGCGTATCATTAGTTATCTTCGTGATAATCTGTCGAATGATATAAATTTATAGATTAAAGCAACTCATTCCACTTTACCCTGACTATATTGTTATAATGAATATATTATCCACTGGAGATATTCATTATTTTTACAGGGATGTATCCTGCACTGCAAAATCCTCAGTTACAGAAAAATACTTAATAATCTTCTGGAAAGTCCTTTGATCAAACTAGATCACCATGATAACTAATTTAGTTATCTTCGATGTATGTTGAATAGGTTAACTTTACAGAGGTTAGCAAAATAAACAAGAATTAATTTAAAATTACCGTTTAGATGGACGTCATTGCTTTCTTGATTCCTTACTTCAGTGACGACAACCAACTTAAATGTACTAAGTGGTATTGTTGAAGTTAATGAAACATTTTCCCTTAATTCTTTAAAGAGAATTATTATATCTAAATACATAAAAAAGGTAGAAAAGGGGAGAAGAGGAATAGATAAAAGGAAAAA
>JBQMRP010000012.1:0-134023 GCA_052174455.1 Arsenophonus sp. NC-PE1-MAG3 | reverse complement strand
AGAGTTGAGCTGCTGATGACCGCTGGGGTAAATAACATTTAATTCAATGATAAAGAACAAGATTTACGAAATATTAGAGTGGAAGCTCCTGAAAACCATATACTAAACTTGCTAATAACTTTTATTGAAGTCGACGAAATATTTTTCCTGAATTCTTTAAAAGAAAGGGTTATATTCCAAATAGTAAAAGCACAAAAATCCAGTAGAGTAGGAGATAATAAAGAAAGAACGAATCGTGTTCTTATAATCGCCTGATATCGTCAGAGTCATGCGAGCGATAAGATTCTTGAAGAGTGTAATGAAGAGTGCGTTAGTCGTTTTCTTGAGCTAATTTTTGACAAAGAGTTCATCCTTTGCTTGAATGGAGCTATAATGGTACAAAACCTTTTCCAGTGAACATGAAATTAGTCACAATCGCCTAATAAGGTTGAATAATCAGAGTTATTTGAAGAATTTCACATTCAAAATGTGGAAATTTATATTAGCTAATTAAAGGATGCCTGAGTAAGCTACCTATGGTATGGGAGTTGTTTTATTTATCGAATTATTTCGACTGAAAATATTATTTAAAACTACAACAATTGAAATGTAGATGTGGCTACAAATTGCTCTTTGAGCAAAGCAACAATCTTTGCCAAGATTGCCTGATAATTATAGCCATATCTCATCGTTTGTGACAATGCTGTCGATCGATCAGAAAATCATAATCCTGAAATTTTATTGCAAGAAATTTTTCTTCATCTCGATGATCTTCTGGCAGTTGTACAGAGTAAGTACGCGAATTCCTCTAAAACCCCATGTTTTTATCTCTATCAAGCCTTAATCGCTATTTACACAGGCCTAATAGAGAGGAAGAATTTGCGTTAAATGAGACAAAAAAAGCACAAAGCCAAAACATAAAGCAGTTCAAAATCTATAAGTCTGCTTATCTAGACGTGTAGATTTACAATATCTTTTGTAAATAACAAATAAAATTTCACGACGTTATTATTCGTAGATATATAGATCATGCCACTAAATAGATTTTATTTATATTTATAAGTTCAAGATTGCGGTCAATGCTTAACACTTGTTACGTGATCTTAACTGAACATAGCCCAATGAATATGCATTGGGTATGTATAGATAATGTTAAGAACTTACAGATCACTTTTTAATCTGTAAAAACATTCAGTCGCAGAAAATAGGAATTCAACTGTTATGTACATAGCTTTATGTAATAGAACACCGATTTATCCTTCCCGATGCACCATTAAAAAAAAGAGTATGCCTAGCGATTTAATTGGTTAATAGAAGAATGCGCTACAAAGCCATCATTTCTATCTGTTGAAAAATTTCGAGATAATTTTGCATCGATTACTACCTGTAGAATCAGGAATTACCAAATCAGTATTGAGTAGTAAAACTCCATCGCCGTAGTCTATAAAAAACTGGTTCAAAGTTAAACTTTAATTATTCATAAAACTATACTATCTTCTGAGATAATGACATTTAGTTAATCATTAGTTAAATTGTAATTAGCAAATAAAATATTAAAAATAGCATCTTTAATGATTATTAAAGATGCTATTTAAATAAATATTCATTGCATTGTATTATGTATAGTATGCTACTATAGTGGTACTCTTAATTATTCAATATGATTGAATGTTATTACGTCTATATCAAATACTTATTTACCTTATTCAACCTATCATTTGGTTGCGTTTATTGTGGCGTAGTCGCAAATCCCCCCTCTATCGCAAACGTTGGGGTGAACGTTATGGGTTTTGTAATGGAAAGGTTATTCCCGGCGGGATAGTATTACATACTGTTTCAGTAGGAGAAACAGTAGCAGCTGTTCCGTTAATTAGAGCATTGCGCCATCATTATCCAACAATACCTATTACCGTTACTACCATGACCCCAACTGGATCAGAACGTGTTTTATCTGAATTTGGTAATGATGTTCAACATGTCTATTTACCCTATGATTTAGTAGGATCTGTACGTCGTTTTCTTAATCATGCGGATCCTAAATTAACCATTATTCTGGAAACAGAACTTTGGCCAAATCTTATTCTTCAATTAAGACAACGTAAAATTCCATTAGTTATTGCTAACGCTCGTTTATCTGAACGATCAGCGGCGCGTTATCAAAAATTAGGATTTTTTATCAAAAAGTTATTGAAAAATATAACTTTAGTTGCAGCGCAAAATCAAGAAGATGGCGAACGTTTTATTACACTAGGTTTAACAAGAAAGAAATTGAATATTACAGGGAGTTTAAAGTTTGATATTTCAATTAGCCCTGAATTGATCGAAAAAGCTGTAATATTACGTCGACAATGGGTTCCACACCGCCCAGTTTGGATTGCTACCAGCACCCATGAAGGAGAAGAATCAATCATATTACAGGCTCATACTAAACTAGTAAAACAATTTTCCAACTTATTACTCATACTTGTTCCTCGGCACCCGGAACGTTTTATGCAAGCAAAAACGTTAACCAAAAAAGCTAAATTACGCTATATTTGTCGTAGTAAAAATCAAGTCCCTAATGCGGATACTCAAGTTATTATTGGAGATACCATGGGTGAACTCATGTTGCTCTATGGTATTGCACATCTTGCTTTTGTCGGAGGTAGTTTAGTTAAAAAAGGCGGGCATAATCCTTTAGAAGCAGCTGTACATGCTCTTCCTGTTTTAATGGGACCTTATACTTTTAATTTCAAAGATATTTGTAGAAAACTAAAACAATTAGATGGCCTTATTACAGTTAATAATACTAAATCCTTAATTCTTGTTGTTTCTAATTTGCTTAAAGATGAAGATTTCCGTTTATACCATGGTCGTAAAGCAGCAGAAGTTTTACATCAGAATAAAGGGGCATTGCAAAAATTAATAAAGCAACTGGAACCTTACTTATCACCTAAGTAACTCATTAAATAGAAGTATTATTAATATATTGCATATCGCTAAATCTCATAACCAAATAGTGGTTATTATATCAATATAATTAACTAAACAATAATAACTTAATAAATATTATATATTTTATTTTTCTAGTTATTAGTAAATCTAGTGTATCGCGATCAAATTACATTCCATTCTGATGTTTCAGAAATGAATTTTCCATTCTTAAATTAGACATTCTTTACCAGAAAGAACAGCATCTAAATCCCTTAGCAGCGTTTCTAGCTTTTCTGAGCAGACTGTAGCAGGTTAAATATCATTAAGGGTTGTTTGTTTGCGAACCATAATGCTTTGCAAGTCAGATTCATAGTTTCACTGTCACAAAAGGCGATTCAATCGAATTCGTCGTTTTTTATTGAGGCAAAGTGTGTTGACAGGAAGGCATAGAATGCCATCGTTCTTTGTTAGATTATTTCTAGCTTCTTCATCGCTGCAGAATACTTTTTTGAAAATATTGCAATAAACATCCCATAGCTTGATGATCGAGATTACAAGTTTTTTGGTAGAGTTTTCCCCGCAGGTCACCTTTCATTCGATTGGATGCCTTTGAGGAGTAAAGGCAGCATATAAGCTATTTTATGTACCAGCAACATTGATGCTGCACACACAGGAATATCTTTGCCATTGCACTTCAAAACTAATGCTTACAATATTCCTAGTAATATTGAAAATACGGTTAAGTCATGCACTTGCAGGCAATTAAGAAGTTCACTAATAATAACTACTAACCAAAGTCGATCAGCGGCCTCCTAACAGGACGTTATGCCATCGCTCAAAAAATAAACGTAACACCTACTGCTTAAATCACGTAAGTGCCGCATTGCTAATACTTTTTAAGGGATTACTGTTCCAGTTTGCTGATGAGGTACTCTTCTCCCAACAAGAGAGATTATGTGCGTTTTATCAAGAAACTACAAAGTCTCATGAAACCACCGGTGGAATACATATTACCGGGGTACGTAGGTATGTAAGTAACTCTTCGCTGCTTTTTCATGTTTTAGATAAGGCGCCAGTAATGAACTCTTTGAAGTATATTTTATTGTCGGCTGCCTTTTAAATACACCCCTAACATTATTCACTTCAATCTTAAAATACCATATCAGTCTGTATGGCTTTCTTTAGCAAATAACCATTACAGTCGACGGCATGAGAACCATCGTTGATAAGGCAGCGTTCAGCATGTTATCGCAGAATATCTTAGAACTCATCCTCAATAGCGGTGTTATCAACTACATAACACTATTATGGATGAGTTCATGCAATGGATAGTAGGTAATATCTAGTTTCGCGGTATTTATAGAGTAGAATTTTTATGGTATTATATCTCTATGATTATTGAAATCATTCACAAAATTAATTAGCAGGATACGCCGGCATCTCTGAAATTCCATACATCAGATATAAGGATAACCCTCATTATTTCGTCTTATCTGAAGTGTATAAAGCGTCGAATAGTTACTGCTATGGCTATGGGGGTTACCAACCCCCCACAAATTGATATATATCCCACCGGTGGTTTCATGAAGCTCTGGAGTTTCTTGATAAAACGCAGATAATCTCTCTTTAGAGGTGCTGCATCAGCAAACTAAAACAGCAATGTCTTGAAGAACATTGGGAATGCTGACAACATGATTTAAGCGATACGCGTTATATTTATTTCTTAGTTGATAACATATATGACGTTCTGTCAGGCAATCTGATTGCTTTTGTTTTTTCTTCATTATCGATGGCATTGAATATGAACATAAGGAGCTAGTTGCACTCGAAGATGCTTATTGAGAGTTAAATGCGAATTGGGTCAAACTTCTCAATCTCAATAGCCAGTAAGCGCGTAGCTTAATTTATCTCTCATATCGATTCCTACGAAAGACTGAGTGCCCTTGATTTTTATAATGCAATGAAAAATATATCCTGGATATGCAGCATCAATGTCATTTGGTATACCAAATACCTCATGCGCTGCTTTCACTCCTAAAAGAAATCCAACAGAATGTTAAGGGTGAGTTGCGGGAGATTTGGCTAACAGAGAGAGCTGATGATCACGATCATCATGTCATCGATGTTTTATTGTAATATTTCAGAAAATATCCTGAACCGATTAAGAAGGTAAAGAAATATCGAGAAGAACTGTTAGTATCTCACTACTTCCCATTAGCGCGCTGAGCGTCAATAAAAACGACAAATCTGATTAAAATCAACTTTTGTGACGTGAGCCCCTAAGAAGTCGATGCATAAGCGATGTAGTTCAAAACAACCATTCAATGATATTTAAGCTAGTTTCCATTTCCTCAGAAATGCTGGAATCCATCTAGGGAGTTATCTACTGATCCTGTGATAGCAAAAACATACAATTTAAGGATAGAAAATAGATTCATGAAACATCAGAGTATAGCGGTAGGCTGACTGTCATATATCAAATTTCTTACTAATTTTTACTTCAGAAAGAATTAGTTGATTTGAGATCCTTTTTTCTTCAAAAGCCCATTCAGCTAGATCGATTAATCTACAACGTTTGCTACAAAAAGGACGATAAGGATTACTCTTTTGCCAAATGACAATTTTATGGCAAGTTGGACACTTTACTTTGAGCTTATCTGGCATGATGACTCCTAACAACAGATTAATTTAAATGGTAATTTATCAGGTAGAAAAGCATTTTTACTGTTTTCATGTAAGAATCAGACAACAAAACGTGTTTTATGTTTGAAAATTTTAGAATCTATGGATAGATTTATCGGTAACTTTATTCAGATCAGATCAGTATTTTAATGCTATTTTGATAAAAGCCATTATAGATTTTTTGGCCGGTGTGAATGTGTTATATTTGCAGATATAATTTAATAGTATATTTGAAGGAGAACATAATGGAAGGATGCCTTCAATCTAAAAATTATTTCTAGTTTCCATCTCTTTTTTATGAATGCTCAACTATAAATGTAAGGTTTGCAAATAAAAATTACAATTATTACTAGCTATACTTAACGGTCAGTGAATAATACTAATAATTTTTTCTTGTCGTAAGTGTTAAGTAATGGGTACTTTTTTTAAAGAAGTAAGATCTTCTTATAAGATATTTAATCAGCATTTTATCTGCATTAGAGATCACTTCAGTATTAATTAAGTTTATTTTTTATTTATCTTATTTTTAATAAAGTCTGCAGGCGTATATCATTACGATCTTAATACTTCAATTAATTCAGAAATAGCACAAAAATAACTCACTACCTAATGAGTAGGTGTTTTTAAGGCAATAAATTGTTAGAGTAAGCACTCCATGCGTATCAAAGATCGCATTTTCTCATTTAATGAATGTTCATAAATAATGCTAATAACTAGTATTATTCATTATGAATTTGTTGAGAAGTATTTATAGCTAATTTTAAATATTTTTGATGTAATTTTTTTATAGTTTTATTAAGTGTTAAATTGTTATCGTAATTATTAATTATATCATTAGCTTTTTGTAAACGCCTTCTTTGACTAACTTGATTAGATAAAATATTTTTTGCTTCTTGCTGGTTAATTCTATCACGCTTAATTACACGAGCCATTTGTTCTTCTGGTGTTGCGTCAATAATTAGCACGCGATTGGCAAGATGTTCTAAATTATTTTCAATTAATAATGGAATAACCCAAACTACATAGGGGTAGTTAACTAAAGTTAACTGGTGTTGTGTTTCTTGATGTATTAAAGGATGAAGTAAATTATTTAACCAATTTTTTTCTTTTGAATTGCTAAATATTTTTTTTCTTAATTTGGTGCGATTTAAAGAACCATCATTATTGAGAATAATTGAACCGAAATATTGTCTTATCATGTTAAGAGCATAAGTATTAGGCATAACAATTTGTCTTGAAATTATGTCTACATCAATAATTGGCACTCCTAAGGATGAAAATTTATCTGAAACGGTACTTTTTCCGGATCCTATTCCGCCTGTAAGAGCAATAATATAGCTCATACATCCTCTCTTTTGATAAATTAAATACTAAATTTCAGGCAAAAGTATATTAATTTTTATCTTTAAAAAAGATTTTTACATAAAATTTTTATTTTTAATAGTTTTAATTACTTAAAAAGTAACATGACTTAAATTAAAAAAATTAAAAATTAATAAATAAGATAATGGATATTAATCCAATAATTATAACTGTAACTTAGTATTAGTTACGTTTACTTTTGGTGTAAGAGTTTTAGAGATGGTAACGTATCATCCTTCTGATTGATTTTATTAATTATTTCAATAACAGAGAGATGATATGCTATGAAAAGTCTACTCTAAGGTGTCCTTGAAACTAGATATTTATACTAATCACTTAAATGAACTTATCTGTAATACTGAGAATTAGTTTATAAATACTCCTGTTGAGAGGGAACTCAAAACCATACTGCGATAACCTCTAAATCCCGCCTTGTCGGATGGTACACAGCCGTTGTCCGTAACAGTTATTTTTCACAGTGAACCATGTAGATGCGTATTAGTGATGTTGAGATTAAACTACTTAAGGTTAAAGGAGAATCGAAGCAGCAACAGAATACCTTCAGCAGCTCCTTGTTAGGACCTTATCTTAAGCGCGCAAAATCGTAAAAAAGTTACTACCTATCACTTATTACCTGCAAGACATTTTCCATCTGTGATTTTTACGAAACTATTCTGGCAATTCTTGATGAAAAGTACATGATCTCTTTCTGCTAGGTGTACTCCATCAGCATATCAAAAACAGCAATACCTTGAAGAGCATTGCAATGGTGCTGCTGCCTGCGTGATTTAAACAATACGCGTTAAATTTATTTTTTTGGTCGATGACATATACCGTTCTGTCAGGCAAAATAATCGCCTTTTCCTATAGCTTATATATTGCCCTTACTAGACTATAATCGTAAGAAGTTTATTGTAGTTAAAATAGTTATCGATAAACAGAAGCAAACTGGACATAACTTTTTAATTGCTAGTGAGCACGTTGCTTAAGTATATCTCACAGGTTTGCTATGGAGAGATGGTGCTCTTTGTTTTTAGAATGCAACAACAAAGATATTCCTGAACATGCAGCACTAACGCTATTAGCTACACAAAATAGCTAATATTCCTGCTCTTTACTTCCACAAAAATATGTAATTGAAAGTTAATGGTGAACTGCAGAGGTATCTCTAGCAGGGGGTTCGTGATATATTACTAATAAGTCCATTGATATTTTATTAGCAAGTTTTTTAGGATAGGTGGCATCCTGCAGCAATGAAGAAGCTAAAGAAGGATCGAGAATAACGGCTAATATTCTATGGGGTTCCGTGATCGCGTTGGGCATAAATAAAAACAACGAATTTTGATTGAGTCGATTTTGTCCAGTGAGTCTATGAAGCTAACGTGCGAAGCACTGTGGCTCAAGAAAAATAACTATTTAGTATTTAAGTTATTCTTGGCCTACTCAGAAAATTGGAACTAGATTAAGGATATTTAGTCTTGATTTTAGTGGTAAACAACACCCAATTTAAGGATCCAAACAGATTTACGAAGCATCAAGATTGGCATGGTAAAGTCTTGATCGCCATACACCAGACTTCTTAATAACTCACTGTCTTGTTACTTCATAGCTATGTTGAAAAAGGTTATTGGTAGAAATCCCTTATACTGCATTAAGGATTTTTGCTACAGAACAGAGCTTGCTCTAACAAAGCAAACAGTTATACAGATCAAAGAGTCTATTTTCTTGCTCCCTGCTAACATAAAATTGCATGTCGTTAGTTGATTTAGCAATAATCTATTGGACAATGTTAATTCATGCATTGAAGTAACTCATTCACTTTATCCTGTTCACTATTGTCATAGTGAGCATATAACCACTAGGAGATATTAATTAGGATTACAATAATCTCATTAAAAATCCACAATTACAGGAAAACATGTAACATTTTTATTGGAATAGTTTCTGTAGAAACTACATAACAAGAATAGATGATTTAGTTATCTGTAATGTATGTTGAATAGCTTGACTTTATAGGAATCAATAAAAACAGAGATTCATTTGAAAACAGCGTTTAGAATAGCATCACCGTTTTTTTGCTTCGGTGGAGACAGCTAATATAAATGCACTAAGTGCTATTGTTGAAGTCAAAAAAGCTTTATAAGTGAACATAAAATTAGTCATTATTACCTAATAAGCCGAGTGATCAGAGAATTATTAGTAAGGAATTTCATATTAAAAATATGAACAGTTATGTCAGCTAATTAAAAATAACTGAGTAGATATACCCATGTTATAGAGTCGTTTTATTTACAAAATTATTTGACCTGAAGAATATTGTTTAAAACCATAACAATTGAAATACAAACATATCTTTACAAATTACTCTGCAAGGAAAGCAACAACCTTTGATAAGGTAACTTGATGACCACAGCTATATTCCCCCCATCGTTTACTGACGACCCTGTCGTCCGATCAGAACAACGTAGTCTCCGTTTCCTGCAAAAATATTTTCTCCCTCTTAACGATCTCCTGGCAAGTCGTACGTGAATTTCTGAACTCTGTTTTTGTATCTTGATCTGGCCTAGATCACTGTTTATTCAGGCACGGGTAGCCCCGGGGAGTTTATGTGAAGTGAAGCTGTAAGTACTAAACGCGAAGCATAAAGCGATTAAAAGCTATGAGCTTGGATTATACCCTGCATGTAGATATAAATATTTTCCGAAAATGTCAAATAAAACTTCACAACGTTATATTTTGTAGGTGTTGTAGGTGTATAGTATAGATAAAGGCATTCGATAAGTTTTTATTAGTCTACTCAAGGCTAAGATCGCGGCCAATTCCTGACTCTTATTACGTGATCTTAACCTTGTATATCTCATGATATACATCGGGTACTTACAAATAATAACAAAGAATTTACAGACTGCCTTTTATCTGCAAAAACGTTCAGCCACTAGAAAATATGAATTCGATTGCTTGTGTGCATAAATTTATATAGAACACCGACTTATCCTGCTTATGTATTCTCAAACAAATGGTATAGGTCGAGAGATTTAATTAGCGTATTAAAGAAAAGCTGTAAAGCTATCATTTCAATTCTGATCAAGAGTTTTAGATTACATCTTGTATTAATATGATTGGATATATAATCAAGAATTATCCAAATCAGTATTGAGTAGTAAAACTCCATTGCAGTCTATTAAAGACTAGTTCAAAGTTAAATCTGAATTATTCAAAAAAACCATTTCTCTCTTACTAGAGAAGAGTAATTAATATTAAAAAAGCAAAACTATTTGTCTATCATTAACCAATGAATTGTAGCGATTATTATTTATGTCTGCTAGGGTATTGGGTTAGCTGTGATTAATTCTGCAACCTTATTTTTTTCCTCAGTTAAGTATAACTTGTTATAGGCTATTTCCATGTATTTTAGTGCATTGCGTGTTGATTGGGTATCTGGATAATTTTTTAGCATTTCTTCAGTGCGATTAATAACAGCAACATAAGCAACACGTTCATTATAATATTTAATAATACCTAGTTCATATTTTGCTAAACGCTCTTTTAGGAAAGCTAAACGTTTGCTAGCATCTGTTGCATATAGGCTATTTGGATAAAAATGAACTAGTTGTTTAAAATCTTTAAAGGCCACAATTGCATGTTGAGGATCGCAATCTGCATGATCAATACCAAAAAAATCTTGTAGTGCACTATCATCTAATGCTAGTGCGGTAAGACCGCGTATATACAAAACATAGTCAATATTGGGATGTGTTAGATTAAGACGAATAAATCGATCAATGGTTGCTATCGTTAATAATAGCTCCCCTGATTTATAGTAGGTATAAATCATATCTAACTGAGCCTGTTGAGTATAAGGGCTAGATGGATAACGGTTATCTAGGGTTTCTAATAATTTGATTGCCTCTTTATAATTACCGTTTTGTAGTTTCTCTTGACTACTGGTATAGAGATCAGTAGGAGAGCTTTCTGGTACAGTATCTTTATTGCTGGAGCATCCAGTAATAAATAAACTCAATGTGGTTGCTACTAGTTGATATTTTATACTTTTAATCACGTGATTGTTTCCTCTAAATATTTTTGGAAGATTTCCATAAAGACCTTAACGAAATATAAGCTACAATAGCACATATTTTAATTAAAACGGCACTACCATTAAAATGTAAACTTTATTATAGATAATTTATGGATCAACAATTTCAACTCCAGGTTAAAATTTTAAAATTGAAGCTTGGCCAGCGTTTGGATCAGACATTAGCTAAATTATGTCCTGATTATTCTCGTTCACAGATTAAAAAGTGGATTTTAGATAATAGAGTGAAGGTAAATGGCAAGATTATAAATAGGCCGAAAGAAAAGGTATTTGGCAGCGAACAAATTGACATTGATGTACTTCTTCAAGAAGATATTCGTTGGCAGCCACAAAATATTCCATTAAATATTGTTTATGAAGATGACGAAATAATTATCATTAATAAACCTTGTAATTTAGTGGTTCATCCAGGAGCAGGAAATCCAGATGGAACAGTACTAAATGCACTTTTATATCACTATCCTGAGATTATAAATGTTCCACGAGCAGGAATTGTTCATCGACTTGATAAAGATACTACCGGATTAATGGTTATAGCAAAAACAATACCTGCACAGATCAATCTAGTTCAATCTTTGCAGCTAAGAAAGATTACGCGTGAATATGAAGCGATAGTAAATGGTTCTATGATTACTGGTGGAATGATAGATGAACCTATTGCTCGTCACCCAACTAAGCGAACACTTATGGCTATTCATCCGTTTGGAAAACCTGCTATTACGCATTATCGAATCATGGAGTATTTTCGCATTCATACCAGGCTTAAGTTACGGTTAGAATCAGGAAGAACGCATCAAATTCGTGTTCACATGGCGCACATTAATCATCCTTTAGTTGGCGATCCGGTATATGGTGGTCGTCCACGCAAATTAAAAGGTATTTCGAAAGAGTTTTCTCAAATTATGAACAATTTTAATCGGCAAGCACTTCATGCCACAATGTTACGTTTATATCACCCTTGTACAGGTATTGAAATGGAATGGCATGCAGATATTCCTGCAGATATAATTATATTAATTAATATGCTTAAAACAGATTCAGTAATGTACAAAGATAAAATGGATTGGTAAATAGATATCTTAATATTATCCGGACTGGCCAGAACCTAAAACAGTTATTGGTTGTAGCATAACGCGTATTGGCTAGTAATAGTTTGTCATCTTATGATAGCTTCAATCTAGGATTGCATGTCGGAGATCAACCGCAATTAGTAAAACAAAACCGCAATAGCTTCACAAAAATTGCACAACTACCATCACAGCCTTACTGATTTAATCAGGTGCATGGCATGCGTATTATCGATTTTGCTAAGGAAAAAATGCTGATCGGTAAGTGGATGCTGAATATAGTTGTGAGCGAAAATAAGTGTGTATCGTGATGACAGCAGACTGTTTTCCTATTTTATTCTGTAACGAACAAGGCACGGAAATTTCTGCCATATATGCCTGGCTTGAGAGGTTTGTGTGATGGGATTCTGAAAAATGCAATAAAACAATTTAAATCATTATTTTCCTCTATTATGGCTTAATTATATCAGCTATTAGCGCGGAAAATTTGAAGTAGGTACTAAAGTTAGAAGTGTTTTTATTGTATATAATGCAGAATTAACGCGAGGTTTTAAATATTATGATATGATAAATATCTAGCTGATCGCTACTTGCTTAGCGCATTTGAAATTGAGTGAGTTGGTGTTAAAGTATTTAAGGTGGAACCTATTGTACGGTTAGGGAGCTAAGGTATTTTTTTCCTATCGCCTTAATAGCGTAAACAGGAAGAATGGTATCATTAATTTAGTTAAAATAAATCTTTAATATATTAACTACTTTATAGTAATAGTCATTATTGTAAATAACTTGAATTATATGAAATGAAACCTCATATAATCTATATGCAATGATTGTAATTGCATTTTGGAGGTATTATGCATTTTGATTATCTTACCAAGAAATTCAAACAAGCACTAACTGATGCTCAATCTTTAGCAATTGGACAAGATAATCAATTTATTGAACCTGTACATTTACTCGTCACCTTCTTAAATCAAGAAGGTGGTACATTACGTCCTTTATTGATATCGATAGGAGTTAATGTCAAACAGTTTAGTAATAAATTAAACAATATTCTCAATACTTTACCGCAAGTGCATGGCACTACTGATAATATCCATCCATCAAATAATCTTATTCGACACTTAAATTTTTGTAATAAGTTGGCCAAACAGCGAGGTGATACCTTTATTTCTTCAGAACTATTTTTGTTAGCAATTTTTGATATAAAAACCTCTCTGGAAGATACCCTTAAAACGATGGGAGCGAATAAAATAAATATAGAAAAGGCGATAGAAAAAATGCGCGATGGTGAAAATGTTAATGATCAAGGTGCTGAAGAGCAACGTCAAGCACTTAAAAAATACACAATTAATTTAACTGAAAGAGCTGAACAAGGTAAACTCGATCCTGTTATTGGACGTGATGAAGAAATTCGTCGAACAATACAAGTTCTCCAGCGCCGAACAAAAAATAATCCAGTTTTAATCGGTGAACCAGGAGTAGGTAAGACCGCGATTGTTGAAGGTCTAGCTCAACGAATTGTTAATGGTGAACTACCTGAAGGGTTAAAAAATAAACGCGTTCTCTCTTTAGATATTGGTGCTTTGCTGGCTGGTGCAAAATATCGTGGTGAATTTGAAGAACGCTTAAAGGCTGTCTTGAATGATTTGACTAAACAAGAAGGAAATGTAATTCTGTTTATTGATGAATTGCATATGATGGTTGGTGCAGGTAAGACTGAAGGTACGATGGACGCCGGTAATATGTTAAAACCAGCACTAGCTCGAGGAGAATTACATTGTGTTGGTGCGACTACACTTGATGAATATCATCAGTATATTGAAAAGGATGCGGCACTAGAGCGTCGTTTTCAAAAAGTTTATGTTGCTGAACCTACCGTTGAGGACACTATTGCAATATTAAGGGGGCTTAAAGAACGTTATGAGCTGCATCATCATGTGCAGATAACTGACCCTGCTATTGTTGCTGCTGCTAGTTTATCAAATCGTTATATTTCTGATCGCATGCTACCTGATAAAGCAATAGATTTAATTGATGAAGCCGGTGCTAGCTTACGAATGCAGATGGATTCTAAACCAGAAGTACTTGATCGTTTAGAACGTCGGGTTATTCAATTAAAACTTGAACAGCAAGCACTAAAAAAAGAATCTGATGAAGCCAGTAAAAAGCGTCTTAAAATGTTAGAACAAGAACTATTAGAAAAAGAACGAGAATATTCAGAGCTAGAAGAAGAGTGGAAAGCAGAAAAAGCAGAGCTTATCGGTACGCAGCATATAAAAGCGGAATTAGAAAATGCACGTATAAGTATGGAGAAAGCTCGGCGTAGTGGTGATTTAGCTAAAATGTCAGAATTACAATATGGAAAAATTCCTGAATTAGAAAAACAACTTGAATCTGCCACTAAAGCGGAAAATAACACCATGAAATTATTGCGTAATAAAGTGACCGATGCAGAGATTGCTAAAATATTAGCCCGTTGGACAGGTATCCCCATTACAAGAATGTTAGAAAGTGAACGTGAAAAGTTACTTCATATAGAGCAGGGTCTACATAAGCGTGTTATTGGCCAGAATGAAGCTGTTGATGCGGTATCAAATGCTATTCGACGTAGTCGTGCTGGTTTATCAGATCCAAATCGTCCTATTGGTTCATTTTTATTTTTAGGTCCTACGGGTGTTGGTAAAACTGAGCTATGTAAGACACTAGCAAATTTTTTATTTGATAGTGACAATGCAATGGTACGCATTGATATGTCTGAATTTATGGAAAAACATACTGTTTCTAGGCTACTTGGAGCACCTCCAGGTTATGTAGGATATGAAGAAGGCGGTTATTTAACCGAAGCAATCCGTCGTCGTCCTTATTCTGTTATTTTGCTAGATGAAATTGAAAAAGCGAATCCTGATGTTTTCAATATCTTGTTGCAAGTTCTAGATGATGGACGTTTGACTGATGGGCAGGGGAGGACGGTTAATTTTCTTAATACGGTTGTTATTATGACCTCAAACTTAGGTTCTGATTTGATACAAGAGGGTTCTGGTAATTTAAGTTATGACGAGATAAAAAATATTGTCATGAAACTTGTCAACCGTAGTTTCCGCCCTGAATTTATTAACCGTATTGATGAAGTTGTGGTATTCCACCCACTTAATAAAAAACAAATTACAGAAATTGCCCAAATCCAACTATCGCGCTTATATAAGCGTATGGAAGAACAAGGCTATAAAGTAAAAATCACATCAGCGGTGTTAGAAAAGTTGGGGCAAGCAGGATTTGATCCGATATTTGGCGCACGCCCTTTAAAACGAGCTATTCAACAAGAGATAGAAAATTCATTATCTGAGCAGATGTTATCAGGAAAATTAGTACCTGGTAAACAAGTAACTCTTGATATTAAAAATGGTATTATTATTGCTATGCAATAAATAAAATTACTAATCTTTATTTTAAAGAGAAAAGATTTTAATCTTAAATAGTATTTAAAGAGTTAATAACTTTTATTAAAGATGGTTATTAGCATCTAGATAGATACTATTAATTAAAAATTAGCTCAATAAGTGAGCACTTAAACAGAAAAATGTAAATAATAGTTGTTAGTTTCATAAAACCGGTTATAATATAAAAATTATTATAATTACTTATTTACATTAAGTAATAAAAGAGTAACTGTAAATTTAGGTAAAATCGTAATATGCACTATCTCGTGGCTTAGGTCGCACGCTCTTTAACAATTAATTAGACAATCCGTGTGGGCACTCGCAAGACATCATCAAAAAAATGAAATATTTGATTTTAAAGTCTTGAAGAGTAAAAATAGTTAGCTCGTATATGAGCTAAATAAGTAGTAACATTATTTTAATAGGCAACAGCGAAGGCAATAAAACGCCAGCAAAGTTAACTGAACAAAAAGACGTTACCAGCTAGTAAAACACTCTTTGAGCATCAAACTTTTAATTGAAGAGTTTGATCATGGCTCAGATTGAACGCTGGCGGCAGGCCTAACACATGCAAGTCGAGCGGCATCGGAAGGAAGCTTGCTTCCTTGCCGGCGAGCGGCGGACGGGTGAGTAAGGTATGGGGATCTGCCCGAAGGCGGGGGATAACCACTGGAAACGGTGGCTAATACCGCATAATCTCTAAGGAGAAAAGTGGGGGACCTTTTGGCCTCACACCTTCGGATGAACCCATATGAGATTAGCTAGTAGGTGAGGTAAAGGCTCACCTAGGCAACGATCTCTAGCTGGTCTGAGAGGATGATCAGCCACACTGGGACTGAGACACGGCCCAGACTCCTACGGGAGGCAGCAGTGGGGAATATTGCACAATGGGCGCAAGCTTGATGCAGCCATGCCGCGTGTATGAAGAAGGCCTTCGGGTTGTAAAGTACTTTCAGTCGTGAGGAAGGTGTTAGGGTTAATAACCTTAGCAATTGACGTTAACGACAGAAGAAGCACCGGCTAACTCCGTGCCAGCAGCCGCGGTAATACGGAGGGTGCGAGCGTTAATCGGAATTACTGGGCGTAAAGGGCACGCAGGCGGTTAATTAAGTTGGGTGTGAAATCCCCGGGCTTAACCTGGGAACGGCATTCAAGACTGGTTAGCTAGAGTCTTGTAGAGGGGGGTAGAATTCCATGTGTAGCGGTGAAATGCGTAGAGATGTGGAGGAATACCGGTGGCGAAGGCGGCCCCCTGGACAAAGACTGACGCTCATGTGCGAAAGCGTGGGGAGCAAACAGGATTAGATACCCTGGTAGTCCACGCTGTAAACGATGTCGATTTGGAGGTTGTAGTCTAGAATTGTGGCCTCCGAAGTTAACGCGTTAAATCGACCGCCTGGGGAGTACGGCCGCAAGGTTAAAACTCAAATGAATTGACGGGGGCCCGCACAAGCGGTGGAGCATGTGGTTTAATTCGATGCAACGCGAAAAACCTTACCTACTCTTGACATCCAGCGAATCCTTTAGAGATAAAGGAGTGCCTTCGAGAACGCTGAGACAGGTGCTGCATGGCTGTCGTCAGCTCGTGTTGTGAAATGTTGGGTTAAGTCCCGCAACGAGCGCAACCCTTATCCTTTGTTGCCAGCGATTTGGTCGGGAACTCAAAGGAGACTGCCGGTGATAAACCGGAGGAAGGTGGGGATGACGTCAAGTCATCATGGCCCTTACGAGTAGGGCTACACACGTGCTACAATGGCGTATACAGAGAGAGGCAAGCCTGCAAGGGGAAGCGGAACTCAGAAAGTATGTCGAAGTCCGGATTGGAGTCTGCAACTCGACTCCATGAAGTCGGAATCGCTAGTAATCGCGAATCAGCATGTCGCGGTGAATACGTTCCCGGGCCTTGTACACACCGCCCGTCACACCATGGGAGTGGGTTGCAAAAGAAGTAGGTAGCTTAACCTTCGGGATGGCGCTTACCACTTTGTGATTCATGACTGGGGTGAAGTCGTAACAAGGTAACCGTAGGGGAACCTGCGGTTGGATCACCTCCTTACCTAGATAGATGGAATGTGAGTGTTCACACAGATTGTCTAATAAAAAATTAAGCAGAAAGTATTATTAGTTTTTGTAGCTTAGGTGATTAAAGTCCATTCAAGCTTTCAATATTACTGATGTGAGGTTCCTGAAAGGAAAGGTTAGCAGGATATCTAGGACACGATAATCTTAATGTAGCTATAGCCCAGTTCAGCTTGAGGAAGTGCTTTTTTGAACGCAGGATGTCAACAGGTTCATCATACTTATCTAGTTCTATCATATTGCAAATAGAACTAGATAAAAGATTATTTAGGGTAGGTTATTGCAACCTACTCTGAATAATAATACATCTTCTAATTTAGAAAAAGTTAAAAACTAAAACGTATATTCGAATAAGAGGCACAAAAGAAACTAAATATTAACTAAGCATAAGTTTTATGGAGATAAAGACTCAAACCCGGTGATATAGTCATGAGCAGATTGAAAGTTAGGTAACACTAATTGAATGATTGAAGTGATTGATCTTGAAAAACTAGCGGGTAATTTGTAGTTATTAAGTGAAAGGTTAATTAAATTTAAGATATTTGATTATTCCTAATTCCTATTTAGGAAGATATAGTAAATTAATTTACGTAGTAGTGCTCTACTACAGCTAGAACGTTATTTCAAATTATCAACATGATACAAATTACGAATACCAAAATTTTTTTATGAGTGAGTACAATGTTTGGTACTAATGTTTGTTATGAAAAGAGAAACAATCAAAATCTCTAATTAAGGTTATTGAGTCATAGTTAAGTGGGAAACGAAGTGGAAAAGACTTAGGCAGACAGAATGTTGCCTTAGAAAAGGGTCGTCATTTAAAAAAAATGTAATAGAGGTAAATTATATCCCGAAACTGAGGTAGCAACACTTAATCTTGCTGGAGGTATAGGGACAATCCTTCTCTAAGTCCTAGAGAAGGATTGAAATGCCTGATAGAAATATCAACATTTAAATACTGATATTAAGTAATAATAAAACAGGTGAAAATTCATTTACGAAAGATAAGTATCTTAATTTACCCATAAATAAGGTTAGGGTAAGCCGGATTACTAAATCAATGCTGAAAAGCGTAGTTGATGAAATTAGTTAATATTCTTGTATAAGAATTACTATAAATGGTACGGAGAAGAATAGACTATCCTTCAGCGACCGTTGCTCCGGTTTAAGAGTGTAGAGGAGTAGTGCAGCAAATTCGTAATACAATAACATTGAGGCTTGATGACAAGTCACTAAGGCTATGAAATAGTTAATCATAGTTTTTTAGGCAAACTAGGTAAATGATAGAGGATCGTTGATCCTATCCAAAACTAATATATAAGTAGTTTGGGTAGAGAATTCTAAGGTGAGAATCTTGCATTCTGAGTTTATGCTAGTCTCAGATACCAATTAGTTGAAACTATGTGTTAATACACATAGTGTGATTTCTATCTGGTGCTGGAAGGTTGATTGATTAGATAAACACTAATACAAAAAACTTTTAATCAAAACCTTAATAAACAGTAGCTTTAACTATAACAATCCTAAGGGAAATAATATTCCTTAGTGGGTAAATATTAAGATCTGTGGAAATAATGCAGTGAAGGTTAGTATTTTTTCACCCAAGACTCAGTAAAATTAAACTCACTGTTAAGATTCAGCGTACCTGCGACAATATGTAAAGATCCCGTGAACTTTTACTTTATAACTTAACACTCAACATTGAGACTTGATGTGTAGGATGAGTGGGAGGTTTTAAAGTGTAGACTTTAGTTACATTGATCTAACGTTGAAATGGCACCATTAATATTTTTTTAATCTCCTAACTTAGGCTCGTAATACGAGCTGAAGAGAACAGTGTCTGGTAGATAGTTTGGACTGGGACGGTTTCCTCTAAAGGATAACGAATTAATACAAAGATTGATTAATCATAGTCACGATATCCGTGACTAGCGCAAAATATAACTCAGTTTAGCTAGGAGAATGACAGCGCGAGTAGGTGCACAAAAGTAAGTATTTAATCCTGGATCATTAAATAAATTCTCGTCATGTAACTCTTTTCATATCAAAAGAGTTACCGATGGATATAGTTGAGAAAATATCATGATGACGAGACTCCATGCTCATGGTAACTATAATACGTAAAAGTAGAATTGCTATTCAGGCCTGAATAGCAATCTATATCTACTTTAGCTAAGCATTATAACATCATCTCTTAAATTTATTTTCCTAAGCAGGAAAAATAAAATGATATTGATGATTACAGCTATATTCCTATAGCTGTCGACGATTCTGTTCGACCGCTCGGAAAAGTCCATAGTCGTTTTTTGTGAAAATGTTTCTCTTCTAGCCTGGATTGTTATTTACGAAGCCGACGAAAATAAGAATTTGCGTGAAATAAAGCAGGAAACACTAAAGCCACAAGAATAAAGTGTTTAAAAGCTACGCGTCTGCTTAGCTGCAGGTAGATATAAATATCTTTCGAAGATGCAAAAATAAAAATTCACAATATTATTTTTTCGTAGGTATAAGTTCAAGGAACTCTATGGATTTTTATACATCCCTTACAAGGACAAGGCTTGACGCTTCTTACGTGATCTTAATCGAACATATTTTTTATAGGTATAATTAGTTTTACTAACAATAGCAAAGAATTTACAGATTGTCCTTTTTGGACTATGAAAACGTTCAATTATCGAAAATAGGAATACAATCGTTTCTATACAGAGCTTACTATATAAGACCGATTTTATAGCCCACCGAGGTATCTAAAACCAATATACCTCGAGCGATTTAATGATAGATAGAAGGCTGCAAATCTATCATTTTCAATTCTATTCAAAAACTTGAGATTATTCTGAATCGATATATTAGATCTATGATCAGGAATTATACCAATTAGTCCATTATTAGTCTTAGATAGTAAGATTTACTTGTAATTCATGAAAGCTTGGTTTAATGTTAAACTTGAATTATTAAAAAAACTTATTACTATTTCAGAATAGTAATAAATAGGTCTTAATCATTCAGTGGTTCTGAATTAAAGAGGTATCACTCAATGGATAAAAGGTGCTCCCTATCATAACAATAAACTGATACTGTTTAAGAGTTTATATTAACGACAGTGTTTGGCATATCAATATTGGCTAATCACATCCTATTGATAACTAAGTTTCTTAAAGGTTAGGCTGTTTGCTATTAAAGTGCTATATGAGTTGAATTTTAGAAGATCTTAAAATAAATTTTACCCCTACCTCTTATGGGTAGGAGGGTAATTCATGGGGTTTCTACTAATAGTAGATCGATCCGGAGTAAATATATCACTAGTATACAGGTTTCATATCAATGGTAAACATTAACTGGTAACTAAGTCTAGAAGAGATAAGCTCTGAAGCATCTAACCGGGAAACTTGCCTCAAAATGAGTTTTTATTGACAGGGTCAGTAAAAGGTGTTGAAGATAAAACCGTAGATAGGCTAGGTATGTAAGTGTATCAATATGTTGATATTTAACTAATACTAATAATTTAAGATAGGCTTAACTTAATAACACTGAAGATGTTTCAAGCAATAAGACGGCAAAAATAAAACAGATAAATAAAAGAATTTATCTCGTTACTGTAATAGAGCAGTAGATCACAATTTAACTCCATTACGAACTAAGGAGTAAAATGTTGTAGAGCCGATAATTGTAGTGTGTGCTCTCCCATGTAAAAATAGAAGAAAAAAGTAACTTTTTTAGTATTTTATATATAAATAACGCATTCATTTTTAAAATGAATAACTATTAATTAGTAATTAAAATTGAGCTAACCTATTAGAGAATTCGCCGTATTAACCTATCAACGCGGATCCTTCGTAAACGACGAATAATGTTTTTAACCTTTACTGGATAGTGCTGGATACTTTCAATCTCTTGATAATGATTTACAATATTAGTATTAGTTGTTATACATTTTAATTCTTTGTTTTTTTGCTGTAGCAAAATTTTTTTTGGATCATGAATTAATATTGCATTTTCTAAATCTAGTCTCCATGCACGAGGGTTAAGGTTATTGCCAGTTATTAATTGCCAGTTATCATCTATCCAAATACCTTTTAAATGGTAGCTATTTTCCCCGTCTTTCCATAATCTAATGGTTAATTGCTTCTTATCTACGAAAGCTTGTAATCGACAGATAAATCGCCGTAGGTTAATTTCATATAAATAAGGTAATGTACTGATAATTTTAAAAGGTTCTTCTGGTGGAAAATAAAAATCATTAGCTATTTTATCACCGATAATAATTTCAATTTGTTTGCCGTCATGCAATAAATTACTAATTATTTTTGTTAAAATAGTTGGTAAATTAAAATATGGTGTACAGATAATCATTTTCTTTTCTGTACTGTGCATTAAATGCGTTATAGCTTTATTTAATTCATTTTTTTTTCCTAAACCGATTAGTGGGGTTACTGCTAACTCTTTATTTGTGGCATTATTTTTCAATTGGTAGTGACAATTTTTTAAATTATGGCGAAATTGTTTAATTAAACTTTTAATTTGAGTATTGCGAGGCCGGTGTGCTTGATCTAGACGCTGAATAGCAGGTGAGGATAACAAGTTTTGGTCAATAAATCTTTTCATAGTTGCAGCTAATTGAATATTAGCTAATATATGATAACGGTCGTAACGGTAACGTTTATTTTGTTGGAGATAGATATCATTAATACTAGCACCGCTATAAATAACGGTATCATCAAAGATAAAACCTTTTAGATGTAAAACACCTAATGCTTCGCGTTTATTGACGGGTATACCAAAAGTAGCAACACTTAATCCTGGGTGGGCCATTGCCATTTGATAATACCAATCGGCATTAGTTGCACTAGCATTTGCACCAATACGAATACGTTGAGCACGATGCCAATCAACCATTATTTTAATATCTAATTCTGGTCGTGCCATTTTTGCTTGATAAAGCGCATTTAGTATATCTTGTCCTGCATCATCATGTTCGAAATAAAGTGCAACAATATAAATATACCGTTTAGCATTGGTAATGTTATCTAACAGGGCTTTTCGAAAGCTTTCTGTTTGGTAAAGAGTGATAACTCTAGCGGCAGACTGAGATAATTTTGGTAATTGTTCAAGATATTGTTGATACTTTACTTTTTTTAATTTAGACAACATTACAGTGTAAATTTTCTTTTTTTTATTAAAGGAGAAGATTACTATACCCTGCCTTAGATTTATTGAAAATAATAAATCATGATACTATTAGTTTATTTTACATCTATTAACCACAACCATATTGATCAATTATTCAGACAGTATTTGCTAGATTAACTAATTTATCTAAATAGAAAATCATTTTCTTTATGATAATAAATCAAGATTGACAATCTTATCTTAAAATTGAAGATCGAAACTAAAACATAATTTATGCTATCTGTGGTATTTTTTATTTTCAGGTATGATATTTGCAGTAAGTCGTCGTGTACCAGTCCCTCTACAAGTTATTAGTAGATATGATACATTAGCGGTTAGATTACATTCCACTCTGATATTTTATAAATCTCTTCTCCATCTTTAAATTAGGGATTGTTTAGCAAGCAGTATCAATACAAAGTCATAAACCACTTAGCTATAGTTATAGCTTTTCTTAGTAGACAGGAGCAGATTAAATAGTATTAAAAAGGTTGTTTTTAAACTACAGTCAAGTGCTTCGGGAATTAGCTTTGTAACCTAACACACTATCACAAAAGCTAATTAAATCGGATTTATTGTTCTTATTGATACCCAGTGTGCTGATTGGAAGGGATAGAATGCCAGTCGTTTTTTCTTTATTTTTCTCCAACATTCTCATCGCTGCAGTATACTTCGCTGATAATCTTGCCAACAAAATATTAAGGGCTTTATTAGTAGCATCACGGCTCTCTGCTAGCCAAACCTCTCCCCCCAACTCAACTTTAACTTTCAGTGTTGGAATACCTTTGGGGAGTAAAGGCAGCACATTAGCTATTTTGTATAGCTAATAGTGTTGCTGCTGCATCCTAAAAAATATCTTTGCTTATTGCATTCCAAAAATCAATGGCAGAGTTCTCCGTAACAACCGTAGCTTAGGAATACAGTTAAGCTTCGCGCTTGCAAGCCATAAATGCAGTGATATCAATAATGAGCAGCAGGAAAAGGCGATAGATTACCTGACAGAGCACAAGAATATGCCTTCAGCACAGAAATAAGCCTAGCGGTATCTCTTAAATCACAAAGCTAACATTACCAATGCTCTTCAAGGCATTGCTATTTCAGTTTTCTTATAGAATTTAGTAAGAGATCATTTGCTTTTTATCGAGAAATAGTTTTATGGCTTAGTAAAAATTACTAGTGAATAATACTTCGCAGATATAAGTCATGAGAGCAACTTTTCACTACTTTTAAATGCCTTATATAGATAAGGAGGTAGTATACAAGTTATTGAAACTATATTCCGTTTACGCTGTGATTCCTGACTTTAGGCGCTTTAAATCTCAACATCGTTAATAGTAGTGTGTTAGTTTAATGTGATAAAACCTTATTGACGTCGAATTGGTATCCATTGATAAAGTAGTGTTAACATGTTGTTGTTGTATGGGCACTATTACGGATCAGTTCATGCAATAGAGTACAGTAATATCTAGTTTTGTTGATACCTGTAGACTAGAACTTTCATAGCATATCATCTCTCTGTTATTAACATTATACGCGAAATTAATCATCAAGATACAGACAGCATCTTCGAAATCCTATATTTTAGAAATAAACATAACTCTTATAATTGACAATTTAAACTCATTATGGATTTTCTTAATAGAAACAGATAAAAATCAATTATGATCATTATCATAACAAAAATGAAAGCTATTGTCTGATAGACATTATCATCAGATCTTAAATTATTATCATAAAGAAATATAATACAAATCCATCATTTATATTTAAGACAAAGATATCAAATTAGCCATTCATAGCATGAATTAAATTGTTCAAAGTATATTGAGCATACTAACCAATTAGATCAATCAAAGTCCTACCTATATTTTATAAATAGGCGCTAATCTTAGAAAAGATTCATTATCAGTCTTCAAAGTTGGAATGATCCAGTAAATATTTTTCCTCTATCTCTTCTTGCATCTTCAAAGTCATATAAGGTCACATAAAGACTGGTAGTGTTATTTTCGAATAGAAAAATTAATCATATAGTTACTTTCCGGACTAACAATAAAAAACTGTTTTAACTCTTTATTTTTTGCGCAATTTTTGTTAAAAAAAACTGATTTAATGTGATTAAGTAAATTTTAATGTTTCATACAATTTTCTATTAGGGATGGATGATAGATAAAATTAAGTTATTTTAGTACCATACATTTATATGATTAGGATCTATAGAAAAATTTTTATATAGCTATCAATCATATATTGAATTTATCGCAAGGTATTATCCGAATAATATATATATTTAATCATACTGTAATTAAGTAGATGAATACTATTGATCTATATCAGATATAATTTTATTAAAGATATAAATAGATAACAAATATGATTTATAGCTTCTGTCTCCTTTTTAGGAGACAGACAGAAAGTATAAAATAAACAACAAGAAATTTTTAACGACGCTTTTAATAAAGATAGATATCTTAAATACCATTCTACTTATAACATAAGTATATCAATCATAAAGTAATATAGATAAGTTGAATAATAAAACTTTATTACTAATAGTGAATTGATATAATCCGTAAAAATGGGCACTGGTTACTCAGTTCTCTCCCCCATGATATTAAACTAATTAATCAGTCATTAAGCAAAAGATTTTCTATGTTATTAATATCAGGTTCTACTTTATATTAATTGCATCTTCTATTAAGGTTTGATTATCATCTTCTTCATGATCAACAACGCGTTGTAAACCAACTACTTTTTCATCTTCAGCAGTGCGAATTAAAATAACTCCCTGAGTATTTCTAGCAATAATGCTAACTTCTTCAACTCGCGTACGTACTAAAGTACTAGCGTCAGTGATCATCATAATTTGATCAGTT
The DNA here is from genome assembly GCA_052174455.1 of Arsenophonus sp. NC-PE1-MAG3. Classification (GTDB taxonomy): domain Bacteria; phylum Pseudomonadota; class Gammaproteobacteria; order Enterobacterales; family Enterobacteriaceae; genus Arsenophonus. Next base: position 108,363 of record JBQMRP010000012.1, on the reverse strand, counting down.
TTTTCTACTTGAATTGCCCCGACTACATTACCATTACGTTCACTAACTTTAATAGAAATAACACCTTGAGTAGCACGAGATTTTGTTGGGTATTCACTCTCCTCAGTTCGTTTACCATAACCATTTTCGGTAACAGTTAAAATATCAGCTTCACCACGAGGTACAATCAACGAAACAACTTTATCGCCAGTTTGTAGTTTAATACCTCGAACACCTGTTGCTGTTCGTCCCATAGGACGAACAGTATTTTCTGCGAAACGAGCAACTTTACCAGCAGCAGAGAAAAGCATTACCTCGTTTTTACCAGTCGTTAAATCAATTCCAATCAGTTCATCACCTTCATTAAGGTTAACTGCTATAGTGCCAGCCCTTCTAGGGCGACTAAAATCTTTTAATGATGTTTTTTTAACTGTACCACTTGATGTCGCCATAAATACATAATAACCATCATCAAATTTACGTACCGGTAAAATTGCAGTAATACGTTCATTTTTTTTTAATGGCAAAAAATTAACTATTGGTCGCCCACGTGCACTACGGCTAGCTTCAGGCAACTGGTAAACTTTCATCCAATATAAACGCCCTCGACTAGAGAAGCATAAAATTGTGTCATGGGTATTAGCAACTAACAAACGCTCAATAAAATCTTCTTCTTTAATACGTGCTGTCAACTTACCCTTACCCCCGCGTCGTTGTGCTTCATAAGCAGATATTGGCTGATATTTAACATATCCCTGATGTGATAAGGTTACAATCACATCTTCCTGGGTAATTAAATCTTCAATATTAATATCTGGGCTATTTTCAGTAATTTCTGTGCGACGGGCATCACGATATTGTTCTTTAATAGTTTCCAGTTCTTTACGGATGACTTCCATTAACCGTTCTGGACTGGTTAATATATATAGTAATGCTGTAATTTGTTTTAGCAACTTACTATATTCATCCAATATTTTATCATGTTCTAAGCTAGTTAATTTTTGCAAACGCAAATCAAGAATTGTCTGAGATTGTTGTTCAGTCAAATAATATTTATTATCCTGCACTCCGTATTGAGGTTTAAGCCATTCAGGACGAGCGGCGTTATCATCTGCATCTGCTAACATGGTAGAAACATTACCTAATTGCCAAGGACGCGCAATTAAATCCAATTTTGCTTTATGCGGGGTTAATGCTTGACGGATAAGTTCAATAATTGGATCAATATTCGCTAATGCGACGGCAAAGGCTTCCAATATATGAGCGCGCTCGCGTGCTTTACGCAATTCAAAAATAGTTCGTCGAGTGACTACTTCTCTGCGATGACGAACAAAAGCTTCAAGAATTTCTTTTAAATTTAAAATTCTAGGTTGACCATCACATAAGGCGACCATATTAATGCCAAATGAGACTTGAAGTTGAGTGAGAGAATACAGGTTATTCAGTACTACTTCCGCCACTACATCTCGTTTTAGTTCAATAACAATCCGCATGCCATCTTTATCAGACTCATCACGTAATGCGCTAATCCCCTCAATACGTTTATCTTTAACTAATTCAGCAATTTTTTCAATTAAACGGGCTTTATTAACCTGATAAGGGATCTCATTAACAATAATTGTTTCACGACTATTTTTATCATCAACTTCAATATTAGCACGTGCACGGATATAGACTTTACCACGTCCCGTCCGATATGCGTCGATAATACCGTGGCGACCATTAATAATTGCAGCAGTTGGAAAATCAGGGCCTGAAATATATTTCAGTAACCCTTCAATACTAATATTTTCATCATCAATATAGGCTAGACAGCCATCAATGACTTCACTAAGGTTATGAGGTGGAATATTGGTAGCCATGCCAACAGCAATACCTGAAGAACCGTTAATCAGGAAGTTTGGTACCTTTGTTGGCATCACATCAGGGATCTCCTCAGTACCATCATAGTTAGGAATGAAATCAACGGTTTCTTTATCTAAATCTTCCAACAATTCATGGGCAATTTTTGCCATCCGTACTTCGGTATAACGCATTGCAGCAGCAGAATCGCCATCAATAGATCCAAAATTACCTTGCCCATCAACTAGCATATAACGCATTGAAAATGGTTGTGCCAAACGAACTATTGCGTCATAGACAGCACTATCACCATGAGGATGATATTTACCAATAACGTCACCGACTACACGAGCTGATTTTTTGTATGATTTATTCCAATCATTACCTAATACATTCATCGCGTATAATACTCGCCGGTGAACAGGTTTTAATCCATCTCGTACATCTGGAAGGGCGCGTCCAATAATCACAGACATCGCATAATCCAAATAAGAACTTTTCAGCTCTTCTTCAATATTAACTAGGGTAATTTTTCTTGCTATGTCACTCATGGAGTCACTTGTCCCTCTTCCTCCTTATTTCATTAAGGAGGAAAATTATACCACAAAATCGTTATGTTATAAAAAGAGAAAACGAATTTTATTCAATAAAACATGTATAGTCATCTAATACCATTAGAGTCTATATTAATAATAAATTAAGGAGTAATTTTCTGATGAATAATAAGAATTTGCGCGGTCAGGTAAATGTTAATCTAAGTGAAATCAACAAATTTAGCTCTGTTGCGAGTCGATGGTGGGATGAGACAAGTGAATTCCAACTTCTTCATCGGGTTAATCCATTACGTTTAAATTATATCCTGCAACAGGCTAATGGTCTGTTCGGTAAAAAAGTACTCGATATTGGCTGCGGAGGCGGAATTTTATCAGAAAGTATGACTAAAGAAGGCGCAATAGTTACAGGAATTGATATGGCTGTAGAGCCACTACAAGTTGCAAAGCTCCATTCATTAGAAAATAATATGAAAATCAAGTACTTACAAATAACTGCTGAAAGCTATGCAGAAAAACACCCTCAAACTTATGATATCGTTACCTGCATGGAAATGCTTGAACATGTTCCAGATCCTGAATCTGTTGTTCAATCATGTGCAAAATTAGTTAAACAAGGTGGTCGGGTATTTTTTTCTACTATTAATCGTAATAAAAAAGCCTGGTTATTAGCAATAATTGCTGCTGAGTATATTTTAAAAATAGTTCCAAAAGGTACTCATGATGTAAAAAAATTTATTAAGCCTTCTGATCTACTCAGCTGGATAGATAAAACATCTTTACAAGAACAACATATCATCGGATTACATTATAATCCGATCAGCGATAAATTTTCGTTAGGCTCAAATGTTGATGTTAATTATATGTTGCATACATTAAATGCAAATAATTGTTAACTTTTTCTAAAAAACAATAAGTAGGTTTTAATAAACATATTTTTCATAATTGTAGTAACATAAATTATAATAATCTTCTATTCTGATAGAAGTTATTTAGCAATTAACAAAATTCAGCACTGGATTATTGAAAAAAAATCATATTTTATATGACTTGACAAAAGTTGCAAATTATCATTATATACTTAATAATAAGTAAACACTATATATGTGTTTACTTATTATAGTTTAGTTAAAAATAGAAATATAATATGCTATTAAGCATAGCGTTTTATAATTTGTTATTAACGATTATTGAGTGTAATGATCAATAAATATTTAGCTAGTTAACTTTAGGTGTAACTATCAATGAACCAAAGTCTATTAGTCACTAAACGTTCTGGGCATAAAGAACGCATTGATCTTGATAAAATCCATAAAGTCATTACCTGGGCAGCTGAAAACCTAAAAGATGTATCTGTTTCACAGGTAGAGCTACGTTCTCAGATCCAATTTTTTGATGGCATCAAAACTTCTGATATTCACGAAACCATGATCAAAGCAGCGGCAGATCTTATTTCAACTGATACACCTGATTACCAATATCTTGCAGCTCGATTAGCTATTTTCCACCTGCGCAAAAAAGCCTATGGGCAATTTGAACCACCGGGATTATATCAGCATGTTTTGCGTATGGTTAAAATAGCTAAATACGATAAACATCTATTGATAGATTATACCGAAGAAGAATTTAATCAGATGGATAATTTTCTAAATCACTGGCGTGACATGAATTTTTCCTACGGAGCAGTTAAGCAATTAGAAGGTAAATACTTGGTGCAAAACCGGGTAAGCGGAGAGATTTATGAAAGTGCCCAGTTTCTATATATTCTTGTTGCTGCTTGTCTTTTTTCATGCTATCCAAAAGAGACAAGATTAAACTATATTCGTCGCTTTTATGATGCAATCTCAACTTTTAAAATTTCACTACCTACGCCAATTATGGCGGGGGTACGTACTCCAACTCGGCAATTTAGTTCTTGCGTATTAATTGAATGCGCTGATAGCCTTGATTCAATCAATTCCACCGCTAGCGCAATTGTAAAATATGTTTCTCAACGTGCCGGTATTGGTGTTAATGCTGGGCATATTCGCGCATTAGGTAGTCCAATTCGGGGAGGTGAAGCGTTTCATACAGGCTGTATTCCTTTCTATAAACATTTCCAAACTGCAGTAAAATCTTGTTCTCAAGGTGGAGTACGAGGTGGTGGTTCCACGCTATTTTATCCTCTCTGGCATTTAGAGGCTGAAAGTTTATTAGTACTGAAAAATAATCGCGGTGTTGAAGGTAATCGTGTTCGTCATTTAGATTATTGTGTACAAATTAACAAACTCATGTATGAACGCCTTATCAAAGGTAAGGAAATTACCCTCTTTAGCCCTTCTGATGTTCCAGGTTTATATGAAGAATTTTTCGCTAATCAAAGCGAATTTGAATATTTATATTTAAAATATGAACAAGACGAAAAAATACGCCAAAAACGCGTTAAAGCACTTGATCTATTTTCACTTATGATGCAAGAGCGAGCATCAACCGGGCGTATCTATATTCAAAATATAGATCACTGTAATACCCATAGCCCATTTGATGCTAAAGTTGCGCCAATTCGTCAATCAAACCTCTGTTTGGAAATCACCTTGCCAACCCGACCTTTAAATAATATTAACGACGAAAATGGTGAAATTGCACTTTGTACTCTTTCCGCCTTTAATTTAGGTGCCATTTCATCATTAGATGAATTGGAGGAGTTAGCAATATTAGTCGTATATGCGTTAGATTCACTGCTTGATTATCAAAATTATCCAATTTTTGCTGCGAAAAAAGGCTCTATGGGTCGTCGTGCTTTAGGTATTGGAGTCATTAATTATGCTTATTATTTAGCTAAACATGGCGTTCATTACTCCGATGGTAGCGCTAATAATTTAACCCATAAAACCTTTGAAGCGATCCAATATTATTTATTAAAAGCATCCAATGAATTGGCAAAAAAGCAAGGTGCTTGTCCATGGTTTCACGAAACTACTTATTCAAAAGGTATTTTACCTATTGATAGTTATAAAAAATCATTAGATACACTAACCTCTGAACCACTACATTATGATTGGCAAACTTTACGTAAAGATATCAAGCAATATGGTTTGCGTAATTCAACCCTTTCCGCCTTGATGCCATCAGAAACTTCATCCCAAATATCTAATGCTACCAATGGTATTGAACCACCTCGAGGTTATATCAGTATTAAAGCATCAAAAGATGGTATCTTGCGACAAGTTGTACCTGAGTACGAACGCTTGAAAAATAATTATGAATTATTGTGGGAAATGCCCAATAATGACGGTTATTTGCAGTTGGTTGGTATTATGCAAAAATTTATAGATCAATCGATTTCTGCTAACACCAATTATGATCCAAGTCGTTTCTCAAATAATAAAGTTCCAATGAATCAATTACTAAAAGATTTGTTACTCGCTTATAAGTATGGAGTAAAAACACTTTATTACCATAATACCCGTGATGGCGCTGAAGATATTCAAGCCGATTTAGAAGAAGTTATTAAGTCAGCTGACAGCGATTGTGATGGCGACGCTTGTAAGATTTAACATGAGGACGTATGGAATATCAATATACAACATTTTCGCAAATCAAAAACAATCAATTACAAGAACCGATGTTCTTTGGACAACCTGTTAACATTGCTCGTTATGATCAACAAAAATATCCTATTTTTGAGCAACTAATTGAAAAGCAACTCTCTTTTTTCTGGCGCCCGGAAGAAATTGATGTTTCTCGTGATCGTATTGATTATCAATCGCTACCTGAATATGAAAAACATATTTTTATTAGTAATTTAAAATATCAAACACTATTAGATTCGATTCAAGGACGTAGCCCTAACGTAGCACTATTACCACTTATTTCAATTCCTGAGCTTGAAACCTGGATAGAAACTTGGTCGTTTTCAGAAACTATTCATTCACGCTCTTATACGCATATTATTCGTAATATTGTTAATGACCCATCAATTATTTTTAACGATATTTTAACTAATGGGGAAATTTTAAAACGAGCAAAAGATATTTCTACTTATTATGACAATCTAATTAAGATGACCAGCTATTACCATATGTTAGGTGAAGGTAATCACACAATTAATGGTAGAAATGTAATTATTTCTTTACACTGTCTAAAAAAGCAACTCTATCTATGTCTGATGAGTGTTAATGCATTAGAAGCTATTCGTTTTTATGTCAGTTTCGCATGCTCATTTGCTTTTGCTGAACGTGAATTAATGGAAGGAAACGCTAAAATTATTAAATTGATTGCCCGTGATGAAGCTCTGCATCTCACTGCCATTCAACATATGTTAAACCTGATGCAGTCTGGTCAAGATGATCCTGAAATGGCTATCATTGCTAAAGAGTCTGAAGAAGCATGTTATAAATTATTTGTTCAAGCAGCCGAACAGGAAAAGGAGTGGGCTGAGTATCTTTTTTCAAATGGTTCAATGATTGGTTTGAATAAAGACATTTTATGTCAATATATTGAATATATTACCAATATGCGTATGCAAGCTGTCGGATTAAAATTACCCTGTGAAACACGCTCAAACCCTATTCCATGGATCAATGCCTGGTTAGTTTCTGATAACGTTCAAGTGGCACCACAGGAAGTAGAAGTTAGTTCTTACCTAGTAGGGCAAATTGATGCTCAGGTCAATACAGATGAACTGCGTAATTTTGAGTTATAACCTTTATGAGAAGTTATAAAATTACCCTGAGCCACACGCAGGGTATACAGATCCCTTTTCATTCCGAACAACATATTAGCCTACTTGATGCTCTTGAACAGAACAAAATTCAAATTGAATTTCAATGCCGGAAAGGTTTTTGTGGTGCCTGTCGGGTTTATCTTGGAAAAGGGAAAGTGGGGTATCGTCATAAACCAATTGCATTTCTTGATAAAGGTGAAATACTAGCCTGCAGTTGCCTACCACTCACCGATATTGATATCAATATTAATCAATAATATTATTAAGTACCAACAGTAAGACTATTTATGCTTTTTTAGAAATTACTCACTGATGTCATCAGTCGCCGTAGTTTATCTCTCGTTCTGGAAATTTTATTTAACAGATATCAACCTGTTGAGTTTAAATGAGTTGTTTAATAGAAAATTTAGCTGTTAATAAACATGTTAAATAAGTTGTTAAAGTTTTATAGTGCTTAATTGTTACTTCCAGGAAGATAGTATGATTTTTTTTAAAAATTAGGTTTAACCTTGAATTAATCTTTCATAAACTGCAATGAAGTTTTAATACCTAATTCTGATTAGATAATTCTTGATTGTACAGTCAAACATATTTATGTAGAGTCATTTTAAGCTCTTAACCATAATTAAGATAATTGTTTTTGCAGCTGCATCCTTTTATGCAGCCATTAAATCTCTCGACCATACAATTCATTTAAGGATGCTTCAGCGTAGGCTAAGCCGGTCTCTATACCAATTTATGTACACAAACAGGGGAAATTCCGTTTCCAAGTAGCTGAAAGTTTTTACAGAGTAAAAGGTGGTCTATAAATTTTTATCATTTTCTGTAAGAATCCAATGGATAATTATGGAATATGTTTGATTAAAATCACGTAAAAAGAGTTAAGTATTAAGGATAACCTTAACCTTGAGTAAACGGATAAAATTCATTGAGTGACACGATATATATCTAGGAAAATAATATCATGAAATTTCGTTTGGTATTTGCAGAAAATATTTCAATCTATGTAAGATAATCAGGCTCATAATTTTGAACCATTAATACTTCAGCTTCAGGGTTTTTCTACCTCATTTCACGCAAATTCCCGTCCATACCTGCATAAATAGTGATCTAGGTCAGATCGAGATAGAATGAGTTTTAGGATTCGTGTACGGGAGGGATGAACTCTGCCAACATTTCATCGAAAAGGAGAAAATGCTATTTGAGGAAAACGACTACGAGCTCTCTTGAGCAGAGTGGCGACGGCATCATCGGCAAACGATGAGAAATATGGCTGTAATTTAATTAGACTATATTGGCAAAGTTTGTTATTATAAATCCTATAATACTATTATGAAGGATTTTCGCTATAGGGGTTACGATGAAAAAACGACTTGTGATACAGATAAAAGAGATCCTTTTTTCACTCCTTGTGCCTCCTCAATAAGGAGCTGTATCTTATTAGTTGATTTAGTGAGAATCTGATGATATCGATTCATGTATTGAAATGATTGATATTCTTTTATTCTGCTCACATTGTCATAATGAACATGTTTTTACTGCAAACCTGTTCATTAGGGTTGCAGCGATATCATTACAAATCCCCGCGAATTCTAGGAAAATATTGAATATTCGCACTAGAAATCCTCTTGCGAAACTACATCATAAAGATAAAAGTTTAGTTATTTTCGATATATGTTGAATAACATGACTTTACGGGAGTCAACAAAATAAATAAGTATTAATTTAAAACAGTATTTAGATAGCGTCCTTGCTTCCTTGCTTTAGTAGCAACAGTACAACTTAAGTGTACTAAGTGATATTTATTAAAGTCGATAAAACATTTTCCCTAACTTTTTTAAAGAAAAGAGACCATATTTCACATAGAAAGCTAGAAAATATGATAAAAATAGAAAATAAAAGAAAAGAACAAATCGTGGTTTTAATCACCTCAGATCGACAAGAGTTATGTAATAATAAGACTCTTGAAGAGTTAAATGCAGAGCATTTTAGTTATTTTATTGAAACAATCATCGATAAGAGTTCAGCCTTAGTTTGAATGGATCTGAATGGTATAAAATTTTGCCAACGACTATGAAATTACCAACTATCGCCTAATAATGTTAGTAATCAAAGATTTATTGATAAAATAAATTCTATATTCAAACTATTAATAGTTATATCAACTGGTTAAAATATAACAAGTAGATTTCATGGTGTAGAATTTTTATTTAGCAAATTACCTAACCTGGAGAAAATTGTTCAATCTACAATAATTTGAAATGTAGACGTGGATATAAATTGCTTTACAAGAAAAATAATAACTTTTGTCAACATAGTATTGACTTTTTTATTTCTATTCTGATAACGGTTTAATGATGGTGCCTATTATTTTATATCACAGGTCATGACGAGTTTACTAAAGGCAGCAGGTTAAACTTAGTTTACTGGGCAGTAATGTTTGATACTTTAGCATCCTTTATCTAGTTTTAGCCCGTCGTACTTTACGATAAAAAATTTCTTTAAGGAAACTTAAATTAGTTATGTCAGAATATAATTAAAATTAATTTATTTATAACTTTAATATTTTTAATGAACATTGTTTCTGCTAAACTTAATACTGCTAGATATAATTGCACAAATTTATTCTGATATATTCAGTAGAATTAAGTTATATTTATTACTGATATATGGAGTTTTGGAGATTCTAGCTTATCCTACCACTGATTGATTTCATAAATAATTTAAAGAATATAAAATGATATAGAATGAAAAATTTTACTTTTATAAGTATCCATAAAACTAGATATTATCTCTTTAATTCCTTGCATGAACTCATCCGTAAGCCTAACAGGCAGCTGATAGGCACTACTGTCGAACCCGGAAGCTTCTAAGCCATTCTGTTCAACATGCTAAAACCCGTCCTTCATTGACTGGTGACCATCTCCTTCGCCCGTAACGGTTATTTGCCACAGAAAATTATACGAACTAATATTAGGAATATTGAAATTAAAGTACCTAAAGTCAAGGGATATCACAGCAGCAGAAAAATATTATTTTAAAGCTCATTGTTTATCACCTTATCTAAAACGTGCAAAAACTCCGAAGAGTTACTGGCAGTACCTGCGAGTCATATTCACCACTAACTTTCACGAAGCCTTGAGCTACTTTTCGGTAAATAAGCACATGATCTATCTCTGCTAGTGCTTATTAATAGAGTAAAACGACAATAGCTTGAAGAGCATTAGCAAAGATGCCAGCATGATTTAAGCGATACGCGTTACGTTTATTTCTGTATCGATGATGGGATATGTGACATTCCTGTCAGGTGAGATGATCACCTTTGCCTACTGATAATTATTAACAGCACTGCGCATGAACGTAAGGAGCTCGTTGCAGTTGAAGATGTTTATTGAGAGTTAGAAATAAACTGGGCCGCGCTTTCTGGATGAACCTGGAAGCGCGTAGGTTAATCATACCCTCCTAGTGATATTCCCTACAGGATAGGATGATTAATTTTTGAAAAAAATAGCAAAGATATTCCCGAATGCGCAGCACTAATTCTGTTAGGTACATAAAACAGCTCATATGTTAGCTTCACTGCTCAAAGGCGTAGAATCAAAAGTTAATAGTGAGCTGCGATGTTACTAATAAAGTTTTTTTTGATGTCTTGTTAGCAACCTTATCAGCATAAGTATCCCTGCGGCGATGAAGAAGATGGAACTGATTAATCGTTTTAATCTTATTGATCATTATGCTAAACAACATCTAATTTAAGGATGAAATAGATTTACAAGCATCAGAGTGTAACATAACCCTGACAACCATACACTAGATTTACTAATAACTCTTGCGCAAAATCAAATAGCCAATTTTATCAAATTTTATATTATAAGCTTACACTGTACTAAACCGTTCTAATCGTGTGAAAAAACAATGGCTAACAATTGAAATTAAATATAATAGCATTTGCAAAAATAAAATAGTAATAAAAATATTCTAATCTATCATGATGGCGGCTCTCGATTATTATAATGAATAAAATCTATCTTGACAATTATTGAAAGTGTTTTATGCCATGCCGTTATGTTATCTTAATAAGATAAAGTTACCTGATTTCTCTCTAAATAATAAAGAGTAGTGATCATGATATCGGTAAATACCGCTTTTTTCTAATAATGGCAACAAGCATTGGTTGTGGAGCATAAGCTGCTGGTTTACGGTAATAGACTGAGTAAACATTTCATGTTTATGGTTAAAACTTTTTATTTTTTACTTGAAAACCGGCTTTTCTAATCCACGGTAGACAAGACCAGAAGAACTTGAAGTAGCAAAAACGCAGTTATCACGTGTTTAATTACTATTAGTAGTAAGAAGCTATTTACTCCATATTTAAAGAATTTTTAGCTGAAATAAAACTATTTAAAAAACTAAATATTTATTTTATTAAAAATTAGATTTTTGTTAAATAAATATATATTTATATCGCTAAATTAGAGATCGAGAATGATTGTCTCAGTTAATAACTATTCTATGATAACCCGCTAACAGATTGAGGCTATTGTTGACAAATTTATTTATAAAAATAAGAAAGCTCAAGTACCATCATTGATAAACTCTTAATAAGTCAGTAATGGACAAGAGGAGATGTTTTTCAAAATTTATATAGTGTAAAGTTTATAACTAGTTTTTCGGAGTTTGTTAGCGAAACTGCATAAATAACTAACAGAATTATTATAAATTTAATTTAGTTACTAAAACTGGTTTCTCAATAACCTATTATTAGCTTAGTAAGTGAAAAACGATCTAACAACTGATTACTAGCTAAAAAACATATCAGGATTCTTTTAAATCATTTTAGCTAGAAACCAAAACATGAATAAAAGTGCTCAAAGATAGAAATATTTTGTTCATTTCAGCTTAATTTAACTTGGTTTATTTAATTTATATTAATAAAATTATCTATAATAGATTAAATAATCAGCTAATTCTAGCGAATTTAACCTGAGTATAGTTTAGCTTTTGCTAAAAAATAAATGTGAATAAAGCTAATATTTTCTATAATTTTTTACCTGATCGGGCTTGTTCAGCTTACAAGTGTAAGTTAAAATAATAAACTAAGCTCCCAGTAAATGAATTTCGACTATGAGGTAATATAATCAATGAAGCGTACAGTCATAACTGGTCTGGGCATTGTCTCTAGCATAGGTAATAACCAGCAAGAGGTACTAGCTTCCTTAAAAACGGGCCGTTCTGGCATCCGCTTTTCAGAAGAATTTAAAAAAATGGGTTTACGCAGCCATATCTGGGGTAATATTCAGCTAACGGAAGATGATATTAAACAAAAGATTGACCGCAAAATTCTTCGTTTTATGAGTGATTGCTCAATTTATGCCTACCTGGCGATGAAAGAGGCTATTCAGGACGCTAAACTTATAGAAAAGCAGATATCAAATATTCGTACTGGTTTAATTGCTGGTTCTGGTGGCGGTTCACCCCGTAATCAAGTGGCTGGTTCTGATGGTATGCGTAGCAAAGGATTACGTGGTGTTGGCCCTTATATGGTGACCAAAGCAATGGCTTCTGGTATCTCAGCTTGTTTAGCTACGCCGTTTAAAATTAAAGGTGTTAATTATTCTATTAGTTCTGCTTGTTCAACTTCAGCGCACTGTATTGGCCATGCAGTTGAGTTGATTCAGTTAGGTAAACAGGATGTTATTTTTGCTGGTGGCGGTGAAGAACTAAGCTGGGAATTAACCTGTGAATTTGATGCAATGGGGGCATTATCTACTAAATATAATGCAACGCCAGAAAAAGCTTCACGTACCTATGACCAGGATCGAGATGGTTTTGTGATTGCTGGTGGCGGTGGTATGGTTGTGGTAGAAGAGTTAGAGCATGCTTTAGCACGCGACGCCCATATTTATGCTGAAATTGTTGGTTATGGGGCGACTTCAGACGGTTTTGATATGGTTTCCCCGTCAGGTGAAGGGGCGGTGCGGTGTATAAAAATGGCATCGGCTAATGTCGATCAAGTTGATTATATCAATACTCATGGCACTTCAACGCCAGTTGGCGATATAAAAGAGCTAGAAGCAATTATTGAAGTGTTTGGTATCAATACGCCAGCGATTTCAGCTACTAAAGCAATGACTGGCCATTCTCTGGGTGCGGCTGGGGTACATGAAGTTATTTATACTTTATTAATGCTAGAACATGGATTTATTTCTCCAAGCATCAATATTGATAATTTGGATGAAAAAGCGCAAACAATAAATATTGTTACGAAACCGACTAATAAGAAATTAAACACGGTAATGTCAAATAGTTTTGGTTTTGGTGGAACTAATGCTTCATTGGTAATGAGTAAATATTATTCGTAATTTTTTATTTTTTTTTGATAACACTAATTTATTTAAAAATTTATTATTATTTTATTAATGTATGTCGATTATGATTAAAAAGTTGCGTTAGAGGTGCGTAATTCTTGCGCTAAAACAACACTGAATAACACTATGCTACCAATAATTAAATGACAACTATATATCTTCATTTAAAAAATAATACAGCAATAATAGCAGTAAATACCAAAGATAGATTCATAAACATTGAGGTTATATTAACGACAAATTAAATATACCTTGGATCCATAAATAAGGTGCAATTAGAAATGGCGGTCAATGCCTAGAAGTAGGATTAAATTAATATTTGCCGCTGGAATTTCTACTGTTTTAACCAGTAGAAAATTAGGCAATAGTAGGATTATATTAAAGGTAATTTAAATATAAAATGATTACTAAGCATTGGGTAATAGGATTGCTTAATGCTTGTTTATAACATATAGAGAATAAAAGAGAGCAGCAATAAACATTAATAATTCTCCGATTTATTCTCTGCATAAAATATCATTGGGATCACCTTGATTACTGATGAGTTATGTAAGTCTAATTAAAGATAAAAGACTACCGATTACGAATGGTAATCATAGTGCGTAGTACAAAGATTTTGATTATCACCATTAATAATGTAATATTAAAATTTAATACTTCTATAAAGGTTTTACTAATCCTATTTTTAGGATAAAAGACAAATTTAAGTTGTATTTATTTCTGGTGTATGAGGTTTCAGAGATGCTTGCGTATTCTACTTATTATTTCATTAAATATTTCAACAACAGAGATGATATATCATGAAGATATATCTTACAGGTATCAACAAAATTAGATATTACTTGTACTTCATTGCATGAAGTTATCCGTAATATCCTGCCAGGCAGCTAATAGGCCTCGCTATTGAGCTAGGCTCGAAGCCATGCTGAAAGAGCATGATGAATGCTAGATTCACTGGTAGTCAGAAAGGAATCCCCCGCTTGACGATAGTAATGGTTTTTTCTACAGCGAACCATACAAAAATTAGTACTGGAGATGTTGAGATTAAAGTAACTAAGGTCAGGGGACCTTAGTAAAAAATAGAATACCTTTCAATAGTTTATTTCTGCCGCCTTATTTTAAGTGTACAAAAGTAGCGAAGAGTTGCTACCATGGTTGGTAGCTGTTAAGTATCTCCATTGAAGATTTTATGAAGCTCTTGGGCGATTTCTTGGTGAAAGAGGATATGGCCTTCTACTTTAGGGTAATTGGCAGATTAAACAATGATAACTTGAAGAGCATAGACAATTTGGGCGACTGCGTGATTTAAGCAATATGCGCTATGTTTATTTCTGAACCGATCATGGTAGATGCCGTCCTCTCAGGTAAAATGAATCCACTTTTTTCTATTGATTATCATCAACGTCACTTATGCATGGATGTATGAAACTCATTTCAATCAAAGATAGTTATCTAGAGTCAGAAGCGAATCGGCTAAACTTCTTAATAGCTTGATAGCACGCGAATCTTAATCGTATCTCTTAAGCTTTATAGAGAAAGCTTGGTTTCTTGGTTTTTGGAATTCAATATAAAAAATATTCCTAGGCATATAGCGACAACACCATTAGCTACATAAAATAGATAATCTATTAGCTTCATTAAACAAAGGAACACAAGACTAAAAGTTAAGATGAGCTGCGAGAGATCTAACTAGCAGAGAGCTGCAATCCCGTTAATAAACTCCTTGATATTTTGTTAGCAAAATTATCAGATATGAACAAGTTGGAGAAAGGTCGAGAACAACAAGTTAGCACTCTATAAACTTCTTGTCAGTCAGCTGCACTATCTCCCTCAATAATAACGATGAATTCGATTGAATTAGTTTTCTAACAGTGAGGATATAAACCTGATGCGCGAAGCGCTGTAGTTCAAGAAAAAACAATCCTTTTAATTCTATTAAAGTTACCTCCGTTTACTAAAAAGCTGGAACTTGCTAAGGAGATTTTAGCTTTACAACCATGCTGATAAAAATATTCAATTTAAGAATGAAGAATAGATTTATAAAGCATGACAGCGGAGTCTGATCGTTATGCACTAGATTTACTAATAATTTTATCTGTCATTCATCTTTTCTTTTTACTCATCCTTTACTACGGTTTCTACTTTTCCTATATGGGAAATAACGCTTCCCTTTAAAAAAAATTCAGGGAAAATATTTCGTCAACTTCAATAATAGTACTTAGGCACTTATGTTGGCTGTCACAGCTGAAGCAAGGAAGAAGTACTGTCATTTAAATGTTGTTTTAAAATTAATGCCTATTTATTTTACTGACTCTTGTAAAGTTAAGCTATTCAACATACATCGCAGATAAAGCATTTATCATTGTGATTTAGTTTCACTAGAAGATTTCTAGTAAGATGTTAATTCTTTTCTTATGATTGGGGATTTTACAATGATATCGCTGTAATCATATAATGAATATCTCAGCAGATAACATGCTCATTATGTAATATGGACAGGATAAAGTACAATGAGTTGCTTCAACTCATAAATTGATATCATTAGATTATTGTCGCCGAGTAAACTAATAAAATTTAGCTTTATGTTATCAAGGAATTATAAAAAAATTTCTTTGATCTGTATGATTTTTTACTTTTTTCATGATAACCGCTATTATCATAAATCCTTAATACAATATAATGGATTTCTAGTAACAACTTTTTGCTTAAAATAGCCGATTCATCAGAATCGTCTCTTTTTTGTTATTTAGTAATGAGTAAGTTCAGATATGCTATGACGTTTAGCTAAAGTAAACGCAGGGTTTTTCTGGCCTGAAGAGTAACATTAATTTTAGGTGTTGTAGTTCCCTGATGATAGAATCGCATCATATTATGATAATATTTTGTTATCAACTATATTCTAGAATAGGCATTTTTCCAAAAATAGAGCTAACTAACTAGAGTAGTCTATAATAATGATTATATACAAAAACAACTAAATCATGATGAAATGCCGGAAGAATTTTTATCACATTATTTTATATTAGAAGGTAACAGATGTGATATTAAAGTATAATGAAGAATTAGAAAATGATATTATGATTGCAACTTTTAACGATAATAAATTGTTAGAGTTTTACCTGTTTTGTATTATCAATTATTCAATATCATCAAGATATTACTGATAAAATAATAGAACTGATATTAAGAAGTTTAAGTGAAAATAATAAGCTAAGCATTACTGTAACACGTATTTAGCGTGACATTTGCTGAGATGGTGGTAGCTTGAGCTGTTTAACTTAACTAAGTTAAAAACTTTAAATCAAATTTAAAAAATCTGCTTAAAATAGCGAATTTTAAAAATTAATTCAATATTTAACAATAAATATTAATTATTCAGTTAATTTTAATAAAATTGTTTCGAACATTAAGATTTATCTATAAAATTGTACATTTTGTAATGTAGAATACTTTCTATTAAAAGTGTAGACTTTATATGATTAAGGATATAAATAATTTTAAGATAGGTTAACTAATTGTTATTTATATGAACAAAGTGTTATTTTAGATTAATTTAAAATGAAAATTGATTGTATATTTAGTTTTTATTTCATTTTTTTATTAAAAATAAGTTTTAACAAAAAATATAAATATAAAAATTAATTTATTCAAATTTATCATAATGTTAATTAATTTTTAATTTTTTACTCGTCATAAAACTCACCCATCATATTCCAATATTGTTCTGTAAATAATACTAAATCTCTGTGGCTGTTGCTTGACAAGATTTTCATACCCTTCATAAACTCTATAGTATAAGTAGGAAATTATGCTGTAATGTGATGATTTTATAATATAAGAGTTAAAGAGGTAGGTTTGTTGAACAACACTCGTGAATCTTAATAGTAAAGGATAGTTTTGTGTCTACGCGCCACGAGATCTTCTGAACTATAAGTCTTGAAGGGTAAATAGTTTTTACCATCCATTATTATCAGTAATGCTTAGTGCTTTATATATTACTTAAATTGGAAATTATTAATAAATTATCACAGCTTTCTATTTATATTAAAAGTCCGACTGAAGGTCATGTTCAGTGTTTATTGTTTAGACATGGAAGCAAATATCAGATGGATACTAGAGGTCGTTTTTTCTCGCTAATATTTTGCATCAACATAGGAAAAGGATCAAGAAAGCAGTTATGTGCTAGTTAATCAAATTAATAAATTTAAATTATGTGGTGAGCAGACTTGGTATCAACAAGTACAAACAGGTACTGAGGCTGAATAGAACGTAAATGAACCATTATCAACGCGGTTACAGGATTTATCTCTTTAATATGGTAAACAGTCAATTTAAACATATCAGCGTGCTTCTTGATGAAGCAGTTAATGGATTAAATATAAAAGAAAATGGTATTTATGTTGACGGTACTTTTGGCCGAGGAGGGCATTCTCAATTAATTCTATCTCGGTTAGGTAATGAAGGACGTCTGATAGCGATAGATCGTGATCCGCATGCTGTGATGGCTGCTAAAAAAATAATTACTGATAATAGATTTTTAATTAAATATGGTTCTTTTTCTCAATTACCAATTTTTCTTGCAGAAGAGGGATTAGTTGGCAAAATTAATGGTGTACTACTTGATTTAGGTCTTTCATCAATGCAATTAGATGATCCAGAGCGAGGTTTTTCTTTTATGCGTGATGGTCCATTAGATATGCGGATGGATCCGACAACAGGCCAATCTGCCGCTGAATGGTTAATGAAGGCAGAAGAATCAGATATAGCCTGGGTATTAAAATCTTATGGCGAAGAACGATTTGCAAAAAGAATTGCAAAAGCGATTGTAGCTCGTAACCATCATTCAGTAAAAGAGCCATTAACACGAACAAAACAACTTGCAGAATTGATAGCACAAGTTACTCCGTTTAAAAAGAAATATAAGCACTCGGCAACGCGATCGTTCCAAGCAATTCGTATTTATATCAATAATGAATTGGAAGAAATAATAAAAGTACTAGAGGGATCATTAAAAATATTGGCACCGCATGGACGGCTATCTATTATTAGCTTTCACTCATTAGAGGATAGACTGGTTAAGTGTTTCATCCGAGAACATAGCAAAGGACCAAAAGTTTTGGTCAGATTACCATTAACCGATGTGCAATTAAAAGCAATTGGTAGCCCTATATTGAAAGCATTAGGTAAAATAAAACCGACAGCAATAGAAGTTATCAAAAACCCACGAGCAAGAAGCTCAGTTGTACGTTATGCTGAAATGTTAGAATGATAATGATTGCGGAAAAATATAGCTTAATTAGGATCATTGGTTATGATATTTTCCGCTACGGAACTGTTCCATTAATTCTGTTGATAGTGATCATTATATCAGCGATTTCAATTATCACCATCAGTCATCAAACACGGTTATTAACGGCACAAAAGGATTTAATGACAGAAGAAAAGGAATATTTAGATATAGAATGGCGCAATTTAATTTTGGAAGAGAGCTCATTAGGAAATCATAGTCGAGTTGAACGCCTTTCGATAGAAAGGCTACAAATGATCCATATAGATCCAACGCAAGAACATATTGTGATTGCAAAGTAGTTTTAGTAAATAGGTAAATAACATGAAGCCTGCACGCTTAGTAAAATATAGAAGACGGTATGAAGAAAAAGTTAGCTATGTTAGCTGGCGTTTTTTGCTGTTGTGCACAGGTATAGGGTTGGCATTAATTGGTCTCATTATTCGTGTTACTTATCTGCAAGTTATTAACTCAGAAAAGCTTATTAGAGAAAGTGATATGCGTTCGCTTCGTGTTCAGAAAGTGACAACCGCTCGCGGCATGATAAGTGATCGTGAGGGGCGTCAATTAGCAGTAAGTGTTCCAGTTTATGCTATTTGGGCTGATCCGAAAATAATTTATAAAAATGGTGGATTAACCAATAATGAACGTTGGCAAGCATTAGCAAATGAGTTAAGAATACCGCTTGAACAAGTGAATCATAAAATTAGTGTTAATCCTAACAATCAGTTCGTCTATTTAGCTCGCCAAGTAAATCCATCTATTGGTGAATATATTAGTAAATTAAAAATAGCGGGTATTTATTTACGTAAAGAGTCGCGTCGTTATTATCCATCTGGTCCAGTGTCTGCTCATTTGATTGGGGTAACAAATATTGATGGTCAGGGAATTGAAGGAATTGAAAAAAGCTTTAACTACCTGTTAACTGGGGTACCAGGAAAAAGGATAGTGCGTAAAGATCGTTATGGGCAGGTTATTGAAGATGTTTTCTCTATTGATAGGCAGGTTGCTCACGATTTAGTATTAAGTATAGATGAACGTATACAGTCATTGGTTTATCGTGAATTAACACGCAGTGTAATGGAAAATAAAGCTGAATCGGGCACTGCAATTTTAGTTGATGTTCACACAGGTGAAATATTAGCGATGGTTAATAGCCCATCCTATAATCCTAACAACCTTGCCGGCACTCCAACTCAAGTTATGAGAAATCGTGCGATTACCGATGTATTTGAACCTGGTTCAACAGTTAAACCGATGGTAATTATTAGTGCATTGAATAATGGAATTGTCAAAGCCAATAGTGTATTAAATACTCAACCCTATATGATTAATGGTCATGAAATTAAAGATGTAGCAAGGTATAGTAAGTTATCCATTACTGGTATTTTACAAAAATCAAGTAATGTTGGTGTTTCA
Source organism: Arsenophonus sp. NC-PE1-MAG3 (assembly GCA_052174455.1). Taxonomy (GTDB): domain Bacteria; phylum Pseudomonadota; class Gammaproteobacteria; order Enterobacterales; family Enterobacteriaceae; genus Arsenophonus. Next base: position 88,212 of record JBQMRP010000012.1, on the reverse strand, counting down.
AAGTTAGCGTTAGCGATGCCTGCGGATGAACTGATAAATGTTTATACTCGTTTTGGTTTGGGTAAAGCAACAAATTTGGGATTAATTGGAGAAAGTAGTGGCATATTTCCTAATAAAAAAATGCGGTGGTCTGAGTTTGAAAGGGCCACCTTTTCTTTTGGTTATGGATTAATGGTAACACCATTACAATTAGCGCGAGTTTATGCAACAATTAGTAGTTTTGGTATTTATCGTCCACTATCAATTATAAAAGTTAATCCGCCGGTATCAGGTATTCGTATTTTTCCTGAAGAGATTATGCGCACAGTAGTTCGTATGATGGAAAGTGTCGCATTGCCTGCTAATGGTGGTGTTCGTGCTGGAGTTAAGGGTTATCGAATAGCAATTAAGACAGGTACAGTAAAAAAAGTGGGAAATGATGGTCATTATATTAATCAATATATTGCTTATACGGCAGGAGGGGCGCCGGCAAGCAATCCTCACTATGCTCTAGTTGTGATTATCAACGCGCCTACTGCGGGGAAATATTACGGTGGTGCTGTTTCTGCGCCCGTATTTCGATCTATCATGGGCGGCGTTTTACGTTTAATGAATATAGAGCCTGATGCATTGGTCTCAGATAAGAATGAATTAGTAATTAACAAGATAAAAGAGGATACAGGTGGGAGATCGTAATTTACACGATTTACTTACACCATTAGGTATTAATGCACCAGATAAGGTGTTACGAGAAATAATACTTGATAGCCGTAAGGTAGCAACAGGAGATTTATTTTTAGCAGTTAAGGGTCATAAAATAGATGGGCGACAATATATTTCTCAAGCGATAACGAAAGGTGTAGCCGCAATTATTGCTGAAGCACAAGGCGAGACTGAATCTGGAACGATTAGATACATGCATGACGTTCCTATCATTTATATTAACGATCTGAATGATCAATTATCATTATTAGCAGGAAAATTTTATCAACATCCAGCTGAAAAGTTAAGATTAATTGGTGTAACAGGAACAAATGGTAAAACAACTACTACTCAGCTAATTGCTCAGTGGCTAAAAGGGATTGGCGAAGTTGCTGCCATAATGGGCACAGCAGGTAATGGAATATTAGGACAAATTATACCTAGCGAAAATACTACCGGCTCTGCAGTTAATGTTCAGGCTGAATTGCAGTTATTGGTTGACAAACAGGCCACTTTAGTGGTTATGGAAATTTCCTCGCATGGTTTAGTGCAAGGTCGGGTTTCCGCTATTCCTTTTACCGCTACTGTATTTACTAATTTAAGTCGTGACCACCTTGATTATCATGGTGATATGGAAAATTATGCAGCCGCAAAATGGTTATTATTTTCAACCCATAAATCTGATAAACAGATTATTAATGTGGATGATTATATAGGTTTGCAGTGGCTTAAAAGATTGCCACAGGCATGTGCAGTTTCGATGAAAAAATGTATACCTATTAATTGGCAAGGTGCCTGGGTGTTAGTAGAGCAAATTAATTATCATGATCATGGAGCGACCATTTATTTTAATTCAACTTGGGGAAAAAGTTCGCTAGAAAGCCCATTAATGGGCGCTTTTAATATTAATAATGTCATGCTAGCCATGGCAACACTTTTAATGATAGGTTACGCATTTGATGCGGTAATAGAATCATCGCATGCCTTACAACCAGTTTGTGGACGAATGGAAGTCTTCACCTCTTCAGGACAGCCAACCGTTGTTGTCGATTATGCTCATACTCCTGATGCACTTGAAAAAGCATTAATTTCACTTCGTCCTCATTGTCGTAGCAAACTTTGGTGTGTATTTGGTTGTGGTGGTGATCGAGATAAGGGTAAACGTGCATTGATGGGGAGTATAGCTGAACAGTATGCTGATATTGTGGTAGTAACTGATGATAATCCACGTAGTGAAGAGCCGAAAGCTATCATTGATGATATTTTAAGCGGTTTTCTTGATGCTGGTCGAGCAATTCCTATTATAGGACGAGTGGAAGCGGTCACTACTGTGATTATGCAGGCAAATACTGATGATATCATATTAATTGCTGGTAAAGGTCACGAAGATTATCAAATTATTGGTGATCGTAGGCTCGATTATTCCGATCGTTTTACAGTAGCCCAGTTATTAGGGATAATGGTATGATCCCTATTTCATTGAAGCAATTAGCTACTGTAACACAAGGTGCTCTGCAGCATATAAATAATCAACAGGCAGCAAGTTTATGGCTTAATGTAATAACAACTAATAGCCGTCAGAAACCAATTAATGGTTTGTTTATTGCTTTAAAGGGTGAGAATTTTGATGGTCATTATTTTGCTAAAGAGGCTGCTGCAGCTGGGGCTATAGCATTATTAGTTGAACGGCCGTTAACTATTCACTGCCCTCAAGTTATCGTTAAAGATACGCGTTTGGCTATGGGAAAATTAGCCGCTTGGGTTCGATTGCAAAGCAAAGCTAAGGTTATAGGGTTAACTGGTTCTTCTGGTAAAACCTCGGTTAAAGAGATGGTGGCTGCCATTCTATCTCAATGTGGTACAACACTTTTTACTGGAGGTAATTTTAATAATGATATTGGTGTGCCGTTAACATTATTTAGGTTAACAGAAGAACATCAATATGCAGTAATTGAAATGGGAGCTAATCATATAGGTGAAATTGCGTATATCACTAATTTGGTTAAATCGGATAGTGTATTAGTTAATAATTTATTTGCTGCTCATCTTGAAGGCTTTAGTTCATTAGCAGGAGTTGCTAAGGCAAAGGGCGAAATTTTTCAGGGATTAGCGGAAAAAGGAACGGCGGTTATTAATTTAACTAGTCATGATTGGAAAAATTGGCAACCTTATTTTAAGGAACAGCAAACCATTTGGCGTTTTTCTATAACAAAGCAGAAACAGGCTGATTTTTATACAAAAAATATTATTACAAAATTAATAGTTAACGAATTTGAATTGTGTACACCAACCGGTGTTGTCTCAATAGTATTATCCTTACCCGGTAAACATAATATTGCTAACGCATTAGCGGCTAGTGCTTTAGCGATGTCTGTTGGTGCAACGCTTGAGCATATTAGGCTTGGATTGGCAACTGTTCAGCCGGTATCAGGTCGTTTATACCCAATCCATTTAAGGCCTGGTAAACTTATTTTAGATGATACATACAATGCCAATACCAGCTCCATGATTGCTGCAGTTGTTATTTTATCTCAAATGCCTGGATACCGTATTTTGGTTGTCGGTGATATGAGTGAATTAGGTAAGGAAACTAAAAAATATCATCAAGAAGTAGGCGTAGCGACTCACAAAATGAAACTTGACAGAGTGTTAAGTATTGGTCAACAAAGTATCATTATTAGCCAACAAAGTAGTTGCGGCGAGCATTTTACTTCTAAAAAAGAATTAATTGCGAAACTAATCTCATTAATAAGAGAACACGAAATCGTATCAATTTTAGTTAAAGGTTCGCGAAGTACGGCAATGGAAAAAGTTGTACATGCCATACAGGAGTGCTTTTTATGCTAGTTTGGTTAGCTAAATATTTAGTTAAATATTTTTCTGGTTTTAATCTTTTTTCCTATCTGACATTTCGGGCTATTACCAGTTTATTAACGGCTTTGATGATTGCGCTATGGATGGGACCTTATTTGATTTCCTATTTACAAAAATTGCAAATAGGTCAAATTGTACGTAATGAAGGTCCCGAATCGCATTTTAGCAAACATGGTACACCTACCATGGGAGGTATATTGATCTTATCTTCTATTGTAATTTCAGTCATGCTATGGTCGCGGTTAAATAATCCCTATGTTTGGTATGTATTAGCTGTTTTGTTGGGATATGGTGTTATTGGCTTTATTGATGATTATCATAAAGTGGTACGTAAAAACCCCAGAGGGTTAATCGCTCGTTGGAAATATTTCTGGCAATCTATATTAGCTTTAGGAATAGCATTTTCTTTATATAGCACAGGTAAAGATACGGCAGTTACTCAATTAGTTATACCGTTTTTTAAAGATGTCATGCCACAACTTGGTCTATTTTATATTTTACTGATTTATTTTGTCATTGTTGGCACAAGTAATGCAGTTAATTTAACTGATGGATTAGATGGCTTAGCGATTATGCCAACTGTTTTTATTTCAGCAGGTTTTGCATTAGTGGCTTGGGCAACTGGTAATTTCAATTTTGCTAACTATTTAAAAATTCCTTATATTAACTATGCAGGTGAATTAGTTGTAGTTTGTACGGCAATTGTAGGTGCTGGGTTGGGGTTTTTATGGTTTAACACTTACCCTGCACAAATTTTCATGGGTGATGTTGGTTCGTTGGCATTAGGCGGTGCATTGGGAACGATTGCAGTTTTACTACGGCAGGAATTTTTATTGTTAATTATGGGTGGCGTGTTTGTCATTGAAACCTTATCGGTAATTTTACAAGTGGGATTATTTAAACTACGTGGTCAACGTATTTTTCGGATGGCGCCGATCCATCATCATTATGAATTAAAAGGGTGGCCTGAACCTCGAGTTATTGTGCGTTTTTGGATCATCTCATTAATGTTGGTATTGATTGGATTGCTAACATTAAAGATACGTTAATAATGACTAATTATCATGGTAAAAAAGTTGTCATTATCGGATTAGGTCAGACAGGTCTATCTTGTGTTGACTTTTTTCTCTCTCGCCAGGTTGTGCCACGAGTAATTGATACCCGAATAACACCGCCAGGTAAGGATAAATTGCCGGTGGAAGTCGCCTGTCACTGTGGTAGTTGGAATAGTGAATGGCTGATGGCAGCTGATTTGATAGTCGCAAGCCCAGGGATTTCACTTTCTACCCCAGAATTAAAAATAGCCGCAGATAAAGGTATTGAAATTATTGGTGATATTGAACTTTTTTGTCGTGAAACAACTAAACGAATAGTTGCTGTCACCGGTTCTAATGGTAAGAGCACAGTTACAGCATTAGTTGGTGAAATGGCAAAAGCAGCTAATTGGCAAGTGGCAGTTGGTGGCAATATAGGAACGCCAGCGCTGACATTATTAGTAAAAAATTATGACTTGTATGTATTAGAGCTTTCTAGCTTTCAGCTTGAAACAACATTAAGTTTAAAGGCTGCGGCAGCAACCATATTGAATGTAACAGAAGATCATATAGATCGATATCCGACAGGTGTTGAACAGTACCGTGCAGCTAAGTTACGAATTTATACTGGCGCTAGAGTTTGCATTATTAATGAACAAGATCCACAAACCTGGCCGTTACTTGGCCGTGATGCCCGTTGTATCAGTTTTGGTATTAATAGCGGCGATTATCAATTAAATACTCGTTTCCAAGAACTGCAAATAAAAGGGCAGCCGATTATCAATACTGCTGAAATAAGGCTAATTGGACAGCATAACTATCTTAATGGAATAACTGCCATGGCTTTAGCAGATGCAGTTAATATTCCACGTAAGGCTAGTTTAATAGCATTAACTCAATATGCAGGTTTACCTCATCGTTGCCAATTAGTTCATCAACATCAGGATATTCAATGGATTAATGATTCTAAATCAACTAATGTTGGTAGCACAAAAGAGGCTTTAAAAAGTTTACAGGTAGAAGGAACGCTTTATTTATTATTGGGTGGAGATGGAAAATCAGCAGATTTTTCACTGTTAAAACCATATGTTTCAGAAAAAAATATTAAATTATACTGTTTTGGCTGTGATGGTTATCAATTAGCACAATTAAAATCAAATAGTTTGCTACTAGATACAATGGAACAATGTCTACGTGCCATTGCACCAGAATTGAAAGCTGGTGATATAGTACTTCTCTCACCAGCTTGCGCTAGTTTAGACCAATTTTATAATTTTGAACAACGGGGTGATAGATTTAGCCAATTAGCGAAGGAGTTAGGTCAATGATGATGTTTAACTTAAAACGACTAACAAGTTGGGCTGATGGTGAACCTAATAACGATATTCTAGATAAGATCCTTTATGATCGTACCTTAGTTTGGCTTACATTAGGTCTGGCTATAATTGGTTTTATTATGGTGACATCAGCTTCGATGCCGGTTGGGCAGCGTTTAACACAAGATCCTTTTTTCTTTGCTAAACGTGATGTTGTCTATCTAGTTTTATCATTTTGTTTAGCTTTATTAGTCTTAAATATTCCAATGGTACGGTGGGAAAAATATAATTTTTTATTATTAATAACCTCTTTAATACTGTTATTAGTGGTATTGATTGTCGGTAGCTCAGTTAATGGTGCCTCTCGTTGGATTAATATCGGTGTTGTTCGTATACAGCCGGCTGAAATCGCAAAATTAGCCCTATTTTGCTATGTATCCAGTTATTTAGTTAGAAAAACAAATGAGGTACGAACAAGATTTTTGGGTTTTATTAAACTGATGTGCATTTTAATATTAATGGCTATTCTGCTGCTATTGCAGCCTGATTTAGGTACAGTAATTGTATTGGTTGTGACAACTTTAGCATTACTATTCCTTTCAGGTGTTAGATTAGCACCGTTTATTATTAGTATTCTTATTTGTGTGATAGGTGTCATTAGCTCAATCTATTTAAAGCCTTATCGTTTACGTCGAATAACCTCTTTTCTCAATCCATGGGCAGATCCTTTTGCTAGTGGTTATCAATTAACACAATCTTTAATGGCGTTTGGGCGAGGTGAATTATGGGGCCAAGGTTTAGGTAACTCTATTCAAAAATTAGAATATTTGCCTGAAGCGCATACTGATTTTATTTTCTCAGTTTTAGCGGAAGAACTAGGTTATATCGGTGTTGTGTTAGTGCTTTTAATGTTATTTTTCGTTGCTTTTCGCAGCATGATGATTGGCAAGCGGGCATTAGATATGAAACAATATTTCTCTGGTTATTTAGCTTGCTCAATCGGTATCTGCTTCACTTTTCAAGCGTTGGTTCATGTTGGCGTGGCAGCAGGAATGTTACCAACTAAAGGATTGACACTACCGTTAATTAGCTATGGTGGCTCTAGCCTATTAATTATGTTTATTGCTATAGCTATCTTATTACGTATCGATTTTGAAACACGCCTTAAGAGAGTGCAAGCATTTATAAGGAGAACGAAATGAGCCAACCAAAACGCCTACTAGTGATGGCAGGCGGTACTGGAGGGCATGTTTTTCCAGGACTAGCAGTAGCTAATTATCTAAAACTACAAGGCTGGGATGTTCGTTGGTTAGGAACCGCTGATCGAATGGAAGCAGATTTAGTTCCTAAGCATGGCATCGAAATTGAATTTATAAAAATTTCAGGTTTACGTAGTAAAGGTATCAAAGCAGTCCTGCTAGCACCGTTTAAAGTTATTAAAGCAATAAAACAAGCGAAAATGATTATACAGCGTTATCAACCTGATGTTGTATTAGGTATGGGAGGATATGTTTCTGGTCCGGGCGGTATTGCTGCATGGTTATCTAATATTCCAATTGTACTACATGAGCAAAATGGAATACCAGGCTTAACTAATCGTTGGTTGGCTAAAATTGCCAAGCGTGTTTTACAAGCATTTCCAAGTTCATTCTCTAATGCTACGGTAGTCGGAAACCCAGTTCGTGAGGCGGTGTTAGCTATACCTGAACCTGAAGAACGTTTAATTGATCGTGATGGTTCTATTCGAATTTTAGTTATAGGTGGTAGTCAAGGGGCAACAATTTTAAACCAAATATTACCCGAAGTTGCGGCTCAATTAGATGGAAAAGTGATCATTTGGCATCAAGCAGGCAAAGGTGCTCAGCAAATGACAGAAACTTTATATAAAAAGTTATGTGGTAAATCAGATACTTATAAAGTAACTGAATTTATTGATGATGTAGCTAAGGCTTATGCCTGGGCTGATATCATCGTTTGTCGCGCAGGTGCTTTAACGGTTAGTGAAATTGCTGCCGCAGGCTTACCAGCAATTTTTGTTCCATTCCAGCATAAAGATCGGCAACAGTATTGGAATGCGTTACCATTAGAAACGGCTGGAGCAGCGAAAATTATTGAGCAACCACAATTTTCAACAAACACGCTGGTAAAGCTATTAGGACAATGGTCGCGCCCACAGTTATTGGATATGGCAAAAAAAGCACGAGCGATATCGATTACAGATGCAACTAAACGTGTAGCGGAAACCTTAATTGAAGTTGCTAAATAAAATCGATTTGTATTGAAAATGTTGAAATCATCAATAGAAACAGTGAAAAATAAAGTGAATAGACAACAATTAGCCAAATTAAGAGCAAAAGTACCTGAAATGCGTCGGGTTAGGCATATCCATTTTGTTGGCATTGCTGGTGCTGGGATGGGCGGTATTGCTGAAGTATTGGTTAACGAAGGTTATGAAATTAGTGGTTCTGATTTATTGCCTAATACAGTTACTGAGCAATTAATAGAGCTTGGTGCAAAAATTTATTTTAATCACCAACCAGAAAATGTTGCAAATGCTTGCGTTGTTGTCGTATCTACGGCAATAGCTGCGGATAATCTAGAAATTATTGCTGCACGCGAAGCTGGTATTCCAGTTATTCAACGCGCTGAAATGTTAGCGGAATTGATGCGTTTTCGTTATGGGATTGCTATTTCAGGAACTCATGGAAAAACAACGACTACCGCTATAATTGCTAGCATTTATGCACAAGCCGGTTTAGATCCAACTTTTATCAATGGGGGATTAGTAAAAGCAGCAGGGGTACATGCACGTTTAGGGACTAGTCGCTATTTAATTGCAGAGGCTGATGAGAGTGATGCTTCTTTCTTGCATTTGCAACCACTAGTTGCTGTTATAACCAATATTGAAGCAGATCACATGAAAGCTTATGATGATGATTTTGAGAAATTAAAACAGACTTTCATCAGTTTCTTGCACAATCTGCCATTTTATGGTCGGGCGGTCTTATGTATTGATGATCCTGTTGTGCGTTCGTTACTACCTCAAATAGGGCGTTATATTACTACTTATGGCTTTAGTGATGACGCAGATCTCCGCATTATATCTTATACGCAACGCGGAAATAAAAATTTCTTTACTGTAGCACGAGAAAATCGATCTGATTTAGCTTTTACCTTAAATATACCTGGGCGTCATAATGCATTAAATGCTACTGCGGCTATTGCAGTAGCAACTGAAGAAGGAATTGATGATAGTGCTATTTTAACTGCACTAGAAAAATTTCAAGGTACGGGGCGACGTTTTGATTTCTTAGGTAATTTTCTTTTATCTGATGTTAATGGAAAAAAAGGTAGTGTTATGCTGGTTGATGATTATGGTCACCATCCAACAGAAGTTAATGCTACTATTAAAGCAGCAAAAGAAGGATGGCCAGATAAACGTATCGTAATGGTTTTTCAACCACATAGATATACTCGTACACGTGATTTATATGATGATTTTGCTAATATTTTAGAGCAGGTTGATGTATTGTTAATGCTAGATGTCTATCCGGCAGGAGAAGAACCTATCTCTGGCGCAGATAGTCGATCATTATGTCGAACAATTCGCAATCGAGGCAAATTAGATCCTATTTTTGTCTTTGAGCACAACCAAATTAGCGAAACATTAGCACAAATTATAGAAGACAACGACCTAATACTTATACAGGGAGCTGGCAATATCGGAAAAATAGCACGTAATTTGGCTGATACAGATTTACGGCCAATACTAAGAGATAAGAGAAAGTATTATGGCTGATAAAGTTGCTGTACTTTTAGGCGGAAATTCGGCTGAAAGAGAAGTGTCACTGCAATCTGGTGAGGCGGTAGTAAATGCCTTATGTGACGCTGGAATAGATGCTTATCCAGTTGATATTAAATATTTTGCTGTTATTAAATTAAAAGAAGCTGGTTATAATAGAGTTTTTATTGCTTTACATGGACGTGGTGGTGAAGATGGTACGGTGCAAGGTGTTTTAGAATTTTTAGGTTTACCCTATACCGGTAGTGGTGTTTTAGCTTCATCACTTTCAATGGATAAATTACGTACAAAACAGTTATGGGCGGGGATAGGTTTGCCGGTTTCATCCTATATAGCCCTAAATAAACAACAGCTAGCAATGATGTCAGATGAAATGCTTTTTAAGTTCGTTTCTCATTTGAAATTACCGCTTATTGTTAAACCAAGTCTTGAAGGTTCAAGTCTTGGTATGAAAAAAGTAATAAGTTTGACCGAATTAAGAACAGCTCTCGAATTTGCTTTTCATTATGACAAAGATGCGCTGATTGAGAAATGGCTAAATGGACCTGAATATACTGTGGCAATTATAGGAGAACAGGTTCTGCCATCAATTCGTATTCAACCGGGAAGTGTTTTTTTTGATTATGATGCTAAATATGTTTCTAATAAAACACAATATTTCTGTCCTAGTGGATTGAAAACTAAAGAAGAAGAACAATTGAATAAATTAGCGCTAGCGGCTTATAAGGCGGTTGGTTGTACTGGTTGGGGACGCGTTGATCTCATGAGAGATCATAATGGTATTTTTTATTTATTAGAAATCAATACCTCACCTGGCATGACTGATCATAGTTTGGTACCTATGGCTGCAAAACAAGCAGGAATGAGTTTTTCACAGTTAGTTAAAAAGATTTTGGAATTGGCGGAGTGTAATATGCCGCAGGCATCACTGAATATTCATAATAAAAAAACTAAAGAGCGTCAAAATAATGTAGGCCAAAGTAATGGTTCTTATTTGGGAGGTATTATCTTCTTTTTAATAGTATTGGGTACCATTATATGGAGTGTATGGATGGTGTTAAATTGGATGAAAAATGTTAATCGATTTCCTATATCTAAACTAGTTATCACTGGAGAACGCCATTATACTCGTGACGATAATATTAGAAAAGCAGTATTGACACTAGGTGTGCCGGGTACCTTTATGACTATAAACATAAATGCGATCCAAAATCAAATAAAAACTATGCCATGGATAAGGAAAGTTATGGTACGTAAACAATGGCCAGATGAACTAAAAATTCATTTAGTGGAATATAAACCTTATGCTAAATGGAATGATATTTTTTTTATTAATGAAGAAGGCACTATTTTTAGCTTACCAGTATTACTAAATGTTAAAAGTAATTTTCTGAAGTTATATGGTCCACAAGGTAGTCAGCAAGAAATATTAAAAATGTATCGTACTATACAACAGCAGTTAGCGTCCCATAATTTTAGCATTAAGTCAGTATCAATGAGTACACGACGTGCATGGCAATTAATTTTAGCTAATGATATTCGATTAAATATAGGTAAACAGGATATTAAAGAACGATTAAATCGTTTTGTTGAGATTTATCCACTATTAAAACAAATGACAGATAAACGTATTGGATACATAGATTTGCGATATGGTAGCGGTGCTGCGGTAGGTTGGTTACCACTTTTAGCCAAACCTATTACACACTGAATTGAAATAGTTTTGAGACTGTTGACTGAATAGATACAGGCAAATAATGATGATTAAAATTACAGACAGAAAATTAGTAGTTGGTCTTGAAATTGGAACTTCTAAGGTTTCTGCGCTGGTTGGCGAACTCCTACCTGATGGGGTAGTAAATATTATTGGTCTTGGCAATTGTCTATCTCGAGGAATGGATAAAGGCGGTGTAAATGATTTAGAGTCTGTCATTAAATGCGTGCAACGAACTATTGATCAAGCAGAATTGATGGCGGATTGCCAAATATCATCGGTTTATCTGGCGCTTTCTGGTAAGCATGTTAGTTGCCAGAATGAAATAGGTATGGTACCTATTTCTGAGGATGAAGTTACTCAAGATGATGTAGATAGCGTTGTGCATACAGCTAAATCTGTTCGGGTTCGTGATGAACATAGAATTTTACATGTTATTCCACAAGAATATGCGATTGATTATCAAGAAGGAATTAAAAATCCAGTAGGACTTTCAGGTGTACGTATGCAAGCCAAGGTACATCTGATTACTTGCCATAATGATACGGCCAAAAATATTATTAAAGCAGTTGAATGCTGTGGCTTAAAAGTAGATCAATTAATTTTTTCCGGTTTAGCGTCAAGTTATTCTGTTTTAACAGAAGATGAGTGTGAATTGGGGGTATGTGTCGTCGATATTGGTGGTGGAACCATGGATATAGCCGTTTATACTGGCGGTGCACTTCGCTATACCAAGGTTATACCCTATGCTGGTAATGTTGTAACAAATGATATTGCTTATGCATTTGGTACCCCACCCAGCGATGCTGAAATAATAAAAGTTCGCCATGGATGCGCATTAGGTATTATTGTTAGTAAAGACGAAAATGTTGAAGTACCAAGTGTAGGTGGTCGACCACCAAGAAGTTTACAACGCCAAACATTAGCTGAAGTTATTGAACCACGTTATACAGAGTTGCTAAACTTAGTAAATGACGAGATTTTAAAATTGCAAGAACAATTACGTCAGCAAAGTATTAAATATCATCTGGCAGCGGGCATTGTTCTAACAGGCGGAGGTGCTCAAATTAATGGTCTAGTTGAATGTGCCCAAAGAGTATTTCATACTCAAGTACGCATCGGTAAACCATTAAATATAATTGGGTTAACGGACTATGCACAGGAGCCTTATTATTCCACAGCTGTGGGGCTTCTGCATTATGGAAAACAGATTCATCTTGGGAATGAAACTGAAATAGATAAGTGTACATCAGTGAATAGTTGGTTTCATAAAATCACTAGTTGGCTGAGAAAAGAATTTTAATTTTGTAAGAAGCAAATCTTTCGCTTCTATATAAGGCACAAAACGGAGAGAGATTATGTTTGAACCAATGGAATTAACCAATGACGCAGTGATTAAGGTCATCGGCGTTGGTGGTGGCGGTGGAAATGCCGTTGAACACATGGTGCGTGAACGCATTGAAGGTGTTGAATTCTTTGCTGTTAATACGGATGCCCAGGCATTACGTAAAACAGCAGTAGGACAAACTATTCAGATTGGCAATAGTATTACAAAAGGTTTGGGAGCAGGAGCGAATCCTGAAGTTGGTCGTGATGCCGCTGAAGAAGATCGTGAAGCCTTGCATAATGCGGTTGATGGGGCAGATATGGTCTTTATTGCTGCTGGTATGGGTGGTGGTACGGGCACCGGTGCAGCCCCTGTTGTAGCTGAAGTTGCTAAAGAGCTTGGTATACTGACGGTAGCAGTTGTAACCAAACCTTTCAATTTTGAAGGTAAAAAACGGATGGCATTTGCTGAAACAGGGATTTCAGAACTGTCTAAGGATGTTGATTCTTTAATTACTATTCCGAATGATAAATTATTAAAAGTGCTTGGGCGCGGTATTTCTTTGCTAGATGCATTCGGTGCCGCAAATGATGTACTAAAAGGCGCAGTACAAGGCATTGCTGAGCTCATTACTCGTCCTGGTTTAATGAATGTGGATTTTGCTGATGTTCGTACCGTCATGTCTGAAATGGGTTATGCTATGATGGGATCAGGCGTAGCACAAGGTGAAGATCGAGCTGAAGAAGCGGCAGAAATGGCAATTTCTAGCCCATTATTGGAAGATATTGATTTATCTGGCGCTCGTGGTGTATTAGTTAATATTACCGCAGGTTTTGATTTACGGCTTGATGAATTTGAAACAGTAGGTAATACCATTCGTGCATTTGCATCGGATAACGCAACGGTTGTTATTGGTACTTCACTAGATCCTGAAATGAATGACGATTTGCGGGTGACTGTGGTTGCTACAGGAATTGGTATGAATAAGCGGCCAGAAATTACGTTGATTACTAACAAAGCACCCCAAAAATCATCGCTAGAGCACTGCTATCAGCAGATGCAAGGCTTAATACCAGCTATTACGCCGTTAGCAGAGGAAAAATCTGCTGATAAAGTGATAAATAAACAAAATATACAATTAAATAAGGAGCCGGACTATCTTGATATTCCTGCTTTTTTAAGAAAACAGGCTGATTAGTTAATAACTTATGGGGTTTCTCTTCTTTTTGTGCTAAAGTATCTTACTGCTCTTGGAGGGAGGATTGAGCAAGATAGTTAACGATGTGAGAGAAAATGATGATCAAACAAAGGACACTAAAATGTATTGTTCAAGCGACAGGCGTCGGTTTACATACTGGCAAAAAAGTCACTTTATCATTGCGTCCAGCACCGGCAAATACCGGTGTCATCTACTACCGTACAGATTTAAATCCACCAGTTAACTTCCCAGCTAAGGCAAAATCAGTACGTGATACCATGCTATGTACTTGCTTGGTCAATGAAGATGATGTACGTATTTCAACTGTAGAACATTTGAACGCTGCATTGGCAGGTCTTGGAATTGATAATATTATTATTGAGATAGATGCACCAGAAATTCCAATAATGGATGGAAGTGCAGCCCCTTTTGTATTTTTATTGTTAGATGCAGGCATTGAAGAGTTAAATAGTGCTAAAAAATTTCTTCGTATTAAAAAAAGTGTTCGAGTTACAGATGGAGATAAATGGGCGGAACTAGCGCCTTATAATGGATTTACCTTAGATTTCACTATCGACTTTAATCATCCTGCTATTAATAGCAGCACTCAACGTTACAAACTAGATTTTTCAGCAAAATCTTTTATTAGAGATATTAGCCGTGCACGTACGTTTGGTTTTATGCGTGATATTGAATATTTGCAATCTAAAGGGTTATGTTTAGGCGGTAGCTTTGATTGTGCGATTGTTATTGATGATTATCGCGTTTTAAATGAAAACGGCTTGCGATTTGAAGATGAATTTGTGCGTCATAAAACGCTAGATGCTATTGGTGATTTATTTATGTGTGGTCACAATATTATTGGTGCCTTTACCGCGTATAAGGCAGGTCATGGATTGAATAATAAATTATTACAGGCTGTTTTAGCGACAGAATCTGCTTGGGATATGGTCACATTCGAAGATGAATCTGAAATGCCAGTTGCATTTAAAACACCTTTAACAATAATAATCTGAGATATCTTATCTTAAGCAAGATACTCTATGTTATATTAGATTAGTGGATTAATCTTTCTCTTATAATATTTCGTCGATGATTTTTACTAAAAACTAATCTTTAATTGCTAGAATTTTAGGTGTTCTCTCCAGCTAATGCAGCTAGACGCTCTAATTTATCCTTTAGTTTTTTTGGACTTCTTTTTGCTAGATTATGAATTGTCTTTGCACTCTCTTTGCTTAGTTTGTTTATTATTTGTTTTGATGGTTTTATATCTATTTTCTGAATTAATAAGCAATTTTTTGAATTTTTAGATGATAATGAAGGATTAATCTTTATCTTAATTGAAGATAAAGATGGTAAAATAGTGTTACGTAATGTTGAGAGTAGCACAGGAAGTTCATAGTTTAGTCGTACTTTTCGGTTAGCATTTGTAACTTCTAGAATAAGAATATGTTGACGATAATTGGCAACTCGACACCAATCATTTAACTCGATAGGAAGTAGACTGATGACAGTATTATTAAGTTTAATTAATGCCTGTGTGCGCTCTTGAATAGATTGTAAGATATTTGAATTAAAATTACTTATTCTTAATAAGAAATTTAAAGATTGTGGATAACTATCGCGCATTTTTACTCCAAGTCATATAATGTATGATATTCAATAAATATTGGTTCTTTGGCGATATTTTAGTAAACAATATTTTTTGCCGCAACCACCTATTGTTAGGTATTGTAATGACTAAGGTAGTATACTTACACTTTTTTTTCAAAAATGACTGAAATATATCACATAATAGCTAATTATTATCACATTACCGGCAAAATTTAGCGTTAGATTATCTGATAGATATCAATAAATCTCGTATTTTATAATTGGTGGCGAAAATAATTGGAATAAACATGGTTTACGTAATATGAAAAATTCCCCGTCCGCTGATTTTTCTTTTTTTTAGACCAAGAGAGAGATCCAAATAGCTAGATACTAATTTAAGTAGAAACAACAAACTAATCTCGATTTATAATATATTTGATACTTTTTATTATATGATTAATTTAAGTGTTTTTATTCTAACGAAAATAATTTTATCTGTTCATTAACAGAATCTTCTTACTATATTACCTACCAAACTGCACTATAGGTTTCTTGTGTTCAAGATATTTGAGTCGGGCCATAACAGAAATTTCATAGATTTTTATTAATTCTTGCAGCAACTATTATTCAACTGAATATATTAATTATATTAGTTGAAAACAGATAATATAGGCGGTTCTAAATAAAAATACCGCCTTAATTGAGAAAAAATATTTATGTTAACTAAGTTACTAAAAAAAATTTTTGGTACTAGTAATGATCATACTTTACATCGTTTAAGTAAAGTTGTTGATATTATCAATCAATTAGAGCCTAAATTTGAAAAATTTTCTGACCAAGAACTTAAAGCTAAAACTGATGAATTTCGGCAGCGTCTTAAATCCGGTGAAACACTAGATCATTTAATCATTGAGGCGTTTGCAACTGTTCGTGAAGCCAGTAAACGGGTTTTTAATATGCGGCATTTTAATGTTCAGTTGATAGGTGGAATGGTACTTAATGAGCGCTGTATAGCAGAGATGCGTACTGGTGAAGGAAAGACATTAACATCTACATTACCTGCATATTTAAATGCT
This sequence comes from Arsenophonus sp. NC-PE1-MAG3, assembly GCA_052174455.1. Taxonomy (GTDB): domain Bacteria; phylum Pseudomonadota; class Gammaproteobacteria; order Enterobacterales; family Enterobacteriaceae; genus Arsenophonus. Next base: position 71,597 of record JBQMRP010000012.1, on the reverse strand, counting down.
TTAACTGGTAAGGGTGTCCATATTGTTACCGTAAACGACTATTTAGCTAAACGTGATGCAGAAAATAATCGAGTACTGTTTGAATTTCTTGGTATGACAGTAGGTATTAATTTATCAGGTATGCCAGTGACATTAAAGCGCGCAGCTTATGCCGCGGATATTACTTATGGGACTAACAATGAATATGGTTTTGATTATCTACGTGATAATATGGCTTTTAGTCCAGAAGAGCGTGTGCAGCGTAAACTTCATTATGCATTAGTCGATGAGGTTGATTCTATTTTAATTGATGAAGCTCGTACTCCATTGATTATTTCAGGACCCGCAGAAGATAGTTCAGATATATACAAAAAAATGGATAAACTAATTCCTAATCTTAGGCGGCAAGAAAAAGAAGATTCAGATATTTTTCAAGGTGAAGGTCATTTTTCTGTTGATGAAAAATCACGTCAAGTTACGTTGACAGAACGTGGATTAGAATTAATTGAACAATTATTAGCAAAAGCACATTTAATGAAAGAGGGAGAATCGCTATATTCTCCAACTAATATTATGCTTATGCATCATGTTATGGCTGCTCTACGTGCTCATGCCCTTTTTAGTCGTGATGTAGATTATCTTATCAAAAATGGTCAGATTATTATTGTTGATGAACATACTGGACGTACAATGAAAGGACGTCGTTGGTCAGATGGATTGCATCAAGCTGTTGAGGCAAAAGAAGGTGTTGAAATTCAAAATGAGAATCAAACATTAGCATCGATTACCTTCCAAAATTATTTTCGGCTATACGAAAAACTCGCTGGTATGACTGGTACTGCTGATACAGAAGCTTTTGAATTTAGATCAATTTATAAATTGAACACAATTTCTATTCCAACTAATCGTCCCATGATCCGTAATGATTTACCTGATTTAGTTTATATGACTGAAACAGACAAATTTGCTGCTATTATCGATGATATTCGTAAATGTACTAGCAGAGGTCAACCTGTATTAGTAGGTACTATTTCAATTGAAAAATCAGAACTAATTTCTCAAGAGCTAACTAAAGCTAAAATTACGCATAATGTTTTAAATGCTAAGTTTCATGCGATGGAAGCAGATATTATTGCTGAAGCTGGGCAGGCAGGTTCGGTAACTATTGCAACTAATATGGCCGGGCGAGGTACAGATATTGTATTAGGAGGTAGTTGGCAAGCAGAAATCAATAAACTAGAGAACGCTAGTCAGGAGCAGATTGATCAAATCAAGACAGCTTGGCAAAATCGTCATGAAGCAGTAATTGCTGCTGCTGGTTTGCATATCATTGGTACAGAACGCCATGAATCTCGTCGTATTGATAACCAATTACGTGGGCGTTCTGGACGCCAAGGGGATCCAGGTTCATCTCGTTTTTATCTCTCAATGGAAGATTCTTTGATGCGTATTTTTGCCTCCGATCGAATAGCTGGAATGATGCGTAAATTAGGGATGAAACCTGGTGAAGCGATTGAGCATCCTTGGGTAACGAAAGCAATCGTTAATGCACAACATAAGATTGAAAGCCGTAACTTTGATATTCGAAAACAACTTTTAGAATATGATGATGTTGCTAACGATCAGCGCCGAGCCATCTATTTACAGCGCAATGATTTATTAGATGGTGATGATATTAGTGAAACAATTAACAGTATTCGTGAAGATGTAATAACCGTAACTATTGATACTTATATCCCACCCCAGTCTTTGGAAGAAATGTGGGATATTGATGCTTTAGAAAAGCGGTTAAGCAAGGATTTTAATTTAAAGTTACCTATTCAAAAGTGGTTGGATAAAGAACCCGAATTACATGAAGAAACCTTGCGTGAACGTATCCTAGAAAGAATAATTGCAGCTTATAAGGAAAAAGAGAGAATTGTAGGTAGTGATGAGATGATGCGTAATTTTGAGAAGAGTATTATGCTACAAACTCTTGATACTTTATGGAAAGAGCATTTAGCTGCAATGGATTATTTGCGCCAGGGAATTCATTTACGAGGCTATGCACAAAGAGATCCAAAACAGGAATATAAGCGTGAATCTTTTAGTATGTTTGCGAATATGCTGGAAACTCTAAAATATGAAGTAATTAGTACATTAAGCAAACTAGAAGTTCGATTACCAGAGAAAGTAGCTTTGCTTGATCATCAAAAACGTGAAGAGGCAGTGTTTCTTTATAAGAAACACTGCCTTAGCCATGAAATTAAAAATGAAGTATTGATTTCAAAAACAGAACCTCAAATAGCAAACCAAACCTATAAAATAGGTCGAAATGAACTTTGTCCATGTAGTTCAGGTAAAAAATATAAACATTGTCATGGTACTTTAGATTAAAATCTTAGTTTCTAAGATAATTAAAATAAAAACAGATAGTATTTTTTCTATTTTATTGCAAAACTTTAAAAGTAATTAAATTATTTTTATATAAAAATAATTAATCATTTTACTTATTGATATTATTAGAAATATACACAAAGAAATTTACCTACCTTTAATAAAGGTGGTTGGTAGAAATCTCTTATATTGTATGAAGGATTTTTGTTATACTGGGGTTTTTATCATGAAAAAACAAATATCTATCTCAAATAGATTCTTTTTTCACTCCTTGCTAACATAAAGCTGCATATCATAAGATTAGCTTTGTGACAATCTTATTGAACTATATCGATTTATATATCGAAAAGCAACTCATTCTACTTTATCTGCTCATATTGTCACAGTAAGCAAGTAACCGCTGAGAGAGATTTGTTAGGGTTACAGTGAGATCGTTGCAAAATTTGCGATTGCAGGAAAATATTTAACAATCTTATTAAAAGTTCTCTGGTAAAACTAGATTATAAAGGACGAATAGTTTAGAGTTATCTTATGTATGTTAAATAACTTAAATTTAAGAAAGTTAGAAAAACAAACAAACATTGATTTTAAAACAGCCTTTAGATTGGCGGAATTGTTTTTTAATTCTAGTCAAGAATTTCATGTTACTTAACATCGGATATCTTTGACTGTATAATCAGAATTACCCCAAATCAGTATTTGGTAGTAAAATCCCATTGCAGTCTATGAAAGACTGTCTCAAATTTAAATGTGAGTTCTTTAAAAAAAATACTGTCTTCCGTGAAAATGAGAGCTCAATTTTTATTGAGCTATATCAAACAAACAATGAAATAACTGTATTATACACATCTCCATCTAAAAGTTTTTATTCGAACTTATTTAAAATAAAAGATAAAAGTAATAAAATAATTATTAATATCTTTATATGAACAAATTAAATAATTTACCTAAATAAAAATAACCACTGTGCTGAATCAGCGATCCTGTTTCTATTACAATTTTTACCATTTAAATGGTCACTATAATAGTGATAAAGAGATAGTATAAATACTAAAATTAAATAGTTAATTTGTATTAAATAGATTATTTAATTAAAAAAATCATATAAAACATATATAAAATTTCATTACTGTATAAAATATATCAAAGTAATTGTTGCTTTATTTTTTAATTTTTTAATATTAAAGAATAATAAGTAATTATTTAGGTATAGTTAATAAGGAAACCATTACGCTACTGAAATTAATTGCTTAAAAAATTTTTATAACCTTAGATTAAAAGCACTAAATTAAGGTGATGCGAAAAAAATTACATTCAATATGAAAAAAATTTTTTACTATACAAGATCCTAAATAAATAGAGGTTATTAACTAATAATTAAATAAATCAAAAACTGTCTATCGAAAGTTAAATAAAAAATCCCACCTAATAAGTGGGATTTAATTGTTGTTTTATCGATTAAGATAAGTACCTCTACGTAAGGCTTCAATGCGTTTATCAAGAGGGGGATGAGATAAAAATAACTCACTAAAAGATTTAGAGCGTCCATTAATGCAAAAAGCCATCATACTTGCAACTTCCTGCGGTTCATAACTTGTTTTCAGACGTTGTAGCGCAGCAATCATTTTCTCTCTACCCACTAAATTAGCTGAACCTGCATCTGCATGGAATTCACGATAACGCGAAAACCACATAGTAATAATACTCGCCAAAATAGCAAATATGATTTCTAATACCATTGATACCGCAAAGTAAATCATTGGATTACCTTGACTATTTTCATTCTCATTATTGCTATTTGATAAAAATCCAGACGCCAACTGAGCAATAATACGTGAAATAAAAATGACAAAAGTATTTACTACTCCTTGTAATAAGGTCATTGTTACCATATCACCATTAGTAATATGACTAATCTCATGAGCGATAACTGCTTCAGCTTCATCACGATCCATGCTTTCTAATAAACCCGTACTAACAGCAACCAATGACGCATCACGACGAGCTCCGGTAGCAAAAGCATTAATATCGAGCGCATGATAAATAGCAACTTCTGGCATTTTAATGCCAGATTGATCAGACTGACGCTTAACGGTATTTAATAACCAATGTTCCGTTTCTGTTGTCGGGTTTTCAATTACTTGCCCCCCAACAGAACGCAATGCCATCCATTTTGATATTAGTAATGAAATAAATGAGCCACCAAAACCAAAAAGACCAGCCATAATCATTAACCCCGGAACGCTTTGTTCCTGGATACCAGTCAAGCTCAAAATAACTCCAAATACAAACATTACTGCCAAGTTTGTAAGTAAAAACAAGGCTATTCGCATCATAAAAATTGCTTTCCTTTATTAATTGATAACGATTAATACTAAATTAGTAATATACTACATAATGTTTTTTAATTATTTTTCAAGCCTTTTATTGTGTAGATATAAAAAAAACACTCAACTTTACATTTATACAAAAACTAGTATTTTTATTTTAAAAACAATTGTTATGTAACTTTTTATTTTTTATAAATTATATAGTTAAAAACTATATAAAAGAGTTATTAGTAAATCTGGTGTATTCCTATTAGCTATGTTCCACTCTGATACTTCGTGAATCTGTTCTCTATCTTTAAAATAAACGTTGCTTACCTCAGGGTTAAGCATGTTGAATCTAGCTAACTTCTTTTACTTTTTTGAATAAACTAGATCAGATTAAACACCATTGAAATCCTTCTTTTTCTTGAATTACAATGCTTTTTTCTGGAATCGACTTTGAAGGTTCACTATCACAAAAGCTGATTTAATTAACTTAGTCACTCTTATTGATACTGGTACGTTAACGAAAAGTCCTAGAATGCCAATTATTTTTCTTGAATTGTTAGAAAATTAAATTGCTCTTTAAGAGCAGGTTAAAAAATCCTGCTTTATGCTAAAAGCAGATTAAATTGCTTTAATAGGTTATTGTAAGTTAAAAATTATATCGGAGTATGTATTCTTTAACCTAAAACATTAATTTTAGAGATATTAATCCTAAGTATTGGTTTAATAACCTCATTTTTTTATTTTTATGTATTGTTTTTAACAATAGCTCTGTTACCTCAGCTTGTTAAGCTGAGTGTCGATAAAATGAACCATGTCGTCAAACAGGGTTCATTTATAGAGATCTATTTGCGAAAATCTTTTCATAAGGAAAAGTAAATACCGGTTTTTCCTGTTTTTTACAAATTATCGCTTATCCAGTGCCTTATAAATCTTCAATAATATACCTTATTTACGTTTCAAATAAGTAATCATAATAATGGATCATCTTAACATGACTTGCTTAGATGTAGCTAATATATAACGTCTAATCATCTATTCCTGCCTTAGGATCTGCTGCCGATAGCGCTTAGTCTGTGGTCATAATAATGATACACAACATTCCTCCCATTTAATAATGCCGCAGTTTTCACACGGATACTAGTGGTCATTTAAAATAGTCTGCCACCCAACCTATTTCACACATATTACTTTTGTCTTTTTAACAAAGCGCATTTTCCAGTAACGTGCCCCGTACTGTAGTTTAAGATAACGCTGTTACTAGATTATTTAAGAAGATATATGCTATAATCAAGAAAGACATTAGGATTTATCAAGTTATAGTTATCACACAGCAGTCGGATGATAACATCTCAGCAGAGAATTTCCCCCCCCTTCAACCGCTCTTTTTAAGAACACCTCATATCATACAGGAATTTAATATAAAGACTGTTAGGAGTGACAGAGATATGAGCATGCAGATTTTAATTGAGTTGTCAACTATGAATGTGTAAGAGCAGATAGCATTTTAATTCCCTGTTTTTCAGTGGTACAGAAGCCCAGCCTACTTCAGTATAGTGCAGTGGTCGCGAAACAGAGTATTAAATAGCGTCTAGTTATTGTTAAAAACAGACCAAATAAAATGAAGCATAGTAAAAGTAATGCGTTAACAATTGTAATCGAGTAAAATATGAATCTGCTCTGTTAACTACTGCTCGATAGCTTTGACACAATATAAACTGCAAATTTTTTATAAAACTCTATAGCTTTGGCAGAAAAGCGGCGGTAGGAGAAGCATTCAGGAGAAAAACAGCAGTAGCGCCGAACAACCCACATGCCACAAGTGTTCTACAGGTAAGCATTCGTTCGACAGTATAGACTGATCTATAACTTAATATTTTTACCATATTTCAGGAAAGTTATTCTAGTCGTCATCAATGGTGAAAAATTGTTCAATTATGGGAATATAAATCTTAGTAAATTATCTCTTAGTATCTGCCAAAGAAATAGAAATTATTATTTTGTTCGGTATTCGTCAGGACAAGCAGTTTAGTTATCTTTATGTTTATTCTAGGAGTTGAAGGAGACGAGATTATTCCTAGCTCCCTATAAAAGTAATAAATTCATCAGTAAGCATACTTTCAGTTATCTCTCTCATTAATGCAATTATATCCAGTGTTATTTTCCAGGATGTTTTCTGAAAATCATAGATAATAGTGACTATAGGAGGAATACTTTGTGCGTGTCTAAAAAATTATGGATTGAATTGGACACATTGTGTTGTATGGCCTTTTCTGGTGTCGTCATAAAAAATTTAGTTGATCTGTCATCATCAATTTTGATAGAGAGATCATAAAACACTTCTAATAATCAGGAAGTATAATAGGTGAAGTCACGTATTGTCTTCCTGATAATTTATCCAATTTCCGGTATCTAGGAGATTTATCCCGATTTATCTGGATAAATTTCTGAAAAATTCATATATCGCAGAATATAAAATAAAACAATATTTAGTCATAAATATTTCCAATATAGCTAGCTGTATCGCTCATACCATACTGTATTACATTCAAAAAAAATAGCTAACGCCGCTGGCTTCACTCAGAAAAGGTATGAAAATAAAAGTTAAGAGAGTGAGGCGCGATACTGTTAATAAATTCCTTGATATTTTATTAGCAAAATTTTCAGAGGGGGGATCCCCTTTTTGCGACAATGAAAAAATAAAATTGGCTAAAGGGATTTTGACCTACTTACCATTATTAATAAGCAACGTATAATTTAAGGATGGGGAGTAGATTTAAAGTATCAGAGTGGAGCGGAGAGCCTGATCAGTACATATCAGATTCACTAATAACTCTTATGAAAATAACTAAAGGAAATACACCTAGCAGCTATAAACTATGGTAACAACTCTTCGCCGCTTTTATACATTTCAAATAAGGCAGCAATGAGCTGTTGAAATGCATTCTGTTGCCGCTCTGATTTCTGACCTTAGGTACTTTAATCTCACATCGCTAATATCCGTCATATTATTTGGGTTTCTAAGAAAATAACCGTTATAGAGAATGACATTTTGATGCTAATCGACAAAGCGGCGTTGAGCATGTTATCGCAGCATGGATTTAAGCTCCGCTTCAACAGCGGTGCTTGTTAACTACCTGTCAAAAATACGAATTATTTTATGCAAGAGATTACAAGTAATATCTAGTTTTTTACGGATATCTGTAGAGTGGAATTTTTAATTGCATATCACTCTCTTTTGTTAAGATTATTCATGAAATTAATCAGAAAGATACGCACCTCCATCTCCGAAAATCTATATATCAAAAGTTAGCATAATTCAGGATTAGTTAACAAAATTTAGTATGGCATTTAAGTTAAAAACTTATTTTGTTATTGGAATTAGTTTTTGAATTTTAGCTAGATAAGTATACTATGCTAAGATAAAGTGTTTTTCCTGAATAAAGTTAAATATTATTTAATTATGAATAATTAATTTTTAACTAAGGTTAATATTTGATTGAGGGACTCAATTGTGGTTGGTATTTTACTGGATCTTCCTAATTACATTAAGTTTTTTTTAGGTCTTTTTGCATTAGTGAATCCAATAGGAATTTTACCTGTATTTATTAGTATGACTAATTATCAATCTGTAGAAGAAAGAAATCGCACTAATTTAGTGGCTAATTTTTCTGTAGCAATTATTTTATGTATTTCGTTATTAGTAGGTGAAGTTTTTTTAAAATTATTTGGTATTTCTATTGATTCTTTTCGTATTGCCGGCGGAATAGTTATTGCGGCTATTGCTATGTCTATGATTACTGGTCGAATAGGTGAAGATAAGGAAAATAAACAAAAAAAAATAGAAACTGCCATTTGTGATAGCATTGGAGTTGTTCCCTTAGCGCTACCATTAATGGCTGGGCCTGGCGCAATCAGTTCATGTATTGTTTGGTCTTCTCATTGGTTGGGATGGCAAAATTTAATTGGTCTATCGTTGACTTGTATCTTTTTTACTTTATCTTGTTGGTTGCTTTTTCGCTCAGCAACAATTCTAATTAAGTATTTAGGTCATACGGGTATTAATGTTATTACTCGTATTATGGGATTATTATTAATGTCAATTGGGATTGAGTTTATTATTACAGGAACTAAATCTATTTTTCCCGGATTACTTTAAGTTAAAAATAAAATAATAAATCATTAATATTTATAATTTATTAATGAAATTTTCGATATTAATATCGGCATTAAAACCTATATAAATAATTTTATTATCTAATAATTGCAAGTTTAATAAATTATCAATTCAATTTAAAAATAATTTCTGTAATTAAAAACCACGTTTTTGCTAAGATAGTTATGTTAACTTCTAGTATATAGAGTTTCGGAAATGATCCTGCGTTATCTTGTTGATTGACTTCATCCTAGACTGATTGCATGGTATAAATATAATGCGAGTTTATATTTTCTTACCCAACGATGGATTTTTATCCATGATGTTTCTGTTGGGAAAATTAAACATCAGTATGTTAGGATTGACGGATTAGAAAAGGTAAAAAAATTAAATATTTTGTTGCTAAAGATTTTTTGAAGTAAAATCTCATATATTGCCTCCATGAATAATGTTTCACTGCTATCTGATAGTCAAGTAAAACTTATATTGATTATCAGAATGAAATAATTCTTTAATTTATCGCCTTTTAGCTGAGAATGCCGCTGTATGAATTACTCACCAAATCAGCCTTAGTTGTTATATATATAAAAATAAACAAGAATTAGAAGTTACGTCCTTACCTTATCCATTGTTAGCTTTATAAATTAAAGCAAGCAAAAAACATGTTTTAAGTATCAAAGAAGTTTTACTATATGTTAGTAATTATATAAAAAATATAAAGTCATTATTTATCCTTATTTAGATTATCGTTACTTACCACAAGAACATTTTGCCGTTTGTTATGAGGTATTAAAAACCATTTCTGTTAATAAGCTTGACCTCATAAAATTTATACCAACTAAATCAGGTAAGAAAAATCTCTGTTTGGATAATAAAAAGTTATTGCACAATTATTCAATTATTCCTACCGTTAGAGGAATTGTGATGCAGATTGACAAAAATAAAAGAAATATTTATGCATTAATTACTTGTCAATATATTATCTAGTTTATGGGAAATATGAAATTTTATAAGCAAATTATTGAACTGGAGATCACAGAAAGGAAATTTATGTAAAACTAGCTTTGGAGAAAATTTAATTGGCGAGCGATTTTGAGTACTAAGAACGATATAGGTATATGATATTTTTCTATACCCAAGAGGAAAAAAAGTAAAAAATAAACTATTTTACGAGAGTAGTGAAGTAATATAAAGCAGATCCAGCTACAAAAAAATTTTACTAATGCTATTTTTGTTTTCTTTTATTACCAGAATTGACTGTTTTGTGCAAGAGATAAAGCGCTAAAAATGTATTGAGAGTAACGGATGGTATAGGAGCAGAACCGACGCGAAAAAGTATTATTAAATTGTTAATTAACCGAAATTTTTAGTTAAAAAATCGTTATATTAGAACCCTTCTGAATAAACAGGAATTTCTTTCAAAAGTTTTATCACTGAATAGTGATATTCTCTAACATAACTGCTCAATACGAGTCTAAATTAATACAAATCAGTTAAAACAGTTTTATAAAAACTTATGCCATCATTGACTGATGACACTGAATATTAATTCAACAAACCAAACAGCAAACTGCTTTAACCATATTCTGTACCCTATTAGATTATCGAAGATAAATAGAGAAAATTAGCCGAAAATTAAAATTAAATAGTAGGCAAAATAGTGCTACTATTTGATTTTAATTTAACTTAATTTAAATTTTGCCCAAATAGGGGCATGATCTGAAGGTTTTTCCATACTTCTAATGGAATAATCAATGCCTGTTTCACAAGAGCAGGCAAATAACGAACTTGATGCCAGAATCAAGTCAATTCGCAAACCTCGGTTATCAATAAACCCATTCGAGCGGTAATCAAACCACGAAAATTGATCAGTAATTTCTGGATTTTGTTGACGATAAGTATCTATTAATCCCCAGGATTTTAATTTATCCATCCATTTGCGTTCTTCAGGTAAGAAAGAACATTTGCCCCTACTTAGCCAACGCTTTCTATTTATTTCACCAATTCCGATATCATAATCTGTTGGGCTAATATTCATATCTCCCATAAGAATAATATAAGATTGAGGTGAGAGATTATTTTGCAGATAAATCTGTAAATCTTGATAAAATTTTTCTTTTGTTGCAAATTTTGTTGGGTGATCACGGTATCCACCTTGTGGAAAATAACCGTTTATTACAGTAATAATTCTTTTTTCTGTTTCAATATTTGCCATAATAATACGGCGCTGGGCATTAACATCGTCGAAGGGGAATCCTTTCTGGACATTGATTGCTTTTTGTTTGCAAAATAGTGCGACACCATAATGTGCTTTTTGTCCATGGTGATAAATATGATACCCTAGCTGATTAACCTGCTCTAAAGGAAATGTACAATCATCAACTTTGGTCTCTTGTAAGCCAATGACATCAGGTTCATGCTTTTTAATGATAGCTTTAAGCTGGTGGAAGCGTGCCCTTAGGCTATTAATGTTAAATGAGAGAAATTTCATTTTAATCTATTACCTAATTAAAATAATTTAATCAAAGCATTTATCAGATATTACATATAAATGTAACCCATTACATAAAATATTTCTTTTATCTATTAATTAGAGAATTATAATTCTTTTTCTTTAGATTATTAATCTAAGCACTTTTAATTTAAAAAGCTGTAAAAAAAATATCTTTTAGATTTATTTGTCAACTGTTTTTATCAAAAAGATATTTAAATTATATCTATTTGATATTTAAGATTGAAATGTAATAATTATTATGTCTTTTTAAAAAATTAAAAATTTTTATGATGTTTATCAAACAAAGTTCATTATGTAAATTATCAAGAATGTTGCATCGTACGAAGGTATTCCCTTTTTACCTTAGTAAAATTAATTAAAGCTTTTTAAGCTGTATTAAGTATACAGCTATTTAAAAAAATTCAACATGACCTTAAAAAGGAAAGAGTAATAGCTTTTAATGATTTAAAAAATTTCTTTTTCTGGAAAAGAAATTACTAAAAGATGCATTGGTAATGAGTTTGAATTATGTTTATTTCTAGTGTATGTGATTTCAGAGATTCTGATGTATCTTTCTGATTTATTTCATGAATAATATCAACAACAGAGAGATAATATCCTATGAGAAAAATTCTACCCTTACAGATATCCAAAAATTAGGTATTACCTGTGTCTCTTGATGGTTTGTGAGTCTATTCACTATCCTTAAATTAAATATTGTTTAATATCAAAGTCATCAGATTAATTCCCCTAAATGATTCCAGCTTTTCTGAGCAGACTATAGTAGTTAAATATCATTGAAAGGATTTTTTGCGAAGCGCAGCGCTTCTCGCATCGAGTTCATAGCCTAACACTATCACAGAATCTGATTTAATCGAACTTGTTTTTGTTATTTAACGGTCTATACGCACTCCTCTGATTGGAGTCAGAGGATGCAATAATTTTTCTTAATCTTTCCTCAGCTTTTTCATCGCTGCAGAATACACTGAAAACCTTGCTAACAAAACATTAAAGGTTTTGTTAGCAGCACAGCATCACAGTTTCTCTATTAGCCAAACATTCCGCAGCTCAGCCTTAATTTGCTTGCGTGCCTTTGGAAAGTAAAGCTAGCACATTAGCTCTTTTATCTACCCAACAGCATTTATGCCATATGTCCGTAAATACATTTTCTGTTATATTCTAAAAATCAAAGGTGTCATCTCCTTCCATAAGGAAGTTTTGAGATGTAGTTAAGCCGTGTACCCCGCCTCGCAGTCATCCAGAAGTTCGCCACCAGGTGCCGCTTCTGACTCTCGATAATCATCTTCAAGCGCAATGAGCTTCTTGCCATCCATGCAAGTATCGCCAATAATGAGTAAGCAGAGAAAGGTGATTAACTTACTTGACATGGCGGCGTATGGCTTCCAGCACAGAAATAAACATAGCAGTTTCGCTTAAATAATGTAGCCGTTATTGCCAATACTCTTCAAGGCATTGCTGTTTTAGTCTACTAATAGTATTCCAGAAAGGAGGATGTGCTTTTTTCACCGCAAATTACCCAAGAGCCCTTATAAAAATCACCTGTAGATATTCCTCATTCCTCGCAAATAAAGGAATGGTATCAATTCTATTCCATTTTTTATATGTTTCATATAAGTCAGCAACAAAAAGCTGTTGAAGCATATCCTGTTTCCGATGCAATCCATTTTAACATTAAGTAGTTTAATCTTAATATCGCCAATAGAATTATATATGATTCAATATGCTACATAACCGTTATAGACTACGGAAATCCTCTGCTTACCGTTAAAGTCAGTGTTCATCATGCTCTTTTTCAGTATGAGTTCAATCTCAGTCTCAACAGCAGTTCTATTTCTCCCTGGCACGACATTACGGATGCGTTCATGTAAGAGATCAGAGGTAATATTTAATTTCGGATACCTGTAGTAGATTTTTTAAAATATATCATTTCTCTGTTGTTAAAATTATCTATGAAATTAATCAGCAGGATACGCCAATACCTATCAAATTCCATCACTAAATAATAATAACTTAGAATCTATAAATTTCTCTTTATTTAAATTAACTTTTATTGCAATTAATTTAATAGATACAAATTACGCAAAAATTTTCACTTTATAAGTATTTTCTCAAAAATAGAATTTTTTCATCACTATAAGTATACTAAGGTATACATTTTTTAATCAGCTTGAATAGCAATAAAATAATATTTTTAATTATTCTATGAGTTATGGGGCTGACAATTATCATATGTCCTTTTAACATAAAAATATTAATCATATTATTGGAGATTATATGCAAAAATTATGGAATTTAATTGCAATTTTTTTTAAATTTATTTGGCGATTACTTAATTTTATTAGACGATTTCTCACTAGTTTTATCTGTCTTTTTTTGATATTTATCATAGCAAGTAGTTATTTTGTCTATAAAAATGAAAAAAAATTGACTAGTCAATATCATGGTGCACTACTTATTGATTTAAAAGGTATTATTGTTGATCAAGTCTCTATCCCTAATCCTTTTGATAAAATTAAAATGAGCCGTGAATTATTAGGCTCATCAAGTAATCATATAAAAGAAAATTCTTTATTTGACATTGTAAATATTATTCGCCTGGCAACTTATGACGACAAAATTACTGGTATTGTTTTACAATTAGATAATCTAATTGGTTCTGATCAATCATCCTTGCAATATATTGGTAAGGCATTAACAGAATTTAATCAAGTTGGAAAACCTATTTACGCAATAGGTAATAGTTATAATCAATCACAATATTATTTAGCGAGTTTTGCCAATTATATCTATATGTCACAAGAAGGTAATATCGGAATTTATGGTTTTTCAACTAATAAACTCTATTATAAGACGCTATTGAATAACTTAAAAGTTAATAGCCATATTTTTCGTATCGGTAGCTATAAATCAGCGGTAGAGCCATTTATTAGCGATGATATGTCACCTGAAGCACGTAAAGCTGATCAAGTCTGGATCGATTCACTATGGCAACATTACTTATTAACTGTTGCGCAAAACCGACAAACAACGCCAGAAAATATTTTTCCAGGAGCTGATAAATTGATTGAAGAAATGAAAAGCGTTAATGGTGATAGTGCGCAATATGCGATTAAACAAAAACTTATTGATCATATTTTTACTGGTGCAGTTATAGAGAAAAAATTAAGCAAAAAATTTGGTTGGAATGATAAAGATCAGCATTTTAATTACATTAGTATTTATGATTATCCAAATGAACAACTACAGCAAAGTCAACTGATGAAAAAAAAGCAATCTGATGATCAACCTAGCAATATTGCTGTAATAATTGCCCAAGGTGCTATTATTGATGGATTGGAAAAGCCTGGCTTGATAGGCAGCGAAACACTTGTAGCGCAAATACGTAAAGTACGACTTAACCCTGATATAAAAGCTATTATTTTACGTATTAACAGTCCTGGTGGTAGTGTTACCGCTTCAGAAGCGATACGTAATGAATTAATTGCTGCCCGTGACGCTAATAAACCCATTGTAGTCTCGATGGGAGCGATTGCAGCATCAGGTGGTTATTGGATTTCAACACCGGCCAATTATATTTTTGCTAGTCCAACAACTCTGACTGGTTCAATTGGTATTTTTGGTGTAATAAATACCTTCGAAAAAAGCTTAAGTACAATTGGCGTTCATACTGATGGTGTCTCCACTACGCCATTAGCGGATATCTCAGAAACAAAAGGGATTAATAAACAATTTTCTGACTTGATGCAAATCACTATTGAAAATGGCTATCATACTTTCCTAAAGTATGTAGCTCAGTCGCGTCATAAAACACCAGAAGAGATAGATAAAATTGCCCAAGGTCGAGTATGGATAGGTTTAGATGCGCTAAAAAATGGCCTGGTTGATAAACTAGGTGATTTTGATGATGCAGTAAATAAAGCTGCTGAATTAGCTAAAATCACTATACCTTCACTTAACTGGGTGAAACCTGAACGTTCTTTTATTGATCAATTAATACTTGAATTAACATTAAGCGCTGAAGGAATGATACCCAATACACTGCAATTGTTAGTGCCGAAAAAAATAGCTAATGAATTTCAACAACAAATAAAATTTTGTCAGGATATGAATGATCCACAAAATCGCTACGCATTTTGTTTAAATTGTGGTGATGTGTATTAATAAAACTATATTGATAAAGGTTGCTACCTTGCTCGCAGAACAATTTTTAACCAAATTTGTATTTCAATTGTTGTAGTTTTACATAATCTGCTCCAGGTCAGAAATTCAGTAAATAAACGATCTTAGACCATGTAATTTACTTAAGTATCTTTTAATCGGATGATATAATTGCTCACATTTTGAATGTGGAGTTTTTTACCAATAACTCTCTATTTACCTAACCATTATTAGGTAATGGTAACTAATTTCATGGTCATTGTTAAAGATTCCATACCATTTAACTTTATCGGAATAAAGGATTAACTATTATTGATAATTGTTTCAAAAAAAACGGCTAACATACTCCCGCATTAAACTTTTTCAAGAATCTAATGTTTACATGACCATCTCGATCTAAAAAAATTAAGACCGCGATTTATTTTTCTTTTATCTTTTTACTCTTCTGCGTTTTTTACCTTTTCTAAATGGAAAATAAGGTCTTCTTTTAAAGAATTCAAGAAAAATATTTTTCGACGTCAACAATACCATTTAATGCATTTATATTGACGGCTGTGTCACCGATGAAGTAAGAAAGTAATGACGTAAATCTAAATGCTGTTTTTAAACCAATATCTGTATCTTTTTTAACTCCCCATAAAGTTAAGTTATTCAACATACATCATAAATAATCAAACCATTTATCTTTGTGATTTAGTTTTGCCAAAGGGCTTCTAATCAAATTTTAAATGGTTTCCTGCAATCGGAAATTTTACAATGATATTCTATAACCGTAATTAACGATTCATTAGGAGAAGTATGTCAGTGTGACAATATCAGATATGATAAAGTGCAATGAGTTACTTCAATGCATAAATCGACGTCATCCGACAGATTATCACCAAGTCAATTAATGAATGAGATGCAGCTTTATGTTGAAAGAAAATTAAGGAAGGAGTTTCTTTTGATCTATATGACTATTTACTTTTCGTGCCTAACTCTGTTAGTAAAAATCCTTCTTATAGAATATAAGGTGCTTGTACTAATAACCTTCTCCAACATAGTTTTGTTATTACTATTTATCCTGGTATCATTGAGTTATTAGTAAATCTAATGTATAATGTTAAAATTATACTCTAATACTTTGTATATTTATTCTTTTTTATTGAAATTAAACATTTATTACTAAAATTACAAGCAGGTGTTAACCCCATTATTTATCCGTTTCTAGCTTTTCTGAGCATATGGGTGAGGACCTTTAATAGTATTAAATGGTTATTTTGAACTAGAGCTGCTCAGCTATCGGCTTCGATAGCTTCAGTGTTATAAAACTTGATTCAATTAAATTCGTTGTTTTTATTAACGCCTAATGTACTGACGGGAAGTGTAGACTGCCAGCAGTTTTTTGCTCTTTCTTCACTTTCTTAATTTCTGAAGGACATTCGCTTAAATCCTTGCAACAAAACATTAAGGGATTTATTAGCGGAATCACAGCTCTCTTGTACCCATAGATCTGGCAAATCAGCTTTAATTTTTGCTTACATGCCTTTGGAGAGTTAAACTAGCACATTAGCTGTTTTATGTACCCAACAGCATTGATGTTTCATGTTTGAGAATATCTTTGCCATTGCATTCCAAAAAGCAATGAGTACCAAGCTTCTCTATGAAGCTTGGGATGATGCAGTTAAATCCCCCGTGCTTGCAATAGACCATTGAAAATTAGATTCAATTTGTTCTGACTCTCGATAATCATTTTTGACCACAACGAGCTCTTTACTTTTAAGGTCAATGAAGCCGATATAATTGTAGGAAAAAAGACAATCAACTTACCTTGACAGGACGGAGTATATATCATCGGCTAAGAAATAAACATAAGTATATCACTTAAATTAAGTAGGCATCATTGCTGATGCTCTTAAAGGTATCAGTATTTCAATCTGCTAATGGTCTTTGGGAAGAAGTCATATATTTTTCATCTAAAAACTCTGCAGGGTTTTATAAAATTACCTGTAATGATCCCTCGCATATACACTGACCCAATGGGTAAACCTCTTTGCTAATTTTACAGTCTTGAGATAAGACGGTAGCAATGAGCTGTAAGCATATTTCGTTATCGCTATAAATCCCTAATCTTCGGCACTTTAATCTTAATATTGCTAATACCAGGCTTTATAGTTCGTTAGGTAAATAACCCGTTATGATCGACGACATAACTTGTCAAAAAAAAAGCGGACTTGAGCATGTTATTTCAGTATGGCTTCAAACTCCACTTTAATAGCAGTGCTTATCAGCTAACCTTTCACAATTACGGATGAGTTTATGTGAAGGATTACAGGTAATATCTAGTTTAGAGAATACCTATAAAGTAAACTTTTTATGCAATATCATCTCTCTATTGTTGAAATCATCTACAAAATCAATTGCAGGATACGCCACCACCATATCAAAAACTCCATATACTAGAGATGAATATAACTTCATCAAATAATCAAATAATTTTAAATAACTAAAATACTAAAATAATTAAATGAAATTTAATTCAAAACATTTACTTTTATGTTCATAACAGTGAATAATAAAAATGTGTAAAATACATTACATGTAATAAATAATTTAGCATGTTATACAATAGCAATGATTTATATTGTTAGTCTAAATATGAACTTTAGCAATTATTAGTTAATATAAACTATTACAAACAAATAGTTATAGTGAAAAATTTAAATGGATGCTATCATCCATAATCACACTAATGTAACTTTTAATTTTAATTCTATTTAACTAATCACTAAATCTCTGACTAATTCAACCATTAACATAATATGCCTCTCGGAGGCATTAAGTGCAGGTATATAATGATATTTTTTTCCACCAGCAGCATAAAATAATTTTTTATTTTTTACTGCAATTTCCTCTAGCGTTTCTAAACAGTCTACCGAAAAACCTGGACACAATAGCTTAACATGCTTAACGCCGTTCTTAGCTAACCTTTTTAAGGTAACATCAGTGTAAGGAGTAAGCCAGGGCTCACGACCAAATCGTGATTGATAAGTCATGATAATTTTATTAGCAGGAAAATTAATTAATTCACTAAGTAAACGGGTTGTCAATTCACATTCCTGTGGATAAATATCACCTGTTTTTGCATAACGTTTAGGAATTCCATGAAAAGAAAGCAATAATCGATCAGGTTCACCATATCGTTCAAAACTTAACTCAACTGACTTTTTTAATGCATTAATATAAGATGGATGATCGGCATAGCTACGAATAAAGTGAAGGCCGGGTATGGTTCGATATTTTTTTAATGATCGGCTTATTGCATCAAAAACTGCCGCTGTGGTTGAACTAGAATATTGCGGATAAAGCGGCAATACAATTAGATTTTTAATCTGCTTAATTAATAGTTTATCTATTGCTATTGCAATAGAAGGTGAACCATAATTCATACCTAATTCGACAGGAATAGCTGGAAGTTGTTTTGCTAGTGCAGCCAGCTGTTCTAAACTATGATTTAACAATGGCGAACCAGCTTCAGTCCAAATTGATTGATATAATTTACACACTCTTGGTAAGAGTAATGGTAAAATAAAAAAATTTAATAGCGGTTTCCAAATTATCCTTGAAATATCAATAACTCTTATATCATTAAGAAATGATGTCAAAAAACGTTTTACTGCTTCTGGCGTTGGTGCATCAGGCGTTCCTAAGTTAACTAATAAAACAGCATACTTATTAATACTCATGCTAAATTGGCTCCATTTTATTTTTGCTAACTACTTATACTTTAGAGTTATGTTTATTTCTGGTGTATGGAGTTTTTGAGATGCTGGCGTATCTTGCTTATTGATTTCATGAATAATTTTAACAACAGAGAGATAGTATGTCATGAAAAGTCTAGTCTACTAATATCTACGAAACCAGATATTATCTATAATCTCTTATATGAATTTATCCGTAATGGTACCAAGTAGTTGATAGCGATGCTATTGAGGGATGAGATTAAAACCATTATGCTTCTCACATGTTCAACGCCGCTTTGTTGATCCCAAGTGCGCTGACAGGAATCCCATAGAATGCCAGCGATTCTTTTCAATCTTTCTCTAATATCCTCATCGATGCAGGATACATTAAAACCTTACCAAAAAATATCAATGGCTTTGTTAGCGGTACAAGTATCTCTGATAGACAAATCTCTCGTAGCTCACCTTAACTTTCGGTGTTTCATGCCTTTGTAGAGTGAAGGTAACGCATTAGTTATTTTGCATTTCCAATAACGTTAATGCTACGTGCGAGGAAATATCTTTGCTATTGAATTACAAAAACTAATGACGCCACATACCTCCTTAGCAAGTCTAAGAGGTATGATTAAACCACGCGGTCGTAAGGTCACATTAATAAGTTCGGTCCAGTGCGCTTTTTGACTCTCGATAAGCATATTCGAGTGCAACGAGCTCTTTACATCTACACTAAATAACTCAATAATAAACACGCAGGCGAAGAAAATCAGAATGCTTCTGACAGATGGCATATGCTATCGGCACAGAAATAAACGTAGCGTATCACTTAAATCATGCTGATACCTTGTGTCAATACTCTTCAACTCATTGCTGTTTTAGCATCCTGATAATACTGGTAGAGAGATCATGTGCTTTCATCGAAAAGTATCTTCATGATCATAAAAATCACTGGTTGAGATACCTAACATTATACAATATGGTAACAACTCTTCGCCATTTTTCACGTCTTAGATAAGACAGAGACGAGATATTGAAATATATTCAATTATTACTGCTATCCCTATAACTATGCACTTTAATTTCAACATCGCCAATACCTGTCTTGTAAGTTTACTGTGACGAATAACCGTTACGGTCGACGTGTTGATGCCCGTCGAGAAGCGGCGTTCAGAATAATTGTTGTAACCGTAACTTCGAATCGAGTTGAGAGACTTAATAAGTAGTGTGCCTATCAACTAACTATCAGTACTACTGATAAGTTCATGCAAGGGAATAAATAAGTAATATCTGGTTTCTCGGATAGATTGTAGGGTATGTTTCATAGCATATTACATCTCTCTATTATTAAAATCATCCATAAAATTAATCAATAGGATATGGCCATCATCTCCTAAAACTTCATACACCAGAAATGAACATAACTCCAAATCATAAAATGATACAATTACTTTTTATTTAATCAGACAAAAATATTTTTTATTAGATATAAATTAATCTGATGGATTGATACCCCATCAGCGCAACTAAGCCTTTATACACTTTTCTAAATTTTAATTAAAATACAAAAGGAAATTATTATAAGACGGTTGAGCATATTAACTAATAATTTACTATCCATTTATCCTACTGTATTTTCTAGCCATAATCCTCTTAGTCTGGTAGGGGTTGTATCCCTACCAACACCATTATGATTAATAACTTTAAAATGGAAGGATTGAGGCTCATACTCTTTTACTGTCCAGCATTTCTAGGATCCATCACCTTCTTTGGGTGATTAAGTCAATACAATTGACATCTCGTATAATACTATTAATGTCAAAAGATTTACTAAAGATTACTTCATAATTACAGATCATCGATATCATTTAGATTATATCATTAACTAGAGTCTCTAGTAAATTACCTGTTACTAACAATAATAATCTTGAAGAAGAAATAGTTAAACTTTAGTCGAATTTAATAAAGCTGAAAATTTGAAAAACCTTTTAAGGTGATCTATAATTTCTGCTACTTTTTAGTCATTATTGTCAATAATTCTGTTTTGGACATATAAATTAAGACTCTTGATGGATCCCCCCTAGGCGCAATAGGTAATCTATTAATATTTATAGAAGCAGGTATCAACTCTTAATCACTATCTATCAGATAGAATAGACGCTTATCATTGATTTCCAATATATAGGTCTTAAATTTTATGCATTTAAGCAGCCAGAGCAACTCTAATATACTAGCTCCTGAATACCATTAACTAATAAAATATCGTCTAAAATTTTTTGTTTATTTATAGGGAGACATTCTAAAGCTATTTACGCATTTATCTTGCAAAATAAATAAGGGGATTATTAACGCTGCTAATGATTAGGAATATTTAAATTTTTACTGGTTCTATCTAATAGAATCCCCAAATCAACCAAGTCATCATGAATTTATCTTGGCGTCACGCCTGATGTATTAGCTTAATACCAATATTTCGCACTCGCAGCCGCTTATCGAATTGGCGATAACAACTAACAATTAATATTAGGCGACATTAATTTTTCTGTTACATTAATTTTTATTCTAAGAACTTGTAACCCCCACACTAACTACCATAGCAACCTCTTTTTAAGAGGGTTAATTATTATATACCAATTTTATATACCACTATTTTATAATTGAATAGTTAGACATAAATAATAACCATTGCAACCAATAATATTACTGCGATGTCTACCATCAAAGATCAATAATATTTTTTTTAACGCACTAAATAGCGATTAATTAAAATTAAATTTTAATAAAAGCGCGGTTGGTAAATAATGAGTATTCTTCATTTTCTTGCGATAATCATCACAGTGAAAAGCATAGAAATACTCATAGCTATTCTTGATATATTAAGAAATCAATTCCGATTTAATGACATATCCTCTCTCCATAAAATATTAATAAGCTAGTCCCATCTCTTGTTCATCAAGATAAATATATAATTTATGATCCACTAATAATTGTATTATCAGAATTGGTTGATAACTAAATTCAATTAGGGCAATAAATTAATACAACATCAAATATTAATTTATTATCTAATAATATTAGTTGGAAACTAACTTCCTTGAAAAGTAAACTTAATTTTTAATTTATTTTTTTCTATTTCTGCCACTTCTTTATTTAATTCTACAATTTTAGCTTTGAATAAATCATGGCAATATTTTGCCAATTCATGCACGTTTCCCCGATTATACTTTGTTGTATCAATGGACGGTAGAATTTCAATAATCACTACTCCATTATTCCAACGATTAAGTTTAATACGTCCTTCAGTTTCAGATAAACAGATTGGTACTATCGAAATTCCAGCTGTAATTGCTGAATAAAATGCACCGGTTTTAAATGGTAGTAAACCTTGACCACGACTACGGGTTCCTTCAGGAAACATCCAGACAGAAATTTTTCTTTTTTTAATTTGATTAACAATCTGTAAAATTGTATTATGTGCTTTAGTCTGATTAGCCCTATCAATAAGAATATTACCGGCCAACCAATATAGTTGGCCAAAAAAAGGGATAAACACTAAGCTTTTTTTACCAACAGTAACGGTATTTGGTTGGATCGCATTTGATATAGTTATCATATCATAATTATTTTGATGATTACTGATATAAATTACGGGACCATAATCTTTCGCTTTAGAAAGCACTCGACGAATAATGGTAATACCAAAAACATAAGATAATTTACCAAATAACTGACTAAAGCGCATAACATGATGTGGATTTCTTGGACTTAATAAGCAATAAAAACAACCTAACACACAAACCAATATAGTAAATAGGATTACAATAATAATACGAATAATAGCTAACATATTTACCTCAAATAATAAGCAACTTCACGCACCAATAAAAATTAAAGATTATCCTTTACTAGAAAGAGTTGTTTCTATACGCTCAATACTCTGTAATCTATGAGGTAATAAAGAACCTTTTCGACCTCGTTCAGCATAATATTTTTGTAAATCTTCTGGATTTAATTTTAATTTTCGTTTTTTATAATAAAATGTAATTGAAGATTTAGGCTGCAAAAATTTTAACCAAACTAACAAATCATTTCTGCTAGCTGATTGAGCTGCTGCAATATTAATAATTTTATTGCCTCTACCTTTAGATAGCTGAGATAGATCGATAATAGGAAATATTAACATTCTCCCTACTTTAGTAATTGCCAATAATAAATCTTGCTGTTCATTATTAACTTCTAATGGTGCCAGTACTTTTGCATTATTAGATAAGGTAATTAATGCCTTCCCTGCTTTATTTTTTGCTACTAAATCATTAGTAGTGCAAATAAAACCATAACCTGCATCCGATGCTAACAAATATTTTTGCTCTTTTGGAGCAATCAGTACATATTCAATCTTCGCGCTAGGTGGCAATGCCAATTTACTAGTAAGCGGCTCTCCATGTCCACGGGCAGAAGGAATATCAAGTGGATTAAGAGAATAAGTTCGTCCAGTACTATCAAGAAAAATAACTGGTTGGTTTGTTTTACCTCTTGCTGCGCTAAGAAAACCATCTCCTGCTTTATAATTAAGATTAGTCGGATCAATATCATGGCCTTTTGCACTTCTTATCCATCCCATAATAGAAAGAACAATAGTAACCGGCTCAGAAGGCAAAATATCATGTTCCTTTATAGTTTTTGCTTCAATACGCTCCTTAAGCGGTGAGCGACGGGCGTCACCATAAGTATGTGCATCTGTTTCAATTTCTTTTTTGATCAATGTGTTTAAATTCTCCTCAGAACCTAAAACATTTTTCAGTTGATCACGTTCTTTAGCTAATTCATCTTGCTCAGCACGTAATTTAAATTCCTCTAGTTTAGCTAAATGACGCAATTTTAATTCCAGGATAGATTCAGCCTGAATTTCTGAAAGCACAAAACGGGTCACTAATACTATTTTAGTTTCATCTTTATTACAGACAATATGGATAACCTCATCTATATTAAGATGAGCTATTAATAAACCGTCAAGGATATGTAAACGTTTTAATACTTTTTCTAAACGATGATTTAAGCGGTTACGTACGATTTTTCGTCGAAATAATAACCATTCATTTAAAATTTCAACCAGTCCTTTAACTGCAGGGCGATTATCTAGACCAATCATATTTAAATTAATCCGATAACTTCTTTCTAGATCTGTCGTAGCAAATAAATGCCTCATCACTTGTACTAAGTCAATCCGATTATTTCTAGGTACAATCACTAGACGTGTTGGGTTTTCATGATCTGATTCATCACGTAAATCTTCTACCATCGGTAATTTTTTAGCACGCATTTGCAAAGCAATCTGCTCCAATACTTTAGCCCCTGAAACTTGATGAGGCAGTGCAGTAATCACTACATTACCATCATCAATTTCCCAGACAGCGCGTAACCGAATAGAACCACGGCCTGTTTGGTAAATTTTTTCAATATCTTCTTTTGAAGAAATAATTTCTGCTTCTGTTGGGTAATCAGGAGCAGGAATAAAATCCATAAATATTTTAAGATCAGCTTTAGGATTTTTCAGTAAAGCAAGTAACGCACTTGCTACTTCACGCACATTATGTGGCGGAATATCGGTCGCCATACCAACAGCAATTCCTGTCGTGCCATTCAACAGAATATTGGGTAATTTTGCTGGTAGTGTTTTTGGTTCTGTTAATGTTCCATCAAAGTTAGTTGTCCAGTCTACCGTTCCTAATACTAACTCACTGAGTAGCGTTTCAGAATATTTTGATAATCTTGACTCAGTGTAACGCATAGCAGCAAAAGATTTAGGATCATCTGGCGCTCCCCAGTTTCCTTGACCATCAACTAATGGATAACGATAAGAAAATGGTTGCGCCATCAACACCATGGCTTCATAACAAGCGCTATCACCATGTGGATGGTATTTTCCTAATACATCACCGACTGTACGAGCTGATTTTTTATACTTAGCGGCATTACTTAAATTAAGCTCAGACATGGCATAAATAATTCGTCGCTGAACAGGTTTTAATCCATCACCAATAAATGGCAATGCTCTATCCATGATGACGTACATAGAATAATTGAGATAGGCCTTTTCAGTAAAGGTATACAGTGGTTGCTGTTCTATACCATCGTGAATTATCTCAGTCATTTATTTAATTCCTTATACTCTGTGGTTAACAATAGAGTCGATTACACTTCAATTTCTATCGCATTGCCTTTATCTTGTAACCAATTTCGACGATCTTCTGCTCGTTTTTTACCCAATAACATATCCATCATCGAGAGTGTTTTTTGATAATTCTCATCATTAATAATGAGCTGCACTAAGTGTCGTGTATTAAGATCAAATGTGGTTTCACGTAATTGAGCTGGATTCATTTCGCCTAATCCTTTAAAACGTTGGACGTTCGGTTTACCTCGCTTATAACTCAGGCGATCAAGAACAGCAGTTTTTTCATCTTCATCAAGGGCATAATAAACTTCTTTACCTAAATCAATACGATATAAAGGTGGCATAGCAATATAAATATGACCTGCTTTTACTAAAGTGGGGAAATGACGAACAAAAAGTGCGCACAATAATGTTGCAATATGCAGTCCATCCGAATCTGCATCGGCAAGAACACAGATCTTACCGTAACGGAGTTGGCTAAGATCATTGCTGTCTGGATCAATACCAATAGCTAGTGAGATATTATGAACTTCATGTGAAGCTAAAACTTCATCGGAAGAAACTTCCCAAGTATTCAGTATTTTTCCTCTTAACGGCATAATCGCCTGATATTCACGATCACGAGCCTGCTTAGCTGATCCACCGGCTGAATCTCCCTCAACTAAAAATAGCTCAGTAAGATTAAGATCCTGAGAAGTACAATCCGCTAACTTACCGGGTAATGCAGGTCCACTGGTCAGTTTTTTGCGCACAACTTTTTTTGCTGCGCGTAGACGATTTTGTGCACTAGAAATGGTGAGTTCTGCTAATTGTTCAGCTTCTTGAACATTTTGATTTAACCATAAACTAAAAGCATCTTTTACTACCCCGGAAACAAACGCAGCACTCTGGCGAGAAGAAAGACGCTCTTTGGTCTGGCCGGCAAATTGTGGATCTTGCATTTTAACTGATAGAACATAAGCACAGCGTTCCCAAATATCATCACCCGTCAATTTTATACCACGAGGAAGTAAATTACGATATTCACAAAACTCTCTCATTACATCCAATAAACCCTGACGTAATCCATTAACATGAGTTCCACCTTGTGCGGTTGGAATAAGATTAACATAACTCTCTGTTAATAGTTCTCCACCTTCCGGTAACCAAAGCAGTGCCCAATTGATCATTTCTGTTTGCCCAGCAAAATTACCAACAAAGGCTTTCTCCGGTAAAGTAATTAAACCATTCACTGCTTCCATTAAATAGTCGGTCAAGCCATTATTATAACGCCATGTCTGCTCAGTATTATTTATTTTATCCTTAAAGAGGATTTCAAGACCAGGACATAGCACAGCTTTAGCTTTTAATACATGCGCTAAACGCAAAATAGAAAAACGTGGGTCATCAAAAAAATAACTATCAGGCCAAAAATGCACTCCGGTACCAGTCGTTCGTTTATCGCAACTACCAATTACTTTGAGTTCCTGAATTTTCTCACCATGTTCAAAAATAATTCGATATATTTGACTATCACGACTAATAGTTACTTCAATGCGTTTTGATAACGCATTGACCACGGAAATACCAACTCCATGTAGCCCACCAGAAAATTGATAATTTTTATTAGAAAATTTTCCACCAGCATGTAATTGCCCCAAAATCAACTCTACAGCTGATACTTTCTTTTCTGGATGTATATCAACAGGGATACCTCGGCCATCATCAATTACTTCCAGCGACTGATCGTTATACAAGATAACATTGATACGCTTAGCATAACCAGCAAGCACTTCATCCACGCTATTATCAATTATTTCCTGCGCTAGGTGATTTGGTCGAGAAGTATCGGTATACATACCTGGGCGACGACGTACTGGTTCTAAACCACTTAGAACTTCGATTGCCTCTGCATTATAATTAGATTGAGTCATATTATTTTCTGTGGTAATTGCATTTGATTAGGTAAATAAATGCTGATGATAATAGATTATGTTAGCAAAGGTTGTTACTCTGCTCGCAGAGCAATTTGTGACCACCTCTATATTTCAATTGTTGTGTTTGAAATAATCTTCTCTATGCCAGATAATTCTGCAAATAAAAACTCCTATATCATGAATCTATTTAGTGATCCTTTTAATTGTCTGATATAACTGTTCACATTTTAAATGTGAAATTCATTACCAATAACTCTCTGATTATCCTGCCTTATTAAGCAGTGGTAATTAGTTTTATGCTCAATGGTAAAAATTTTTTACTATTTATCATCCATCAAAGCAGAAGGATGAACTCTTTATCCATGATTGGCTCAAAAAAATGGACAATACACTTTGCATTAAACTATCCTTCATTCAATAAAATTGATATACACCAATAATCTTTCCAAGATAGCCTGATAATAACAGTCATTTAGGTATTTTAAATAATTTTTACTTATTTTGTTTTTTCTAAAGCTAAAAACGCATAATTTGTAGAAATTAGTAGTTAAATCCAATAAAAGCATGAGTTTACCTCTATATTCTAACACTATTATTTACTTACACTCCATAAGATATGTAACAGTTTGATGATAGTTCAATATTTCATCACCTGTTTGTTGTAATAATCAAATTAAATTTTGTACCGTTAATGCATTAACTTGTATCACCTATAATTTATTTAAATGGTGGGATTGTAAAATACAATGTTCTTTTGTATAAGCATTAACTTCATCACCTAAATACTGCTGAAATAAATCAAAAAGACGTATAGCTAGGATTGACAACAACAATGAGTAAATTAAATTATTGTGATAATAAAATAGCAAAATAACCACCAAATAAAGAATCTTATAGTATAATCAACTCTCCAGTATGAGCTACTACGGGATTCTGTAATGATTATTAACAACTTGTTCAGTATAATACGGAAGCTTGGTAAGTATATTAATTTCAGGATGTCTTCGCTGAAGTAGACAACCTTTTAACTTGTTTACCTTTTATAATAAAAGGCAAGCTATTAAAACCATATATAAATTAATAATTACATTAATAACCGACTGAGCCAAAATCTGGGCGAAATTTATTACTATTCAATCTGAAAACTTCTGTACCTAACGCATTTTTACCGTCATGATTGATAGAAAGATCAAGATAACGCCAACCTGGTGCCATTGTGTCTAATGTAAACTTAGTAGAATGAGGTTTAAATTGTATACAGGTTGATGGTGTTGCCATCATCCGGATTCCTTGCCAATATTCATCTATTTCTTGATGAATATGACCATATAAAATCCCTTTAACTTGTTGATATTGTTTTAAATATTTAGCTAAAATATGAGAATTACGCAAGCTATATTTATCAAGCCAGGTGCAGCCAGATGGCAAAGGATGATGATGTAATATAAGTAAATGATTACATTCAGTATATGTTTCAAAACAGCTTTTCATCCATAATAGCTGTTGTTTGGATAATTTTCCATGCACAGCACCCTGAATTTGACTGTCCAACATAAGAATTTGCCAATTATTATTAATTAGTACCTGCTTAGAAGGTAAAATTCCTGCTTTTGCTAAAGTCATAACCATTTTCGGTTGATAATCATGATTGCCTGGCACCCAAACACAAGGAGCAGATAAGCGTTTAATTCCTTCTGCAAAATATTGATAAGCCGATGCGGACTGATCTTGAACCAAATCACCGGTAGCAACAATTAAATCAAAATTTTCATTGCGCACTAAAATTTCATCAATTACTGCATGAAAACTACCAAAAGTATTAATTCCAAGTAGAGTATCATTAACATTAGCAAAAAGATGAGTATCGGTAATTTGCAAAATCCTCACTAGATTTTTTTGCTTTGTTGTTAACTTAAACAAACTATCCAAGTAATCTCCTTAATTTTACTTATTTTATATGCTATTTTAACATTAATACTTTATCAAGATCTGCAGGTTAATACACATTTCATTTTCATATTATAACTAAATTGTTTTTAAATTATTTAACGAATTATTTTTAATCTAAGACGATTTAATTGTACCTTTTGTATTGGGATTAGGATAACCCCAATATCAATTACATTTAACTATACTCATTGATAAGATTTTTTCACGACTAATACATGAACACAAATATGTTCATTTTACAGTTTAATCCATATGTATATACTGCCTGATTTTATTGTTAATGAATTAATTTCAGCGAAATGGTATAAATACATTTGATTGTACTATTTTGGTTAGCAAGATAACTTAGTGCATAGGTGACAATATTGAATGATAATGCTCACTTCTTTTTTTTGCTTCACGATAAACTAACTGTTCTAAGGTTTTATTTTTTCTACATGGTGGTTATTACTTCTAATAACCACGGTACTTTGTTCGTTTCAATCGCTAGAACTCCACATACTTGTTTAGTTAATATCACTTTAATAAAGTAATGATGAATAAGGTAAAATAACATCTGTATTATCCCATTATTTTAAAATATCAAAACATTTGAAATCAAAAACTAAAACAAAACTTTTCTTTGAACTTCCTATTTCAACTACCATTAAACAATTTATGTTGAAAACGCTGAATTATTAGTAAATCTGGTATATGATAATTAGACTTAGCGCTCTGATGTTTCATGAATCTGCTCTCCATCCTTAAATTGCACCTTGTTACCACTAGGATTGAGATAAACTTCTCCTTACCTAGTTCCAGTTTTTTTGAGCAGACGGGACGGGGATTAGCTTAAGTAGTATTAAAGGGTTATTTTTCTAACACAGCCCTTCGACATCAGCTTCGTATCCTCACTATCATAAAACCTGATTTAATCAGATTCTTCGTTATTGTTAATGAGAGCAAACCTCACATACAGTGATTGTGAAGGGATGTTATAGAATGCTAAGTGTTCTTCTCGATCTTTCTCCAACTTCTTCATTCTTGCAAGACACTTCGCTAAAAGCTTTACTAACAAAATATTTGCCTTTATTAGCGACATCGCGACTCTCTGTTAGCTAAACCTCCTCAGCTAACCAATTAATCTCTGTTTTATTCCTTTGGAGGCGAAGTCAACACATCAGCTATTTTGTGTACTACAAAACAATGTTGGTGCTAAATGTCCAGGAATATCTTTTTCCGCCATTGTATTCAAAAAACCAAGCACTGCCGTATCTCTTAGTAAGTCTGAGAGATACGATTAAGGCAAGCGGCTCACAAGGCATTAGAAGTTAAACACAGTGCTCTTTCCTGACTCTCGATAAATATCTTCGACTGCAATAAGCTCTTTACGTCTATGCAGAGTTCCGCTGACATAATTAAGTAGGCAAAGGCAATCGATTTGCCTGACAGGTCTATTATATGCAATCAAATAAAAAATGTTAGGCATATCGTATAAATCATACAGGCACCCTTGCCTTCTACCATTCAAGGCATCGATGTTTCAATCTACTGATAACACTGATAGAGAAGAGCATATGTTCTTTTATTTATAAGTGTCTTCAGAACTTCATAAAAATAACTAGTTAAGATGTCTAGCAAGTACAAGCTTGGTGGCAATTCTTTGCCGATTTTGCAGATTCAGATAGAGCAGTAATAATGAGTTGTTAAAAGATATTCCGTTACGGCCATTGATCCCTGAACCTTAGGCTCTTTAATCTCAATATTCCAATACTCGTCTGTATAGTTAGCGATAACAAAATAATCGTTATGAACATGGCCATATGAAACTAACATGGAGAAGGTAGCATTTAGCATGTTATCGCAGTATAACTTATAGCTCTGCCTTAACAGCTGGCATCTATCACCTACCTGGCACCATTACGAATCAGTTCTATACAAGGGATAAGAGGTAATATCTAATTTGAGGATACCTGTAGGGTAAACTTTAGATAGAATATTATTCCTCTGTTATTAAAATAATTCACGAAATTAATTAGCATGGATACGCAGCATCTCCGAAACTCCATACACCAAAAATTGGTATAACTTATCAAAAACTGAGTTTGTTAGTAACATATTATTATTATGATTTATCATTCGGCTTGATTCTGTTATTAGTTACTAATTAAATTGACTAAAAATGACTATGTTAGCAAAGGTTATTGCTTTGCAAGAAAGCAATAACCTTTGCTAACACAACTCCAAACCTCTAGTAGGTATTCAATAAAATATCTGAAAATCATAAGTAATCAGATAAGCTAATAAGGATCAATATCCTGTATGATTAAATAACAATATTGGTTATGGAATAAAGATGTCTAAAGTTTTGCTCTATACTGAAAAAGAGATCAGTTGGTTATCATTCAATGAGCGAGTATTGCAAGAAGCAGCAGATAAACGTAATCCGCTAATTGAACGCATGCGATTTTTAGGTATTTATTCAAATAATCTTGAAGAATTTTATAAAATAAGATTTGCCGATGTTAAGAGACGGATATTAATTAATGAAGAACAAGGAACCGCATCTAGTTCACGCCATCTACTAAAACTAATTGAAAAAAAAGTTGCCAAACTTGATCAAGAATTTGACTTACTGTATAATGACTTATTATTTGAAATGGCGCGTAACCAGATTTTCCTAATTAATGAACGGCAAATTTCGCCAAACCAACAAATTTGGTTACGACAATTTTTTCGCCAAGAACTTAGTCAACATATCACACCTATTCTAATCACTCCGGAAACTAATTTAGTTAAATTTTTAAAAGATGATTATACTTATTTAGCCGTAGAAATTATCAAAGAACAGAATATTAAATATGCATTACTAGAAATTCCAGCAGGAAAACAACTTAGATTTATCCATTTACCGCCTGAAATACCAAAATGCAGGAAATCAATGATCCTGCTAGATAATATTTTACGTTATTGTTTAGACGAAATATTTAAAGGATTTTTTGACTATGATCAATTAAACGCCTATGCGATGAAAATGACGCGCGATGCGGAATATGATTTAACTACTGAGATGGAATCCAGTATGCTAGAGCTAATGTCATCCAGCTTAAAACAGCGTCTTAATGCAGAACCAGTTCGTTTTGTTTATCAACGTAACATGCCTGATGAAATGGTAGAACTGCTAAGAAAAAAACTCGGACTATCTAATGATGATTCAGTCATAGCTGGTGGCCGTTATCATAACTTTAAAGATTTCATTAAATTTCCAAATGAAGGTAATAAAAATTTACTAAATAAGCCACTCCCGCGTTTACGTCATCGTTGTTTTGACAATTTTCGTAATGGTTTTGATGCAATCAGAGAAAAAGATGTTCTCCTCTATTATCCCTATTACACTTTTGAGCATACGATAGAATTATTACGGCAAGCCTCTTTTGATCCCAACGTATTAACAATTAAAATCAATATTTATCGGGTGGCCAAGGATTCGCGCATAATTGAATCGATGATTCATGCTGCGCATAATGGTAAAAAAGTCACCGTGGTGGTTGAATTACAAGCTAGATTTGATGAAGAAGCTAATATCCATTGGGCTAAGCATCTTACCGAAGCCGGGGTACATGTCGTTTTCTCTGTACCTGGTCTTAAAATTCACGCTAAACTTTTTATTATTTCTCGCCTAGAACAAGATAAAATTATTCGTTATGCTCATATTGGCACTGGAAATTTTAACGAAAAAACCGCTCGTATTTATACTGACTATTCATTATTAACAGCAAATCAACAAATTACTAATGAAGTAAGGAGAGTATTTAACTTTATTGAAAATCCTTATCGACCCGTTAGTTTTGAAAATTTAATGGTTTCGCCGCAAAATTCACGCGCTCTTCTAACTCAATTGATCGATCGGGAAATTACCAACATTCAGGCGGGAAAATCAGCCGCTATCTTACTAAAGATTAATAACTTAGACGACAAAGAGTTAATTAATCGTCTTTATGATGCCTCAAATGCTGGCGTAAAAATTCGTTTATTGATCCGCGGCATATGTTCGCTTGTTCCTGGTCAAACTAATTTTAGTGAAAATATTCAAGTCACTAGCATTGTTGATCGTTTTCTTGAGCATGATAGAGTTTATGTATTTAATAATAATGGCAACGAAGAAGTCTTCATCTCATCAGCTGACTGGATGACACGAAATATTGATTTTCGTATTGAAGTTGCCGTTAAATTGCTTGATCAACAACTGAAAAAACGCGTGCTCGATATTCTTGAATTACAATTTAGTGATACCGTTAAAGCTCGTTATATCGACAAAGAGTTAACTAATCGTTACGTACCTCGTGGTAATAAACGAAAGATCCAAGCCCAACTTGCTGTCTATAATTATCTAAAATTAATAGAGTATCCAGAAAAAAGAACTTAATACTATGCCATTAATAAAACCTTCATCATTAAGGCCGAAGGAAATTGCCGCCATTGATCTTGGGTCTAATAGCTTTCATATGATTGTTGCACGAATTGTTAATGGTGCCTTACAGATTTTAACTCGCATTAAAAAACGCGTTCATTTAGCTGATGGTTTAGATAAGTATAATAAATTAAGTGAAAAATCAATTCAGCGTGCCTTAATATGCTTAGCACTTTTTTCTGAACGTTTACAAGGTTTTTCCGCTGATAATGTTTGTATTGTTGGGACTCATGTCTTACGAGAATCAGTTAACATCAAACAGTTTTTACAACAAGCTAAAGCTATTATACCCTACCAAATTAAAATTATTTCAGGCCGCGAAGAAGCGCGACTGATTTTTATGGGAGTTGAGCATACTCAGTCAGAAAAAGGCCGGAAATTAGTAATTGATATTGGCGGTGGTTCAACGGAACTTATTATTGGTGAAGATTTTAAGCCTTTATTAATGGAAAGTTATAAGATGGGGTGCATCAGTTATGCCAATCAGTTTTTTGCTAACAATATAATTAATGAAACTAATTTTGAGCGTGCTTATTTTGCTAGTTGGAATAAACTGGAAAATCTTGCTTGCCAATATCAAATGCAAGGTTGGGACTATGTTTATGGCTGTTCAGGAACCATAAAAGCAATTCATGAAGTACTATGCCAGTTCGGTTATTCAGATGGTGTCATCACCCATGAGCGCTTAATAAAATTAAAAAAATTAGTACTAAAATATAAAAATTTTAAGTTACTCGTTCTACCCGGTTTATCGGAAGAGCGTGCTCATGTTTTTGTTCCTGGATTAGCCATTTTATGTAGTATATTTGATGCTCTGCAAATCAAGCAATTAACCTTGTCTGACGGGGCTTTACGTGAAGGGATTCTCTATGAAATACAAGGATGTTTTAGTCATCAAGATATTCGTCAGCGTACCGCATTAAGTTTAGCTGAACAATATAATATTGACCGAGAACAAACACATCGAGTCTCAAAAACCATAGAGATTCTTTATCAAGAATGGAAAAAACAAAACCTCAAGTTGGCTAATTCAGAATTGAAAGTGCTACTTATCTGGGCAGCCATTCTGCATGAAGTTGGATTAAATATTAATCATGATGACTTACATCATCATTCTGCTTATATTTTATATAATACTAATTTACCAGGTTTTAACCAAGAACAACAGTTTTTACTGGCAACATTTGTTAGATATCATAAAAAAAGTATTAGAGCTAATGAATTCCCTAAATTAAATCTTTTTAAGAAAAAACAATATTTACCTATGATTCAATTATTACGATTGGCTACTTTACTTAATAATCAACGTCAATCAACAACCATGCCAAATTCTCTACGTTTAAAAACCGATAAAAATCATTGGACACTCTATCTTCCTACTCATTATTTACAGCAAAATGCATTGATGTTGCTAGATTTAGAAAAAGAACAAAAATACTGGCATGAGGTGCCTGGGTGGAAATTAAAAATTAAAGAGGAATCTGCTTTATATTTTAGTATATTACAAATTAAAATTTAACAATCACAAATTCAATTTAATTGTTTAATTTTTATTTAATAACTTATGTGTCCTGCTACTAACATTGGTTGTTTAACCAATGTGTGCATTTAATCGAAATTCATTAAAAATGACAATACCAAACAAATAAATTAGGACTATTAGTATTTAAGGATAACTATATCTCAACCAGCATTTTCATTAAAAATGACCTCACTTATTAAGTCGGCTTTAACAAAAGCTAGCATAGATTAGAAAATATATTTTGACGCTCTTATGGGAAATTAAGAGATCATTATAATCTCACCATCTAAGATGGCAAAATAATAAGGATTATTTTATCTATTAAAAACGATAAAAATTATAAAAATTAAATCACTACTACAATACCTTATATGTAACCGATATTTCTGATCTATTAGAAATAATACCTTATTATTAACGCTTATTGCTATAGTAGTTAATGGATAATAATTTGCGGCTAAGTATTAGTAGAAATCTCACGCCTCAGTATGTATAAATTTATTAAAGAACTTATTAGATAGATAGTTAATGGATGTGTGCTACTTCATCTTAATGAACAACTCCATACTCTAGAACACTTTGCACCGCAACATAATTCACTGTTTACTGATTACCTTGATGTCAGTCAACGTAATAAGATCCGTAAAATACTATAATATCATAAAGATAGCATTGAAAACTAATAAATTTAAATTTATTATAGGCAAATCTAATTTTAGACTAAAAACCGTTCAATGTTATCTACCGCAGAGCAGTAATTTCCCCATAAAGAAACCGATAAAATTTTTATTTTTGATATAGAAAATCGCTTATAGAGAAATAGGAGCTGCCATTAACGACGATTTCAATCGCATCACCAAGAAAAATAGTAACTGATCTGATAAAAATCGCTACAATAAATTTTTTACCTGACAAAAAAAGCAGAAGATACTATGAATGTTTTTGCACAATACGATTTTATCTCAGTAGCTGTGCTTGATAATAATTAGTTATTAATGAAGATGCCTAATCGTTGAAGATATAATTGATAATTCTAATGAAGAAAGTGATGGCAACATCAGGCGCATGGGAGGATTAATCTAAAAATATGCTTTATACCCGTTTGGCAAATAAAAAAACTTGCTGGACTTAGGTAGCTATTTAACCTCTATGTATTTCTTTCATTTTCTCAGAAAATTAATGTATTCGAAAATACCATTTCAACAACTTTTTGCACTGAAAACACTAATACCTATTATTGCAGACATTAGTGGCAATACCGGCAATTAAATTATCAACATAATTCTTCAAGAAATTGCCTTACATTAGATCTAAACCAGAAATTTTTTATTCTGTTACTAACAGCATTAGGTATAACCCTCTAATTAATAGTAATTTTTAGCAGGATTATGGCATCGTCATTCATTTACTTTATAATAACATTTATATGAATGCGGTGATAACTTTAGCTATATAATACTAAAGTTAATGATCGCTATATTAATTGGCGTTATTTATCTCATTAATTATAGTAAATTTTGCTAGAGATTTAGCCATCATCTCGAGTGTAATGATAACCATAATTACTGATACTAACTACCTCTTTATTTTTTAGGCTTGATAACTCTTTTTCTAATTGAGATCCTCAATTTTAATTTCCTACTTCTAATCACTGCAACATTAGAATAGCATCTATAAATACAATTTATAAAATTTCATTTTATCTTAATCTATTTATTTTAAAAATTAAGTTTTCTCTATCTATGAAACTAAAAAATAGTAAATTAATCTGTTTATATAGTTAAAATAGTATGGATTACTATTTAAATTGCATTTTTTATTTTTACTAGTTATTAATTTGATTAAATCAAACAAGCCAATGATTTCTGTTATTTAAAGGTTATCCGGAGTAAGGTAGAATAAGAGAGTTATGCTCATTTCTGGTGTATGGGTTTTTTGAGCGAGTAACGGTGGTATATTCTATTGATTGATTTCATGAATAATGTCAACAACAGGAACAGAGAGACGATATTTCATGAAAAGTCTACCCTACAGGTATCCCAGAAACCAGATATGTTTTGTGATCCCTTCCATATAACTCATTCATAATTGGTGTGCCAGGTAGGTGATAGCACCGCTGTTGAGGCGGAGCTCAAAGCCCATTCTGCAACAATATGCTCAACGCCGCCTTATTTCGAAGGTCATGCATAACGATTATGTGCCACATCGAACCATATAAACTGGCTACTGGTATGCCTAGATTAAATTGCCTACAGTTTAGGAGACACTGTAGCGGTATTGGAATATACTTAAATAACTCATTATTACCGCCTTATCTGAAACATGTAAAAGCGACGAAGAATAACTAGGATACCTGTACCTGCGAACCATATCCAACGGTGATTTTTACTAAGTTCTGTTCTATATTAGCGCTTCTCGGTGAAAAGCACGTAGTCTCTCTAAAGTATTATCAGTAGACTGAGACAGCGATGCCTTTAAGAACATCAGTAATAGTGTTTACATAATTTAAGCAATACACTTAGGTTTATTTCTTGATTGATAGCATAATTTCTGTCAGGTAAGCTAATTACCTTTTCCTTCTGCTTATTATCGATGGCACTACGTGTGAACATAAGAAGATGGTTATGGTCGAAAATAAATACTGAAAGTCAGAAGCAAACTTAGCTAAACTTTTCAATGGCTGGTGATCAACGGTTATTAACCATATCTTCCAAGCTTAGTACGGAGATGAGGGTACCTTTGATTTTTCAATTCAATAGCAAAGATATTCCCAGGCATGCAGCACAAATTCTATTGGGTGTATAAAATAGCTAATATACCGCCTTCACTCTAAAAATGCATGTACCATCAAAAATTAAGAATAAGCTGCTGGAGATTTGGCTAGCAGAGAGTCGCTTTATCCCTAATAAAGCCCTTAATATTTTGTTGTACTGTTTCAGTATATTGTCTCAGCTATTAAGAAGATGGAGAAAGATCAAGGAACTGTTGTCATTCTACGAACTTCCTGTTAGAAACTGGGCAATAAGAGCGACGAATCTAATTGAATTGGCTTTTACGCGACAATAAGCCTATAAAGGTGACTTTTTTAAGCGCTGTAGTTCAAAAAACAACCCTTTTAATGATACTTAAGCTCCTATAATCTGTTCAAAAAATAAAACTTACTAAGGTGATTTATGATCTTTTACTGTACTAATGATAAAGAACATCCAATTTAAGGATGAAAACAGATTCACGAAGTATCAGAGTGAACGTATCCTGATTACTATACACTAGATTTAGTAATAATTTAGGATAAAATCTTATTTATATTTATATTTATGTTTACATTTATATAGAAATGACTATAAAAGGCTAAATAATTGGTTATTATTACTTAATGATGTATAGATAATTATTTTTTATAAATAAAGATATCATTATTTTTAAAATTAAATATTGGTTCCAGATCATTTAAAACTCTCATTGCACACCTTTATTCATAGCAATAGGGCTACGATGAATATAGTTAAGCAAAGTTCATAATAATTAAACTACTTCGTTAGGTAGTTACATTCATGATGAATGTATAGTTTTATTGAATAATTCAAGTTTAATTTAAAACTAATCTTTCATAGACTGTAATGAAATGTTACTACAATACTGATTGGCATAGTTTCTAGTTATATAACCAAACATATCAATATAGACTAATCTCAAGCTCCTAACTAAAATTAAAATAATATCTTTGCAGACTATATCTTCTATGCATCAATCAAATTGCTAGGACATACTATTCGTTTGAGAATGCCTAATCGGGATAACTTCGCGTTCTATATCAAGTTCTACACACAAACAATTGAATTCCTATTTTCGGTGACTGACTATTTTTAAAAGAAAAATGCAGTCTATAAATTTTTGTATTCTGTAAGTATTAATGTATGTCTATTTGGATGTGTTTAGTTAAGTTCATGTAAAAAGAGTCAAACATTAGAACAGTCTTATCCTTATAAAATAGATAAAAACCCATCCAGTTTCGCGATCTATATTATAGCTACAAAAAAATAAGGTCGTGAATCTTCATTTAGCATTTGCAGAGGATATCTACATCTACGTACAGGTTAACTCAAGCTCATAGCTTTTAAATGTTTTATGCCTCAGTTTTATAGTCCTATTCCTACATTATTGTATGTAAATTTTCCCTCCCGTGCCTGTGTAAACAGAGTCCAGGCTTGGTTGAGATAGAATAGAGTTCAAGAATTCACGTACGAGATCTACCATCAGATCATCGAGAAGAAAAGCATTTTTTGGTTTTTTAGTTATCGTTTGTATTGTTATCGTTTTTATTAAGCGATAAAAGATATTACTATCTCAACTGCGATTGATAATAGTAATAGTGGTTTCTGACATTTCGTGATAATTAGTTGATGAGGGTTTAATATAATATTAGCATAGATCATTTACTGACTATTTTAGTACTCAATCACAAAAATAATGTTCAAGTAAATAGAAATAGTAATCAGAATAACAATTTGATTTTTACTAGCATAGATAAATTTTCAAAACAAGTAACCAAATCCTAGAAGAATAACCTGACTAACATAAATTTTTCTGTATCAATGTGTTATGTTTAATTAAATCATAAATTAAACGTAGCGCATCAAACGATCATGTTACTTTTAACTGGCTGTCTTCGTCAAAATCTAGCTTTATTTTGAGATAAAATAACTACTAATTACCAATCCAATTTGATCTTTTCTAATTTATCGGGTAATTTTAGTAAAAATATGCCTCAATAGTGAATTTCCATTAGAGGCGGCGGTTAATTAATGATAAGTTAACTTGCTATTGGTTGACCGATAATTGTAATCCAGTATTAACAATTAGAATACTTTGTAGATTTTCTTGCTATCAAGAATAGTAAACTCTAACAATAAGTGCTGCATGAGCACGATTTCAACATAAATTATAAAATATCAGATAAGGTTTAGATTAGTAATTAATTTATTCTCTAATATAATAGAA
Source organism: Arsenophonus sp. NC-PE1-MAG3 (assembly GCA_052174455.1). Classification (GTDB taxonomy): domain Bacteria; phylum Pseudomonadota; class Gammaproteobacteria; order Enterobacterales; family Enterobacteriaceae; genus Arsenophonus. The sequence continues at coordinate 31,368 of JBQMRP010000012.1, read as the reverse complement.
ATTATTTGATTGACTCCTATTTTATCTATAATTTCTTGCTTTTTATATTATTTTATTTGTTTATAAAAGACCTTTTTATAATGAATCTCCTCTGGGAGAGTGTTGTGTTATCTATACACAAAAAGCATCCTTTCATTTAAGGGCGTTTTGTCACCAACAAATTTTAGCAATGATAAAAATCAATATTATTTTTATTTTTCTCGTAATCTATTAATAATAGATTACCTATATTACTAATAATTTTATGATTAAACTAGATCAATGGGATTGAATTAAGTTTATGCCTCACTATAAATTTTTTCTATAATTCTCATCAATAAATGGGGTGAGGTTTTGGAAAAGGATAATGGTAAGATATCTACTATTATGATGTAATAGTAATAGAAAAACTTCTGATGATGTTCTAATATCATTAGAATTAGTATATAGACTGATATTGATGAGAGTAGGTGCATTAGCGATTATGGATATGGTTAATGGAATTTTGCTTGCATATTGGGCAGTATATTAATAAAAAGTATGCAACAACATTAGTGAGAGAGGGGCTACTCGGTGGTAAAATTTCTACCATTTGATAAAAATGGAAATTCATATTTAATGGTCTTAATATTAACCTAGAAGCAAATTCTCTTAGCATTTATTTGAAATATAAAACTGCACGACGTAATTAACAAGTATGATTTATGCTATAAATCAGCAAGTTTAGTATTCCTGATGCGCTTAGAAAGATACTAAAACTTATGCTGAAAAAATAGTTAACATATAACTATATTCCTTATTATATCATTGATCATGCTAAACAAAAAGTATCGGCTATGTTTTTAAAAAATTTAATACGAGGTAAATTAGGTTACGTTTTAGCCAATTGGTGTAACTTTATTAAGCAATGAACTCTATTTATTAATTAAGAGAAGTGTTGTTATTCTAGCACATTTTAGTCATGATAACCTATCAGTAAAATAGCAAATAGGTTATGTTTATTTTAATAAGGAATAAGGTAATTCTGTTGAAGTTCCTTAATGCCAAGAATCGCCGTATGAACAAAAAATTAACTGAATTAAATAACTATATGATTTATATGTTTCAGTTGGTTCTGATTTTCATCGCCATTGCCTCTGGAATGAGCTAGGTAGAAAACTTTAGTTGTGAGCAGACGTTATTCTTATTTGGCAATGCGGTAATGAAAATAGGGGATTATTGTTCAGCCTTAAATATTATATAATAAATAAGTAAGTAAGTAATGGATATAAGTAACTTAATTTTCAGTTTAAATAAATTAAATAGTTTTAAATAAGTTATAGAAAAAAGAACATTCATGGGACAGTTTCTTCAGATTCATCCACAAAATCCGCAACCTTGATTAATCAGTCAAGATATAGATTTTTTAAACAAAGGCGATATTATTGTTTATCCGACTTATTTTGGATATAAAATTATGAGTAAGTTAAATAACAAAAATTCATTTATGTAAATTTGTCGCCTATCTTAAATTAGATTCTCGTTACAATTTTCTATAATTTATCATGATTTATTTGAAATAATTGAATACATTTGTTTAGACAAATAACTATTTAAACTGATTAAAATAATATATCAGGTTACTATACTTTTACTTTAGATGCAACAAAAGAACTCCCACGTCAAATAATAAATAAAAAATATAAAACAATATGGAGAATACGTTTGCTTAATAATTTGATACAAGAGATCTACTTGACGAAATTGACTAACCTTTATTTATTACCAGCTTAATATTACCTAATGACAATTTTGCACAGTCTTTAGTAAACAAGGTCAAAAGTTTAATTTACCAACAAATTGATTTTTATTATAAAAAGTGGTTTTTAAGCAAAAAACCAACTACTGTAGTCAATTTAATGGGAGACTGCGCTGGATATTATCCTGATTAGGAATAAATTGCATGATAGCATTTGAACAAAAAAGTATAGATGAGGTTAATAGAAACGGTACATAATAACCGAAATTTATTTTTTTAGTTATTTTTATAAAATATGCCATTTGAAAATGACACAAGAGGTTTACGATATGAACGTTAAAAAGCAGAAAAGTGAAAAGTTACAAAAAGTACTTGCTCGTTGTGGTTATGGTTCGCGCAGGAAAATAGAAAGTTTTATTCAATCCGGCAGAATCAGTGTTGATGGTCAATTAGCGACATTAGGTAATCGAACAGAAGTTAAACCTAATATTAAAATCCGTTTAGATGGTCATCTTTTAAAGATCAAAGAGGCGCAGAAAACCGTTTGTCAGATCTTAGCTTATTATAAGCCGGAAGGTGAGTTATCTACTCATCATTATCCAGAATGCCGTTCAACCGTATTTGATCGCTTACCTAAATTAAAAAGTTCCCGCTGGATTGCGATAGGACGTTTAGATGTAAATACCTGTGGTTTATTACTATTTACTACAGATGGGGAACTGGCTAATCGTTTGATGCATCCACGTCATGAGGTTGAACGTGAATATGCAGTTCGTGTTTTTGGTAAAATTAATGATGCTAAAATTCATCAATTGACCAAAGGTATTCAATTAGAAGATGGTGAAGCTAATTTTAAGAAACTTACGTTTTGTGGCGGAGAAGGTAAGAATCAATGGTTTAATGTTACTTTAACTGAAGGTCGTAATCGTGAAGTAAGGCGTCTATGGGAAGCTGTAGGTATGCAAGTAAGCCGTCTGATTCGTATCCGTTATGGTGATATTTATTTACCAAAAGGATTACCTAGAGGAGGATGGATAGAATTATGTTTAGATCAGGTTAATTATTTGCGTCAACTTGTTGGTCTTAAAGATGAAACAACTAGTAAAATATCGGTTGAGCAAAATAGACATCATAATAAAGTAAATCAGATCCGTCGTGCTGTAAAACAATACGCACAAGTTCCTTTAATAAGGATTGTAAATAAACGAGAAATAGGCACTTCTAAAAGGTGCAATTCATCTACTAGAAAAGTACTAGATAAAATAAAAAGAAATGTTATTGCCTAATTTATCTGATTAATATTTTTAGTAGATAAGAATGGTAATATTAATACAATTAATCAATTGAGATACTCCTTAGAGTAAGCTATCTGTTTCCAGGTCATTATATAGACTTTCGTTGCACACATTCATATTCATGATAAAAAGGGTACTGAGGGATATAGTTAAGATATAATATCATTATGATTAAATCCATTGTCAGGCAACACTACAACACCTAAAATCATCGCTATTCTTTAGGCAAAAACTTATGTTCTTTAGCTAAATCTTATGGAATACCCGAACTTATCTTTACTAAATGACAAAAATGAGACAATACTGATGATTGCTATCTTAGCAAAGATTATTGGTAACAATCCATTATACTGTATGAATAATTAACTCTACAGAGAGTACTCTAAAAAAAAGTAAACAGTCATATAGATAAAAAAGTTTTTTTCCTTACTCTATATCAATATCTAAAAGTCAAAGTCATTAGTTATCTCGGCGATAATTTATTGGATAATGTTGATTCATACATTAAATCCAATTTATTTCATTTTATCTTATCTATAATTGTCATAGTGAACATTTTACTGGGTATATTCATTAATGTTACAGTAATATTGTTTCAAAATCTCAGATCATAGGAAAATATTTAATAATCTTACTGTAAGTCTGCTGGCGAGACTACATCACAAAAATATATAGTTTAGTTATCTGTAATGTATTTTGAACATATTAACTTTATGTGGAGTAAATGAAATAAACAGTCATTAATTTAAAATAGCATTTAGATAACTTTACTCCCTACCTAGTTTAGCGTTGACAGGCAAAATAAATGTACTAAATAGCATTGTTGAAGTGAACGAAATATTTTCTATAAACCTCTTAAAGAAAGAGGTTACATTCCACATAGGAAAGCTAAAAAATACGGAAGAAAGAAAAGAAAAAAGAACAAATTTGCTGTTGTTGATCGCCAAAGATTAATGCGGTTATTGTGGACAATAAAATTCTTGAAGAGTTTAATGCAAAGTGCATTAGTCATTTTCTTGAACCAATCATCAATAAAGAATCTATCCTTTCTTCAGATGTAGTAAAATGGTAGAAAACCTTTTCTATTGAATATGAAATTAGTTAGTATCGCCTAATAAAGTTATGTAATCAGAGAGTTATTGGTAAAAAATTCCACATTCATGAATGTAGTACACTATGATGTGAATAGCACAACTATGATGCTTCTGAATATTCATGAACTGAACACTTCTTTATGTTCTACGATATGTTAATTTTTAGGAATTCATTCAGAGATAGCTCTAAATAAATTTCATAGAAAGCGTAAACTGGATAAATCAAGAAGATAAGACGAAGATTCACGTGTTATATTGACTAGTTATCCAAATTAATTTAGGATCTCCACCCTGCAATTAATAATAACAGACAGACTGAATTTTCATGACAGCATAAATAGCCATATAGCAGGGCACCTTGGGCTCAACTCAGTCCTTAATTTTTTCGATGCACAAGTATTATATCTCCCTCTAATTAAGATTATCTGAATTTTTTGAGAAACCAAATCAGACCGATCCAATGACAATGGATGTAACTGCATTGAGTGAGTGGTATAACTAAAAGTATGCTTTACTATGAATTTTCACATACATGAAAAACTAGAGATAATTCTTATCTCCTTTGCCATATATCTTCAGACAACCACATGGATAATTGAGCTGATAGTTCTGATGAATACGGACAGGATAAGGATTTATATTTCTCTAGAAATATACCTAGAAAGTGATTTAGCACATACATCTCTCCTCCGTCAAACTAAACTGCTTTTTACCATTAATGATAACTGGAATAAATTTCTTAAAACATGCTAAAAGCGTCAGCGTTGGGAACATATCTATTTGTAGAGTTAATCCCTGTTGAGGGATATTTTTATAATTAGTTTATTCATGACCTCTACTGCTGTGTCTATCCTTGATATTCCTACTGCCATTTTTCTGCTAAAGGTGCAAGTAAAAACCTGTAGTTCATACGGCGTCAAAGCCACTAAGGAATAATTAAGACAGTGAATTCATATTTCACTTGACTGTAACTCACAACATATTACTTTTACTATATCTCATCTTCTTTAGCCTTTTTAACAAAAACTGGCTACTACTAAATGCTCTGTTTCCTGCTCCTTTACTCACAATGCTTACCTTGCAGTTGGGCACGCAAACAGGGTATCGAAATTGCTATCTTCTACGCCTTCCACACTCATGGTCGATAATTCAATCAAAATTCTCATGTTCATATCTTCGTCAACCATATTGATCTAGATATTAAAGATATTGTATGGTATTTTTTTTCAAAAAAAAAGAGCAGGCAAAGAAATTTGCCGAGACGCTATCATCTGACGGTCCCTCACAGGGATGATCTGATAAATCCCAGTATTTCTTTCCTACTCTGTGGCGTATCTGCGCTAAGAATGAATGATCGGTTATCTGGAAGTCACAGTACGGACGTTACTGCAAAGTAGATTCACTAAGAAAGACGAAAGATGAGTTTAGCATAACATAAAATACCTCGGACGTATTACCTTAACTCTGGTATTCATGTTAAAATTACAAGATTATTGAGGAAAAGTAATTGTATATCATTAACATAACAACGGACTAAGAAATATTAGCAGCAATCTTCCTTATACAGGAAGAAATGATCGGGTGCTATATTAGTTATATTCCGCCTTAGTATTTTAAGAAGGTTTGTTACTATGATTTCTTGTTGAATTGTAAACGAGGTAAACTATATACCTAAGCTATATAAGGCGATAAAGATAACAACTCAAAAAAACTGAAAAATTGGAGTTAACCTGTTTTAATAAACAGGATTTCTGCATACAAATCCGTATAACTGTATTCTATATGGCAACAGGCTACTTTTTATTGATGGTCTCAGCTTAATAAATATGGAAGAGAATTATTTATTAGAAGCAATATATAAAAAAATAGAAAAAATAAAGGTTATTAATATAAACCTAGAATTAATATATCTAAATTAATGTTTTAGATTAAAAAATATACACTTCGATGAAAACTTAACTTACAATAGACCCAATAAACCAATTTTATCTCCTTTTAGAAAAAAAAGAACATTTTTCTCTTCTCTCTTAAAGAGAGAAGATTTAATCTCTTAACCATCAATGACCATAAGTGCTAATTATTTTTTTGTAAATAGAATTGTTTGAGATTGTAAAACATATCTTTCAGATTCGATAAAGTAGAATGTCTATTCTATTTCTTTTTTAGTTATTTTCGACCATTAATAGATATTTACTATATCAATAATGATGTAATAGTCTTTCATTAAACCTTTATGAAATTTTTCACTACTCAAATTTGAGTAGCTCAAATTTTAACAATAATATATTAAATATTCCCTTCAAAATCGTATTCTGGTATACGCCTATTTATTTAATCATTAAATCGTATAATAATTTCTAAAAATGCATGTAAATCATAGGTATTATATATCTTCATTAACGTTATTTTAATTATTACAGGTATATGTTGAACTGTATTTGGACTATCTTTGACAAAGATTGTTGTTTTGCTTGCAGAACAATTTGTAGTCACCTCTATATTTAATTATTGTAATTAAAGAATCTTCTATAGAAGATAATTCGGTAAACAAAACGATTATCCACCATGGGAATCTATTTAGTCCATCCCTTTAATCAGCTAATATAACTTTTTATATTTTAAATGTGGGAATTATTTACCAATAAATCTTTAATTACCCAGCCTTATTATGCGATAATGAAAAATCTCATGCTTATTGGCAACAGGTTTTATACGATTTTACTTTACAAAGTAAAAAAATGAACCCTTTATTAATAATTAGCTCAAGAAAACGGGCAACACACTCTGCATTAAACTCTTCAAGAATCTTATCACTCGCATAATGACCCTGTCGACCTCAGGCAATTAAGACCGCGATTCGTTCTTTTTTATCTCCTCCTCTCTAATTTTTAGCTTTGCTATATGTCAGATATAACAATTCTTTTTAAAGGATTTAGGGAAAATGTTTCGTTGACTTCAATAATACCATTTAATGCACTTAAGTTGGCTGTAGCTGTTAAAACAAGGAGTAGCGCTACCATTTAAACCTTCTTTTTAAATCAATGGTGTTTATTTACTTATTCCAGTAAAGTCAATCTATTCAGAGTTATACTTATTTCTGGTGTATGGGTTTTTGAAGATAAGTGGCTATTCTGCCTATTATTTCATGGATGATTCCAATATCATATTGATGATATGATATGATATGAAAAGTCTACCATTATAGGTATCAGGAAAATTAATAGCACCTCTAATCATCTCTTGCATGAACTCATCTAATATGGTGCCAAGTAGCTAATAGCACTGTTGTTGAGGTGGAGCTTGAAGGCTATACTGCGATAATACCTGCTCAACGTTGCCCTTTATGAAGGGAATCATACCGCGTCGTTCGTAACGGTTATTTGCAACAACAAACTCCATATATAATGGTATTGGTGATGTTGAGATTAAAGTGCTTAGGTTAAGAGTAGAGAGATCGCAGCTGGAATAGAATACACTTCAAGAGCTCATTATCGTCTGATCTTAAGTGTGCAAAATATTGAATAGTTACACCATGGGCCCGTATACCCAGCGAAATATACTCTATCGATAATTTTTACGAAGGTATGATGCCCGATCTCGATAAAAAGTACATGATCTCTCTGTCAACGCATCAGTAGACTAAAACAACAATATCCTGAATTAGGATAGGAAATAATAGTTGCGTGATTTAGTGATACACATTACGTTTATTTTCTTGACTGATAGCGTAACCGTCTTATTAGATAAGCTGATCGTTTTTGCCTGCTGCTCATTATATCGGCATCACTGCATGGAAGTAAAGAGCTCATTGTGGTCGAAAATGATTATAAATAGTCAAAAGCGCATTATGCGAACTTTTGAATGGCTTGCAAGTACATGGCTTAATGATACCTTCCAGGGTTGCTACTGAAGATGATGTCCTTCGTTTTGAATGTAATGGGAAAGATATTTCTGAGCTCGCAGTAAGAATTTTATTGAGTACACCAAATAGCTCATGTTACTACCTTTACTCCAAAAACGTATGCAATCAAAAGTTAATGGTGAGCTGCTGGAGGTCTTGATTAGCAAAGACCCTAATACCCACTAATAAAATCCTTTATATTTTGTTGGCAAGATTTTCAGCAAAGTATTCTGCGGCGATGTAGCAACTGGAAAAGGAACGAGAGGAATTACTGACATTCTATGACTTGCCGTCAGCGCACTGCACGTCAATAACAACAAACAATCCAATTGAATCAGCTTTTATGACAATGAGGTTATGAAGCTGACGTGCGAAGCACTGTAGTTAGAGAAAAATAACTCTTTCAAGAGTATTTAAGCTGATCCCATCTTCTTAAAATAGTTGGAACCACCTAAATAAGTTTTGAGCTGTTCAATCTGGCTATAAATAATATCCAATTTAAGGATGGAGAATAGATTTATAAAGTATCAGAGTGAACGTAGCCTGTGACCGTCATGCACCAATTTACTAATAACTCAATGAGGATGCTTTTCTATTTTTGCAAAAAAAAAAGCTTACAAAATAGTTTGTATGAAAAATCATAAATATCATTACTACATCAATAAAATATTTTAATTGTTTTAGAAATGGATAGATTAAATTAAATATCATGAATTTCTAAATAAAAAGCATTAATAATTTTCTGACATTTATTAATATGATATTTCTTAGCTAATTATTGATGACGAATATAAAGGCAGTAAGCGATTTGTCCGGCAAATTTTTTATGATGAAGTTGCCAATTTTTAGGTAAAATGTCTAAATTAGTTTCTATTTCTGTTTCAACATAGACGCAACAATTTTTGCTTAACCAACCATTCCGTTCTAATAGCAAGGCTGTTTGTTGTAATAAATCTTTGCGAAAAGGCGGATCAAGAAAAATGACATCATAGGCTGTCCCTGTCTGTGCTAGATAGTTCAATGTATCGCTATTAATCATTTGGGCATTTTTTGCTTCTAGTTTAGCTAGATTGCCCGCAAGTTGTATTGAAACGGAGCGCTTTAATTCAATTAAAGTAGCTGAAGCAGCATAGCGAGAAAGCGCTTCAATAGCTAAGGCGCCACTACCAGCAAAGCAATCAAGACAGCGAGCATTTTCAATAAAAGGCATTAACCAATTAAATAAAGTTTCTCTTATTCTATCTGTTGTTGGACGTAAACCCTTACTATCAAAAATAGATAGTTTACGTCCTCGCCATTTCCCGCCAATGATACGAATTTGGCCACGTGATGAAGATTGTATTTGTCTTACCATAATTTATATAGTTTAGTCATTATAGTTATTTAACTAGATGATAGTAGGGTATGTTGATAAAGGTTGTTGGTTTGCGTGTAAAAAATTTGCAGTACATCTGTATTTCAATTGTTATGGTTTTAAACAATCTCCTCCAGGCCAGATAATTCGGTAAATAAAACAATCCTACATCATAAAATCTACTCAGAAAACCTTATAATCAGCTGATATAACTGTTCACATTTCAATGTAGAACTCCTTATCAATAACTTTTTAATTATTCAACTTTTTAGTCGATGATAACTAACCTTTTTCTCAATGTAAAAAGTATTTTATCATTTAGCTCCACCCGAACAAAAGATGAACTTTTTATCGATGATCAACTTAAGAAAATATCCTAATACACTCTGCATTAAAGTCTTCAAGAATCTGATCGCTCACATTACCCCTGTTGATCTTGTCTGATTAAGAGCAAGATTCACATTTCCTTTTACTCTTCCTGTTCCGCATTTTCTACCTTTTCTATGTAGAAAACAATTTTTACCTTTAAAAGACTTAGAGAAAATGTTTCATCGATTTCAGGAATATTACTTATATTTATCTTGGTTGTCTCACACTGAAGAAAGGAACCAGTAAGGCCATCTAAAACGCTGTTTTAAATCAATTCATATTCGTTTCATTTATTCCTGTATAGTCAAGCTATTTCAACGTACATCAAATATAACTAAACCATTTATCTTTCCAATGTAATTTGGCCATAGGATTTGTAGTAAGATTGTTAAATGTTTGCCTGCAATCAGGGATTTTACAGTAATATTATTATAACCATAATGAATGTCATCAAGTGGGTAAGATTCACTATGATAATATTAGCAGAATAAGTAGAATAAATTTCTTCAATAACATGAATCAACGTCATCAAAAAACTATCACCGAGCAAACTAATGAGATTCAGTTTTATGTTGGCAGTAAATAAAGAAAGAGTTTCTTTTAATATATGACTATTTTCTTTTTATCCCAATTTCTATAGCGAAAATTATTTATTATTCAATAATATAAATTGAATTTCTACCAACAATTTTTCTATCATAGGCTAATGATTAGAGCCATATTCACATCATTTATCAATAATAATATCGACATGCGCTCAGAAACCATAGTCGTTTTCCTGAAAAACCTTTTTTCCTCTTATTGCTCTACTGAGAAGAGAGTTTACCAATATATGCGAATTCTTAAACCCGTAGGATCTTGATTTAGGATAGATTGCTGCTTACGCAGCACAGGGATTTGCGTGAAATGAGAAGGGGAAAATCCGAAGCTAAAGGATAAAGGGTTTAAAACCTATAAGCTTCATTGTATTTACGAGATGTAAATATCTTCTGCAAATGCCAAAACGAAACTTTATAACATTATCTTTTTATAGCCATAGTTCATACTACTCGATGAGTTTTTATTTGTCTATACAAATCCAAAACCATGGCCAAAAATACTCAACGCTTCTTACGTGATTTTAATCAAACGTGTCTTATGATTACTTCTATCAGGTACTTAAATCGATAATAGCAAAAAATTTATAGATCACTTTTTTTGGTCTACAACAATATTTTTTACCAAAAAAGAGAAATTCAACTGTTTGTGTACATAGATATAAATTGATATAGATAATATGGAGTTATCTTGCAATGCATCCTCAAACAAAATGATATGATCGAGAGATTTAATTTAATGGCGCATGGAGAAATTAGGCTGTAAAGCTATCATTTTTAATTCTGCTCAAGAGATTGAAATCACCCCGCATAGATATGTTTAGCTGTACAATGAAAATTACCGAATCTGTATTCGGTAGTAAAACTCCATTGGAGTCTATGAAAGATAAATTTAATGTTAACCTGAATTATTCAAAAACTATACTATCTTTTAGGATGTGAGAGATAAGGTATATCTCTTGTTTATTTGAATAGTTTTATAATCTCATTTCAACCTAAAAGGGTTTATAGTAAGCTCACTAAGTTTTTATAACACTTAAAATAAGATGTACAGTAGTGTGTTCAATTCGGTCCTCAATTTTTTTCTTGACATATAAGTATTATCCACTTCTAGTTATGATTACCCGAGTTTTTAGCAACCCAAAACAGACCAAGGCCGATGACCTACTAGGATACAATTACACCGATTGGGATAACTGAAAGTATCCTTACCTATGAATTTATTACCTATACGGGACCTGAGGATTATTTTTATCTCTTTTCTCTATGAAACAAACATGGGGATCACTAGTCTGATAGACCTGACAAATACGAACAGGATAATTTTTTCTATTTTATTAGCGAAGAGAAGAGACCCACTCACAGAGTAATTTACTCTAACATTATATTTCTCCGCCCTACTAAGCTGCTTTTTACTATTGATAATGGCTAGAATAATTTTTTTTTTGAAAAACACGGTGAAAGTATTAAGTTGTAGATTCGTTTATCTGTTGAGTAAATACTTGACTGCAACACTTTTTTATTATAGATGATCGATCCTACTGCTTGTGTCTCTCCTGAATAATTCCACCACCCTTTATCTGTCAAAACTCTAAACAAAAACCTGTAGTTCATATAACTTAAAATCTATCGAGCAGTAAATTAGCACAACAAGTTTATATTTACCTAACTATAACTAGCAATACTTTACCTTTAATATACCTCATCTTCTTTGGTTTTTTCAATAATAACTAGCTGTAACTCAACGCCTTATTTTGCACCAGCTATTCCGTACTTATGCCAGAGTGGGCACACGCAAACAAAATATCAAATTTGTATCTTCTATACCTTGAACACTTATGCTTGACAACTCAATCAACATCGGCTGCTTATATCTCCGTCACTCATAGTAGCCTTGATATTAAATATGTTATATGAGGTAATCTGTTATTCAAAAAAAGAGTGGTCGAAAAAATTTTACGAGACTTTGTTATCCAGCTGCTATGTCACAACTATGATCTGATAAATTCCGCTGTCTTTTCTGGTCTGTAGTATATCCTCCGCACAGGAAGAAATATCAGCGTACCTAAAAAGGATAGTGCAGACGTTATTGGAAAGTGCACTTTACTAAAAAGATAAAAGGATCTGCCATACTATAAACCAGTATGGGTGCTAGCTTAATTCTAGTATTCACCTTAAAACTTGCGGCATTACACAGGGAGAACTATATCTCGTACATCATTACTATAACCATCTCACTCAACAAGACCAGCAGCAGACACTAATGCAAAAAGAGATGATTGAACGCTATATCAATAATATTCCAGCTAACCATATTAAGATATTGTGTTATTATAATTTTTATTGGATCATCAACAAAGTAGACTATTATCGAAGGTGTAGAAGTCGGTGAAGATAAAATTCCGTAAAAACCCAAGAAACCGAGGTTCCCCTTTCTTATGAAAGGGAGGGGGATTCCATACACACAGTTTTATATAAATGTATTCTGTGTAGCGATAACCCAATTTCTAGTCGTGCTTAATTTAGCAAATAGGCAATGAAATTGTTGTCAACAAGAATTAATAAAAATGAAGAAAATCAAGGATTGTTAAGTTAAGCTTAGGATTAATCCCTCTAAAATTATAGTGTTATATTTAAAAACATACTATCCGATTAAGTTTTAACTTATAACAGACCCAATAAATGATCCTATCTCATTTTAGGAGATAGGAGTGGTTTTTGATCTTCAATGAAAAAAGGTGGGTTCAATTTCCTAACAATAAATCGACATAACATGCACTATCACAAACTCAAATTAACCATTTATTTGGATAAGTCATTGAATGAAAAAAAGTGCTGAGCAGACAGTTACTTAACTTAAGTCATTAAATAGTATAAAAAGTGTTAATTACCTGTTCCGGAAAAAGTCATGATTGAGTTCTACAATTGGTCAGGATAATTCATCGCAGCGTTAGACCTGCTGTCAGAAGAAAATCCTCGACCAACAGTAGAGTAATTGTCACATTTAAAATTAATTTTTAAATTACAGTTATTGATAGACATACGTAATAAATAGATTAATTAGTTCTGAAATTAAAGATGTTTAGATGGACGCAGTTAGTTGGTTTACCTGTTTATGCCCATTAATAGGGTCTGATTAGAAAAATTGTAATGGTGATTGATATTTTAATGATCATGGCGGTGCTTTTAGTGATTGCCAATAGATAAGATAAATATCTTTGTTCGAAGGAGCACAATTAATGTCATTAAGTTGATTAAGACAACAGATGATTTTATTATGTACCCACTCTTAATGAGTGATATTATATAGGAATTCTTTGATGTTTTACTATCATTAATACTTTCTACAAGATTAGAATCTTAACTGACCGGTACTGTTAGAAAAGTACCTGGTATATTTGACGCTACATTTCATATTCAAGGGTTTTATAGAATAAGGGGCTATTAGGTTATACTGGTTAACTAGATGATTGGCTAGTTAGAGCGGCTTGGGTTGGATACAGCTCAATATTTGAGATATTTCCATACCATGGTATTTTCTCTAAAAATTATTTTTAGGGATAAATATTGAACTTTTATACTGATTTTTTGTCAAAATTAAAACTTGATGCAATATGAGTTAGGGTAATATTTCAATATCGAGCAGCGCTAAACTACTTAATATCAAATTAATCATTCAGTAGTAATGGAATCTACTAAAATATAAACTTTTTATTTAGAAAAACTCTTAGTTTATTAAATTTAAAGAGGATATCAATGATCAAAGATATGCAATCATTAGCATTAATTCCACAAAGTAGCATTGAATCTTATATGCGATCAACTAATGCTTATCCAATGCTGACTGCAGAGGAAGAGCAAGAATATGCAAAACGGCTGCATTATCATGGTGATTTAAATGCCGCTAAACAGCTTATACTCTCTCATTTACGTTTTGTTATTCATATCGCACGTAATTATTCAGGTTATGGATTGCCACAAGCAGATTTGATACAAGAAGGTAATATTGGCTTAATGAAAGCTGTTCGTCGTTTTAATCCTGAGATTGGCGTGCGTTTAGTTTCATTTGCCGTTCATTGGATTAAAGCTGAAATTCATGAATATGTATTGCGTAATTGGCGGATAGTTAAAGTTGCAACTACTAAAGCTCAACGTAAACTTTTTTTTAATTTACGTAAGAATAAGAAACGTATCGGATGGTTTAATCAAACTGAAGTTGATATGGTTGCCAAGGAACTTGGTGTAACCAGCAAGGATGTTCGTGAAATGGAATCGCGAATGGCTGCACAAGATATGGCATACGATATGAATGATGATGATGAAAATACGACTATTGCTCCAGTTTTATATTTACAGGATAAATCTTCTGATTTTGCTGATAGCATTGAAGAAGATAATTGGGAAAACCATTCTACTGATAAATTAACACAGGCACTATCTATGTTAGATAACCGTAGTCAGGATATCATTCGTACGCGTTGGCTTGATGAAGAAAACAAAACCACTTTACATGATTTAGCCGATAAATATCATGTATCTGCTGAACGTGTTCGTCAACTAGAAAAAAATGCCATGAAAAAGCTTCGGTTAGCAATGGAAGCTTAAAAATAAGCTACGCTAGTACGATATAAAAACCTAGCTAAAATTTTTTTATTCAGCCAATTTTTAAAGTTTGGCAAAAATTATATAAATTGCTGAAAAATAAAAAGATAGTCAAAAATTTATTTTGATTATTATCTTTTAAAATAAAAACGTTTACTTGTAAGGTAAGCGTCTTTTTTATGTATATAGTTCTTACCTCTATTGTTTACTACAAAAGTAGATAATTTTATCTGTCAGTACCGTTCTGGATATATTTATATTTAAAATACCCCATTTAAACCACTTGAACAGATTCGATTATTAATTTTTATTCTACATCAATTGCAATAGATAAGGAAAGGTAACCAAATTGGTATTCAATTTTTTTACATCCATCTTTTGATGATAATTAAATTTTACGTAGAGTAAATTATCGCTAAATTTTTCTTTATTTTTAAATAAATTTGTAATATATAAAGTTTTTTAAGATCCGCAGGAATGGTAACCATATCTATAATAACTTTTCCAGCAGGTATAAATTTAAGTACCTAATTGACCGTTTTAACCAAAAAATCCTGCATCAAAAAAGTCAATTAAAACGTTTATGCAATACGTGATTTATTATATAGACGCATATCTAAGGCGTTTTCTATAGATAATTTTCTATATCCAACAGTTTTATTTTTTAAACATTTAAAAATCTCCAATAGTAACTCAATGAGCACCAGTGATTTACCGGCGGGGCACGCCCGCTCCGGTACCTTTTTATAAAAGCTAGTTATTGCTACTTTTAACTCTTTTTTTCGTTATTCAATCCTGAATAAGAGAGAAAATTCATTTTCTTTAATAACCGATGTTGGTTCACACAATATACTTATATCATTAAGTTATGAACAAACCTCCGGCAATTTGCCTGCATCAACCAGCATTA
Source organism: Arsenophonus sp. NC-PE1-MAG3 (assembly GCA_052174455.1). Classification (GTDB taxonomy): domain Bacteria; phylum Pseudomonadota; class Gammaproteobacteria; order Enterobacterales; family Enterobacteriaceae; genus Arsenophonus. The sequence goes on along the minus strand of JBQMRP010000012.1, from coordinate 15,530 downwards.
TTATAGAAATCTTTTATTTTTATAGAAACGTCATTGTTATTTATCGCAGGATTTGAATGACAATATTATCACTAAGATAAATGAGTTATGCTGATTTCTGGTATATGAAAATTTAAAGATAATGACGGTATCATTCTGATTAATTTAATAAATAATTAAACATCAGAGAGATATTATTCTAATCCCTTGTATGAAATCATCCGTAATTATGCTAGAAAATTGATAAATAGATCTTTTGAAGCGGTGCTCGAAGCCATGCCTGCGATAACATCCTCAACGCTGTTTTATTGACAGGTGTTATTGCCTATCAACTGTAGCAGTTATTTGCCTCAGCGAATCATACAGACCCATATTGGGAATCTTTAAATTAAAGTGCCTAAGATCAGCAGATCGCAGTGGCAACGAAATATTCTTTAACAATTCGTTACTAAACGCCTTATCTGAAGCGTGTAAAATATCAAATAGTTTCTATCATGGCAGGATAGCTATAAGTCATAACCAATAGTAAATTTTACGAAGTTCTTGGGCGATTCTTGATAAGAAGGAATATAGTCTTTTACTGATAGTATCAACAGATTGAAATAGCAATGACTTGAAGAGAGCAGGCAGTAGTAGCTGTGTGATTTAAGCGATACACACTACATTTATTTCTTGGCCAATGGGCATATACCCATCTGTTAGGCAAGATGATTCTTTTTACCTACTAGTTATTATTGACATTACTGCATGGACGCAAGTAGGTCATTGCGCTCGAAAATTTTTATCGAGAGTTAGAAGTGAACTAGTTAAACTTATCAATAACTTGTAAGCGTGCGGGAGTTAACTGTATTTCCTAGACTTAGTACGGGGACACGGTGCTTGATTTTTTTGGAATGCAATGGTAAAGATGTTCTCAGATATGTGCCACCAACGCTATTATCTATACAAAATAGCTAATGTACTAGTTTCACCCCAAAAAGGTATGTAACTGAAAGTTAAGATTCTAAGTTTGCTAGGAAGATCTGGTTAGCACAGAGAATTAATGTCGCCAATAAAACTTTTAATGTTTTGTTGGAAGATTTTTAGTAAAAATACCCTATTGAAATGAAGAAGCTGGAGAGCAATATCAAAAGGAACTGTAATTCAAGAAAAATGACTCTTTCAATGCTATTTAAACTACTCCCCCTACCTACTTAGAAAGTAGTAGCTGGCTAATGAGAACCAAACTTTGTGTTTGACCTTATTGAGTATGGTAAATAACTTAAATTTAAAGTGGAGAACAGATTTATGAAGCATCAGAGTAGGAAATAGCCTGGCCATTATACACCAGATTTTGTAATAATTACGCGAAATGATAAAATTTGTTTCCTACACAAAATAGGATTTTATTGATAGATTATCAAAATCACCTTCTATCAATCATTATTTGATAATAATCAATAATAAATAACTTATATAAATATTTTTATATAAGTGTTATATTTTTAGTAAAATGTTTAATATTGAATTATTTTGATATTTCTGTTTTATCCTATTGTGCCAGGGGCAATATCTGGTATTTCGCTTAAAATAAAATCAATAGTATCAAATATTTTACCTTAAATTAATAATTTATTATTTATCAATTAAAATTTTAAATCTTAGTTAAATCAGTTATATAATTAAATTAATTTGCCTACCGCGAAAATAGCTTAAAAACTGTTTTATTACTAATAAATAAATATATCTATTTTAAGATGCCTAGACATATAATAGCTAACTTATACGATTGCTTAAAATAAGTTAAATGTATAAACCGGGCTGTTTGTTGAACATAAGATAAAAATTGTTTCCATATTAATAATAAAAATACTCGGCAATGAAATAACGATAGAAATAAAAATAAAAAAACGAACAATTATATTTACTCATGAGCACGGCTTTTCATAAGTTAAACATAAACCCATTCAAGCAAATAAGACTAACAGCAAGAAGATTAAGTTGAAGAAATGTAATAATTAAAAATCGTCAGTAAGTAGTACGACAAAGGAAGAAGGTCTTCAATGCCATAGAGGATTTTTAAATTAAAGAAAACACTGCTGTGATAAATATTGACAGCTGTTATGTTAAAAACTAATAATAAAAATTAGAAATTTCCTGTAAAAAACTAAAAATAAATAAAGCTTTCAATAAGAAATTTTTATAAAAACATAACCGCCATATAAAGCGATAAGAATAATTGTAAATAGTCAAAAGTTTTATTGGTAGATCTCCACTTCACAGTCAAAAAACCAAGTCTATTTAATAGAGAATTAGTACTAAGCGCTCTAATAAATGCATAGCTCATTTTATAAAAAAATGATCAATAATATAAGGTAAGTCAGGTATTTTACGCCTAAAATTTTACGAAGTGTTCATAAATTGCTTCATATAATTTTCTGGATGAAGAGATCATATTAGCAGTCATTTAGCGATAGTATTGCGTAATACCAGCTAACATTAAGTTAGTTATCAGTAGATAAAGTTTCTGTTAAGTAACAAAATAATCGATCAACTATAAAGCTAATCCACTGCAAATTAACATACTAAATACAATAACCCATAACGGATATCGCGCCGTACCAGTAACATGCTCTTCTACTGACAATAAATCAGTTTATAATTTCAAAAATAATATCTTCTGATGTGGACCAGAAGATCAGCAGAACCGTAAATACAGTTAATCGGAAAAGGTTCTCTTTTTGATTTGTAAAATCCTATTGCTGAAATTTTGAGATAATCAGAAAAATCTAAGTGATAAATAATCAACCATGACGCCTCTCTATGTATGATAGGCGTGTAGCAATCACCTTTAATGGTGACCAAAGAAATTTTAATACATAACCTTTGCCGAAACTAATGAAAAACTGATCGTTTTAATATCAATATATTCGACCATCAATTAAACGTACAAAGTACTTACGGTACGTGCCATCTGCAATCTCTAACACAAAATCTAACAAAAATAGCACTCATGACAATGTTGGATAAAATGTTCAAATAGTTTTTTTACAGTCATACTGTTTCTATATTATTATCAAATATATGTATTGCTAGCAAAATATTAATTAAAAACACTAAAAAATTTATTGTGTATTTTTTTCATGAACTGGCTTGTTTCAGGATCATTAGCCATATCAGCAATAATCTCCGTTAACACTTTATTCATAGCATTAGAAATTTTTCGTTACTAGAATCAAGAAGCCATTGTTTATTGTAGCTACGCGTATAGAGGGTACGCGTACTGGTGGAACCATTATATGCTATAGCTACTAGAATAATTGCAATATTGACAGTAATATTATGATGTGAGCTACCTTCTTGTATATCAGTATGCAAGTTATTTAGAGCAATTTGTAAATTTACATTAGCTGTAGCGCTAATCATTAAAACCTCTGGCGATCATCTGTTTTTCTAATGCTTATTGTAAGAAATAGCGTAAATCGCGAGAGAATTTTAATACGGCTAGTATTGAATTACAATTAACTTTGGCAAGTGCTGTTAAGCTTATTTTATCAATACTAGTAATATTGATTGAAATTGATTTTATGGTCGGATCTTGAGTTAGGAGTGTAATATTTGGCTCGATAGACAGGGTGTTACTTGTGACAATAAATCTTATCAAACTTAATGGGATTAATAGAGCAATGATTAAACGAAAGCTATTTTTTAACATGTTTTCTCAACCTATTTAGCATTAATTAGTTTAATCGTTACCATATTTTAGTATTTTACTATTGGTATGCCAGAAAGTTATTGGTATTGAGTAAAGAAACCACTAAAATAGCCTGGATTATACTAATTTACTTTAATCGTAATTTATTAAAATCTAATCTTGTTTCTAACTGATATTGCATAAATCTTAGTTAGTAATAATAAAAAAATTAATTATTTTGTTAGCCTCTAAATGTTTACTTAGTAAATTAAACTAAAAAGAGTCATTTAATATGATATATAAACCTATACAAACCATACGTAAACAAATTGAAGAAGAACTGGAATGCGCTTTTTCGCCAGTGTATTTAATGGTATTAGATGAAAGTAATCAACATAATGTTCCACAAGGTATTGAAAGTCACTTTAAAGTTATTTTAGTGACTGAAAAATTTGTAACAAAAAGGATGGTTGCTCGTCACCAAGCTGTTTATCAATTATTAGCAGATAAATTATCTTATAATAATAGTGTTCATGCATTGGTATTACATACATATACTCCAACTGAATGGCAACAAGTCCAACAGAAAGTCTTTCCTTCCCCAGTTTGTCGTGGTGGGGGAATAAATTAATTGAGATTAAGAAATAGATAATTATGCTAATTTAGCAGGATATTATTTAGCAAATAATTGTTATTAATAAAATATATTTTATCTTTTTTTATCTTATTCTAAGCCAGTTATATCAATTTTTCTACAAAAGCAATATTTAAAATGTTTACTATTTTTAGTATTTGCTTTTTCTCAACTCAACACCTTATGCATTTATATAAGGTCTGGTTAATTCTTATGAGGTTTTAGAACACTTTTATTTAAGATAGACTCTTCAAATATAGTGGATAAAACCGAGTTTCAGATCAATCGATATTATCAAAGCTAGTATCTGATAACATTTACTCTGGAGTTGTCCGAGTACTAAGATTTTTTGAGATAACAACATGCGAGTTTCTGCTGAAACAATTCAAAACTTAGTGACGTATTGTATAATAATTACTACTCCTAACACTAATATTGAAAAATTAATGAATACTAAATTCTTTAATGTATTAAAAAGTGTGCATTGATAGTTTTCATAAAAGAAAAGTGCCAATAAATATTGTTAAGCAACGATATGGTGCTCCTGTATTTCGGGATGTTCTTGACGATATAATGCAGCGTCATTTTATTAATGCAATTATAGACAAAAAATTAATCCAACTGGAGTAATAAGATATCAATCTGAATAGTTTAAAATAGGTGAAGATTTATCTATATCGTTGAATTTGAAGTCTATCCAAAAATTGAATTAAAGAATTTAGAAAATTTTAAAGTTAAAAACTAATTATTATAAAAGATAAAGATATTGACACAATACTAAAAACATTACGCAAGAAACAATTGACTTGATAAAAGCCAAAATAAAAAGTTGGTTCAGATGAGAGTAACTATCAATTTTAAAGACATAATTGATAATGAAGTATTTAAAGGTGATTATGAGTAACTTTATGCTACCAATTAGTCAAGATCGCATGATTTACGGTTTTAAAAATGCTATATATAGATAATCAGGAAGATGAAATTTATCATCGATATTTATTTTTATCTGATTATCATTATCACCCAAAAAATTTAAAAGATAAAAAACGGCTAATTTGCTATCACCTTAAAGAAAGTGAAAAATGGGAGCGCATATTACCAGGACTGACTGAATAATTTATCAAGTAGTTTGGTGTTTTTAATGCTTCAATGGAAATTTTACGTACAAAGTACATAAAAATATGGAGCGTGAACTGAAAACAGCTGCTAGTAATTGAATCAAGATATAAATATTTGATATATTTAATTAAGGAAAAAATTAATGAGCACTACTGTTTTTATTAACAATGAAATAATGTGTTACGTAGACAAGCAGAACAACATCTTGATAACAACGAAAAACAGGTATTAAAATTACCACATGAAATATTTAAAGAATAAGCTAAACATCGCGTCATTGTTGGTTTATTATTAATAGAATATCAATAAAAACTCATTAACTGAAAATTATGTTCATATAAAATCACTGATTGAAGAGAAGGCTTCATCTTATAAAAATCTCACTGAAGTGATCGAATACTATAAGAAAAATAAAGAATGAATAGATAGTATTTATAATTTTGCGCTAGAAAAATAAGTCATTGAAGTTTTACTAGGAATAGTGGGAAGCAATAGATAAAAACTCAATTCTAAAAATTAATAAATCAGCCTTAGATGAGATATTACTAAGCAAATAAACATTTTATCTACTTTTATAAAACCCGCAATTTATTCTGCGTATTTTATCATTAAAACTTTCCATTTTTCAAGAAAAAGGGAAAGAATAACCCAAATAATTTTCTATATTATAGAATAATATCATAAGATGAATGTATCTTTATAAAAATGGTTAAGTTTATAACTATATAGTTATTCTTATTTATCTTGAGTAGAACTTAGATAAATTTAGTACTATAAAACGTTTAATTTAGGAGATGGAAAAATGTCATATAATAACAATCAAGATCAACTTGAGCCACATATGGCATTAGTACCAATGGTAATTGAACAGACTTTGCGGGGCGAACGTTCTTATGATATTTATTCACGCCTTCTTAAGGAAAGAATTATTTTTTTAATTGGCCAGGTCGAAGACCACATGGCAAATCTAGTGGTTGCTCAAATGCTGTTTTTAGAGGCTGAAAATCCTGATAAAGATATCTATCTTTATATTAATTCACCGGGTGGGATTATTACAGCAGGTATGTCAATTTATGACACGATACAATTTGTTAAACCTGACATTAGTACGATTTGTATCGGGCAAGCATGCTCGATGAGCGCCTTTCTTCTCACCGCTGGTACTAAAGAAAAACGTTACTGTTTACCTAATTCTCGTGTCATGATCCATCAACCTTTAGGTGGATTTCAAGGACAGGCATCGGATGTTGAAATTCATGCCAAAGAGATTTTAAAAATTAAATTACGTATGAATGAATTAATGGCTAAGCATACAGGTAAAAAAATAAAAGAGATTGAGAATGATACCGAACGGGATCGTTTTTTATCTGCAGAGGAAGCAGTTAGTTATGGTTTGGTAGATAAAATCTATATTAATCGTAATTAATTTACATAAATATATAATATGCCTGATATAGTTATATACGTGATTAATTAGCAACAGTTTTCTATTACCCTCTTTATTAAAATTAGAGTGATGGTTAAAAAAGTGAGGTTGTCTGAATGATAGATAAACGGAAACAAAGTTCAGGAAAATTGCTGTACTGCTCCTTCTGTGGAAAAAGCCAGTACGAAGTTCTTAAATTAATTGCTGGTCCGTCAATTTATATCTGTGATGAGTGTGTTCAGCTTTGTAACGATATTCTTCGAGAAGAAGTTAAAGAGATTGCACCATATCGTAAGCACAGCGAATTACCGACACCCCATGAAATTCGGCATCATCTCGATGATTATGTTATTGATCAGGAAAATGCAAAGAAAGTATTGGCGGTAGCTGTTTATAACCATTATAAACGTCTACGTAATATCTCTAACGAAGTAATAAATCCTGAAAGGATAGAGCTAGGTAAAAGTAATATTTTGCTTATAGGACCCACAGGCAGCGGTAAGACACTATTAGCTGAAATTTTGGCTAGTTACCTGGATGTACCATTTACTATGGCTGATGCAACAACATTAACGGAAGCAGGTTATGTTGGAGAAGATGTAGAAAATATTATTCAAAAACTTCTACAAAAATGTAACTATGATGTAGAGAAAGCACAGTGTGGTATCATCTATATTGATGAAATTGATAAAATATCACGCAAATCTGACAACCCGTCAATTACACGAGATGTTTCAGGTGAAGGTGTTCAGCAAGCTTTACTTAAGCTTATTGAAGGTACAATTGCTGCAGTGCCCCCTCAAGGAGGCCGTAAACATCCACAACGGGAATTTTTGCAAGTTGATACTTCTAAAATTCTATTTATTTGTGGTGGAACATTTGCAGGTCTTGATAAAGTAATTGGGCAACGTTTAAATAAACGTTCAGGCATTGGTTTTTCAGCTGAGGTGAAAAGTGAATCTGAGCGTTCGACTGAAGGTCAGTTACTTTCTCAAGTGGAACCAGAAGATTTAATTAAGTTTGGTTTGATTCCTGAATTTATTGGTCGCTTACCAGTAGTAGCTACTTTAGGCGAATTAAGTGAAAAAGCATTAATTCAAATTCTGAAAGAGCCTAAAAATGCGTTAACTAAACAATATCAAGCACTTTTTGAGATTGAAGGCGTTCTTCTAGAGTTTCGTGAAGAAGCATTGAAAGCAATTGCGAAAAAAGCTCTGTTAAAGAAAACAGGAGCACGTGGTTTACGCTCTATTATGGAAAGCGCTTTACTAGAAACTATGTATGATTTGCCATCAATGGAGCATGTTGAGAAGATACTGGTTGATGAAATGGTGGTTACCGGTCAATCAGAACCTTTAGTGATTTATAGTCAGTCTGATAAACAAGTATCAGGTGAAAAATAAATTTTAATTCTTTTTTAGTTTAATTATATAATGCATAATAAGAGAATTTTCTAATTATGGATTTAATCTCAGAATTTAAGCTATTAAATATCAAAATTTTCTTTCCATATAATTTTATATTTAAACTGAGGTTTCTCAAAATTTTTAAGGAAACCCTAAAATTGTCATAAGCTAAAGAAGAGAGAACCTTATGAATCTTGAGCATTTCGAACGCATTGAAATTCCTGTACTGCCTCTGAGAGATGTTGTGGTTTATCCGCATATGGTAATTCCATTGTTTGTTGGTCGCGAAAAATCTATTCACTGTCTTGAAGCTGCAATGGATCATAATAAACAAGTCATGTTGGTAGCTCAAAAAGAAGCGTCGACTAATGAACCAGGTGTAAATGATCTTTTTTCTGTAGGAACAATTGCTTCTGTTTTACAGATGCTAAAACTACCAGATGGTACGGTTAAAGTCTTAGTTGAAGGTTTGCGTCGGACAAAAATCACTACGCTAACAGATAATGGGGAATATTTTATTGCACAGACTGAGTGTTTTAATTCTCCGGCTGTTGATGAAAAAGAGCAGGAAGTCTTAAATCGAACAACCGTTAATCAGTTTGAAGGTTATATTAAACTAAATAAAAAGATCCCGCCTGAAGTATTAACATCATTACATTGTATTGAACAATCAGATAAATTGGCTGATACAATCGCCTCCCATATGCCATTAAAATTAGCTGATAAACAACGTGTATTAGAAATGGCGGATGTAGCTGAGCGACTTGAATATTTGATGGCAATTATGGAATCTGAAATTGATCTACTGCAAGTTGAAAAACGTATTCGTAATCGCGTTAAAAAGCAGATGGAAAAAAGTCAGCGCGAATACTATTTAAATGAGCAAATGAAAGCAATTCAAAAAGAATTAGGTGAGATGGAAGATGCACCTGATGAATATGAAATCTTCAAACGCAAAATAGAAGAAGTTAAAATGCCAAAGGAAGCTCAGCAAAAATCAGAAGCAGAATTACAAAAATTAAAAATGATGTCACCTATGTCTGCTGAAGCGACAGTTTTACGGAGCTATATTGATTGGATGGTGCAAGTTCCGTGGAATACTCGTAGTAAAGTTAAAAAAGATTTATTGAAAGCTCAGGAGACGCTGGATAGCGATCATTACGGTTTAGAACGTGTTAAGGAACGTATTCTTGAATATCTAGCGGTACAGAGTCGTGTGAGTAAAATTAAAGGACCAATTTTATGTTTGGTAGGACCACCTGGTGTTGGTAAAACATCACTGGGTCAATCGATTGCTAAAGCAACAGGTCGTAAATATATTCGTATGGCACTCGGTGGTATCAGAGATGAGGCAGAAATTCGTGGACACAGACGAACTTATATTGGATCTATGCCTGGAAAACTCATTCAAAAGATGGCAAAAGTAGGTGTTAATAATCCCTTATTTTTATTAGATGAAATTGACAAAATGTCCTCGGATATACGTGGTGATCCAGCATCAGCTTTACTTGAAGTACTTGATCCAGAGCAGAATGTTGCATTTAATGATCACTATTTAGAAGTTGATTATGACCTTTCTGATGTAATGTTTGTTGCAACTTCAAACTCGATGAAAATTCCAGCACCGTTATTAGATCGTATGGAAGTTATTCGTCTCTCAGGTTATACCGAAGATGAAAAACTCAATATTGCGAAAAAACATCTGTTACCTAAACAGATTCAACGAAATGCATTAAAAAAAGGCGAGCTTACTATTAACGATAGCGTAATTATTGGTATAATTCGTTATTATACCCGCGAGGCTGGTGTTCGCGGTTTAGAACGTGAAATTTCTAAATTATGTCGTAAAGCAGTAAAAGCTCTACTGATGGATAAATTATTAAAACACCTTGTCATTAAGGATGACAATTTAAAAAACTATCTTGGTGTGCGTAAAGTTGATTATGGTCGTGCTGATACTGAAAACCGTATCGGTCAAGTGACAGGTTTAGCTTGGACAGAAGTTGGTGGCGATTTATTAACTATTGAAACGGCTTGTGTGCCGGGAAAAGGTAAACTCACTTATACCGGATCGTTAGGTGAAGTTATGCAAGAATCGATTCAAACTGCGTTAACTGCAGTTCGGGCGAGAGCAGAAAAGCTAGGTATTAAGGCTGATTTCTACGAAAAACGAGATATTCATGTGCACGTCCCTGAAGGAGCAACACCAAAAGATGGTCCTAGCGCAGGAATTGCAATGTGCACAGCATTAGTTTCTTGTTTAACCGGTAATCCTGTACGAGCAGACGTAGCGATGACCGGAGAGATAACATTACGAGGGTTAGTGTTACCTATTGGTGGTTTAAAAGAAAAACTATTAGCAGTTCACCGTGGCGGTATAAAAATTGTACTAATTCCCGATGAAAATCGGCGAGATTTAGAAGAAATACCTATAAATATTATCGCAGATCTAAAAATCTACCCGGTAAAAACGGTTGAAGAGGTTTTTTCCATTGCATTACAAAACCCGCCATTTTAAATTGATGGGAGAGAGGAACTAAGAAATATTCTTATTACATTAATAACTTAACATAAATTTATGGGTAATAAATCTTAAATTTTTATCAATTTTTGACTACTAAACAATTTAAGTAAACAAATCTATAATTGTTTATATATAATATCTTTTCTTGCTATATTTTTATAAAATTGAATAATAATGTTATCTTTTTATGAACTGTTATGAACACATTTATTCAAAATTATAATTAATAAAACAGGGATAATAAGCGTGAAAAAGAAATAACTAGTAGCTAAAATTGAAAAAATAAAGACTATGATTAAATCGATCACTAAGAGTATGTTAAATGCATTTAACGAAACTGCATTTCAAATTCTTAAAAAAGGAAAATAAAGTTACTTAATAGATTTTTATTTCTTTTAAAATTAAATATTATGATGCACCTAAATAATAACCATAATTCTAAAATAGGTAAATAATTAAAATTATTACTGCTAAGTTAGTGTTATTTAAATCAAAAAAAGGATTAAAAGATGCTTTTAATAGCCATAAGAAAAATAAGAGTATTAGAAAATCTGGGTATATAGCGATCAGCAGGGGTATACTCTACTCTGAGATTTTGTAAATTTGTTATTTATCCTTAAATTGGATGCTGTTGTCATAATGGTCAACAGGTTAAAATTCCATTAGCCGCAGCAGATCTAGCTTTTCTAAGCAGACTGTAACAGTCTAAATAGCATTAAAAGGGTTATTTTTGGATCACAGTACTTCTCGCGTAAGCTTCATAAGTTCATTGTCGCAAAAATAATTAATCAGATTGGTCATCTTAATGAGTGAAACGCTCTGACGGGACGTTATAGAATACCAGACTTTTTTCGCTCTTTCTCCAACATCTTCATCTCTTCAGGATACGCTGAAGACTTTTCCAACAAAATATCAAGAGATTTATTATTGGCATCACAGTTTTCTGCTAGCCAAGACCAACCTACCGCACCTCACTTTAAGTTTCGGTGCTACATACCTTTGCGAATAAAGGTATGTAATCAACTGTTATTTTTATACACAGCATTCGTTAGTGTTTTGTGTCCTGAAATATCTTTATCATTTCATTTCAAAAATAAGAGCATAGTCTCTCATAGTAAACCCGGAAGATATGGTTATGCAACGCACTTACCAGCTATTAAAAAGTTATACCCAGTTTACTTCTGACTCTAAATAACTATCTTTGTCCGTAAAGTGTTCTTCCTTACATCAATACGCAGTGATGGCAACAATTAGTAGAAAAGTAAAAACAATCAGTGTCCCTGACAGAACAGCATATATCTTCCGCCAAGTAATAAACATAACGCGTATAGATTAAATCTATACAGGTCATTGCTATTTCAGTCTACTGATGACACTCAAACAGAAGAAGCATGTGCTTTTCACCAAGAATCGCACACAGAGCTTCGTGAAAATCACGGGTGAAAATGTTTTATAGCTACAATTATAGGTAATAATTTTTTGATGATTTTGCACGCTTTAGATAAGAGACTCTAGCAACAAGTTGATTAAAGGAATATCTGTTGCTGCTACGATCTCTTTTAACCTTAGGTGCTTTAATCTCACCATTGCTAATGCTAATCTATATTATTCGTTGTGGCAAATAACCGTTATCTTTGACGACCATAACGCCTGTCAACAAGGCAGCGTTGAGAACGTTATTAAAATAGATTTAAGCTCCATCTCAACGGAGATGCTATCAGCTATCTATCACTATATTACGGATTAATTCATTCAAGAGGACCTCCTTCTTTTAGAGTAATATCTAATTTTGCAGATACTTATAGGGGTAGGTTTTTGATGGCACATAATATCTTTTTTATTAAAATTATTCATAAATTAATAAGCAGGATGATATCCACCATTTCTGAAATCCATACACTAGAAATTATCATAATTCAAAAATAAAAATTATGGTATACTGATAACGAATAAACTAAAATTAAATTAATTATTTTAATAAATTAAAATCGAGCGCATCACATAAAGATGATGCTCTTTTCTTTAAAGCTAAATAACGTATCATGATTATGAATCTATTACTTTTATTAAAATGGAGAGCATCATCTTTATGATGGATACCCTACGCACAGCGGCGTATAGTCCTGTGCTCAAAATAGTATTTGTGATTATTATCTTATCCTTTTTGCTTACTGGCCTTGGTAGTTACTTCATTAACGGTTCAAGTAATCACGCGGTGAAAGTGAATGGCACAGAAATTAGTCAATTTCAATTACATAAAGCTTTTCAGCAAGAAAAGCAAGTGTTACAAGAACGAATTGGTGATCAATTTTCTAAAATTGCCAGTAATGAAAAATGGATCCAGATATTGCGACGTCAAGCTTTAGAACGTTTAATTAACGTAACATTACTTAATCAATATTCATATCAATTGGGTTTAACGGCAAGTGATAATCAAATTAAACAACATATCTACAACATGCCGATATTTCAAATAGAGGGGCGTTTTGATAGTAAAAAATACCGAACGATTTTATCTAAAAAAAATGTTAATGCCGATGATCTTGCTAAAGAAATACGATATAATTTAATTAATCGTCAACTCAGTAAAATATATGTGACGAATGAATTTGCTTTACCTGAAGAAATTAAATCCCATGCTGAGTTACTTTTACAACAACGTGAAGTAAAAATAGCAACTATATCCCTTGCAGACTATCAGTCTAAACAAATAGTTACAGATAAAGAGTTACAAGATTACTATGATACACATCAGAACAGTTTTATTTCACCAGAACAGGTACAGGTTAGTTATATTAAGTTAGATGCCGCTTCTCAACGTAATAAGCTATCCATCAAAGATGAGGAGCTGAAAAGCTATTATGAGAAAAATATAACTAATTTTACTCAGCCAGAGCAAAAACATTACAGCATGATTCAATTAGCAACAAAAAAAGAAGCCGATTCCGTTATTAAAGCTTTAGCTAGTGGGGTTGATTTTAAGCAATTAGTTGCCGAAAAATCAACAGATAAATTTAGTGCAGCAAATAATGGGGCTTTGGGTTGGATGGAGGTAACTTCAACGCCAAGTGAAATTATTGCTGCGAATCTAATTAAAAAAGAACAAGTTTCTAGCATAATAAAATCAACTACTAATTATATGATATTTCGTCTTGATGATATTAAACCTGAATTCATAAAACCTTTTCAGTCAGTAAAAACTGAAATTGCCAATACCATAAAAAGTAAAAAAGCGATTAATGCATTTTTTTTACTACAACAAACTGCAAGTCGTGCAGCAATAGATGATAACAAATCTTTAATAACTACTGAAAAAGTTACTGGTATTAAAGCGGTAACTACAGATTGGTTTAGTCGTAATAATCTTCCTGAAGAAATAAAATTTGATAAAGTGGCTGATGCTATCTTTAACGGTAACTTAGTAGATAAAAATAAGCTAACAAATATTAATTCAGATGTTATTAATGTCGATAGTGAGCGTGCATTTATTATTCGAGTTGAAAAATATAAACCAGAGGTAATACAATTATTTAATGAGGTAAAAAAAACAGTAGCTGAATTAGTGAAGCTTAATAAGGCTATAAAAGAGATGGAAGCAGAGAGTAATAAATTGTTGATCGCATTAAAACAAGGGGCAGGTGATGCGGCTTTACTAAAACAGAGCATTACATTTGGTAAAGCTAAGATAATTGAGCGTTTTGATCAAAATAACTCATTAACTGAGCATATTTTTCAAATGCCAACCCCTAAAAGGGGTGCACCGACTTATCTTAGTACCAAAGATACTAAAAATAATTTAATTATTATTAAATTGCTAAAAGTTACTCAAGGGCAACCAACAGAAGCTGAATTAAAGATCTTTTCGAAACATTATAAAATGATACTTGGGAATGTGATGATTGAATTACTTATGTTAAATTTACGTGATGAGGCGAAAATTGATTTAGGCCGAATAGAGTAATTTATGATTAACTTCTTAGATAATTATATACAATTCTCTAAATTAGAACCTATATTTGTGCGGACTTTTTTATTATATCATTATATATTTTCAATGTTTTTATTCTTTTATCTTATCTATTTGCTCAGAATCCATTATATAAACTTTTATCATACATCCTTATTTATGGTAGGCTGGTTACTAAGAGATGTAAGTTGAAGTAAAATAATAAAGGTCCATCAAGTTATGCTTATTTCTGGTATATAGCATTTCAGAGATGCTGACGTGTATCATGTCTGATTCATTCATGGATGATTTTAATAATAGAGAGATGATATGCTATGAAAAGTCTACCCTAAAGGTTATTCGAAAAAATCAGATATCACCTGATAATCCTTTGCTTGTATTAGCTCATCTATAATTCTACCAAGAGGTTGATAGGCGGTGCTCGAAGCTATTTGTTTGGCAAGATACTGCACTTACCCTTGTTGACGATTCATTACTGTTATCTATAACGATTATTTTCAACAGAGAACTTATATAAACTATTATAAGTTATTTTGAGATTAAAGTGCCCAAGGTCTGGGTGTTATCGGGGCAACAACCGGCAATGAATATGCTTCAAGATCTCATTATCACTACCTTATCTGAAGCGTGCAAAATCGGCGAAGAATGCTAGTGCATGGGATTGTATCTGTAAGGCAGATACACCGGTAATTTTCAGAAAGCTCTGTAGGCGCTTCTTGGTGAAAAGCACATAATCTCTTTGCCAAAGTACCATCAGTAGACTAAAACAGCAATGGGTTGAAGAGCATTGCCAATGGTAACT
>JBQMRP010000011.1:0-708 GCA_052174455.1 Arsenophonus sp. NC-PE1-MAG3 | reverse complement strand
ACAGGAATCATTATAAATTCTCTGTAGCTCACAACAACGAAATAAGAAAATTAAGAAATAAAAAATGTACAGGCATAGCACAAATGCAATGCACAGAGAAGGGCATTCAAAATGCTTTAATAAATCCAAAGAAAATACAAGGTGTGATCAAAAAGTATCCAGATCGATACTGTGAATGCAAGGTCAGCTGACCTGGCTTGAAAAAAGCAACATACACATGTATTTTACAGTATCTAAGTACAAGGTAAAGTTTCATAATAACAGCTCTTCTAGTTTGTTTCCAAGAGTACATTGTTGTGTTGTGTTTTAACTTAATGTGGTGCATTTACTATATTGGAAAAAATTGGAAGAGAATTTCTATCAGGTTTTGTCAAAATCTTGGTGAAATATGTAAAGATACATTTGAAAAGTTATAAAATGTTTATGGGGAAGATTGTATGAGTCATACACAGGTTTATGAATGGTTTAATCATTTAATGATGGGTGTGTAAGTGTTGAGAGTGACGAGCGTTCAGGAAGGCCTTTAACCAGCAAGACTGATCATAATGTTGAACTTGTGCATGCTGCTGTTCGACAAAACTGCTGAATCACCATTTGGGAAAAACTGGCAACTTGGAACGATATAAAGATAGAAGAGATAGCAGAAAAAATGTTTCAAGATGCTTTGGAGCATTTATTTATTACTGCGCTTGATGAAAGATTTGCATC
>JBQMRP010000010.1:0-774 GCA_052174455.1 Arsenophonus sp. NC-PE1-MAG3 | reverse complement strand
GTTCCTTTAAATATAATATGTTCATATACAAAAATAAATACAAATGAAAGAAATTGTTGACAAAAAGGAACCGACTTCGAAAAACGTACTGAAAATATAATGTTAGCCAAAGGGTCACGTGGTGATGGTTAGACGCAATTTTTCAATTTCAGACGAACTGGTTAATGATGCAATGGGAACAGTCGAGCAGGTTAAATGGCCAGCTCTTCGAAAAGACCAACTAGAAGCTGGAGAATTAACAGAGGCGGTGTCGATAAAGTTCGATGATGACACAATAGGAGCTCGGACAAAAAATGCTAATGGCTTATTTGCAGTCGCTCCCGTCACTACAACATACCAAGCAACAAAAGGGTTGAGCGCACAATCCTCGCCTAAGTTGGGCGACGACAGTCCATGAATTAATTGCAAGGCGTCACCCTGAATAAGGTGTTATTGACCTCGGCAAAAAATTATTTGCCTAAGGCCAAGCTTACGTAGCCCTCAATAGAGTTAAAACTCTGGATAGCATAGCGGTATGTTATCTGGACAGCAATAAATTATTAAATAATCCCCACGATCGAAGAGAGCTTAAAGAAATGCGAAGATTGAGATGTCTGTCACTTACAGATGACATTTAATTCATATTTGTCATATCGTGTTGCATGGAGGTTGGGCAGAGACCAGGTAGAACCTGTAAACAATTACTGCAAACTACTGATATCCAGATGCATGGACAAGCATTAGGTATTAAACGAATAGAAGCTAATGAAAAAGGAGGATTTATTGAATTTAGTA
>JBQMRP010000009.1:0-556 GCA_052174455.1 Arsenophonus sp. NC-PE1-MAG3 | reverse complement strand
TGTAGTCGGGGCAATTCAAGTAGAAAAAACTGATCAAATTATGATGATCACTGACGCTAGTACTTTAGTACGTACGCGAGTTGAAGAAGTTAGCATTATTGCTAGAAATACTCAGGGAGTCATTTACTTATTTGTGTATGTTTGTGTGTCGGGGGGGGAGATAGAGTGAGTGAGATTTTGATAAGGAATATACTTCCTTAGTCAGTGAATAATAGAATGTGTTGAATATTTATGACACTACATCCTTCCTAACTACTTTGCTAAACTAACACATTTACACAATCAATGTTAGCATAAATTTTACAGACAGATTGATACTTGATAATTTATAGCTTCGGTACTCGAAATTCGTGACTACAATTAATTTACATTGGTAAATAAGTTGAGATGTAACAATGCCAAGTTAATTGAGTGATAGTAGTCACTAAATGAAAGTACGGTCTTTGGTATAATCCAGTTTTACAGCGTATTCTAACGTTCGTCCAGTTAATTCTAAAACCACTACTACCAATTCTAACTGACGGCGAATGCTCCAGACACTGTGTTAAAGATTACG
>JBQMRP010000008.1:0-501 GCA_052174455.1 Arsenophonus sp. NC-PE1-MAG3 | reverse complement strand
CCTAAATAAAGTTCTTTATGAATATCCGTTACTGCTTCTACTAAAATTTGATTAACAGGCTGTCCATATGCGTCAGTTTGGTAAGTCACTAAGCGGCGTTCATTTCAGCATCAAATTTTTTTTTATTTCAGCCCACTGGGAAGAAGTGTGAAAAAGAAAGATGAATAGATTCCTGCTCCTGAGTTGCCATTCTCATCTTGTGAGCCAAAGTATATACTTGTGATTCTCATCAGTATATACTTTCAGCCATTGATCCGAAGGGTACCTTTCTACTATCATCGACAAAGTTAGTTGTTTGAAAGCTATTTTGTCTCCTGCAAATCTATACACACTTAAGTCTAAAAATCCATGTCCCCTTCCTCCTCATTTTTTTTGTCAAAAACTACTGCTCAAGTTTAAAGCTATTATTTGTTATCTATACCCAACTCAATAACTGTTTCCAATTATATATATTTTTCCTTCAACTATTTTCCTTATATGTAAACTATTTAAATACAAATA
>JBQMRP010000007.1:0-1608 GCA_052174455.1 Arsenophonus sp. NC-PE1-MAG3 | reverse complement strand
TTACTCATGGATGCATTAAGTACATAAGAGATTGCAATCATATAATGAACAAAAAAAATACAAAATAATGGTATTTGGCCATTTTATATCAGATGTGTACTATCATAATTTTTCATTAGTGTATAACAATAGACTCATACCACAGTGTTGCAGCTGTATTTGTTAGAGTTAATATTCAAGCATATGAATATCTGTACACACATATACACATGAACACCCCCCATACACACACATGCACAGATAATGCACCTGCAACTGTATGATACTTAGTTATACCACAACTCAGTATAATTTACTAACTGTACATAAGCTATTATACATTAACATAAAATAAAGGAAATGAAATATTGTATATGCTAAATGGTGTATAAATATGAAAATGATTTTATATACAGGAAATATGTAATTATAATATGAACTCATTACATGCAATGGTCCATTTGAAATACCTTAATGTCTATTCCCAATGGCTGCATGTAATGCGCGGTGCTCTTCTTTTGTATCTCCAATGCTGCTTCAGCCTAGACGTTACATGACACAACTAGTTAATATCTATTTACTAATTTTCTTTATCAATTGAATTTCAATTATCAACTTCTAAAAAATTATGATAGGAAGAGGGAAGAGAATGATAATAATTTCAAGTAAATTACAAAATAAATTCAAAAAAACATTGTGTACAAATTGGAGAGAAAATCTCCACAGAAAATATATGGTTGTGGAGAATAAAGACAAACAATCAGCTGTAGCAATGTATGGGGAGCATTTAACATAAAGTGAGGTCAAAATGATAAGATAAGGTTGGCAAGTCACCCACAAGAATGGCAGAAGTAGGAAAGAATATTCCGGGGCAGACTGGGTAGAAGAAGGCTGAAAGTAAACCCAAAGAAAATATGGACAGTCTCAAGGTAGACTTCAGAAGATTTGGTGTCTGTAGGTGGAGACAAATGATGAAAGACACAAGGTAATGGGGGCATGTTATAAAAAGAAACCCACGCATTATATTAGCTGTAGTACTGAAGATGGATGGAATTCTAACAGGGAAAGGGAGGGACAGGTATATTTAAAAATTGAAAAGCATTATTTATAAACACAAAAGTAATGTAACTCGATAAAACAAAATAGCATATGAATTATAATTAACTGTTTTGCAATACAAGTATACCTTGGTGGAATGTGTGTCAAGTTTAGGAGTGAAAATTATGTCATGTGAATGGGGGCAGACGTTAAATTGGAGAAATTTATTCACAACTATTACATTAGTAAAAAACACATAAGCGAGAGTTGTAATGTGCGACAAGCACATTTTAGGAGATTTGGTACAAGCATATTCATTTTAGAAATGTCCAAAATTAATAAGTGGACAGTACAAAGTGTTGGTCCAGAAGTATTTTTTAATGAGAAAGGAACTCAGTTTTACACAACAGTTTCTTTACATAAGTATGATATAAAGTAGATGTGATGTGCGATATAAAGTATGATAAATATGGTAATAAAACCAAGAACTTTCTTTAAGTTTAATTGTGCTGTTTCAGAGGGGGTAAGATCCACCGCAACCAAAATGACTTCTTCAGTAATTGAAGCAAGATCAATAATAGACATCCTTAA
>JBQMRP010000006.1:0-11417 GCA_052174455.1 Arsenophonus sp. NC-PE1-MAG3 | reverse complement strand
CAGAAATATAGTCTTCAGTAACATCCATGCTGTATATTCAGATAATGCTACACTACTTCCTGGTACGGATATATTACAGGATTAGGAAAGACTATGATTTATTACGATATTACTGTGACGCGAAAGCCAAATGATAGAGCCTTACCAGGAGGGACCCCTTTTTTTAACAATTCTTTTTGAAGAAAAGATCACGCCATACAGGATGTTAATATCCAGATTGTTATAAGTGATGGAGTATGAATATTCAGATGTTGATTAAGTTTTTTAGATAAGCGTGCGAAATACAGAAGATACTAATTTAGATATATTATTTGCATGCCTACTGCAGCAAAATCTGGGGTTGAGGTGCGCGAAGCGGAGCGTTGAGAGCGGGTAGTTATTGTTAAAAAAGACAAAAGAAAATAGGTATACTGGAAGTAATATGTTGCTAGTTGCAGTCGAGTAAAATATGAATCTGTTATGTTAATAGTAGTCGGTAGCTTTGAAGCCATATGAACTCAAGAATTTTAACTTATAGCTTTGACAAAAAAACGTCAGTGAAGATATTTAGAAGAGGTGCAGCAGTAGTAACAAGATAAAAACTATAGCAGAAGTGTCACAGGGAAAGGTTCACTTAACAAGTAGACAGATCTACGAGTTTATACTTTTTACTGTATTTTTCAAGAAATTTATTTCAGCCGTTATCAACGGTGAAAATCACTTTAGTTGGTCTGGTATGATATATATCTGGGTAATTTACTCTCTAGGTATCTTGTTAGAGAAACAAAAATCATCATCTTGTCCGCATTCGTCAAGTCTATCGGCCTAGTTATTTTTTTGATTCTTCCAGATTAAAAAGGAGATGCGAATTATCCCTAGTTTTCTTTATAAATTTCCAGTTTGTAGAAAAGAAATTTAAAAATAATTTATATTAAAATTTCTTTAAATATTTGATGGAATGATCTCTTATCTTAAAGAGAATATAAGTATAAATAAATAATTGTCTGTTTTTTTAATTTAAATAAATATTGTTATTGATCTCCCGATTCTTTTACTTTTAAAATTTTTTTAAATGGAAAAATTTTATTTCTGTACCAATTTTTTATAAAAAATTCTTAGTTTTTTATTAAGAACTCCTTTAAATAATTTCTATCATCGAGTAATTTTATAGTTCCGCTGCCGGTTTGCCATTGCCTGATCATGTTTGAATATCAACGTTTTCATTGAGGAATTCATATTTTAGTTTCTGTTTATTAATACTATTTTTTGTATTAATTTTACTAATGGTGATATGGATTAACAGTGAATCAAGGCTAAATCCACTATCTTCAATCAGTTTAATCAGATGAAGACGTTATTTCTCTTTTTCTTCAACTTACTTTGTCTGTTCAAAGAGTTCTTTATTTTCCTCAATAGCTCTGGCTGCAGCTTGAATTTAACTTCCTGTAGCTAGTCGAAATCTTTCGTTAACGCAAACTTTCGTATAGTGGTAATGCTACTAAAATGTTTAGAGATAATTTGATATTCATCTTCGCTTTTTAGCGTCTTACTAAATGTTTCACTTATATTAATTTAGCTGTTATTTAGAATTCAAATCTGGTTGGCACTATGGACTATCCTTTAATATCAACGTTGTATCTAAGTTTTTCTCACTTTGCTTTTAAAGCCTTTTATAATATCTGTTTTTCCTTTTTTGATCAGTGCTTCAACCTGTTTTATGGTAAGAGTTTTCTCACATACTATTTTCCATACTGTATAGCTATATTGAGATTAACAAACAGCAAGTTTAGGCTTATCTAGGTAATACCTTGTTGTAATTAGAGCAGCACATAGCGCTGTTTGTCTGATGATTTGTTTGGGTATTTATCTTTATGATTTATTCAATAATTATTGAATAATAGATGATTAATAGCAACATACAATTGTTCAATAAATTCATCAACAGTGAAATTTCCTTATTTTATCTGTTTCTGTTTTTCTGCCAAATAGCGGTCATGTCTGGGATTAATGGTAATATCCAATAGTGCCTAGAAAAGATTAAAGCATTTTTGCGTAGGAATAGTTTCTTTTATTCAAAAGAATAAATTCACGCATCTTAAATTTTTCTATCATACCATGATAGGTTTCAGGTGTATTAATTCCACCGTGTTCATTTTTATCTCTATCTTTCGCGTTGAGTAGAGTTTTAATTCTATCTTCAATGATAGAACCTTCATCATCACTAAAGACGCGAGCAAACTTGCTTCGGTAAAAAGTGCAGGATTATTACCAAACCTAGTGTATACATGGTTATCCTACATCGCCAAGTGCTAACTATTTATTATAAAAATATTAAATTTAAGGATAAAAATAGGTTTATGGAGCATTAGAGTGGAATGGAGTCTGACCGTTATGCACAAGATTTGCTAACAACTCGCTTAAAATTTAGTCAGCTGCTTAGCTGCTCGTAGATGTAAATATCTTCGCAAAATGCCAAATAAAACTTCACGAGGTTATCTTTTCGTAGGCATAGATCTCGCGCCTCTCTATAATCTTTATCTGTCTTTATAAAAACTCAAAACGGCGGTGTATTTGCTCAACCCTTATTACGTAATCTTAACCGTGCATATCCATAGATATTCACTGGGTACTTACAGAGAATGGCTAAGAATTTACAGACTGCTTTTTGGTCTGCAAGAACATTCAAGCACTGAAAACAGGAATTCGCCTGTTTATGTATGATTTTCTTATAAAATATCAATTTAGCCATCAGATGGCTTATGCTCATTAATTTTATGTTGCAATGAATTTTGTTTGTAACCATATAATAAATTTTTTATGGATAAATAATATTGTTTAAATTAGTTTTAACTATTAATTAAATATAAAACTAATTTAACTAGTTAACACTTTATTTTTTAATAAAATTAATGATAAAAAGACCAGTAGGTATTTTTATCATTAATTGAGTAATTAACTAAATAATATCTTCTGCCAACCGTAGCAATAGTGACGAAAATATAGTCCCATCATCGATTCAAAATCCTCCTTTCTCTATCGCTTATTTCACTATAAGCAGATGTTTATAAATAAACTGATTGTTTAAAAAATAAATTAATAGTCTCTATCCCTTGATTTTTGCTTAATGGCGCTTTGAGATAATCTTAGTTCAGGCTATAAGCCGCTTTTATGTCTTGTTATCTTCCTTTCAAGATAGTTATCACTATATTTTTTCAGTTTCCAATAAAACCGTAGACTAATTACCATATCTTTTCAATAATAAATAGCTTATCTGCCGTTATAGGAATAATTGTGCTATAAAAACAAAATCTCCCAATTTAGCACTTTTCACTTTTGGTAAAACTAATACAATCATTCGTTGCGCCAAACACAACGAGAATCAATCTCATCTTACCATTCGTTGCTTATGTAATCAGATTATAGACAGCCATACTGCTGTGTCTTACTTGAGCGCATCTACCTATAAGTTTTTGTTCTACAATAAACGACAGCGATTAAATTGCTTAATTTTAGTGTAAAAATACTTTTTCGTCATGTAAGAGTTACTCATTAAGTAGATCTCTAATTGATGCCTGGGATAATGCCACTATATCATAAGCAGTACTAAATTAACCTTCTTAATCTAAGTCGTATACGGTTTTAAAATTGATATTTTTAATCTTAGTGAAGTAATATACTGGTTCATTAGATTGACAAAAATAGTTTAACTACACGCGATGTAATCCGTCAATATGATACAAACATCATTACCGGATTGAATGACAATACCACGATTTAAATCTAGGACCGAAATCATATCTTCGAGTTTTAAAACATTAAAAATGATCCTTTCAAAACAGGATTATCGGTTACCCAAGTATCGTATCTAACGATAACAAGATTATTAACGCTAATTTTACCCGCTTTAATTACTTTGACTTAGCACATAATTAGTCATTAGTTTATTAAACTAGCAGGGTCTAAACGTTCATCTGGGTTATCAGTTGTTAAAACTTTACCGCTATAATAATCCATTAGCAGATAAGCTTTTACATCAAGCTGCGGTATAACCTGCAATTCATTAGCATAAAGATTTATCAAGTATAACAAAAATAAATAATAGATTTAATCCGTACGTTAAATGGTTAATTTTTTTCATTAAACTCTTTCTTATTATCGATCTCCTGCGTTTTTTGATTAAAATATATCAAGCATACTACTATAAATAGCTTATAATGATTAAAGTTAATCAAAAAAAACTTAAAGAATATCTCTATGTTTTGTATACTAAGAGTTATTAACAAATCTGGTGTATGATAATCAGGTTACGTTCTACTCTGATACTTGATAAATTTGTTCTCCATCTTTAAATTTGGCATTGTTTACCACTCATAGTCAAGGATGAAAATTCCATCATCTGTTTCCAGCTTTTTTTTAGTAGAATGAAACAGCTTAAATACAATTGAAATGGTTGTTTTTAGAATCACACTTCTTCACGCATCAGCTTCATAGGCTCACTGTCACAAAACCCGATTCCACAATCAGATTTCTTGTTTTTATTGGATGCGCCCAGTTTTTGCTGACAGGAAGGTAAATAATGCCAACAGTTCTTTTTGATTATTCTCTAACATTCTTATCACTGCAGGATACATTGAAACCTTGCTAACAAATCATCAAAGATTTTATTATCAGTATCGCGACTCTCTTGCTAGCCAAATCTCCCGTAAACTCACCCTTAACTTTCTATCCTATATCTTTATGAGTGAAGCTAGCACATTAGCTATTTTGTATAGCTAATGGCTGTTGGTGCTACATGCCAGGAATATCTTTTGCGTTGCATTTTAAAAATCAATGGCAGAGTCACCGTAGCAACCCTGGGAGATATAATTAAATCACGTGCTCGCAGAGCATTGAAGAGTTAAGCACAATTTACTTCTGATTTTTGATAAGCATCTTCGACTGCAACGAACTCCTTACGTTAATGTATAGTACCCGTCAATAATAACTACTAGGAAAAACGATCACTGTCCCTGACAGAACGGTATATGTCATTGTCCCAGAAATAAATCTAGTGCGTATTGCTAAATCAGGCAGCCGCCATTACACCTCTGCTCTTTAAGCGATTGCTGTTTCAGTCTACTGGTGGCACTAGTAGAGAGAGAGATCATGCACTTTCTCATCGAGAAAACCTAGAACTTTATGAAATCACCGGTGGAAATGTCCTAGCAGGTATAGGACGGTATCAACTATTCGCTATTTTGCAGCTTCAAATAAGTCGGCAATAAGGAGCTGTTGAAGTATATTCTGTTGCCCCTGTGATCTCCGGACCTTAGGTACTTTAATCTCAAGATCACCAACATCTATCATCTCTACAGATTATTGTGATAGATAAACATTACAAATTACTTTATACAAGAGATCGCTGTAATATCTTGTTTCGCGGATACCTGTAAGAGTAGATTTTTCATGGCATGTCATCTCTCTGTTGTTTTAATTATTCATGAAATTAATCAATAGGATATTCCAATATTTCCTAAACTCCATACATCAAAATGAATATAACTCTATCGCTTATGGAAAAATAAGCCAAGTCAAAATTAGCGATAATACTCTTGCTTCATCTCTTGCTTTATTACCCCAACAAAAAATTATTTTTGATTTCATCTAAAACTTTTTCTTCTAAAATATTTTCTTTTTATGGTGTTATTGCCTTTAATATCAAAGCTAAAACTTTATTCAATTGTTGGATATTAAAATTTTTATCTAATAAACATTAGATCATATTTAGTAATCGATAGTCAGCTAAATGCAAAGCAAAGCCTGATAAGAAATATTTTTATCAGAAAATCGCGTTTTTTGATTAACTGTTGATCAAGAATTTCTTCTGCAAATTTACCCTAAAGAAATCTGGATGAATGTGTAGAATGATTTTTCTTTCTTTTAGCACTCATTTAATCCTCCTCTAAAATTATACCAGCAATTAATTTAACTAAGGCAAATTACAAATCAGTAAGTTGATATATTTTGTTATTTAAATATTAAAAAATATTTAACAATTTAATCTTTAATTAAAGATGAGTAGGCGGCTTAATGAGCGACCACTGATGAGATAAATTCGCTAAATTTATTAAATATTTTAGCTTACCAAATAATTAATACAGATAAATTATTTATAACATCTTCAGTTTCTAATTTTATCCTATTAATTTTCCTGATCTCGATTTACTAGCGAACTGAAATTAATATCTAATTTAATTATTTTCTGTATTCGTTTAACGACAGAAGAAACACCTAATGAGGTTAGGTATTAATATTCATTAATTGTTTAAATTTTCCTAAAATAACACCACAATTTAACGTAGTTCCACCAAAATCAATAATAAGAGACGATTCAAAGTCATTAACATGGTCATGTTTAAATCTTTCGTGCAAAGCCATTAAAAACTCTGGACTAACGTGGATTTTTTTATTTTAAAGATATATTTGTAAAATTATCCATCATAATATTTTATTATTTTTAATAAATTAGCTTTTCCTTTTATATTTTTTCTGTTCTTTTGATATTTTTTATTGAAGAACACGCATATGGTAATGTTACCTATAATACAATTTCATTGTAGGTTAAAATCAGTACTCAGTAAAACATGTTGACAGATAGTAAGTTTTCATCACTAAATTAATAGTTAGCCGTTGTTGTTTAGCTATCGCTATTGATCACATCGTTAAAACAATAATGTTTGCTATTTATCTCATAATTATAAATGTTTTATACAAAAGCAAAATTCTAGTTTTCTGCTAAAAATAAAGTTTCTGTTATTTTATCACTAACTTTTTTGCTCATCAGCATAAGGCAGTTTCACAAAAATAGAACTATCATCAAAAAATATCTTTTTTATAAAGATTCTTTATCTTGGTTTTTATTTTAAAATTAATATATACTCAAAAATAAAAAAAATTAAGATTAATACCAAAATAATTCAATTTGATTTATTTTGGTATTAATCTTAATAAAATATTTATTTTATTTTTCCCCATCTTTTCTTTGCAGAATTTTAAATACAGTAGCTTTTTATTTCAACGAAATGCTATCTCAATGTTGATGCGAAAGTAATGACGTTATTAACATAATGACTTCTAAATTATGGATTAATGTTGGGTATTTATCTATAAAGTAGCATTTTTGCATGAGAAATTAATTTTGATTTTTTATTTATTTTTGTTTCGTGCTAATAAAAAGGTTGTAATTATCCTCACCAACCTTATTGGTTGACTTTCTCTATTATTGAACACCTTTGTTATAATAAAACGAACCTAACTGAATAAATACCTGATAATTACCATGGAGCTATTACTCACTTATAGTGTATACAGGTTTGGAGATGGTGCTGTAATCCTGTTGATTGATTTTTTAGATGTTTTCAATAACAGAGAGATGATATACCATGAAAAGTCTATCTATAGGTAATCTGCAAAACCAAATGTTATACCTGTATTCCTTTTTGCATAAACGTATCCGTAATAGTAACAGATAGTTCATAGCACTCCTGTTGAAGCTGAACTTGAAGTTGATCCATGCTGAGAAAATTCTAAACGCTCCATTATTAACGGGAGGTAAGCTGCTGCCCGCAATGGTTATTTGCTACAGTGAGCTATATGCAGACTGATATTGAGGATGTTGAGATTAAAGTACCTAAAGAAATTGCTGTTTTTATGCCATCTTACACTATATCTAATCGAGTAGGCATATGTATACGTAACCGTACCAGTGATCGGATTTGTTTAATCAGTATGCTCATTCAGCTAACCTGCATCAGCATTGACCTCTGGATTAGTAAGTGCAACGCCAATAAGTATTGAATATGAAAGATATCTTTATTGTACAACTATTAACAAACTAAAAGATTATAATTTTCCTCGAAAACGTATGGTTTTCTATCAAACAAAGCATCAATTTATGTTAGGGGTTGCTCTGTTTGCTCTGTATAAAAATTATGTGCTATTTACCAGGTTATCCAAAAAAACATGGGGTAAAAGTTCATATGGATGATACACAATTATTTAATACGGTTTTCTCTTCAATGATCTCTGCCAAGGAGATCTGTTGTTACACGGATTTCGTTTTAGTAGTTTTTTTTCAAAAGACTCGGGATAAGTTGCCAAATAAGAACTCCGTATTATGTGGAAGCAAAGATTTTATTGATAAAGTTTGGTACTATTAATTTCAACAGCGAGGGAGTGCATCAGGTCGATATTTTAACTACCAGTTGTTTTTATGCGTTGAAAATAATAAGAGCATTTACCTGATGATCATGAAAATGATAAATTATTAAGATATCATTAGCAGGACATTCGCATCTTCAGATCAATCATGAAGACATAAAAATTAATATTATTATTTTTGTTATATGGCAATTCATAATACAGTATATCAACACCTTGTTAAGGATCTAATTAACAAGAGATCCGTTTATTGACATTAAATGATAAAAAAATTAGAGTGATTACTCATCAAGGCATCAATCAGTATGATATTGACATGATAACTGCTTCTGTTCAATATTTCTTAGATAAACATGGGTAATGAGCATCCTGTATATTCATTTAACTTTTAAAGGTATGTGAACGCTTTTTATAGAAAAATTTTTTCATAAGCTTTGAACGTTCTTGAATATCTTTTCCACCTCCACGTTATTAAGTACAATAACTACCATTCATTGACCTATTTTTTAATTTTATTTATTGGAAAACTTAAACGCATCATGCATTTATGCCTAATCTTAGTCCCCAATTATTAATAAAGGGTAACCTGTAAGTAGAGATACATATTCTTGCATTATGTAGGCTAGCACAATCCTTGCCATATCTCTTGTTCAGAACCAATGGTAGTAACCCGCATACTTGATAGGTTTTTGTAAATCTAAATTGTTTTCCTTCAACACTTAAACCTGATGAATCGAATAGATTCGCTAAATATTTTATATCTAAGCAAGTTATTTTAGCATAGTCTTTTCCATGTAATTTAATCTCTTCTAAAGAGCCTGCTAACGCTAATACCTCCTATGTCTCACAATTAGATTGTAAACCAGGGGTAAGACGTTTCTTTATATTTGTTTTGATATTTTTATTGCGTAAGATAGGAAAGCCTATGATGCCTTTTTGTAGGCAAGGAAATTTTATGTGTATTTGCCCCATGGAAGATATGCATTTCTTCTGTAATTGAATTAATTAATTGTTTACCAACAATAAGTATAATATGGGGAATTATCATAAGTATAATGGTATTAGAAAATCTGTTTTATTCTTTCTATGAAATGTTTTAGAGGTTGTTGGGATAAAATAAATCTTTTAACTTATGATGTTAATTTTTAAGATGGTAATTTTTTTTCCAAGATTTCCACATTATTTTTATTATATTATCGACATCTATTTGATATTTTTAGATATCCAAATAAATTTGGAGTTAATATAATCCAAATTTTATAGATAAAATTTAATCCAAAATATTCTCATCATTTTTCTTGTACGTAAAAATGTGGTCATTACTGTTTCCCAATCCAGTTAATACAACTATTTTAGTTACTTGCGCTACTTTAGCGCTGGTATCTAAAGTAGAGTAGGATAATAAGCTATCATTTAATTAATATGGTTTGTGATATCTTGAAGGTAAATTGTTTCAAAAAAGGACTATGATCCAATAATGACACAAGAAGGAGAAAAAATCATAAAAATTATAACTTGGATGTAAATTGATGAGTTTTTAATGATTGAGCTGGTATAATTTCTGAGGAATTTAAATTTATCGTATTATTACCCCAATCGGCTTCTTGGTTTAACAAAACTGTTAATTCTTTACTTAACTGCATAGATACTCTTATATTTAATTAAAATAGGATTTTTATCCGTCCATATTGAGCCATTGATTTTTGTCCTTAAAAATTGTACCATAAATGCGTATAAATTTTACCTTGCGTTTCTCCTCCATTGTGGTAGGAGCTCGCTTAATTGAGAATAAAGACCTCTATTATGGATTTTTAGGTTTGATCGGTATCGATATTAATGGGGAACTTTTCTGATAAGTTAATTGTTTTGCCCCAATTTAATAATTGTCGCAAAATCAGCATTAGGCAGCTTACTGTAAGAACTTTTCTGCTCTTTTTTTTTAACAATCATTTTATCACTTTTTCGCATGTTCATATCCAAAAATAGGCGGAGATTTTTCCGGTATATAAAGAAAAAATAGATGATTACTTCGACTCGAACGTCTAAACTAATATAAATCGACTTTGGTCTGCAGTGTTTTCATATTAGGGTACTAAATTTTTAAATCAAAATGCAATCGAATCCCTCATTTTTACAGTACCTTTATTATTTTTTCTATTTAACGATTTGTGTTTGTGATCTATAAACTCAAGAGACTAAAAATCTATTACCGGTTTAATTTTATCTTTTTGATCATACCGTAAAAATTCAAGGACTCCATCAGAAATACGGACACCCTATAAAGCCAACTATAAAGAAAACTGATAAGTGTCTTCTCGGAAGAGATACATCCTGATAGATAATGTAGAAGTAAATATGCGTAAGCGGATTTACTGATGATAGATATTTTATCTAGTCTAACTGAAGTTCCGATAACCCCCTCACAATATCCATCAACAGAGTTTCTATTAATGGATAAAGTTGACCTGTCATTAGACAGGGATGTATCCATCGACTAATTAACTTTAAATAGTCTTCAATATCGCAGGCTAATTCCTTTATGTAAGTTTTTATTCAAAAGGTCACTATTTTATTAAAAAATAAAACTAACTTACGATTTACCCCGCATTATTTAATACAACTATCCCTGTCTCTTAAAAAATGCTTGTTTTTGATTGCACTGCAAGATTTTCCTTTAAAGTTATTTAAATACTAATTAATAGGTCAACTGTACTGCTAATTTTTAGGTGTTGTGAACCATAGATAAGGCGGATTTTTTAATAATATTTCCACTGATTTAACGTTCTTAGCTTTCCCTCACTTTTCTACTAGAATATTGAGATCAAACAAAGAGATCCGTCTGATCTTTTTCGTCAATAAGCATCTCCGTTAAATAAATTTAACCATCAGGTAATAATCTATTGTTAGCTTTCTGTAAAATAAAGATAACCTGGTTATCAAACTAACAATTTAGGTCTTTAGGCAGTAAGATAGGGTCTGTCATTTTTGGCCAGGGATAAGATAACACATATGATTGCAAATCACATCGAAACTTAAGCGAAAATTAATAGAAATATGCTGAAAGTATAATTCTCATCTAATAACGATACCTATAAACATTTTTATATCGTTAAGGTTCGTTCTAGTAATTTCTTTTTACTTTTGCCTATACCAATAACTTATTGATGTTCTTGTCAGTTAATTGGCGGCAGTAAAACTGAAAAATATTCTTGGTTATATCTATTAATTTCTTGATGATA
>JBQMRP010000005.1:0-818 GCA_052174455.1 Arsenophonus sp. NC-PE1-MAG3 | reverse complement strand
CTGTCGATTTGTCGGTGAATTTATTTAATCACACATACTAGATCGTATGTACAGATCAATCTTTGAATTGACGATCAGAAAGAACTATTCAGTTAAGTGTAATATTCTGATAGGAAAACTTAAAAATTTTGGCCATTTAAAGACAATACACTTTTTTGTATAAACGTATTTGTTGGTGAAAACAACGGCGTTATTGATTAAACGTGATTACGGCGCCGTGTATACAAATTGCACGACAAAGCTGTAGCTACAGCGGTGCAACCCATTGTTAACAGGGGCGTGGTGGGGAGCACTTTCTCTCTCCGCAGTTGGCACCGTTTCCTCCTTACATTGTGTCGGTGTGCCGATAACCGTAACTTGTAACAATGAACACTGACCGTCGCACTTTTCTCATATTGGTTCAGTTTTTATTTACTGGTTTGTTATCGAGCTTTTGGTCTTCATTGCGATTTATATGACAATGAAAATAGTGTATTACAACGAAATGTAGGACAAAACAATTTAGTCGTTGTACTTTTTACCATGGAAACAATATGGTCTCGCTACAGTTTATTTGCAGCTCGTAAATTACTTATTTATTAAATATTCATAACGTCCTAGTTAACGAGTAGTAGACGATTGTGATCAACAAATATTTTTATCATTATGTTACGACGGGAACTACGTCAAACGAAACTATTATATAATAGTTCTTTATATAATACCGCTGTGCGGCACTGCTTGCTCGCTGCTTGGGTCATTGCTTTTTGTATTTTTGCCTTGATACTGTAGGGCGAAGTTTAATCCATCGACTAGACCAAAGAAATCTGTACTACGGT
>JBQMRP010000004.1:0-627003 GCA_052174455.1 Arsenophonus sp. NC-PE1-MAG3 | reverse complement strand
GGGAGCTTTTACTAGTAAAGAGTAGCGATGCCGCTAACAAATTATCAAAGGATTTGTTGGCAAGTCTCAACATATCCTGAACCAATGAAGAAGTTGGATAAAGATTGAGAAGAATAGCTAGCATTCTACGATTCTTCCTCAGTGTATTGAGGACTAATAAGAATGATGGCCAAATTGAATCAACTTTTGCGCGACACTGAGGTTATGAAATTAATTAATGAAGTAATTATAGTTTGGAAAAGTAACCATTTTCAATGGTACTTAAGTTATTTTCATCTGCTTAAAATAGCTAGAGCTAACTAAAGTAAATTTAGCCTGTCTTTTACTCTAGTGATAAACAACATCCAATTTAAGAATGAAAAACTATTTTAGGAAACATTAGAGCGAAATCTAAACTAACTGCTAACCGCTATATACCAGGTTATTAATAAGTATTATTATACCATAAATATAAGAAATAAATGTAGTCGTATCACTTAAATAATGTTGACACCCATTGCCAATGCTCTTCAAGTCATTTTTGTTTCAGTTTACTGATAGGTTCTCATAGAGAACATATACTTTTCAGCAAGAAATCATCCCGGACTTCCTAAAAATCACCGGAATTATGCATTTTTATCTGAAAAGGTATGGTCAACTATTCGCCGCTTTTTATACGCTTCAGATAAGGCGCTAGCACAAGCTGCTGAAGATTTTCCATTGCTTCTGCGATTTCCCTTTTAAACCTTAGGACGTTCATCTCAACATCGTTCATAGTAGTCTGTATGGTTTTCTGTAGCAAAAAACCATTACGGGCAATATGGGCACACAATTAGAGACACGACCGTCGCCAATGTGGCGTTTATCATGCTATTTATAGTATGGCTTAGAGCTCAGTTTCAACAGCAGCGTCTATCAACTACTTGATAGTATTACAATAAGTTAATACAAAAGATAACAGTAATATCTAATTTATGGATATATGTAGGGTAAACTTTTATGCCATTTCATTTTTCTATTATTTAAATCATCCATAAAATTAATCATCAGAATACAGCAGCATCTCCGAACTACATACATCAAAAATAAATATAACTCATTTATTTTTAAATTAGATAATATTTAAACCGTATATATTGTTATCTATTTTTAGAGAGTCTTAATAACAAAATATTTTTATTATTTATCTAGAACTTCATTTAGCAAATCACAAAACTTATATAAAAGTGCATCAACCTTATTATAGAGAAAAATATCTTCCCCGTACATTACAGCAATTATCTATATCATCCTCACTTTTCTTGCATTCACTATTTTTTCTTTTTCCTGTTTAACATCTCTGTTATCAACACTACATCATAAATTTCGTTTCTTCATCATATGCTGTTATTTTAAATGATAAAAACAAGGTAGATATATTGCATCTACTATTTTCATGATACTAAATCTCCAAATTTTGGTAGTTGAATCATATTATTGCTGAGAAAAAGCTTTTTACGTTGTTCCGCAGTTTAATATTTATTTCTCATGCACTACTTAATGAATTTATCTAAAGACTCTTTTCTTGATTATATTCGCTAAATCCTGAAATTCCTTATTGTCTTTGTATTGATAACTTGATTAAACAGGTTTCTAATATCTTTCAGTACCTTAGTGATCTTTTTGTACCTCTGCCGCCTGATCAATTATATACCCCCTTTCTTTGTGACTTCTTTCTTATAACCGTTAAGATAAACTGTGATAATTTTAAAGAAAAGTAGTATCACCACACAAATCAAAACCTTTATATTTATCATATAGACTGTGCAATGCTTCACTGTTAAATTATCTGACGTTAATGAGTCATTGAGACTTATACCATTGTTTTTAAAATGTTTTTATTTTACTTTATAAACTTTTTTCTTGTTCAAGTGGTCTATGAACATCATAAAGCCATATTGCGGTAACCAGTTAGTTTTTGTAGATGTTTATTTATGCAGTAGTGGTTCAACGATTTTATCTATTTCTTGTCTTATTTCGCCACTGTTTCACGTTTTTTATCTTTGCTATGAAATCAAAAATAAATATACCTTTGTTATAATTTATGATATGAACTATATAAATATCACCCAGTGACTATCTATATCAATGTTTTAAGGTTGTGTTAGCAAAGTCTGTTAGTAGAAACCACTTATACTGCATGAAGGATTTCGCTACAACGTTTACAATGAAAAGTAAGAAGTCATATAGATTTAAATAGACTCCTTCTTCTTTATATACCAATATAAAGCTGTATATCATTAGTTAGTTCGGCGCAACAATTTATCGGATAATTTTGTTGCATCATTGAAGCAAATCATTTTATTTTATCTTATCTATATTGTCACAGTGAACGTGTTATCCGCTAAATGCGGAGGAGAAATCACCCGCTAAGATTATATTTATACCGTTATAAAATTCTTGATTGTAGGAAAATATTCAACAATCATACTGGAAGTTATCTTACGAAACTACATCATAAGGCTAAATGGTTTAGTTATCTGTGATGTATATTCAAAGCTTGACTTTACAAAAGTAAACAAAAATAAATAAGCTTTAATTTAAAACAACATTTTTAGATGGCGTCACCTGTTTTTTGCTTCAGCAAAAACAGTCAACTTAAGTGCACTAAATGATATTATTGAAATCGATGAAACATTTTTCCATAAATCTTTTAAAGGAAAGCGTTATATTCCACATAAGAAAGATAAAAAATGCCGAAGATCAGGAGTAAAAAGGAAAGACAATTTTCGGTCTTTAATCGCTTGAAATTGACAGAGTTACGCGGGCAATAAGATTGTTAAAGAGTTTAATTCACAATGTGTTAGCTATTTTCTTAACCCGATCATCGATAAAGAGTTCATAATTTGTCAAATGGAGCTAAATAGCACTAAACTTTACTAACGAGCACAAATTAGTCATCATCGACTAATAAGGTTGTATAACCATAGAGTTATTGGTAATGAATTTCATATTCAAAGTCTGAATAGCTATATTAGTCAATTAAAATAATGGCTAAGTAGATTTCATTGTGTAGGGTCGTTTTATTTATGATTAGAAAATTGAATCACTCTTTAAGAGAAGAGTAAAGGCCATTGCTTATTGCTAATAGTAGCTAGAATTAATTTACTGAGCTTAAGTCTATTATAAGTTAAACGTTTATAGGAGTGCGTATTTTTTGATCTAATGTACTAATTTTATAGACATTAATCCTAAGTTTAACTTTAATAACCCTAGTTATTCTATTTTATGTATTCTTTTTGACAACAATTCTGTTGCCTGGTTTGCAGGCTAGGGCATCGCTAAAAATACCATCTGTCATACAGAACATATTTTTATGGATTCGTGCTGGAGAAATTTTTTAGTCAGAATGGCAAAACTAGATTTTGTCAACTGTCATCTTCAGCGACTTATACCACTTCAGTAATAATGTGTTTCATTTACGTTTTGACAAGAAAGCATGGTAATGTACTCTTAAAATATTTAGGCGAAATATACCTAATATAACAATAGATCATCTCTTTCTGTGTCAGTGGAGACTACTGCCATTACTGTAGTCCGATAGTTTAGCAATGATCTGCAATCCCTCATTAAATGCCGCAGTTTTTAAGTGGATACCAAAGCGTTTTAGTTAACACTAGAGGTATTTTATGCTACACTAGAACTCATATTGTCTTTTTAGCGAAGTGCACTTTCCAATAACGTTCGTACTGTGAGTTCTATATAACGCCGTCACTGCTTCCTGCCATAGATATACCAAAGAACAGGAAATGTGAGATTTATCAGGTTATCACTATGATGTATCAACCGACCGGATAACAGGCACCTTGCTAGATTTCTTTAACCACTACTTTTGAAAGATAACATATCACCATATAAGAGTTTAATATATAGACTGTCAGGAGTGACGGAATATGAATATGCAGATATTAATTAAGTTGTTAACAATAAATATATAAACCAAAGAAGATATAAATTTCGATAGCCACTATTTGCGTGCTCACTGCGGCATAAATGTGAGTCGCAGCTAAAAACAGAGCGTTGAGTTGTGGTTAATTACTGTTAAAAAAGGCCAAAGAAGATGCAGGATTAAAGTAATATAGTTTCCAGTTGTAATCGGGTAAAATATGAACCTATTATGCTAATACTGCTAGGTTCTTTTAAAGCCATATAAACTCTAGACTTTTGACTTACACTTTGGCAGAAAAACGGTTGTGGTAACTTTAAGATAGGCACAGCAGTATCGGTTCCAGACACACCAATGGTACAAGTGCTGCAGACAAACATTCGCTCGATAGCTAGACGCGTCCAGAAACTAACGATTTCAACGTATATTTTAAAAATTTATTCCAGCCGTCATCAAGTAATAAAAACAACCTAACAGGGACAAGAAAATTTTATATTAGAGCAAATTATCCTATGGATTTATTTTGCTAGTGAATCAGAATGCTCACCCTGTTTGCATTTATCAGATCTGTTAGCCCAGTTATTTCTATGTTTATACTATAATATAAAAGAAATAAAAAATAATCCCAAGTTCCTTATACGTAAAAGTAATAAATTCATCGACAAATATACTTTTAGTCATTATTCCTAAATGCAATTATATCCAGAATCATCGGACTTAACCTGGTGTGTTACTTAAAACTTCGAATAATCAGTTACTGTAGGCAAAAACATTGTTTAATAAGAAATTGATGTCAAGTTGGACATATTACTGTATGTAATGACCTTTTTTTAGAGTCATAAAAATTTAAAAGATTATCATAATTTCTTTTTAGGTAGAAAAAAATGATAAAACGCTTTAGATAAATATACGATTATACGAGAAGTTACTAATAGTCGCCTTGATTTGCTACTTTTATGTTTTTGGTAAAACTTTGTTCCGAGCTATTTGGATTAATTCTTGAAGAAATTAACAATCGAAAGATATAAAATAGCAATTAGTTTATGAACATTTTCAAAAAACATAATGTGCTACGTTCAAGTTTTCGCTATTTATATATTGAATTCATTTTAAATGATGGTAGAATTTGAAATTTCTTTAAAATTATTGTTACTTCGGTGTTAATCTACCTTGTAATTCTCGCTATAGTTTTTATATAAATAGTCTAGAATGGAAATTCTCTGCTTTTGTGGATGGATTCGTATGTTGATTATCTAATATCTTATTTATACATTTAATATTTTATCAAAAAGCAGTAAAAATTCTCATCTTCACATATGGCATAATTTTTAACTTTAATAAGGTAGTAAAAAGTTTACTATAACAATAACTGTATTAGTAATTTCTTTATATATATTTATAGTAGTATTTATACCATAAAGTATGGTTTTTTTAGCTAAAATGCTTTTTCATATTATTACACTAATTATAATTAAATAGTGAACCCGTTAAAAACAAAGGGTAAAGCATCATGTCTACAATGTCTTCATCAGGAGAAGTAATGACTGCGGGAAGTTATATAGGACACCATTTAAATAATTTTCAGTTTGACCTGCGTACCTTCAAATTAGTTGACCCTCATCATCACAATAATTTAACGTTTTGGACGTTAAATATTGACTCGCTTTTTTTTTCGATTGTTCTTGGAATTATTTTTTTATGGATCTTTAGAAAAATTGCCATTAATACAACTAGCGGCGTACCTGGTAAATTACAAACTGCAATAGAAATGATCATAAGTTTTGTTAATAATACCGTTTGTGATATGTATCATGGTAAGAGTAAAGTTATTGCACCTTTAGCTTTGACAGTGTTTGTTTGGGTGTTCTTAATGAATACCATGGATTTATTACCAATCGATTTACTTCCTTATATTGGAGAGCATTACTTGGGTTTTCCTGCATTGCGTGTTGTTCCAACCGCAGATGTAAGTATTACTATGTCAATGGCAATTGGTGTATTTATCTTAATTATTTTCTATAGTATCAAGATAAAAGGATTAAGTGGATTTACAAAAGAATTAACTTTACAACCATTCAATCATCCTATTTTTATTCCTATTAATTTTATTCTAGAAAGCATTAATCTACTGTCTAAACCGCTATCTCTAAGTTTACGATTATTTGGTAATATGTATGCAGGTGAATTAATCTTTATTCTTATTGCAGCTTTGTTACCTTGGTGGTCTCAATGGATACTTAACCTACCCTGGGCGATTTTTCATATACTAATTATTACGTTGCAAGCTTTTATTTTTATGGTTCTAACCATCGTTTATTTATCGATGGCATCAAAAGAGGATTAATTTCAATTTTTTTAATAAATTTTATTTAACTAAAACAAACTGGAGACTGTTATGGAAAACATAAATATGGATCTACTGTACATAGCTGCCGCTGTAATGATGGGATTAGCAGCGATTGGTGCTGCAATTGGTATTGGTATTCTAGGTGGAAAATTTTTAGAAGGTGCTGCTCGTCAGCCAGATTTAATTCCTCTATTACGTACGCAGTTCTTTATTGTTATGGGTTTAGTTGATGCCATTCCGATGATCGCTGTTGGTTTAGGGCTATATTTGATGTTTGCAGTTTCTTAATAATCCAAGATAAATAGAAAGAACATTAATATCTTACTTTTAAAAATATTGCGTCATAAATCTTAATGCAATAATTCTTAATTCACTAATTGTATTAGTTCTGTTTATTTTATATGAAGTTATATATGCTCACCAATTTTATAACGGCGATTAAAAATATAAAAAATTGCTGACGGTTTTTATCTTCTGCAGATCGAGATAAAAACTTAAACTGGATAAAAGCTAATACGACTGAAGAACTGAAAAAAATAAAAGCATAAATCTTTATTAAAAAACCAATAAACAACGACCTAAAACAATCAAAGAACTTAAAGTATAAACTAAAACTGTATGTAACAAGATCATTACTTAGGTAAAATTAAAATTGATGCTAAGCATAATTATGCACTATGAAAGTTGCGTAAATAAATTGTTATATAAGTAATTTCAAGTAGAGAAAAATAATTAAATGTTCCGTTAATGTAGATTCTAATAGCGATATCATTGATAAATTAGTGAGCAAACTGTAAAGGGAAAAATGAGAATTTCTGAAATTACTATGATTAGCTGCCCCTTTTACGCTAAAGCAGTTTTTTTGCTGTAAAAACTAGGTTATTGATAAATGAAAATATGCTTGTTTTATTGATTAAGTAATCCATAATCAACAAATAGGTTATTTGCTTTTAGTTCAATACCATCAGAAACATTAGCAAAAATATTTATCACTATGTAATAGCGGAAATCTATGAACGTATTCTGAATTTAATTAGCATTATAAATGAAAGCAAGCGTCTAGTACGCTACAATCGGATTTGAATAATTAGTTAATTTACGTATTTTTCTAGAGTTAACCATTGATATTAAAAATCACTTATACTACTGAGATAAATGAAAATGGGAGTTTAAAATTTCTGTAGGTATTAAAAACATCTATCACGTAAGATTAAGCTAAATTGCAAAATTGATATTCTGTTATTGAAGGACTCATTATCCTCGTCAGAGACCTAATTATTAATGCTCTAGCTATCCATTTTAGGCGTATTGATAGCATTTAACTAATGTTTACAGGCTTACAGGTAAGGGAGGGTTAAACGTATGCAACTGAATTCTACCGAAATTAGTGAACTAATCAAGCAACGCATTATTCAGTTTGATATAGTGAGTAAAGTTCACAATGAAGGTATAATTATTTCTATTAATGATGGGATGATTCGTATTCACGGTTTATCTGAAGTTATGCAAGGTGAGATGATTGCACTACCTGATAATCGTTATGCTATTGCACTCAATTTAGAGCGTGATTCAGTTGGTGCTGTAGTCATGGGGCCATATGTCTACTTAGCCGAAGGTATGAAAGTAAAGTGTACAGGTCGTATTCTTGAAGTGCCTGTAGGCAGAGGATTACTTGGTCGAGTTGTTAATACTTTGGGTGAACCTATTGATGGTAAAGGGCCTGTTGAACATGACGATTTCTCTGCCATTGAAGTTAAGGCGCCTGGAGTTATTGATCGTCAATCAGTTGATCAACCTGTACAAACAGGATATAAATCCATTGATTCTATGATACCTATTGGGCGTGGTCAACGTGAATTAATCATCGGTGATCGCCAAACCGGTAAAACCGCATTAGCTGTTGATGCTATTATTAATCAGCGTGATTCAGAAATAAAATGCATTTATGTAGCAATTGGGCAAAAAGCCTCAACTATTGCTAATGTGGTACGAAAATTAGAAGAACTCGGTGCACTCAATAATACAATAGTTGTCGCTGCTACTGCATCTGAATCTGCAGCATTACAATACCTTGCGCCTTATGCTGGCTGCACAATGGGTGAATATTTTAGAAATCGAGGCGAGGATGCGCTAATTATTTATGATGATCTCTCCAAGCAAGCGGTTGCTTATCGACAAATTTCGCTATTATTGCGGCGTCCTCCAGGACGTGAAGCCTATCCTGGTGATATTTTTTATCTTCATTCTCGTTTACTTGAGCGTGCTGCGCGTGTTAATTCTAAATATGTTGAAACATTTACTAATGGTGAAATTAAAAATAAAACAGGTTCATTAACAGCATTACCGATTATTGAAACTCAAGGTGGTGATGTTTCTGCATTCGTACCTACTAATGTTATTTCAATCACAGATGGACAAATTTTCTTAGAGTCTAACTTATTTAATGAGGGTATTCGCCCAGCAGTTAATCCAGGAATATCAGTATCACGTGTAGGTGGTGCGGCTCAAACTAAGATCATAAAAAAATTATCTGGTGGCATTCGTACCGCATTAGCACAGTATCGTGAGTTAGCTGCATTTTCACAATTTGCTTCTGATTTAGATACTGCAACACGTAAGCAGCTTAATTATGGGCAAAAAATTACTGAATTATTGAAACAGAAACAGTATGCACCAATGTCAGTTGCGCAGCAGGCGTTATCTTTATTTGCTGCTGAACGTGGTTATCTGGAAGATGTTGAGCTATCAAAAATTGGGGATTTTGAGATGTCATTACTGGCTTATGTTACTCGTGAGCATTCTATGTTACTGAAAGAAATTAATCAGACAGGTAAATATAATAAT
The DNA here is from genome assembly GCA_052174455.1 of Arsenophonus sp. NC-PE1-MAG3. GTDB lineage: Bacteria > Pseudomonadota > Gammaproteobacteria > Enterobacterales > Enterobacteriaceae > Arsenophonus. The sequence continues at coordinate 617,908 of JBQMRP010000004.1, read as the reverse complement.
GAAATTGAAACTAAGTTCAATACCTTGCTTGATTATTTTAAAGCAACTCAATCCTGGTAATTCTATTTGACCTTTATTAAGGCTATTTGATTAATCAGTGTTTAACAGATGATTATATAGATATCTTATCTTACCTCTATTCATGGTAAGAAGTTATTGAAAGTTATAGTTAAGTAATGTATGATGATAATCAGCCTCCATTATCAGGTAATTATAACACTAAAATTGAATTCCTATTCAGAGAAGCAAATAACTTGCGTTTACTTTTAATAAACATCATGATAAATTCGAACTTACTTTTCCTAAAAAACAAAAGAGATGATGTTAATGATCATAAAAACTATATTCCCCAATCGTTTACTAACGATCCTATTGTCACCTACTTAGAAATATTTAGTCATTTTCTTGAAAAGAATATTTTCTTTCTTTCACCAATCTACTGGTAGTCGTAAACGAATTTCTAAACCCCGTTACATCTCGATCTTTCCTGGAATGGGGAATTACGTGAAATAAGGTAGAAAAATGAACTCGAGCATAAAGCATTTAAAAGCTACCGAGCAGATACTATCTGTACGTAGTTTTAAATATTTGCCGTAAATGGGCAAACGAAACTTTACGACGTTATCTTTTTATAAAAATAGCTAGCACTATATTTGATGGGTTTTATCTGTCTTTACAAGGACAAGATTATGGATAATGCTTGATGATTATCACGTAATTTTAACCAAGCATACCAATAACTATCCATCGAATTCTTATAAAAATAGCAAATAACTTACATACCCATTTTTTCTCTGCAAAAATATTCAGTCGCCGAAAATAAAAAATTTACCCGTTTATGTGCAGAGTTTGGTATAGAACATCAATTCTATCCCGTCTACTCATACTAAAAGGAATAGTATAGTTAATAGATTTATAGTCTTATAAAGATAAGACTACAAAGCTATCATGTTAATTCTACTCAAGAACTTGAAATCACTCTATATCAATATGATTTTCTGTACAATCAGGAATTACTCAAATCAGTTTTGCATAATAAAATTTTATTGCAGTCTATAAAAATTGGTTCAAAGTTAAACCTAAGTTATTAAAAAATAATAATCTCTTCCTAGATATAACAAATAAGGACGAACTGAAATGGTGGGAACAAAAGAAATACGTTCTAAGATCGGTAGTGTACAAAATATAAAAAAGATCACTAAAGCGATGGAGATGGTTGCCGCATCCAAAATGCGCAAAACACAGGAGCGTATGGCAGCTAGTCGTCCTTATGCAAAAACTATGCGGAGTGTAATTGGTCACCTAGCATTAGGTAACCTGGAATATAAACATCCATATCTTAAAGAACGTAATATTAAACGTATTGGTTATTTAATTATTTCAACTGACCGTGGTTTATGTGGTAGCTTAAATATTAATTTATTTAAAAAATTACTGATAGAAATGAAGTCATGGACTGATAAAGGGGTTCAGATTGATCTAGCATTAATTGGTTCTAAATCAGTTTCATTCTTTAATTCAGTTGGTGGCAATATTGTTGCCCAAGTAACTGGAATGGAAGATAATCCTTCTCTATCTAATCTCATTGGACCAGTGAAAATTATGCTAGAAGCATATGATAAAGGCCATCTAGATAAGTTGCTTCTAGTAACTAATAAATTTATTAATACTATAACTCAAGTACCAATAACTATTCAATTAATACCATTACCTGAGATTGATAATGAAACATTGAAAAAGAAATCTTGGGATTATCTATATGAACCTGATCCAAAGATACTACTGGATACCCTGTTGCGTCGTTATATAGAATCACAAGTTTATCAGAACGTTATTGAAAACCTAGCTAGTGAACAGGCTGCTCGAATCATAGCAATGAAATCAGCTACTGATAATGGTGGTAACCTAATCAAGGAATTGCAATTAGCTTACAATAAGGCTCGTCAAGCTAGCATTACTCAGGAAATTACTGAAATAGTTTCAGGAACTTCCGCATTTTAATAGCTAAGTTTACGAATTACGTAGAGAATTAAATATAGCTACTGGAAAGATTATTCAGGTAATCGACGTCGTAATTAGATGTCTAATTTTCTTAAGGTATAAGGTACATCAAAAGTATACAACACGCTTGAAGTAATGAATTATAAAGAAAAATTAATATTAGAAGTTCAGAAGAAATTAAGTAGCAATGTCGTTCGTTATATTGTGATAGGAATTTATAATGGTTTAAAACATAGTTAAACGCTATTAATCAGCTCATTCAATCGAAGCATCAGTCGGTAAAGCGACATTGTAGCGCATCATGAATGTATTAGGTGATCCTATCAATATGAAAAGGTGAAATCGGTGAAGAAGAACGCTTAGCTATTGATCGTGCTGCTTCCAGTTATGAAGATTTATCTAATTCAACGGAATTACTCGAAACTGGTAATAAAGTTATAGATCTTACTTATCCATTTGCTAAATGGGGAAAAGTAGGATTATTTGGTGTCACTGATGTTGGTAAAACAATAAACATGATTGAAATTTTTCGTAATATTGCGATTGAGCATTCCAGTTATTCGGTCTTTCCTGATGTGGACGAGCGGACTTGTGAAGGTAATAACTTGTATCGCGAAACGACAAATTCCAATGTATTGAATAAAGTTTCTCTAATTTATCATTAGATAAATGAACCACCCCCTGGAAACCGTTTATCTATAACTTTAATAGGATTAACAATTGCAAAGAAGTTTCGTGATAAAGGGCGGAATCTATTATTATTTATTGATAACATCTATTGCTATATATTGCCAGGAAAAGAAGTATCAGCATTGCAGGATTGTACTGCCTTCGGTAGTAGATTATCAATCGATCTTAGCAGAAGAAATGGGCATACTGCAAAAGCTTATCCATTAACTAAAGTCGGTTCAATTACATCTATTAAACAGTATATGCTCCTCTGATAATTTGACAACTCCTTCCCCAGCAACTACTTTTTATTATTTGGATGAAACGATCCTTCTTAGTTCTTAAATTACGTCATTAGGTATTTATTCTGCTGTTGATCCATTGGATTCAATAAGTTATCATCTTTATCAATTGGATATAGGGTAAAAGTCACTACAACGTAGTATATGATGTTCAGTCTATTTTATCGTTATAAAAAATTGAAATATATCATTTCTATTTTGGGAATAGATGAGTTCTCTAAAGAAAACAAATTAGTTGCTGCATGCGATTGTAAAATACAATACTTCCTTAATCTTAGTTATTCTTTGTGGCTGAAGTTTTTACCTGTTCACCGAGAAAATTTACTTATTTAAAAGAAATCATCTATGACCTTAAAGGAATTTAAAATTCCAATTATGATCATCTATTAAAATAAGCATTTTATGCGGTAGGTAGTACGCTATCTAAAAAACAGTAAAAAGCAAAAAATTTACAATATTGTTGATGAGAGGTTAATATGACTGAAATGACTTATCGTCTAGTTGTAGTAAGCGCTGAAAAACAAATGTTTGATGACCTTGTCCATAAAATCCAAGTGACAGGCAGCGAAGGAGAACTGGGGATTTATCCTCAACATACACCGCTACTAACTAGCATTAAGCCTGGTATGATATGTATCTTTAAACAGTTTTGTAAAGAAGAACTAATCTATCTTTCTGGTGGTATTCTTGAAGTTCAACCAAATGGTGTTATCGTACTAGCTGATACAGCAATTCGTGGCAAGGATTTAGATGAAGAAAAAGCATTAGAATCCAAGCGAAAAGCAGAAGCGCATATTCGTAAAGCATATAGTGATATCGATTATGTTCAAGCATCAGCGGAGTTAGCAAAAGCAATTGCTAAATTGCGTGTCATAGAACTTATGAAAAAATAATATTTTCCTAATAAATCATTAAAACTTTACAAACATTTTATAAAAAAATAAGAAGTGAGATGATTTATTTATTTTCCTTTTTTTATATATAAATATCATAATAAGCTTTTACTTGAAAAGTATCTAGTAAATTTTTCAATAAATAATTTTACTTTTACCTAACTGATGGAGTTATTAGGTTTTATGTCTATGAACGCAAAAAGTGTTGTGATCCTCACGGCTGGTAAAGGTACTCGCATGTACTCTGATTTACCAAAAGTTTTACATACACTGGCAGGAAAACCAATGGTGCAGCATGTTATAGACACATCATTATCACTTGGAGTAGCTAATATTCATTTAGTCTATGGTCATGATGCTGATTTAATTAAATTAACTTTAGATAATCAACTTATTAATTGGATCTTACAGATAGAACAGTTAGGAACAGGACATGCAATGCAGCAAGCGGCACCTTATTTTGCTGATAATGAAGATATCCTGATGCTTTATGGTGATTTTCCTTTAATCACAAAAGAAACGCTTCAACGATTAATGGAAGCTAAGCCCGAGGGTGGAATAGGGTTATTAACGGCAATCGTTAATGATCCTACAGGTTACGGTCGTATTATTCGTGAAAAAGGTGAAGTAATTGGCATTGTTGAGCAAAAAGATGCAACAAAAAATCAAGCAAAAATTAACGAAATTAATACTGGTGTATTAGTTGCTAATGGAGCTGATTTAAAGCGATGGTTAAAAAATCTTAACAATAATAATTTACAAAATGAATATTATGTTACCGATATTATTTCCCTGGCACATGAAGAAGGATGTAAAATACATGTAGTTCATCCTAAGAAATTGAGTGAAACGAAAGGGGTGAATAACTGTTTACAGCTTTCAGCACTTGAACGTATTTATCAACAAGAGCAGGCAGAAAGATTATTGTTAGCAGGTGTTATGATTATTGATCCTGTTCGTTTTGATTTGCGTGGTACATTAAAGCACGGACGTAATGTAATTATCGATACTAATGTTATCATTGAAGGAGATGTTATACTGGGTAATAATGTACATATCCATTCTGGGTGCATATTAAAAAATTGTAATATACATGATAATTCAATTATTAATTCTTATTCCGTTATAGACGGATCAGAATTATTTACCGCTTGTAAAGTTGGCCCTTTTTCTCATTTACGTCCAGGAACTAGACTATCAGATAATGTGCATGTTGGTAATTTTGTTGAGGTTAAAAACGTCGTGATGGGTATAGGTTCTAAAGCAGGGCATCTAAGTTATTTAGGTGATGCTGAAATTGGTAGTGATGTTAATATTGGCGCAGGAACAATAACTTGCAATTATAATGGGGCTAATAAATTTAAAACAATCATTGGTGATAATGTTTTTATTGGTTCAGATACACAAATAATAGCACCTATTACTATTGCTAGTGGAGCAACTATTGGTGCTGGAACTACACTCACTAATGATGTTAAGGAAAATGAACTTGTTATTAGTCGTATTAAACAGCGGCATATTCTCAATTGGCAACGTCCAATAAAGAAAAATAGTCGTAAAATAAATAGTGACGGTTAATCATCTATAATGAATAATAAATCTAATATCTACAGAGTTTTAGGAACAGTAAAATTGAATATATTAATCAGGTTGTAGAGAATAAAAGTAATTTAATTCTCTATTTTGAAAATAAAAGCTATATATTGAATTGTTAGTAACATAACACAATATAATATAGTTAAAATTCTTATTGAATGGCTTAGTAATTTGGGAGGGGGAGTACCAAGGTTATAAGTCTGCTGGGTTTAACGGTTATTGATAAATAAAGCGCGCAACCTTATCCGTTTAAATAAACGGGTATAGATTATATTCTGTCTGATAAAAATGGAAATATCCTGTAATTTACAGTACAGGTAGTATTGCACATATTGTTAAACTATTCTTAGTTGGCACATAAAAAATATAAATCTTATATATCTGAATATATTACGGTTGCTCAAAACGGAATCATTAAAAATAATTAGTAACTGTCTGAATAACTTAAAAATTAGTTATTACTAATCTAGTGTATGATAATTAAACTCCGCTCTGATGCTTCATAAATCTGGTCTATATTTTTAAATTAGGTGTTGTTTACTGCCAGGGATTAAGGAAATTAAATCCCTTTAGCTAGTTCTACCTTTTATAAGCAGGGCAATAAGTAAGCTTAAATCACATTTAAGGAATTGCTTTTTCTTAAATAACAGTGCTTTGCACGTTAGTTTCATAGGCTCACGTCACAAAAGTTGATTTAATCTGATTAATTGTTCTTATTGACGCCCAGTGCGCTGATGGAAAATAGTAAAATTCCAGCCGTTCTTTTTGATCTTTCTACAGTTTATTTTTAATCGCTGTAGAATACACTAAAAAACCATACTAACAAAACATCAAGAGATTTATTATGGTATAGTAGATTTTCTTCTAGCCAGACTACTGAACCTCACCTTTAACTTTCGATTAGTTGCCTTTGTGGAGTGAAGGCGGTACATTAACTATTTTATATAGCTAATGGCGTTGATATTACGCGTCCAGTAATGCTTTGCTGTTGTATTCTAAAAACTAAGAGACCAGGCTTTCTCTAGCAAGTCTAAATACTGTTAAGGCACGAAATCGCAGGCAATTAAAAGGTTAAACTAAGTCAGCTTCTGACTCTTGATAACTATATTCAATGACAATTGCTTTATAACATCTATGCATAGTAAAGCCAATAATGAGCAAAAAAAGAAAAGACGATCAGCTTCCTAGCAAGGCAATTATGCCATCAACCAAAAAATAAATGTAGCGTATATCGCTTAAATTACGCAGGTACTCATTGCCTATACTATTATTCAAGCAATTGCTATTTCAGTCTTCAGATGAATAACTGAAGCAGACCATGTGCTTTTCATCGTGAAATATGCTTAGAGCTTCATGAAAATCATGAATAGAGATGCCTCGTAGACACAACTATGGTAGCAATTCTTCATATTTTTGCACGCTTCAGATAAGGTAGTGATAATGAGCTATTAAAAGATATTCTGTTTCCACCGCAATCTCTTACCTTAAGTAGTTTAATCTTAACATCGCCAATATCCGTTTCCGTATTATGTGGCTCGCTGTAAAAAATAACTATTACGAATGATGGTATAAACTCATCGACAAAGCAATATTAAGTATGTTGAGCAGAATTGCTTCTAGCTTCCGCCTTAACAGCGGTATCTATCACAGCTACCCGCCAGCATTGTAGATTCTTTTATGGAAGAAACACAGGTAATATCTAATTTTACAAATACCTGTAGAATAGACTTTTTCATAGTATATTATATTTATCTTATTGAAGTGATTTACAAAATTAATCAGCATTATATGCTAGCACTTCCGAAATTCAATACACTAGAAATGAGCATAACTTCTTAAAAAACAAAATATGTTTTTACTTCAGAAACTGAAATCAAAATTATAACAAATTTAACATATTGAGAATTAAAAATTAGCACATTTATCGAAAATAAATAACATATTATTCACTAATTAAAAAAGCACTTTTATCTTATAATAAATAGTTGTACTCCTGGATTTTCTGATGTTTACTGAGGCATTCAAATAGCTCTTTAATTTAGCACTTTTGCTAGTTATACATCACCTTGTCTATTTAGACAAGGTGATATTAATGAAATGAGTCGTCCAACAATGCGTATTTTTGATAAAAAATACTAAGAAGTTGAACTAGAACAAATAGAATTCAATATTCAGTGTAATATAATTACATAGTAATTTATCGTTACTATATGCAAAATAGATCTACGAGGAGTTTTTAGTAAAAAATACTCTGCAAGAGCGTTTTGATCAGCGTCAAAACATTTTTTTAATAAATTAAATAAAAAATCTAAAATTTATGTAGATAGAAATCATTTTATCAAGACGAGTAACCTCAATTTCTAGAGTTTTTACGGACATTCATCTCTAGTGGTTTATACATCTTCGGTAATACCGTGCCTCATTGTATGATTTGATAAGAAATCATAATAAACACACCATTTAAAATGTCTCATAGAGATATGGATAATATAACGTCTAATTATCTCTTTCTATATCAGGATCTGCTACCGATTCTTTTGAGTACAGTGCTTATAGTAATAATAATCAATATCCCACGGGGCCCCTCCTTTATCAGTAATAACAAAGTTTTGGCGTAGAATATCGATGAGTAATTTAAGGTTGTGTAGCGCTAAATGCATTTCATGCTATGCCATACTCATTTTCGTTTTTTAGCGAAGTCTAATTTACAGTAACGTTCCGCACTGTGCTTTCAGGGGTACGCGCTGCCACTCTTCCTGGAGCAAATATGTGCATAAGAACAGGGGAAAAACACTGGGATTTATCAGGTTATAGTTATGACACAGAAGCTAGATGACAGTAAATCATTAAATTTTCGTCCGCTATTTTTTAAGAACATCTAATTCCATACAGCATGTTTAATATCTAGACCACTACTTGTAACGAAAACATGAAAATACTGATGTTGATTAAATTATCAAGTATAAATGTATAAGATAGAGAAGATGCTAATTTGAATATTCTATTTATAATACCCACTGCAGAATAATACAGGAGATCGTTATGATACGGGAAACATAGGTTTAAGAGTGGGCAGTTATTGTTGAAAAAGATAAAGAAGATGGGGGATAATGAAACTAATGTATTACCAATCACAATCGCATAAAATATGAATCCACTGTCCTAATCGCTACTTGTTAGTTTTAAGCCGAATGAACTATAATTTTTAACTACAGATTTGACAGAAAAAGTAGTTGTAAGAATATTCAGGAGAGGGAACACCAGTAACAACTAGATTAAACTCAATGATACAAATGCGCAGGCAAAAATTCGCTTAATAAATAGGACGGGTCCACGAGTTTATACTTTTAGTGTATTTTCAAGATATTTATTTCAGACGTTATAAATAATGAAAAGCACTCTTCAGTATGGTCTAGAAGACCATGCATCTCTTAGTAAATTACTCTCTAAGCATCTTGCTAAATAAATAAAATCATTATCTTATCCGCATTCATCAAGTCTATCTGTCCAATTATCTTTACGTTTATGCAGAAATAATGAGATGGGAATTATCTCTAGTTCCTTATAGGTAAGGAATTCATTGACAAGGATACTTAGTCATTGTTTCCTCAATGAAATTTTATCCAGCGACATTGAATTAGAATGGAGCACTTTAGTTAAAATCCTGAATAATCATAACTATAGTAGGATAATACACTTACGTGTTGAGAAAAATTGAAGACTGGAGACTCGGGCGCATTACTGTAATAACCTCTTTTAAAATCTCATAAAATTCAGTCTATCTGTTATTATTAATTTCAGGAGAGAGATCATAAAACGCTTTTGATAAGCAAGTAGTGTAATAGTGAAATCGCGTATTGTATTACTTATTCACCTAAATTACGTTTTTTAAGAGATTTATTCCGAGTCATCTGGATTAATTCCTAAAAAATTAACATATCACAGAGTATAAAGCACTACTTAGATCATAAACCAATCCCCCTCTTAGTCAGCGTAATTACGGCACTCATAACAATAGTGTGTACGCTCATGTTTTCGGTTAGATATTAGATTGAATTCATTTTAATAGATAATATAATTGTAAATTTTGTTTCTTAAGACTTCTGAACAAAGGTGTTTTATATGCACTCAGCAATTTAAGGTTTAAAATACTTGGAAAAACATAAAAGTTATATCTATCCATCTACAACGGTTAAATTATTTTAAAACTGTTGTTATTTCAGTTAATAAGGTCTGTAATTATCAGCACAGAGAACTACATAAATAGTATAAGATAGGCCTTATCTTCTTTTTTTAGAATTCGCATCTTTATTATCTCAATACTTTATTTATACTGTTAATACGTTATAAAAAACAAAAGATAGTGAAAAATAGTTCTTATTCACAATATGTTCTTTTTACTATTGATGAAAGAATAAAAGTTACTATAGAAATAACTATATTGGTAATTAATTTAGATATATTTAAACCAGAATTTATACCATTAGGTATAACCTATTAGCTATTTTACTTATTCACATATCATTACACCAGTTGCCATTTAATAGTGAGCGTTTTAAAAACAACAAAAAGGTAAAGACATCATTTCTACTTCAGGATAAGCATAACTATAAGAAATTATATAGAACATCATCTAAATAATCTTCAGCTTGCCTGAGTATCTTCAAATTAATTGATTCCCATCATAACAATGATCTAATATTTGGGACGTTAAATATTAATTCGCTTTTTTCTCGGTTGTCCTTGCGAAATTATTTTCTTGTAGTTTTTAGAAAATTTCCGTCATGTAATCATCACGGTATATGATAAGTTACAAACTACAATAAAAATGGTAATCGGTTTTATCGATAATACCGTTCCATGATATCTATCATGGTAATGGCAAAGTCATTGTACTTTTAGCTTTAAGGGTGTTTATTTGGAGGTATTATTAACAAATGCTATTGATTTATTATCAATTAATTTATTTCTCTATATCAGAAAACATTACCTGAGTTTACTTGATTACGTGCTGTTTCAACAACAGATGAAAGCATTATTATATCAATAATAATTGATCTATTGATCTTGATTATTTTCAATAGTTTCAAAATTAAAGAATTAAATAAATTTATAAAAGAATTAATTTTATAACTATTCAATTATCCTATTTTTATTTCTATCAATTTTATCCTGAAAAGTGTTAACCTACTATCTAAACTAGATATCTTTAGGTTTACAGTTATTTAGTAATATGTATACAGGTGAATTAATTTTCATTCTTATTGTAACTTTGCTATTTTTGTAGCCTCAGTGAATATTTAATGACCCTAGGTCATTTTCCATATACTAGTTATACATTATAAGTCTTTATTTTATGCTCTAACTATAATTTATTTATTGATGGCGTCACAAGAATATTAATTTCAACTTATTAATAAGTTTTATTTAACTAAAATAAACTGAAGACTGTTATGAGCAACCTAAATATGGATTTTCTGCACATGGCGTTACCACTATAATAATAGTATTAACAACGATTAGTGTTGAAATTGGTACTGGCATTCCTAAGGAAAAATTTTTAGAAGGTGCTACTAATTAACCATCTTAATTTCTCTATTATATATGAAATTCTTTTTTATTATAGCCTTATTTGACGCTATCCCAATGATTACTGTTGGTCTAGAGATATATGTGATATGTTCACAATTAATTGATAATACAAGATAAATGGGAAGAACATTAATATGTTAATTTTTAAAGAGGTTATTGTGCGATGAATTTTAATGCGACAATCCTCGGACAGGTTATTGCATTTGTTCTATTTGTTTTGTTTTGTATGAAGTACATATGGCCACCAATTATGGCGGCAATTGAAAAACGTCAAAAAGAAATTGCTGACAGTTTATCTTCTGCAGAACAAGCTAAAAAAAACTTGCACTTAGCGAAAGCTGATGCAACCGAACGATTAAGAAAAGCAAAAACAGAAGCACAAATCATTATTGAACAAGCTAATAAACAACGAATTCAAATGATTGAGAAAGCTAAAGTAGAAGCTGAAACTGAACGTAATAAGATAATTGCTCAAGCACAAATTGAAATTGATGCTGAGCGTAAGCGTGCACGTGAAGAATTGCGTAAACAAGTTAGTATATTAGCAATTTCAGGCGCAGAAAAAATAATTGAACGTTCCGTTGATCTAGCTGTTAATAACGAGATCATTGATAAATTTGTAAACAAACTGTAAAGGAGGGCAGGGGTATGTCTGAAATTACTACGGTTGCTCGCCCCTATGCCAAAGCAGCTTTTGATTTCGCTGTAGAAAATCAGCTTATTGATAAATGGCAAAATATGCTCAGTTTTATTGATGAAGTAACCCGTAATCAACAAATAAGTAAACTGTTTTCTAGTTTAATAGCTCCAGAAAGATTAGCGAAAATATTTATCACTATTTGTGGTGATGAAATCGATGAACATGTTCAAAATCTAATTCGCATTATGGCTGAAAACGAACGGCTAGGTACGCTACCAGAAGTTTTGAAGCAATACATTCAATTACGCGCTTTTCTAGAGTTAACCGTTGATATTGAAGTTATTTCTGTTGCTGAACTAAATGAAAAACAGCAATTTAAAATTTCTGCAGCAATGGAAAAACGTCTATCGCGTAAAGTTAAGCTAAATTATAAACTTGATAAGTCTATTATTGCAGGAGTCATTATCAGAGCCGGAGACCTGGTTATTGATGGTAGCGTGCGTGGGCGTATTGAACGTTTAATTGATTTTTTGCAGTTTTAATGTAAAGGAATTGAGTATATATAATTGAATTCCACTGAAATCAGTGAACTAATCAAGCAACATATTGTTCAGTTTGATGTAGTTAGTAAAATTTACAATGAAGGTAAAAATTATTTCTGTTAATAACGAAATCATTCGTATTCACGATTTAACTGAAATTATGTAATGTGAATGATTTCACTATATAATAATAGCAACTCTATTACGCTCAATTCAGAACATAACTCAATTGGTGTCATAATCATGAGATCATATTCCGACATAGTCGAAGATATGAAAGTAAAGTATATAGATCGTATTTTTGAAGTGCCTGTAGGCAGAGGATTACTTGGTAAGTTTTTAAAACCATGGGTAAAACTATTGGTACTAAAGATTGTGTTGAACACAACAGTTTATCTATCGTTGATAGTTATTGCACCTAGCATAATTGATCGTCAATCAATTAATTATATCATATACTTATCAGGCATAATTAACGTAAGTTAATCATCAGTGGTCGGCAAACCGGTAAAATCGTATTAGATATTAATGCCAACATCAATTAGAATAATGCAAAAAAATAAAACATATGTATATAACAATTATACAAAGGTCTCAACTTCTATCAATCTGGTACATAAAGCAGAAGATTTCAGTGTACTCAATAATACAATAGTTATACTGGTACTGTAACTAAATCTGTAGCATTATAATATTTTGCGTTTTATGGCTAATTGTACAAGAGATGAATATTTTAGAGATCGGGAAAGTTCTCTAATTATTTATTATAAAAATCCTAAACAAGAGATGTTTATCAACAAATTTCGTTGTTATAGTGACGTGTTATCCTCTAGATATAAATACATTCTAGCTATGTTTTATCTTTATTCTCCTTTACTTGAGAGTGGTTGCCGCAAATTAATATTGAATATTTTGAAATTTACTAATACTAAAATTAAAGGTAATATGGGTTTATTGACAGCATTATCGATTACTGAAACTCAAGTTGATGATATTTCTGTATTCGTACCTAGTAATGTTATTTCAATCACAGATTAACAAATCTTATTAGAGTCTAACTTATTTAATTCTTGGTATTTACCCATAGGTTAATCCAGGAATATTCGTATCATGGCGTATGAGGGGAATAGAAGAAGCGCGGCTTAAACTAAGATTATCAAATGATTATATGCTGATATTCGTATTGTATTAGAATAATATCGCAAATTAGCTGTATTTTTACAATTTGTTTCTGATTTAGATGATTCAGAACGTAAAACATCTTAATATTGGCAGAAATTAATAATTTATTGAAATAATAAACAGTATGCACAAATGTCAATTGAATATTAGGATTATTTTTATTTGCTGCTGAACACAGGTGTTCATCTAGAAGATGTTAAACTAGAAAATTGGTAATTTTAAGACATCATCGTCATTACTGACTTATGTTATATACAAGTATTCTATCTTGCTGAAGATTTATTTTATAAACAAATATATCAATAAAATCGAAGCTAAGTTAAATATTTTTTGATTTTTTTTAAAACAATTCAATCTTGATAATTATAATCATTCTTTATTGAGATTGTTTAGTTAACGAAGATAAGATGAATGGCAATAGCAAAAGAGATACGTTCTAAGAAAAATAATGTAAAATAGACGAAGATCACACTAAAGCAAGCAATGAAGATGATTTTTGCATTCAAAATGCGCAAAACACAGGAGCGTATGTAAGCTAGCCGCCATTATGCAAAAACTATGAAAATATAGAGTTAGTCACTTAACATTAAATAATCTGGAATATAAATATTCATATCTTAAAGAACATAATATTAAAAGTATTGGTTATTTAACTATTTTAATTGACCGAGATTTATGTGATGGTTTAAATATTAATTTATTTAAATAAATTACCGATAAAAATGAAATCATAAACTGATAAGTATCAATATTGATCTGGTATTAATTGCTTCTAAAACAGTTTTATTCTTTAATTCAGTTGGTAGAAAATATGCTTCATCAAGTAACTGGGTGAAAATAATCCTTCTCAGTCTTGATGTTATCAGACAGATAAAATTAAGCTAGAAGCATATGATAAAGGTCGTATAGATAAGTTGTTTGTACTAAATAGCAAATTATTAATATAATGATTCAAATATCAACAATTACTTAATTATTGCTTTTACTTGCAAGTGACCATGAACATCGAAAAGAAATCTTGGGATTATTTGTATAAATTTGACCCTAATTATACTACTAGATACTCTTTTGCATCGTTATATCGAATCACAAATTTATCAGAGCGTCATTAAAACTTAGCTAGTAAAGAGGCTTTTCAAATAGTAGGAATAAAGGCAGTTTATAATAATATGATAACCTGATCAATAAGTTACAATTTATTTAAAATAAGGCTCATCAAACCAGCCTTACTAAGGAACTTGCCGAAATAGTTTCGGTAACTACTGCAGTTTAATGGGTAGGTTTACGAATTACGTAGAGGATTCAAGATGGCTACTGGAAAGATTATCCAGGTAATCGGCGCCGTAGTGGATGTCCAATTTCCTCAAGATGCAGTACCAAAAGTGCACGAGGCACTTGAGGTAATAAATGGTAAAGAAAAACTAATATTAGAAGTTCAGCAACAATTAGGTGGCGGTGTTGTTCGTTGTATAGCAATGGGAACTTCTGACGGTTTAAAACGTGGTTTAGAGGCTATTGATTTAGCTCACCAAATCGAAGTACCAGTTGGTAAAGCTACATTAGGTCGCATCATGAATGTATTAGGTGATCCTATCGATATGAAAGGTAAAATCGGTGAAGAAGAACGTTGGGCTATTCATCGTGCTGCTCCCAGTTATGAAGATTTATCTAATTCAACGGAATTACTCGAAACTGGTATCAAAGTTATGGATCTTATTTGCCCATTTGCTAAAGGGGGAAAAGTAGGATTATTTGGTGGTGCTGGTGTTGGTAAAACAGTAAACATGATGGAACTTATTCGTAATATTGCGATTGAGCATTCCGGTTATTCGGTCTTTGTTGGTGTGGGCGAACGGACTCGTGAAGGTAATGACTTCTATCAGGAAATGACAGATTCTAATGTATTGGATAAAGTCTCTCTGGTTTATGGTCAGATGAATGAACCCCCTGGAAACCGTTTACGTGTAGCTTTAACAGGATTAACAATTGCAGAGAAATTTCGTGATGAAGGGCGGAATGTGTTGTTATTTATCGATAACATATATCGCTATATATTGGCAGGAACAGAGGTATCGGCATTGCTAGGTCGCATGCCTTCGGCAGTAGGTTATCAACCAACCTTAGCAGAAGAAATGGGTGTATTGCAAGAGCGTATCACGTCAACTAAAGCCGGTTCAATTACGTCTATTCAAGCAGTATATGTTCCTGCTGATGATTTGACGGACCCTTCTCCAGCAACTACTTTTTCTCATTTAGATGCAACGGTTGTTCTTAGTCGTCAAATTGCATCATTAGGCATTTATCCTGCTGTTGATCCATTAGATTCAACAAGTCGTCAGCTTGTTCCATTGATTATAGGGCAAGAGCACTACGATGTAGCGCGTGGTGTTCAGTCTATTTTGCAGCGCTATAAAGAATTGAAAGATATCATTGCCATTCTGGGAATGGATGAGCTATCTGAAGAAGATAAATTAGTTGTTGTACGCGCTCGTAAAATCCAGCGATTCCTATCTCAACCATTCTTTGTAGCTGAAGTTTTCACAGGTTCACCTGGAAAATTTGTTTCTTTAAAAGATACCATCCGTGGCTTTAAAGGGATTTTGAATGGTGATTATGATCACCTACCTGAGCAAGCGTTTTATATGATAGGTAATATTGAAGAAGCGCTAGAAAAAGCGAAAAATTTATAACATTACTAATTGGAGATTAATATAACTGCAATAAAATACATCTAGTTGTGGTAAACGTTAAAATCAGATAATTTGATGGCATTATCAAAAAATTCAGATAACAGGCAGTGAAGAGGAATTGAGGATTTATCCTCAACATATATTGATGTTAAATACTATTAAGTCTGGTATGCTAGATTTCTAAGGCTATCTTGTAAGATTATTACCTTGCTCGCAGCGCAATTCTTAGTCACATCTTTATTTAAATTGTTGTAGTTTTACATAATTTCTTTAGGCCAAGTAACTTTCTAAATAAAACAATCTATACAATGAAATCTACTTAAGCATCCTTCATATAAACTGATGTAATTATTACATTTTGAATATAGAATTCATTTTACAAATAATTCTCTCATTACCTAACCTTATTAGGTAATGATGATTAATTTTTTACTTGTTGTCAAAGGTTTTGTACTATTTAGCTCCATCTGAGAAAAGGATGGACTCTTATTGATGATTGGTTCAAGAAAACAACTAACACACTCTATATTAAAATCTTTAAAAATTTCATCGCTTACATGACCCTGTCAATCTTAGGCGATTAAATCTCAAATCGTTCTTTCCTTTTATTTCCTCATCTCCTGCGTTTTCTAACTTTCCTATGTGAAATACAATGCTTGGCTTTAAAGGAATTCAGGGAAAACATTTTTATCGAACTCAAGAATAGCACTTAATGCATTTAAATGCATCTATATTAGTTGTCTCCGCTGAAGTAAGGAAACAGTGACATAATCTAAACGCTGTTTTTAAATCAATGCTTGTTTGTTTTATTCATTCCACGTAAAGAGTTATGCTATTCAAACTATATCCATAGATAATTAAACAATTTATCCTTGTAATATAGTTTTGCCATAGGGAGTTTAATAAGATTGTTAAATATTTTCTGCATCGGGGATTTTATAACGAAATTACTGTGTAACTTTAATGAATATCTAAAGTGGATAACATATATTCACTATGAGAATAGGTGGCAGATTAAAATAGATTAAGTTTATTTAATACATAAATCAACATTATCTTATCAGATTATCGCCAAACCAATTAATGAAATATAAGTATATATTAGAATGCAGTAAGGAGAAAATCTCTTTGATCTGTATAACTATTTGTTTTTATAGCAACCTCTGTAATAAAAATTTTTCATACAGCACAAGGGATATCCTACCAACTACCTTTACCAACATAGACTATTTCTAAAGCTAAAAAGTGAAGCTTTTTAGCTTCTATGATTATATCGAAGTCTGAAGCATCCTATTCTAAAACCCAATACCATAAATTTCTGGCTACTCAAAAGAACATAATCTATCTTATTGGTAACTATACTCCTTGAGTTCATTTATTAAATAGCATCACGGAATAACCTGACCATGAATAAACGCCATTTTTATTAGAGCTGACCTATTTAAAGTCATTCTGATATTTCTACTATTCTACTCATTAAGAGAGAAAGCCGGTAACATTATAACCCCATTGAACGTGTTACTCTATTGTCTTAATACTCGACTTTTATTGTCTTTAGCGGAAAAGTTTTTGACACTCATACTAATCTTGACAATTTTTTCAGATATAAGAAAATTGCACTAATATAAACTTCTATTGATTTTTTATAAAAAGAATCAGCATGACATCACATCATGTTTTTAATATTTTCATTACATGAATTATATATTTATTCAGTTACTATTAATATTTTGGATAGCGCGTCACTGAACAAAATCAGGATATTCATCAATATTAAGTTAATAACGCCTGTAATCATATGCGGTGCCTAACCAAATAGCCGAGTGCTGACCTCATATCTCTAAACTTCTTTTATATATCACAATTAAATACTACGCACAAAGGAATTTAAATCATCTACTGAAATTTTCTCCATAAATTATCTCATAAAACATCATGTTTTCTTGATAAACAGCGATTCTGGCACCCTGTAAAATGTATAAATTGCTATAGGTATATGACGTGCCATCAAACTTCAACATTACCTAACCCAATAAAAACTGATATTATTCTAGCTTCAATATTTACATTATTAGCATAAAATACTACGTTGCTGTTGCTATTGACTCGTACTCATGAGTCGTTATCGCTAATACGCACTAATTAGTATTAGATGAAGATTTATAAATAGTTATTAGCAAATCTGATGTATGATGATCGTTATACTACTATTCATTATGATCGATCCTTCATAAATCTGTTTTCCATCCTTAAATGGAATATGTTTACTATCATGGTCAGTAGGTCAATTAGATTATCTGGTTATAGATTCTATACATAGACTAGAGTGAACTTAAATTTCATTGAAAGGGTTGTTTTCTTGAATCACAGTGCTTAGCAGTCAGCTTCATAACCTCGATGTCGCAAAAGCCGACTTAATCAGATTCATCATTCTTATGATGACAAGTGCGCTAACAGAAAGAAATAGAAAATGCCAGCCGTACCTCGCTCTTTCTCCAGCTCCTTTATCTCTTTAGAATAAGCTGAAGAGCTTACCGACAAAATATCAAGAGCTTTATCATCAGCATCGCGGCTTTTTGCTAGTCAAGGGGGACCCTCCCGCAACTCACCCTTAATTTTCGGTTACATATTTTTAGGAAATGAAAACCAGTGCATTAGCTATTTTGTTTAGCAATAGTATTAGCCTTGGGGGGCACCACCAAGGAAAATTTATCATTGCATTTAAAACTAAGTGGCAGTATCTTCTGTAGCAATCCTCGAAGATACGATCAAGCAATGGGTTCACTAAACATTAAAATTTATGACCAGTTTACTTATAACTCTCAATAAGCATCTTCGAGCTCAATGATCTCCTTACATTCATGCGCAATGATGTTAATAATCAGCAGCAGGTAAAGGCGATCAACTTGCCTAAACAAAACGGGAATTATACCTTCAACACAGAAACAAACGTATCGGTATCACTTAAATTACGCAACTACCATTGCTTACGCTTTTTAAGCCATTTCTATTTCAGTCTGCTGATGGATGTACTGGCAGATAAAAACATGCTCTTTCATTGATAAGAGCCATAGGGATTTCGTTAAATCACCGTTGAATCTGTCTCGCAGGTAGAGACATAGTGGAAACTCTTCGCTGCTTTTTTTTGCACGCTTCAGATAGAGTAATAATAATGAGTTATTAAAGCATATTCCGTTGATACTACAATCCACTAAAACCTTAGGCACTTTAATCTCAAAAATAACAATATTATTTTGTATAGTTCATTGTAGCAAAACCATTACGGATGGACAAAATATAACTCGTCGACAAGATAGCATTGAACATGTTATTATAGCATGGCTTTGAACTTATCCTCAACAGTGGTGTTTATCAGTTTCCTAATAAAATTACAGATGCGTTCCTACAACGGATAAGAAGTGATACCTGATCTCTAAGATACCTATAGAATAGAATTTTTCTGGAATATCATCTCTTTGATGTTGATATCTTTTATCAAAATTAATCAGTAGGGGGTAAAAACCCTCAGTAAATCCGAAACCTTATACACCAGAAATGAGCATTATTCAAGGAGAAATAGTTCCTATCTTAACAGCTAAATTTAATACAATAAAATTATCTCTATCAGTTGATAATAAACAAATTAATTTCTAATTACCGATTCAATTAAATATCACTTATAATATTTACTAATCAATTAATTTATTATTAATAATTTCATTCATTTTAAATATCAATAAGATTAAAACCATAACAAATATTAAATTTAATTTCTTACAATATACTATCTAATAACTCAGATTATATAGTGCTAATAAAAACTCGGCTGTTTCGGCTTTACACGAACAAGCAGATAATATTTACTTATTAAAATTAATAGTATTACTTTATCTATGATAAAGTTCATTGAGATCAATTTCACTATCCAACATATCAACTAACAATACATTACGTTCATATAACTCTATTATAGCCGTTACATTTAGCATAAGTTGACAAAACGATACTACCCCATTAATACTAACAACCTTTTCTAAGTTGATAAAGGTTGTTAGAAAAATCTCTTATTCTTTAAGAAGAATTTTGCTAGAGAGAGCCATAAAAAAATAAAAATCATATAGATTATATATATTCTTTCCTTACTCCATGTCAACATAAATCTACATTTCATTAGTTTGCTCGACTATAATCTGTCTGGTAATATTAATTCATGTGTTGAAAAAACTCATTCTACTTTAATCTTTCCCATATTATTACAGTAAATATGTTACCTGCTAGAGACATTCATTAGAGCTATAGAATAATATCCTTATTAAATCCCTAATTAAAAAAAACATTTAACAATCTTACTGGAAGTCTACTAGCGAAATTACATCACAAAGATAAATGCTTTAGTTATCTGTGATGTATGTTAAATACAATGATTTATGAGAGTCAGCGAAATAAACAGATATTGATTTGAAAACAGCGTTCATATTGTGTTATTGCTTTCTTACTTCAGCAGAGACAGCCAATATAAATGCAGAAAGAGACTTATTAAAGTCGACGAAATGTTTTCCCTGAAACTTTAAATAGAAGCATTGCATTTTATATAGGTAAACTAGAGACTCGGGAGAGAAGAAATAAAAAATAAGAAATTACAGTCTTAATCGACCAAGATTAGAGGGTTATATGTAAGCGATGAGATTCTTGAAGAATTTAATTCAGAGTATTTTAGACGTTTTCTTGAGCCGATCATTGATAAGAGTTTATACTTTGCTCGGATGGAGCAAAATTGTATGAAACCTTTAACAATAAGCATGAAATTAGTTACCCTTACCTAATAAGGTAAGGGTAACAAGAAAGTTATTGGTAAGGAATTCCATATTTAAAATGTGAATAGTTATATCAACTGATTAAAAAGATGGCTGAGTAAATTCCATGGTATGGAATCATTTTATTTACCTAATTATTTGACCTTAAAAAGATTGTGTAAAACTAGGATTATTTAAATACAGATAGATGTGACTAAAAATTGCCCTGTAAGCAAAGTAATAACCTTTGATAATATATATTAACATTATAACATAAGGTGTGTGCGTAAATGTAATTCATCGAGAGAGTAGCTTATTGATAAAGAACTCTGGAACAGAAGATAAAACAACAGGCACGAGCTGTTAGCTTATAATTACTAATAAAATCATGAATGTTTGCCGATGAGAATCAGTATCAAGCGTAATTTCTCGATTATCTAATCTCCTATGAACCAGTCACATATAAATAATTGCCAGCAACAGAACTGGGGTTCAAATTAGCGTAATAGTAAAAAATTTAAATCCCACATAACCCTCATTGATCAGCTCACTATTAACTATCATGTTTGTCAGTATCGCTCTATTAACGTCATAATATTACTGATATATACCAGTAAATACTAATGGCATCATTAAACCTTCTAAAGAAATTTTATTTATTTAGAAACATTAAAAGAATGATCGGAATAAAGATGATAACAATACTAGTTGTACTCATAGAAGTGCCTAACTTTTAATAACTGTAATTATTAAAGAATTAGCATCTTATTTTCATTATTATCAGTTATACCGACTAACCAATCAGCAACTTAATAGACAATACCGTCCGGACTAAACCTGTTATTAAAAAACAAAAATGCTAAAATTAGCAGAAAATTTGTATCATTAAAACTGATTATTATTTGTTTAAGCATTAGTGTTCATAGTTAGGAAATCGAATCGCTATTTAACTAAAGACAATAAGTGACCCATTTTGCTAAAAGCAAATATAATTAGTTTACTTGAGTCTATTATAAGTGAATATTTCATCGAAGTATCTATTCTTTGATTTAATACTCTAATTTTGGAGATATTAACCATAGGATTTGATTTTAATAACCATCATTTTCCATTTTATGCATTCTTTCTAAAAGAATCCTATTATCTATTTGTCAAACTGATTGTCCATAAAAATAGCATGTTACCACATATAAAATGCATTTATACGGATCTGTGCTCAGAAATCCTTTTATTAAAACGAGCTAATTCCTGTTTTTCTGGTTTTTTGCAAGCCCTAATCTTCATAGTCTTATACACCTTCGGTAACAGTGGACAATAATTTATGATTAGACAAAAATCATAATAACTAATCATTTTAAAATACCTCACCAGAATATGACTAATATAAAGCCCGACAATCTCTTTCTATTTTATAGACTAACGTCGGTGTTATTAAGTATGATTCATAATCATGACATAACCACTCCCCCCTCCCCTCTCGATAATGCCATAGTTTTAACGTAGATACCGTGGTATTTAAGATAGTGCCATAGGCATTTCATGCTATGCCACCACTTTCGTCTTTTTAATGAAGTGTGTGTAACCTTTCAATAACATCAGTACTGTGCCTTCAAATAACTCCGTCATTTTCATAGCGTAGACATGACCAAAAATAGGAAGACACTGAAATTTATTAAGTCATAGTTGTTACACAGAAGCTGGATAACAGAACTTCACCAGATTTTTTTGACCGTTTTTTAAGAACATATGATTCTATACAGCATATTTAATATCCAGACCGATACTGGTAACGGAGACATGAAATACAGATGTTGATTAAGTTATCAAGCACAAATGTACAAGGCAAAGAAGATACCAATTTTATACCTTGTTTACGTACCCAACTGCAACATAGTGCGGTAGCGGCTAATTATTTTTGAAAACAAGCTAAATAAGATGAGAGATAGTGAAAGTAATATATTGCGAATTGTAATCGTATAAAATACGAACCTATTATACTAACAGTGCTAGGTATAGCCTTGACGTCGCATGAACTGCAAACTTTTTACTTACAGATTTAGCAAAATAGTTATGGGAACATTCAGAAGAGGCATAGGAGTAGCACTGCAGACCAATAAAAGAGAGTTATACTTATTTCTGGTGTATGAAATTTCGGAGATGCGGCATAATCCTGCTGATTGATTTTGTAAATGATTTCAACAACAAAGAGATGATATGCCATGAAATATCTTCCATAGTAATACATTCGCAAAAACCAGATATTATCTCTGATTCCTTTCATGAATTGATTCGTAATTGTCTCATAGGCAGCTGATAGGCACTGATGTTGAGGATAAGCTATAGGCATGCTGCGGATAACGTCTTGAATACTACACTTATCAGAATTTGGGTGCATGTCGTCGATCATAACAGTTATTTGTCAGCGCAAACATACAAAGACGAATATTGGCGATGTTTAGATTAAAGTTCCTAAGATTAAGTGGGATCGCAGTGGCGACAAAATATCATTCAACAACTCCTTGCTGCCTTATCTGAAGTTGCAAAAGTAGAGAAATTACTACTATGACCTATATAAGACATTATCCAATCGTGATTTTAGGAATCCCTGGAGCATTTATCGATGAAAAGAATATAGTCTTCCCAAGACACCCCATAAGTAATCTAAAACACTAATACTTGAATAGCATAGGTAATAACGCTTGCATGATTTAAGGGGGTATATGCTACGTTTATTTTTTTGGCTAATGTCATAATCGTCTTGTTAGGAAGCTGATCGCTTTTGCTTTCTGCTCATTATTGGCGATTCTACATAGATGTAAGTAGTTAGTTGGGGTTGAAGATGATTATCGAGAGTCAGAAGCAATCTTGGCCGAACTTCTTAATTGTTTAGGAATGTATAACTTAATCGTATTTTCAGTATTGCTACGGAATAGGTATCATTAGTTTTGAAGCGCAATGGCAAAAATTATTCCCGGGCGCACGGCATCAATCTTGGTGGGTGCATAAAATAACTAATATAGCACCTTTACTCTTCAAAGATATCTAACCGAAAGTTAAGAGTGAATTGCGGGAGGAGATATAGTTAGCAGAGAGCCATAATGCCGCTAATAAAACCCTTGATATTTTGTTGCCAAGGTTTTAGTATATCTTACGGTGATAAAAGAATGATGAAAAAAATCGAAAAGATCTGCTGGCATTCTATGTCATCCTATCAGTTCAATAAGTGCCAATAAGAACAATGAATCTGATTAAATTGCCTTTTTGCGATAGTAAAACTATGAAATTTATCTTCTAAGCACTGTTGTTCAAGGAAATTAACCATTTCAATAGTACCTGTGAGCTACTACTACAGTCTACTCAAAAAATCTGTAACTTACGCTAAAAAGATTAGCCTACTTGGATACCTGCTAGTAAATATCCATGTAATTTAAGAATGGGGAAGAATTTTATAAAGGATCAAAATGAAGCGGAATCTGAACACTAGATAACAGATTTACTAATGATTGATGGCACAAATTCCGCAGGTAAGCATTCGATCAACAGTGATAAATAAATCTAAGAACTAACACTTTTACCGTGTTTTCAAAAAATTGAACTGGCCCGTCATCAATGGTAAAAATAGTTCAGCAGAATAGAATATATAAAGTATATTATCCTATTAAGTGTTTCGCTAGTAAATCACTAATACTCATTCTGTTCGCATTCGTCAAGTTTATTAAACTCAGTTATCCATGTGTTTCTTCTATGAAGAAAAGGAAACAGGAGATAATCACCTAGTTCCATATAGGTGATGAATTTATCTCAAGCACATTTTCAGGTACGTACTCAGTGCAGTCATATCCAGCACCATTAGCTTAGCCTGATAGTATTTACTAAAAAAACAGATAATCATTATTATTTGTGGTAATTTGCGTGTTAAAAAATAATATGGGGCAAATTAAACGTATTTCTGTATAACCTTTTTTTTGAAGGTGGGGTCATAAAAAACTTAATAGTCTTAACATAATTATTTCGGTCAAAATAAGATCATAAACTGTTTTGGATAAACGGAAGATATATAACACGATAAGTTATAAGTAAATAATCCTAATTTTCTGGTTTTACGTTTTCATGGAGATTTATTTCGAGTTATTTAGCTTAATTACTGAAGGATTTTACATACCGTAAAATATAAAACAGTACTCAGCTCATGAACTTCTTAGAAACTGCGTAGCATCCTAGTTTCCAGTTAACACTAAAGCTATAATTACTAATAATACAACAATATCAATACAGATTTTTTTTAATCATAAAATAGTGAGTATTATCAGCAGTAAAATTAATATCATAGTAGCGTTTTGGTATTCTAAATAACCTCAAATTAAGTCCATTCATAGATATAATCTATGTAAATAAAGCAAATTCGTCGAACTAATATAGGAATTTAACATATTTTTGTTTCTAAATCATCATAAATAACAATACCTTAATCATTTAAATTTAAATTGTTTGATTCAGTAATGATTTTATAATTAGTAAAATTTCTTCTTGCTATCTCATTCATACTGACGAATGAATAGCGATTACCTGGAAATAAACATCTAAAAACCTGTGCATTTTCAACTGCAATACAGCCCTTCAGGTAATAAATTTAGTAGTTTGTACACCAAGTAAAAATATCTAGCTGCAATTTACATTTTTAATTCGTTCAATCTGGATACAGTGTCTGATTTTCTATAAACCTGCAACTTTACTACAATTAAAAGCAATCTGCACTACATCAGAAGTCACTTTCCCATAAAATAACAAGCGCATTAGTTATTCAAGTACATAAATTGCGCTAGTTAGCGCAATTATAGACCTATCTTATTACCTGCTTTTAGCTTTTTTTAGCTAATAAAAATTTCATCAATTTTAACTTTTATATTATTTTATAAAATGACAAAAAACTTTTTGCCAGTTTACCGTAAAATACGGTATATATCTATTTTTGATATACCAAGTTAAATGACTAAATTCTTACAACGATTCTCAATATTATGTAATAAATTAACCTGCATGCGTTCAAATAAAATAAAATCTCCTTATATTTTAATACCATTAATACTCCTTAAATAAATTAAGTATTAATAATTTGATTAATTTATACTACATAAAGATAATACTGATGTGAATCAGATATCTAAAAAACTTTTAACATTCTTAGATACTTATCTCATATGAGTAACTGAGCATTAAAATCATCGCTACCACTAACAAAATGATGATAGCCAGTTCACAATGAATCAAAAAACGAAGATAATTAAGATTAATGATGCTTCGGTAATAATATTAAAGCCTAAAAAGATAACTCCTCTGTTCATAATCTTAATAATAAATTGGGAAATTTTTCTTCTGAATACTTAATAAGAAATGATATACATTCATAATATCAATTATGGTCTGACAATTTCTTCTTATAACTCAAAAAAAATCCGGTATTAACTATTTTATTTAAAAGACAAAACCAGCTAATGACAATTGGGCAGTACTGGTAATATTTAGCATTAGCTAGATCAAATATAACTAGTATTTGATACTGGTTAGACAAAAATTAAGTTTTTGCATTGGTCATTTCCATTCCAACTCTCTTATAATTAGAATTTGATAAATAATAATTTTACCTCCCTTTTTCTGCTATTTTATAGGGATAATTTATCTTTTATTGATCTAAAAAGACTTTTCCATTTTTAACAATTAAAAATCTATTTTTTAATTGCCAACCCATGGTTACTACTAACAAGTTAATTAACTAACCACTAAATTATGTTATGTACCATCAATAAAAGAGCGATCTAATTATTTACTCCTAATGACTAATAAGGCGATATTCTTTTAATAATAGTGTTCATGCTAATTCTTAGTTGATTAAATTTTTACGTTTTCATAAAACCAATTCAGTAATGCTCATGGGGTAGTGTCGTAACTGAACACTTTCCTAACACCTCAATCCCTAAAAAAAGTTAAGCTACAAATAAAAACGCTGTAGCTACAAAGCCGCTACTAGCTGACCATCTAATACAAATTCTGACAGATAAGAGTAAAAAACAGAAACAATAAGCATATAACGAATCAAAAATCAGTTGGTACATAATCTCATACGATGTTCAAAAAAAATAGGAATTAAATATTTTTATAGTGGAGAAGTATCTTGGAAGGAAAACTGATGCCTAGTTTCAATTTTTATAAGAAACAAAGTAGTCGTTTTTGTATCCTATTTATTAATATTTCGCATAACTTCAATTTATTTCTCGTAAAAATTTAAAAAAAAATGTATAAAGTACAAAATCTTTTTAGTAGAATTTATAAGGCAACATTAGTTGTTTTATAGACTATAACTTCTATAATTTACAAAATACTTATAGCATATAAAGTTTATATTTAGTCTATTAATATATTTTAATCCATAATATCAATATTATATTGGATATTTAATATCAACTGCAAACATAGTTATTTAGTTAAAAACTATTAAAATACCATAGTATTCCCTAATTATAATATTAATCATTCAATGTAATCTCTGAGATTAAACTAGGTTAGTTTACTCCCATTTTATGGGATTGATATTTATTAACTCTAGTCTTCCTGATTAATCCAAAAAAGAAGACTCCATAATAACGATATAGTAGGTAATTTTATGTTAAGTAAGCTGGTACTTGTCCTCAATTGCGGTAGCTCTTCTCTTAAATTTACTATCATTGATCTGGTTAACAATGAAGAACAACTATCTGGTTTAGCAGAATATTTTTATCTACCAGAAGCCCGCATTAAATGGAAAATAGATGGCACTAAAAACAAAGCTGCTTTAGGTACAGGCGCTGCCCACAATGAAGCGATGGTTTTCATTGTTAATCAAATTCTCATCCAAAAACCAGAATTATCTCAAGCAATTTCTGCTATTGGTCATCGTATTGTTCATGGCGGTGAAAAATTTACTAAATCAGTTGTTATTAATGATGAAGTTGTTGAAGGTATCAAAGCATCTATTCCATTTGCTCCATTACATAATCCTGCTGGCATTATTGGATTTGAAGAAGCTAAAAAAGCATTCCCACATTTAAATAACAAACATGTTGCTGTATTTGATACCGCCTTTCATCAGACTATGCCAATTGAAGCTTATTTATATGCTCTACCTTATAATCTTTACCAAGATCATGGCATCCGTCGCTATGGCGCACACGGTACCAGCCATTATTATGTTTCTCAGCAAGCAGCTAAAGAACTAAATAAATCAATTAATGAATTGAATGTAATCACCAGTCATTTGGGCAATGGCGGATCGGTTACCGCTATAGTTAATGGGCAATCTGTTGATACCTCGATGGGCTTCACACCGCTAGAGGGCTTGGTGATGGGAACCAGGAGTGGTGATATCGATCCGGCTATTGTGTTCCACCTTCATGACGCATTGGGTATGAGTGTTGATAAGATCAATACATTATTAACCAAAGAATCTGGTATACTTGGATTAACTGAAGTCACCAACGATTGTCGTTATATTGAAGAGTATTATAATACTAAAGCAGATGCAAAGCGGGCGATGGATGTCTATTGTCATCGTTTAGCTAAATATATTGCAGCTTATTGTGTATTAATGGAAGGACGACTAGATGCTATTATTTTTACTGGTGGCATTGGCGAAAATTCAGCTCTGGTACGTGAATTAACTCTAAAAAAATTATCTTTAATTGGTATTAAATATGATCACGAACGCAACCTAGCTGCTCGTTTTGGAAAATCAGGCAAGATTACAACGGACGAGAGTATTCCTGCATTGGTTATTCCAACCAATGAAGAGTTAATTATTGCTCAGGACGCAAGCCGCCTAACGGCATAAATAGATTAGAAACTGCCAGTTTCTCTATTATCAATGCTGACGTTGAATATTTTACAATTGCTAAAGAGGTACCCTGTGTCCCGTACAATAATGTTAATACCGACTAACATTAGCATTGGCTTAACTAGCGTTAGTTTAGGGATTGCTCGTTTAATGAAGCAAAAAGGAATTAGTCTAACGATTTTTAAACCTATCTCTCAATCTTCTTTTGGTAATAAAGATCAAATAATTGAAGTATTACGCTCACATTCTAATATTCGGGTCGCTGAACCATTAAAAATGAGTTATGTTAAATCTATGTTGGCTAATAATCAAAAAGATATCTTAATGGAAGAAATTATTGCCCATTATTATAACAATACGCAACCAGCTAAAGTTATTCTAATCGAAGGTTTAGCGACTACCTGTAACCACTCTTTTGCTCAATCGTTAAATTATGATATTGCCAAAACTTTGGATGCTGACGTTATTTTTGTCACCGTGCTAGCTAATAACACACCAGAACAGTTAAAAGAACGCATTGAATTAGCCCGCAGAGAGTTTGGTGGTGGACAAAATAAAAATATTATTGGGGTAATTATTAATAAACTCAATGCACCAGTTAATAAACACGGCCGCACTTGTTCCAATTTATTTGAAATGTTTGATGAATTAACAAAAGCCACAATCGCAAAAATTGATAAAAAAATATTAGTTAACAATAGTTCGCTTCCAATATTGGGTTGTATTCCGTGGAATTTTGATCTGATAGCCACTCGTGGTATTGACATTGCAAACCATCTAAATGCCACCATCATCAATGAAGGTGCACTACAAACTCGACGTATAAAATCGGTTATTTTCTGTTCTAGCAGTGTAGCAAATATAGTTGAGATGTTTCGTCCTGGCACATTACTGGTGACCTCTTCTGATCGCTCTGATATTATTGTATCTATCTGTTTAGCCACTATGAATGGCATTGAAATTGGCGCGTTACTTTTAACTGGCGGTTACCCGATTGCTAAACAGATATACAATCTCTGTCACCATGCTTTCAAAACAGGTTTACCTGTTCTAATGGTAGATGCCAATACTTGCCAAACTTCATTAAGTTTACAAAGTTTCAGCTTAGAAGTATATGCAGATGATCATGAGCGAATTGAAAAAATCCAAAACTATGTTGCTTTACATATCGATCAAAAGTGGATCAGTTCACTAAATTTTGATTCAGAACGCCCAAAACGGCTATCACCGTCAGCTTTCCGTTATAAATTAATAGAGCTTGCGCGTAAAGCTAACAAACGTATCGTACTACCAGAAGGTAATGAACCACGTACAATAAAAGCGGCAGCTATTTGTGCGGAAAGAAGCATTAGCACTTGTATTTTACTGGGTGAGCCTGATGAAATTAGGAAAGTTGCTGCAGCGCAGGGGGTTGAATTAGGAGTAGGCATTGAAATTGTGCCACCTAAATCAATACAGATGAATTACGTTGAACGTTTAATTGAACTACGCAAAAATAAAGGCATGACTAAAATTGTCGCGCATAAACAGTTAGAAGATAATGTAGTATTAGGCACAATGATGTTGGAAAAAAATGAAGTTGATGGTTTAGTTTCTGGCGCCGTTCATACTACAGCCAATACTATTCGCCCAGCATTGCAACTAATAAAAACTGCACTAAGTAGCTCAATCGTCTCCTCTATATTTTTTATGCTGTTACCTGATCAGGTATTAGTTTATGGTGACTGCGCAATAAATCCAAACCCAACAGCTAAACAATTATCAGAAATTGCTATTCAGTCCGCTGACTCTGCTAAAGCATTTGGTATTGAGCCACGCGTGGCGATGATCTCTTATTCTACCGGTAACTCCAGTGCCGGAAATGATGTAGATAAGGTGCGTAAAGCAACTAGTTTAGTAAAAGAAAAACGACCAGATCTAATAATTGACGGACCATTGCAATATGATGCTGCCATTATGGCCGATGTAGCTAAATCTAAAGCACCAAATTCACCTGTAGCTGGCCAAGCTACAGTGTTTATTTTCCCAGATCTCAATACTGGAAACACCACTTATAAAGCAGTGCAACGCTCAGCTAATCTGCTTTCTATCGGCCCAATGCTACAAGGGATACGTAAACCAGTTAATGACTTATCCCGTGGCGCACTGGTGGATGATATTGTTTATAGCATTGCCCTTACTGCCATTCAGGCAACGAAAAATCAAAAATAATTTATTTTTTAACTAATCTAAAAAAATCTGAAGCCATATTTGTTTCACTTTTTTTTATTAACTAATATTTAATTAAAACTAACTTTAAGAGTTATTAATAAATCTAGTATATACTGGTCAAACTCTACGTTCCACTCTGGATGCTTCGTGAAACTGTTCTGCATCCTTAAAATCTGATGTTATTACCACCAGAGTCAGCAAGTTAAACTTCCATGAGCCGGTTACTGCTTTTTTGAGCAAACGGAAGCAACTTAAATGTCATTGAAAGAGTTCTTTTTCTCTAATCACAATGATTCTCGGAGTTAGATTCGTTGTTCTTATTAACGTATAGTACGCTACCGGGAAAGCATGGAATTCCAGCCATTCTTCTCAATTTTTTCATCATCCTTTTATAGCTACAAGATACTCTGAAAATCTTTCTAATAAAACATAAAAACTTTATTAGAAGCATTGTTGTTCTTTGCTAGTCAAATCTCCCGCAACTTATTATTAACTTTCGGTCCTGCATGCCTTTAGAAAATAAAGCGCTAGCGCACATTAGCTGCTTTGTATACCCAACAGCGTTAATACTGTGTGTTCTGAAATATCTTTACTATTGGATTACAAAACAATAGCATTCAACCTCATGTAACAAACCTAAGAGATATAGTTAAACTACGAAATCGCAGGGTATTAATAAGTTTACCTCAGTTCGCTTCTAACTCTCAATAACCACATTCAACCCTAACTAACTACTTATATCCATGTGCAATGACGCCATAATGAGTAGCAGGCCATGACAATCAACTTACTTGACAGACGGTATATACTTTTCAGCCAAGAAATAAATATAGCGTATCACTTAAATCATACTGACACCATTGCAAATTCTATTCAAGTCATTGCTATTTCAGTTTGCTGATTATACTAAATAGAGATAAATACGCATTTTGCTTAGAAGCTGCTCAGGGCCTTCCTAAATGAGCGGTGGATATAACCTTGCCTTGGTATACCGATAACATGGTAACAAATCTTCTTCGCTTTTTGCACGCTTCAGATAACATAATAAGCAATGAGCTTGTAAGGATATTTTATTTCCATTATGCTGCCTGAGCAGCTCAGGCACTTTAATCTCAATATCGCCAATAGCAATTTATATGGTTCGTTATTGAAAATAACCGTTATAAACGATGACCATCCGACACTCGTCGACAAGGCAGGTTCAGTATGCCATCTCAGAATAGCTTCAAGTTAAGTTTTAACAGCAGTGCCTAATCAGCCCCTCCCATAGCAAACCATTACGGATGCGTTCATATAAGGAATCAAAAGTAATATTTAGTTTCACCCCTACCTTGTAGGGGAGATTTTTATGAAATATCATAACTATATTATTGAAATCATCCATCAAATCAATCAGCAGGATACACAAGTATCTCTGAAACTACATACACCAGAAACGAGCATAACTCAATGACTTTTTCCATAGGAATCAGCTTGCTTTAACGTTGCTCAAAACTTCGACTAATAGTAACTAGAGATGGAATGTTACGTGCTAAAAGACAATTGGCACCAAGTCAGTCGAATACGTTAATATGTATTTTATTTTAAATATCATAAAAAATTCAGTTAGTTTGTGATCATTAATTTCTGGAGAAAGATCATAAAATGCTTTAGGTAAAAGACAGTTAACATGTAAAGTCGCCTGTTATCTCTTTCTGATTTATCCAATTTACGCTTTCTAGAAGATTTCTTATGAGCCACATCTAACTTAATTCTTAAAAAAATTAACATATTGCAGAATATAAAACAGTACTTAGATCATGAACATCCACAAAGCACCGTAACTTCAGTGCTCATACCATAGTATTCTATGTATAATGTAGTTTTATCAAAGAACTTCTAGCAAGATTATTAAATGCTTTCCTAGAATTCGGGGAATTTACAATGATATCGCTATAACCCTAATAAATCTCCCAAGCAATTACATCTTCACTCTGACAATATGAGAAAAATAAAGCGAAATAAGCTACTTCAACAGATGAATCGATATCATCAGATTGTCGCCGAACTAACTAATGAGATGCAGCTTTATGTTAAAAGAGAGCGAGAAAAATCTCTTTGATCTTTCATGATCATTTGCTTTTCATGGCAACCACTGTAGGAAATTTCTTCATATAATATAAATTATCTCTACCAATAACTTTTTCCAACATAACAGATGATCAACATCATCTCGTATTACTATTTAGTAATACTAAGTTTGGAGATATCATAATGGTTAGCCAAAATAAACGCCGGCTCTTCGCTTACCTGAAAAATAGATCCGATTTCAGATGTTGTAGTTTCTTGAAGATGGAGTCCATCATTATCATGATATTTTTCTTCAACTATATCTCACTCTATTCATATTGCCATGAATAGAGGAATATGCAATAAAGGTTCATTATGAACAATTTTTTAAAAATTAGGCGATATATTTTAGGTAATTTTAAAGTTTCTTTAATTATAGCGGTAATGTTGATAGAATTTATTATATTTTTTCTGAAAATAATGCTATTTTAGTGCAGTAATAAAAATAAGCTTTCAAGCTTATTTATCTTATGGCTTTATCCATTAACTTGGATTTTGTTTATATCTGCTGAAGATATACTTAAATCTAGATAGGTATTATAGCCATAAGATTAATATCTAATAAATTTATCACTATAGGATGCTTGAAGCAAATTTCTGTTAAATTACCTCATTATTTAATAAATATTTTCTCGATCTTTTTAGTTTTTTTTGTTGACTTTCATCAATAGGAATCATTCTCTAAGTAACTAGAGAACTTAATAAGAAAATAGAGAAGTGTTATTTCTAGTTTTATTTAAGATTATTATTATATTCTATGCTAGTAAGGTTCTTATCGGCAGATAAGCTAGGATTAGTTCTGTGATAATTTAATTGTATTTTTACAAAAGCGGAACTCTTGATTAACGAATATCACATTTAATTCTATCAACCTATAGAGCGGAATTCTGCATACAGAAACAGAATCTGATCGATATAGCTAATATCGTATTTGTTATTTAACAAATATAAAGAATAAGATTGGATCTTGCTTTAAATATATTTAACTGGAATTTAAATTTGGTGGAGCTAAGCGGAATCGAACCGCTGACCTCTTGCATGCCATGCAAGTACTCTCCCAACTGAGCTATAGCCCCATCCATATATAAATTTAGTTAAACAACCGAATGATATGCAAGCTAAATAAGACTGTCAATTGATTAATAAGAAATTATTGCTTAACCATTGAAATATTAATAAAGCCTGACATGGAAAAAAGACAGAGTAATATTATTCTTTTATGTTAAAATAATTTAATTAGATTAAATTATTTTCACGCTTATTAATATAAACTAAAGCTTTATCAATGCGTTTTAATGAACGATATTGACCAATAGCATGTACAGTGGCATCAACACTAGGTGATTGACTTATCCCTGTCACAGCGACTCGCAGAGGCATACTAACTTTTCTCATCCTAATTTTCAGTTGTGTAGCCGTTTCTTCTATTGCCTGATAAACATTTTTACACGTCCAACTGCTAATGGTGGACAATTTTACCCGTACAGATTCCAATGGTAAGCGCGATATCGCGCATAAATGTTTTTTAGCGGCATCGCTATCGAATTCAGCAAAATCCTGATAGAAATAGCGACATGAAGCGGCTAGTTCTTTTAAGGTTTTATAACGTTCACCGAGAAGCTTGACTAAATCTACTAAGCTTGGTCCAATTTTTGTATCAATACCTTGCTGTTTAATATGCCATGATAAATGAGCAGCGACATATTCAGTAGGTAATGAATTAATATAATGATGATTCAGCCATAATAATTTTTCAGTATTAAAGGCAGTACTAGATTTATTAATTACATCTAAGGAAAAATAACTGATCATTTCCTCGAGGCTAAAAATTTCTTGATCACCATGAGACCATCCTAGACGAACTAAATAGTTTAATAAAGCTTCTGGTAAATAACCGTCATCGCGGTATTTCATGACACTAACTGCACCATGACGCTTAGATAATTTTTTACCATCGTCACCCAAAATCATTGAAACATGCGCATATATAGGTATTGGCGCACCAAGAGCAGTTAATATATTAATTTGTCGTGGGGTATTATTAATATGATCTTCACCACGGATCACATGGGTAATTTTCATATCCCAGTCATCAATAACAACACAAAAATTATAGGTAGGAGAAGCGTCGGTTCGCCGTATAATGAGATCATCTAGCTCAAGATTACTAAATTCAATTGGGCCACGGATTTGGTCTTCAAAAATAACAGAGCCTTTCTGAGGATTACGAAAGCGGACTACGTGAGGTTTATTCAGCATATAATTATGAACATGCGAGCGACAATAGCCATCATAACGCGGTTTTTCGCCTCTAGCCATCTGTTCTTCACGTAAATTATCTAATCGTTCTTTAGAACAGTAACAGCGATAAGCTGTCCCTGCGCTAAGCATTTGATCTATCACGGCATGATAACGGTTGAAGCGTTTAGTTTGATAGTAAGGACCTTCATCCCAATTTAAACTTAACCAGTTCATTCCATCCATTATGGATTTAATGGATTCTTGTATTGAGCGATCAAAATCAGTGTCTTCAATACGTAAAACAAACACTCCGTTATTATGTCTACTATAAAGCCATGAGTAGAGTGCGGTACGAGCGCTGCCAACGTGAAGATAACCTGTTGGGCTTGGTGCAAAACGAGTTTTTATTTTATTCATTAGGATTGCCTTAATGATCTTTTTATATCGAATATTGTCAGTGACAAATTTACAGTTGGTTATTTTATCACTGCGACTTAATTCCTTAATGCTGTTAGTACGATATTGATGCTTTATTTTGTTAATTTAGTTAAATAAAGCTTAAATAAATATTATTTTGCGTCGATAATATTAAGTGTATTTTACTTAATTTTGAAACGAGTGAATATTTTCTTTAAAAAATCGTTGACTCATTCAGAACTATCCATATAATGCTCCTCTATCAGAACAAGTAATTATTTCAGTTGAAATAGATCTTGTTTATAATGATATGGTCATCAGTTTAAATCTGGTATCGCCCACCAATCGTAGTTAAGTAAAAGTGTTATTTATTTTTGTTATAAATGGGCGATTAGCTCAATTGGTAGAGCATCTCCCTTACAAGGAGAGGGTCATCAGTTCAAATCTGGTATCGCCCACCATTTATTTAAAAAGATTACTTATTTATGTTATTTATAATATGTTTTGCTATTAATAGCATAGGTAAAAAAGTTGACTTTTAATTAATCACTTACATGTTTAAACACTGTAAATTCACTAATTAGAACAAGTAGTTACTCTTTATTATATCTTAAATAATTTCTTTCGTGCAATATGGCAACATAAAACCTAATATCCCATCAATGTTTTTAGAATACTTATGCAACTGTTAAGGTGAGAATTATTATACACTTTAACCATTTGTATACTTTTAATTCATATCTATTACAGTGCGGATAGTACATACCGAATTTAATTAACTAACTTGCCAAAGAATCCATCAAATCATGAAATTTAAATATTTAAATTCCTGCTTTCAGGCAATGGGGCTAATTTAAACGCCTTGTTAACATCCGTTCTCATTGATACTATATTTAATTAGCACCGTTAATTTTTACTATTTAATAATATATACTGATTATGTCTATCCACCTAATCATGGATAATCTGACAGGCTGCATTATTTAGAAAAACATCAATTGCGCAAAAATTTTCGACTGGTCAAATTAATTCAGTCAATATTATACAAACTAAATAAATCTATAAGCATTTTAATTCCAGAATATTGGATCTTCATAAACCCATCTTCTTCTTAAAGAAGATGAAATTTTCGACTTAAGAGATAATCAACTGCTTTATCAATTAAACATGAGCTTGCTCTTTTATGAGCTACTTAACTCTTGATTATCTATAGATAGTTATATATTATCCATTTTTAATAATCCTTAATTCCTATAAGAATATTTTTAGTAAGGCACAAATAAAAACCAATTGCACATACCTTGATAATTGCAATGAAAAACCGCTTTCTTTACCTCTTCTATTTCTTATTTTTGAAATAATATCTTGATATTTATCATTCGTGATCTCACAAGTCTTTCAACTTGAAAAATACTGCTGCCAAAATTTAATTTTTCTTTATCTTTATTTATTGTTTGTTTGTGTTGTTTTTCCTTTAGTCATCGTAAACTCTCTTCTTCGAAGAGATACATCTAACTCTTTACTTAGATGTTATATTTTTGAAAAATCGGACATTAGTTTATAGTGAAGTTTTTGTGTTAATTTTTTATCAGCTGCACTAAAGTTCTATCTAGTTCGTTTACCACTTGGCTAAATAAAATCATAGCGCCAAATATTGCATTGTAATTTGATTGACATGTTTTAAACTCTATTTTGATTTATCATGACAATCAACTTTCATATAAAAATTCTAATATATGTGATACATATATTCAACACAGGAGAATTTTTGAGTGTTTCATAAAATCCTTTATTCTTTCCTATTCTATAGTCAAACACTCATTCTATTTGATAAATTCCCTGACTTTCTTAACTGAATATTTTAAAATGGCTGTCGCATGATGTGTTAAAAGAACTTAATGATTCGTATTTATTTAAAAGTTCCTTAAATATTATATGGATATAAATTTTTAGCTTTTTTAAAAACGCACATACTCAATTGCTTGATCTCTAAACAACAACTAATAATGAAATACAAATAATTACACTAACTCTTAATTAAATTAGTGAACTGTAATTCATTGAATGTGAATGTTGATCACGAAGGAATTACTTTTAAAATTGTTTTGTAGCATCATTTCTATTGTATATTGGTAACCACAACATTTTTTTGGTGTTAGCTAATCCTGTCTTGATCTTTTTTATTTAATATTATTTAGCAATAAGAACAGGTAATTTATTAAATTCTTTTGGCATAATTCTTATTAATTATTAATTAGTAAATTTTTGTATATAGCAGTCAGGCTACGCTCTTATGTTTCATAAATCTATTCTCTATACTTAAGTTAGATATTATCATCAAGATCAGTCATCAGAAACTTAAATCCCTTAGCCACAGCTCTAGCTTTTCTTAGCAGAAGATAACAACTCAAATAGCATTGAAATAGTTATTTGATTGAATCACATTACTCACGCATCAGTTTTATATCTTCACTATTGCAAAAGCCAACTCAATCGAATTCGTCGCTCTTATGACGCTCAGTGTGTTGACGAAAAATCCTAGAATGCCAGCGTTTTTTTTTTCGCTTTCTCTAGCTTATTCATCGCTGACAACGATACGCTAAAAAACTTTGCTAATAAAATATCAAGGGATTTATTAGAAATATTGCAACTCTCTGCTAACCAGACACCCTCCCGCAATTCACCTTAACTTTCTTTGTTGAATACCTTTATAGAGTGAATCCAGTGCATTAGCTATTTTGTATAAATAATAACCTTGGTGCCACGTGTTCAGGAATGTCTTTGCTATTGGATTGAAAAACCAAGGACACCGTCTTTCATAGTAATTTAGTAAATAGGTTAAGGAGCAAACACTCGCGGTCATCCAGAAGTTCAGCCCAGTGCTTATGACTCTTTATAAACATATTCTACCGCACAACCTAGCTTTTTTATTACCATGCGGAGTTCTGCAGATAATGAGCAACAGACAAAGACGATTATCTTGCCTGTCAGGTAAGTATTGCCCATTGGCCAAGAAATAAATGTAGCGCAATATCACTTAAATATCATGGTGGCATAAATGCCTATACTCTTCAAGCTATTGCTGTTTTAATCTACCGATGTTACTAGAAAGACGATGTTCTTTTTATCAAGAGTCCACTGCCTCCAAGGGTTTCGTAAAAAATCATCGATAGCTGATACCTCATAGCTACAGCCATAGTAGTAGCTTTTAAAATTTTTTACACGCTTCAGATAAGTCTCTAAGTAAAAAAATATTGAAGTATATTTTGTTACACTGTAACCCACCTGATCTTAACTACTTTAATCTTAAGATCTTCAATAGTAGTTTATAGTTTCTATGATAAATTAAATAACCGTTACAGATAACAGTATGAACGTCTATCGATAAGGGAGTGTTCAGCATAACTTTGAGCTCATCCTCAACAGTGGTACCTATCAGCTAACCTGGCAGAATTATGAATAAGTTCATGTAATGAATTACGATGATATCTAATTTTAAGGATACCTGTAAGCTAAAATTTTCTCGACGTATTTATCTCTCTGTTGTTGAAATTATTTATGAAATTAATCAAGAAGATTATACCAACCCATTTTCGAAACTCCATATATAAAATAAGCATAACTCAAATACCATATAGTTTTATCTTTAAATTTTTTCAAATTCATAAAATTAAATGAATATTATAAGATCAAGGTAATTTCATAGAATTTTAATTAATATGACGAATATATGGCTATGTTGGTAAAGTTGTTGCTCTTCGCACGCAGAGTAATATATAGCCAAGTCTATATTTCAATTGTTATAACTTCAAGTAATCTACTCCAGGCAAAATAATTCAGTAAATGAAAGACTTTTTATGATAAAATTTACTTACTTATTTTTTATAATCAGCTGATATAACTGATCACATTTTAAATGTAGAATTTTTTACTAAGAACTCTCTGATTATCCATCTTTATTATGCGATGGTAACTAATTTTATTCTCGCTAGAAAAGGTTTAGTATCATTAATTCCACCCAAGAAAATGATGGACTCTTATCGATGATTAGCTCAAGAAACAGTAAATGTATTCTGCATTAAACTATTTAAGAATATCATTACTCACCATAACCCTATCAATCTCGGACGATTAAGACTGCGATTCATTCTTTACTTTTATTTACTCCTATTACGCCGTTTTCTATCTTTTCTATGTTAACTGTCGTCACTGAAGCAAAGATGTAGTGACGCCCATCTAAACACTGTTTTAAATCAATATTTGTTTATTTAGCTTGACCCCCGTAAAGTCAAGTTATTCAATATACACCGCAGATAACTAAAACATTCATCCTTCTAATGTAGTTTCGTAAAAAGATTTTTACTTCCAGCAATATTATTAAATGATTTCCTTCAATTAAAAATTTTTCAACGATATCACTGTAACCATAATGAGTATCTTCATCGAATAACATATTCATTCTGATAATATGATTAGGATAAAGTGGAATGAATTTCTTAAATGTATTAATCAAAATCATCCGTTAAACTGTTGTAAAGTTAACTAATGAGAAGCAGATTTACGTTGAGAGATACTGAAGAAAGAATTCTTTGATCTGCATGACTTATTGTTTTTTCATGACAACCACTGTAGGAAAGTTTTGCATACAGGATATAGGATATCTAGCAACTATATTATCAATATAGTCAAATATATTCATATAAATAAAAAATACAAAAAAAATAGTTAAATAAGTTTTAGACGCTCTATAATATCCTCATTAATTCAATATCAGAACAAATTGATTGAATTAAATTTTATAACTTAGGTGCTTGGTTCCAGATTATTATAAAGAGACTCTATTCGCACTGCAATATTCATGGAAAGAGATGACTACTTGAGGGACAAGTTGAGAAAAAACAAAATTGTGTTGATAATTACAGGAATACCACTCATCGTTTTCCGATGATGCCTCGCCCGCTTAGGAAGCTAAGGTCGCTTTTCTGCTAAAAACGTTTTTTCCATTTCAATAATCTGTTAGTAGTTATACACTAATTCCTGAATTTCTCAGTATCTTGATATTGCCTGGATCAGTGTTTAACATCCACGAAGAAATTTGTGTTAAATTAAACAGCAAACTATGAAGCTTAAGGCGTTTAAAAGTTAAGATTCTAGTCATTTTGTACATTAGTGTAAAATATCTTTTAAAAGTGTCAAACAAAATTGACGACTATATCTTTTCATAAGTATAGATTGCGTCACTTGATTGATTTTTATCTGTCTTTACAAGACTAAGATTATGGCCCAATA
This sequence comes from Arsenophonus sp. NC-PE1-MAG3, assembly GCA_052174455.1. Classification (GTDB taxonomy): domain Bacteria; phylum Pseudomonadota; class Gammaproteobacteria; order Enterobacterales; family Enterobacteriaceae; genus Arsenophonus. The sequence continues at coordinate 576,877 of JBQMRP010000004.1, read as the reverse complement.
CTCAACGCTTCTTACGTGATTTTAATTAAGTATCTCCATGGATATCTATCGAATACTTACACAATAACAAAGAATTTATAGATCGTCTTTTTGGAGCTGCGAAAACGTTTAGTTACTGAAAAAAAGAAATTCAGCTGTCTCTATACAGAGCTTGGTATAGAGAACCAACTTAACTTACTTATATATTCTTAAATAAATTTTATAATCAAGCGATTTAATATTATATGGAAGATATCCTGAAAAACCTATCTTCCTCTTCTAGTTAAGAGTTTAAAATTACTTTGCATCGATATAGTTCAACTGTACAATCAAAAATTACCCAATTAGTATTGGCTAACAAAACTACATTGCAATCTATGACTATTGTTTCAATACTAAACTTAAATTTTTTAAAAAACTCTACTATCTTCTGAAAAGTGATACCTAAACAATAAATTATTATTTGTCAGTTCATAAAACGGTGATTAAAATTTAGTTATTATTTTTGTAGAAAGCATAGAAAATCCTTTAATCGATGATTAAAACCGTTAACTCATTAACTGGTAATAAGAATTTTTACGAGGAGGAAATAAAAAATAATATAGCCTTTTATAGGATAGAAAAAAAACCATCTGATTGATAATCAGACTAAATATTATCCTTATCCTGCTTATAATGTTAAATTGCATCTTGTTGATAGTATTTATATAGCCAGAAAATATGTTTCCGTTATCTCAAGCTCTAATAAATAAACTCAATTAAATATTGATTCTTTAATCATAAAGATGACATTACCGATACCATACTTTCTTTAACTAACCATCCTGCTATCCATTATCTGCTAGTTAAATAGCAATTCCTTCGTTTTTATTATTTTAATATTTAAATATTATTACAAGAAATTAAACTGAACTATGAGAAATTAAATGACCTTGCTGCCTAGCAAATTGCGTTGATCTTATAAGCCAATCAAGCACAGAACTTAGGATTATTTCCTTAATACAGGATAGATAATCAACTGTTGAAAACTCATCGTCGTCAACAGAAATTGATTATTGATCTAGAAGGCGCCGCTCTTCAAATTAAGCTACTCATTTGTTTACCTAACAACGGGAGATCCTTATTGGGAAATATATGTTAATATATTATTAATAGCAATTCCTATTAGTTACAGATAATATTGAATAGTGGAAAAATTCAAACCTTAACCAGATTTAAAATTTCTAATATCTTTTTGTGATGATATTTATCAATTTTTAATACAAGAACGTAATTTATTACAGCGTCGAAAATTAAAAATTATCAATGGTAATTATAACCTAGTTATTATAGCACCCCCTAACATTTACATAGCAGTAATAATTTTACTAATTTATTTAAGAAATTAATTAATTTAATTCTAGTTTTTTTATTTAAGCAATATTACCTATTAAAATAATTAAATATCAGCTTAATAATTTATGCTAATTTCTGGTGCATGTGGTTTTAGAAATGATAGTGTTATCTCTGTTTATTAGTTTTCTGGATGAAACTATTAATTATAAAGATAATATATCATGAAAAATCTACCTTATACATACATTACCGAAATAGTATTACTATAATTCTTTTCATGAACTCATTTGTAATAATAGCAGGTAGCTGATAGGCACCGCTGTTAAGGATGAAGTAAAATTATACTAAACACTTCCTTATCGATAGACGTTAATACTGTTATCCGTAACGGTTATTTAATTTATCATAGAAACTATAAACTACTATTGAAGATCTTAAGATTAAAGTAGTTAAGATCAGGTGGATTGTGCAGCGCAACGGAATATGTTTTAACAGCTCCTTGCTTACTACATTATCTGAAGCGTGCAAAAAATGTTGAAAGCTACTATTATGGCTGTACCTGTGATCCATTCTCTACTGATCATTTTTACGAAAAACCATTAGAGGCAGGGACTCTTGGTAAAAAAGAACATGCTCTCTAGCCACCATCAACAGAATGAAACAGAAACGCCTTGAAAACCATAGGCAATAGTGCCAGGATGATTTAAGCAATACGCACTACGTTTATTTATGAGTCGATGATTGTATATGTATCCTGGTCAGAAGCAAGCTGATCCGCTTTTTCCTGCTAGTAAAATCGGCGAGGGGGACTTCCCTACATGGATATAATGAGCTCGTTGCACTCAAAAATCTTTATCAAAAATTAGAGGAACTTAACTAAACTTTTCAATTATCTACTAGAGGATGGCTTAACTATATCTCTCAATCTTGCCACGAAAACAGTGCTCTTGGTTCTTATAGTACAATGGCAAGATATTCTTGAACGCGCGGCATCACAACGTTATTGGGTACATAAAATAACTAAGTACTAACTTCATTTCAAAAAGGCTGAAGCACCAAAAAAGTTAAGGTTATTTGCCATAAATTTTCCTAGCAGAGAGCTGTGATGCTAATTATAAAGCCCTTGATGTTTTGTTGACAAAATTATATCAGCATAAGTATCTCTACGGTGATGAAGAAGCTAAAAAGATCGAGAAGAACGGCTAATATTTATAATTTTTCCTTACTGTACTTGATGATCAATAAGAACCACGAATCCGATTGAGTGGGTTATATGTCAGCGTCAGGTTATGACCCTGACACACGCGAATCGCTGTGATTAAAAAAATAACCCTTTCAATGGTATTTAAGCTGCTCCTTTCTGCTCAGAAAGTTTGAGTGGGATTAAATGAGTTAACCTGCTGACTCTAGTGATAAACAACATAGAATTTAAAGATGAAGAACAAATTCATGAAACCTTAAAGTAAAGGGTAGCCTGACCCCCATACACTAGATTTACTAATAACTCTCGATTAGTGAAATAACCATATTTACTCCTATGTTCTTTATAATTATATAAAAACTAAAGTAGTGAAGTTAATTTATTCGCATTCATTGCTAAATTATAGCAATAAATTGAGTTTTATTTAGGCAAAAAATTTTAAAAATTTTCCACAAAGATTGTGAAACATTATTTTTATTTATTTGAATATAAATCCTAATAACTAACATAATATATTTTTAATAATATTTATTATTATTAATAAGTTAATATGTTTAAATATTTTAATTTAAAAAATAACACCTTTATATTAATAAATATAATAATAATAATATTATTATTAGCTAATATTTATCATAAAATTTAAATATAAAATCGATACTATCATTTTATGTTAATTTTGAAGTGCTCAATATACCTAACATAGGATATATAATGTTTTTATTTAAAATTTATATTACTTTTTATAGAAGTTTAATTTAAAAATAAATTTAACTTTATTTTGTAAATTTACTATTGCAGAAAAATAAATAGCATTTTATTATTAGTAAATATCAGCTAACATTCAATTTAATTCGAGATCAGGAAAATGAGCGATTCATTGAAATATTTAAAATCATTAAATAACATTCGTACATTACGTTCAATAGCAAGAGAAATATCGTTAGAATCATTGCAAGAAATAAATGATAAACTTAATACTGTTGTAGATGAACGTCGTAAAGACGAAAATCAAGTGAGAGCACAATTAGAAGCTCATAGTCAAAAAATTGCAAAATATATTAAATTACTAGAAGGAGAAGGACTCAGTCTAGATGATTTAGTTACTGCAAAAACTCCATCAAAAATATCTACCCGTACTAAACGTGCAGCAAGACCAGCTAAATATAAATATAAAGATGAAAATGGTGAAATTAAAACCTGGACTGGTCAAGGTCGTACACCAGCTATTATAAAACAAGCAGTAGAAAAATATGGTAAGAAAATAGAGGATTTTTTAATCTAAATATCTTCTCTTTACTTTTAAAATACCCTTTATATGAAGGGTATTTTATTACACATAATATTAACGTTTTACAAATAAAGACTGACATTAATAAGGTCTAATAAATATTAGAACGTAAAATATTTTCTTAAAAAATATTATTAATAATATCTAAATATATTCTATACTAAATACTTTTCATTAAAAACTAATTATATTTTTCCATATAAAATGGTTAACAAAGTTAAATATATATCTATCTGTTAAGATAGATATCTTATTATCAGCTATTCACCATGTTATATAATTTTGTTGTTTGAACATTTCAAACTGTTCCTTCAATGAACAGTATCGTTGATTTTTATTGACATGAACTCATACATTCAATAATTATTGTTAGAGTACTAACTATTTTATTTTAAAAAATGTCGTTAATTTTATTTAATTTATTATGTAATATTTAATATAGAAAAGTAAATATATTACTTTATAAATAAAAAAAATAAACAACTAACTTGATATGTGCTAAATAAATTAAGTATAATTGCTATACTTTTTATGATAGTTATTACAGTGTTAATGTAAATTTTTTAATAAAAATTTTCTTGCAAAGTCAAGAAAATATAACCAAAAGAATAAAATGATATTTTTAACAAAGAATTTATCTAAAATAAAATGTAATGTCTCAATTTTGAGAACATAATAACCTACTGATAAAATTAATAAAAACCTGAGTTATTAGTAAAATTAATGTATGGCGGTTAGACTCTGATCTGATAATTCATAAATCTGCTCTCCATCCTTAAAATTTACGTTGTTTACTACTAGTGTCAACAGGTTAAATCCCTCGATCCGCTTTCTGCTTTTGTTAGCAGACGGAAGAAACTTTAATTTTATTGAAAAGGTTGTTTTTCTCGAACTATAGTGCTTCACGCGTCAGATTTATAAGCTCGCCTGTCGAAAAAGGTTTTTCAATTGGATTCGTCGTTCTTATTACACCCAGCGCGCTGATGGGAAGGTATAGAATACCAACCGTTCTTCTCCATTTTTCTCCAGTTTCTTCATCGCTGTAGAATATTTGCTGAAACCCCTTGCCAATAAACATCATGGGCTTTACTATGCAATAGTAATTCTTTAATTATCCTAAACTCCCAGAAACTTAACCTTAATTTTAGTTGTGTATACCTTTAAGGAGTAAAATCAACTACATTAGTTATTTTGTGTACTCAACAGTATTTGAGCTATATATTCTGGAATATTTTGTCATTATATTAAAACAATAGACTAGGCTTCTCTAGAAAGCTTAGGAGATACAATTAATCTACGTGTTTGTAAGACCAATTAGAAGTTAAGTCAGTTTCGCTGCTAATTCTTAATAAGTATCTTCGGGTTCAACAAACTCTTTACGTCCATGTAGTGGTACCAATAATGAGCAGCAAGAAAGACGATTAACTTATCTAACAAGATGTTATATGCCATTGCCAAAGAAATAAATATAACAGTATCACTTAAATTACGCAGACCGCCCTTTAATTGTGCTCTTCAAGTCAATCGCTGTTTTAATCTGTTTATAGCTCTCAAAGGATATCCATCCTTTTTCATCTAAAAGTGCCAACAAAAATTCGTGAAAATTACAGGAGGAAAATTTCTTGTGCAGAGGGTTTATCCCACTTATTCTAAGCAGCTGTAATAATAACTACTTGATCTTTTTATACGCTTCAGATAAGGAAGAAACGAGCTGTTGAAGAATATTCTGTTTTTCTCTTCGATCCCATAACCTTGTGCACTTTAATCTGACATCGTCAATACCTGTCTATATTAAGTTTGCTACGACAAATAACCATTATGGATATATCATGAACCTCAATCGAAAAAGTGCCTTGAACATGTTATTCAGAATAGCTTCGAGCTTCCGCCTCAATAGCAGGTATCTATCAGCATCCCTATCACCATTATGAATTAATTCATACAAGATATTATAGGTAATATCTGATTTTGCGGATACTTTTAAGGTAAACTTTTTATGATATTTATCTCTCTGATGTTGAAATCATCTATGAAATCAATCAGTAGGATACGCCACTATCTCAGAAACTCTATACACTAAATTAAGCATAAATCAAAATATCAGCTTTCTGAACAGATAAGACTATCGTTGGCAAACGATAGGAAAATATTGCTGTGATAATAAACATTATCTCGCTTTACTCTTTAGCAAAAATAAGTTCAATATGCCATAACGTCTAGTTAAAATAGACGTAGACCATTTTTTAAACTGAAGAGCAGAGCTCCGCTTTTACATATTGTAGTTGCTCTAACTATGGAGCCTATATGATCATGATGTTTTACCTTCAACTGTATCCCTTAGCAACCTATTACTGTGAATAGAATATGAAACGATAGTCTATATAATAATCTGGGACCAAACAACTGATAAAGAAAATATCTTTATCACTTTTTCTATTATTCATTAATATGAATTAATCCAATATTATAATATTTAAAGATATTATCTGTTAATTAAATATGTTTTTTCGTTTATTAACAATATGGTTAATAAATATTATTAATGTTAAAATCCCAGCAATAATACTTAACGATATAGCTATTGGAATATAAAAAATATCCATTAATAACATTTTAATACCAATGAAAATTAAAATAATAGATAGCCCGTACTTTAGCATAGTAAATTTTTTAGCAATACCTGATAAAACAAAATACATCGATCGCAAGCCTAAAATTGCAAATAGATTTGAGGTTAATATAATAAAAGGATCCGTTGTTACTGCAAAAATAGCAGGGATGCTATCCACAGCAAAAATAATATCACTAATCTCAACTAAAATTAATACTATAATCAATGGAGTAGCAAATAAAATGCCTTGTTGACGAATAAAAAAATATTCATTATGTAAAGTATTTATAATACGTAAATGAGAGCTGATCCATTTTACTAATGGTTTTTTATTAATCAACTGATCATGTTCTTTAACAAAGAACATCTTAATACCAGTGAATAGTAAAAAAATGCCAAAGAAATACAAAATCCAGTTAAATTGTGAAACTAACCAACTACCTGTAAATATCATAATAGTACGTAATACTATCGCACCTAATACACCATATATAAGAACTCGACGCTGTAAATTACTCGGAATTGAAAAGTAATTAAATAACATTAACCAAACAAACACATTATCGACAGCTAACGCTTTTTCCAATAAATAACCGGTTAAAAAAGCCATTATTTGTCGGTTAGCAATCCTTAAGTTAGTCATCTGGTTAAAATAAAACCATAAGCCTAAGGAAAACAATAATGCTAAACTAATCCAAATCAAAGTCCATATAACAGATTGTCTTATTGTTACTTCTCTTCCTCGATAATTACCCTGTAAAGAGATATCAATAAGTAACATAACTGCAATAACAACAGTAAAGATTGCCCATAATAAGGGAGTACCAACAGAATGCATTTTAGTTCCTAGAAATGAAAAAAACAGTCAATTCTCATAGAAAACTCAATCATTATAATCCATTTTAATCTTCATAGGCTTCTATTCTGCTAATTTAAATTATAAATAAATCTCGCCTATTAATAAGGTCTCACTTACAACATAAAAGTTATGCTCTACTCTAGTGTAGAGGGTTTCATAAAAAGTGACCTATCCTGCTAATTAATTTAGTAAATAATTTCAACAACAGAGAGATGAATTCATAAAAAATCTACCCTTATAGATATCCGTAAAACTAAATATTATCTGCGATCCCCCTTGTATGAACTCATCCCTAATGCTACCGGGAGTTGATAGCAGCAATCTTTAGGTTATAGCTTGAAGCCATGATGCGATAACCCTACTGAACAGTGCCTTGTTAACGGTCAGCTATGCCGTCGTCCGTAACGATTATGTACCACAACCAACCGTACAAACTGATATGGCGATATTGAGATTAAAGTACCTAAGGTTAGGATCGCGATGGCAATAAAATATGTTTCAACAACTTATTACTACTTCCTTATATGGGACGTGAAAAAATGTAAAAAGTTGCTATCTTGTCTGAATAGTTGTGAGATATATCCAGTGGTGATTTTTATGATTCTAGAGGGCGATTCACGATGAAAAGCATGTTGTCTACTTGTACAAGTAATATCAGTAGACTCAAATACTAATAACTCAATGGTTAAAAACTTAAGTCACTTTTAAAAAAAGATCAAAAGTATCTTTTTTGCTAAAAAAGATAGAAATTGGGTTACTGCGTCTATTGTAAGCTAAAATTTCATCGTATGTATTCTTTGACCTAATCTATTAATCTAGAGATATTAACCATAGGATTTGGATTAATAACAATCGTTTTTTCATTTTATACATTATTTCTGATAACAATTCCGTTACCTATTTACCAACCTAAGTGTCCCTAAAAATAGCTTATCGTCATACAGACTACATTTGTACGGATCTATCTGCAAGAATCATTTTGTCAGAACAGGCTAACCCGGTTTTTGCGAGCTATTATCTTTAGCGCCTTATACATCTTCGGTAATAGTGTGACTCATTTACGATTACGATTCGAGAAGAAATTATAGTAATGGATCATCTTAAAATGTCTGATTGGAATATGATTTTAATATAGCCAAAATCATCTTTTCCTACTCAAGGTCTACTGCCAGTACTGCTTAGTCTGATGGTCATAGTAATGATGTACAAGAATCCCATTTTTTTCGGTAATGCCACAGTTTTAATACGGATACCGAGGCGTTTAAGGTAGCGCTAGAGATATTTTACAATATGCCACAGCCCCTTTTTCGTCTTTTTTAGTAAGCGTATTTCCAGTAACTTCCGTATGTACCTTCAGGTAACGTTGTCACTACCTTCCTATGGTGGATATGTACACAAGAACAGGAAAAACACTGGAACTTATCAAGTCATAGTTTGACGCATCAGTCGGATGATAATTCCTCACTAGATTGCTTCTATCGCTTTTTTTTTAAAACAGATCCTTTCATACAGCATGTTTAATATCCAAACTACCACGAGTGACAGAGATATAAATATGCCGATTATTGATTAAATTCTTTAGAATAAATCTAAAAGGCATAGAAGATACCAATTTCGATATCTGATATTGTAACTGCACATACCGCTCAGATGTGGCGACGATGCAAAATAGAACGTTGAGTATCTAGTCAGTTATTTTTGAAAAACTAAAGAAAACGAGAGATAATAAAAGTAATGTATGCTAATTGCAGTTGGGTAAAATATAAACCTGCGCTTTTAACCATTCCTCAGTAATTTTGACGTCGCATGAACTGCAGGTTTTTGAATTTATGTTTTGACAGAAAAGAAGTTGAACAATATTCAGAATATATAAAGCAGTGGTGCTAAGCCTTGGTGCCAATGGCACAAAGTGCCGCAGATAAAGATTTGCTTGACAGATACACAGAAATTGGGTCCACAAGTTGATATTTTCAACATATTTTTAATAAAGTTATTCCAGATTTCATCAATAGTGAAAGTAGTTCAGTTGTGAGAATATATATCTGCATAAATTGCTCTCTGGGTATTTTACCAGAGAAATAGAAATCGTCATCCTGATCGAATTCGTGAATGTCTATTCGCCTTCAGTTATCTTTGTGTTTCTTCAAGAGAGACAAAGGAAATAGGGATTATCCTAATTCCTTATAGGTAATGAATTTATTGGCAAGAATACTTTTAGTCATTATTCTTTAATGTAGTTATATTCAACATCATCGTCTTATCCTGGGCCCATTGCTCAAAACCTAGGATAATTATGACTAAAAGCGAATATAATATTCATGTATCGAGAAAAGAATGTGGACCGAGAGGATAGCGCATTGCTATGTATCCTCTTTGTAGTATGATAAAAACAGTTGCTCTTCATTATTAATTTTTTAGAGAGATCATAAAACGCTTTAGATAAAAAGTCGTATAATAATGTAAAATAACATGTTGTTTTCATGATTTACTAAGTTTACACATTCTAGGAGGTTTATTTTAAATTATCTATATGAATTTCTAAAAATTCATATATCGTAGAGTATAAAATAATACTCAGATCATGAACATCCAGATGCAGGATATCTGTACAAAAACTTCTATCATAGTGTATTATCTTCATTGAAGAGCGCAGACAATGGTAACTACGTGATTTAAACGATATGCGCTACGTTTATTTCTTGGCTAAAGACATAAGTATCATCTGCCAAAGCAAGCTGATCGTCTTTATCTGCTGATCATTATCGATGTCACTTCGCATAGATATAAGGATATCGTTGCGCTTGAAAATGCTTATCGAGAGTCAGAAGCAAAATTAGTATAACTTTTTAATAGCTGGTGAATGCTAAGCTTAACCGTATCTTCTATAATCACTACAGAAGACCAAGTACCCTTGATTTTGGAATGATAATGGTAAAGATGTTCTGGATATATAGCAGCAATGCTGTTGAGTACACAAAATAGCTGATGCGTTGACTTCACCATAAAGGCAACCAACCGAAAGTTAAGAGTAATCTACAGGAGATTTTGTTAGCAGAAATCCACGATATTGCTAATAAAGCTTTTGATGTTTTATCGACAAGGGTTTCAGCGTATTATTCAGCGATAAATAAAGTTGGGAAAAGAGTGAAAAGAGTTGCTGGTATTTTACGATTTCTTGTCAGCGCATTGAGCGTCAATAAGAACGACGGAGCCGATTAAATCGGATTTTTTTTACGGCAGTGAGAATATAAAGTTGACGCGCGAAGCGCTATAATTTAAGAAAATAACTATTTTAATGATATTTAGCTCCTTCCGTCTAATTAAAATGCTGGGAGATCGGTTAAGTAGAATTTTATTTCTAATCCTGATGATAACAACATCTAATTTAAGGATGAAGAGTAAATTCATGAAGCATAAGAATAAAACTTAGCCCGAATTCCCATGCACTAAATTTTCTAACAACTATCAAGTAACTGCAACCCCCCTAAAATTAGTCCTACTCTTCCTGTCAATAAGGAGTTTGAATCTACCTTGATAAGCGTTATGACATATCTAAATTTGCTGTTATTAAAGGATAGAAACAAGATGATGTTAATGATCAGAGTCATATTCCCCATTGTTTGCCGATAACGCTGTTAGCACGATCAAGCAGCTGTAGTTACTTTCCTGCGAAAAATGCTTTCCTCCCTCTCGTCGATCTAATAGTAGTCGTACGTAAATTCCTGAACCCTGTTGTATCTTAACCTAGTTTGCATCGCCGTTTATGCAGAAGCAGAGGTAAATTTTCGTTAAATAAGGAAAAAAGACTACGAAGTCGAAGCATAAAGCATTTAAAAGCTATAAGATTGCTTATCTACATAGTAGATCTGAAATGTATCCACAAATATCACACAAAACTTCACAACGTTATCTTTTTTATAAACATAGATCATGTCACTCAATGGGTTTATCCCTATTTAAAACCTAAAAACTACGGCCGACGCTCGACGTTTTTTACATGATTTTAATCAAGCATATCTCTAGGATCTATTGGGTACTTACAGGTAATAGTAAGAAATTTAAAAACCGCCTTTTGAATCTAAAAAAAACATTTAGCACCGAAAAACGGAAATTCCCCTGTTTATTGTATATAGCTTAGTATAGAACAGTAACTTAAAGACCATCGATTCATCCTTAAACGAATGGTATGGTCGAGTGATTTAATGGACGTGTAAAAGTGGCTACAAAGCCATCATTTTTCAATTGTGGTAAAAAGCTTTTGATATCACTCTATATCGATATGTTTTATTTTACAATCAAGAATTACCCCAATCAGTATTGGGTAGTAAAACTCCATTGCAGTCTATGAAAGATTGATTCAAAGTTAAACTTAAATTATAAAAACATACTATCCTCCAGAATATAATACTTATATTACAACTTTTTTAACCAGGATCGCATTATCTACAATAAGAGATAATAGATAACACAACTGCCAATTAGGTTTAAAAATAACAGTATTTAGGAAACACTTGATGAAATTAGTTAAAGAACTTTTTTTTGCACTCTGGCATCAAGATTACAATATGATAATGAATCCTTCATTAGTATGGGCTATTTACACTATATTATTTATAATATTATTTTTGGAAAATGGAATATTACCTGCTGCTTTTTTACCTGGTGACAGCCTACTCATCCTAGTAGGCGTTCTAATAGCTAAAGGCACTATTAATTATCCATTAACAATTATTATCTTAACTGCTGGTGCTAGTTTAGGTTGCTGGGTTGGATATCTCCAAGGTAAATGGCTAGGAAACAATAAAATCGCGCAAAATTGGCTCTCTCATCTACCTGAGCATTATCAGCAACGTGCTTATAGCCTTTTCCATCGCCATGGATTGACAGCACTACTTATAGGCCGTTTTCTTGCTTTTATAAGAACAATACTACCTATCATAGCTGGTCTATCCGGTTTACCTAATGGACGCTTCCAGTTTTTTAATTGGCTTAGTGGATTACTTTGGGTATTGATTTTATCTACTATTGGTTATATCTTCGGTAAGAGTCCTCTCTTTCAATATTACGAACACCAGATCATGAGTATTTTGATTCTAATCCCAATTATTTTGCTTTTTATTGGCCTAATAGGCAGTATAGCCGTAGTACTAAAGAAAAAATTTAATCGTCGTAATCCTTAAATCCAATCTAATTTATGCTATTGCTCACTTCCTACTAAAAGCATACCTTTTGGTTAAACTGTTTATCAAATTTTATACTAATATAATTATTTTTATATTTTAATATAACAAACTGAATTGTATTTATTCTAATGTATGGAGTTTCGGAGAAGATGGCGGTATCCTGCTGATTGCTTCCGTGGATGATTTCAATCATATTTAGATTGATATATCATGAAATCTACCTGAGGTATCCGCGAAACTAGATATTACCGTAATTCCCTTCAATGAATTCATCCGTAATTTTGTCAGGTAGATCATACCATCGCTGTTTAGGCAGAGTTCGAAACCATTATTATAACAACATCCTCAACGTCAGTTTTTGTTAAAAAGCGTCACCATATCGTCGTTCATAATTTTTATTACTCATCGAGCTAAACAAGACGATGGGTATTGGCGATGTTGAGATTAAAAGTACCTAATGTTATGGATCACAGAAAAAACCTAATATACTTCAATAACTTGTATATTACTTCTTTATTTATCTGAAGGGAACAAAATATCAAAGTATTCTAGCCATGCCTGTATGTACGAGGCATATCATTGGTAATTTTTACTAAACTCTAAGTACATTCATAGTGAAAAACAAATGCTCTGCTTCAAAAGTACCATCAGCATATTGAAACAGCAATGAATTAAATAGTACAGGCAATGGTAGCTGCGTAATTTAAGTGATACACCTACGTTTATTTTTATTCTAATAACATAACTCTCCTGTCAGGCAAGTTGATCGCCTTTGCCTATTAGTTATTATTGACGTTACTGATCATGGATATAAGGAGCTTATTGTACTCGAAGATGCTTTATCAATAGTTAGAAGCGAATTGGCTAAACTTCTTAATAGCTTGTAAGCGCGCGTAGTTTAACTATATCTCTTAGATTTACTACAATGAGATGGAGCATTAGTTTTGCAATGCAATAACAAAGATATTTCTGAACATGCGGCACCAACATAACGCTGCTGGGTACATAAAATAGCTAAAATGCACTGCCTTTACTTTCCAAAAGTATGTAACCGAAAGTTTAAAGGTGAGCCCTATGGGAGATTTGAATAGCAGAGAGCCGCGATGTTGCTAATAAATTCATTGATGTTTTATTGACAAATGGATTTAGCGAATATCCTTCAGCGATCAAGAAGCTGAAAAAAAATTGAGAGGAACTGTTAGCATCTCACGACTTCTCATTAGCACACTGAGAGTAAATAAAAACGACGAATCCAATTGAGTTAGCTTTTATAGTAGTAAAGCTACTAAGCTTGACATATGCGAAGTACTGTTATTCAAGAAAAACTCTTTCAATGTTGTTTTAGCTACTTCCGTTTGATTAGAAATCTTGGAGAGCGGTTAAGCAAGATTTCATTGCTAATCCTGATGATAAACAACGCCTAAATTAAGGATATAGAATAGATTTACGAAGTATAAAAATGAAACTTATCCTGTATCATACAACAGATTTGCTAATAACTTTAAGTTAACTATTCAAAATCTATTTTTGCGTTTATGACTAAATTAGCATATAAAATACCATTCAATTGATAATTATTTATCTTTATTAAACAATTAAATTGGCGAAATTATCAAAATAATGGAAAAAGGATATTATATCGCCATACTGATAACTTTTTATCTTATAAAGGAATATTAGCTATTATATATCATCAGGCTTGTAGCTGAATATTCAAGCATACAATGTTTGCATTAATTCCATTGGAATCGTCAGTGGTAAAATAGTGAGATACATTAAAATGTAATAGTTGATGGTCTTTATTGATTTATATTTATCTAAAGAAAAAATTTTTCAATAATTTGTATTATTAACTGAAAGTATTAGTTTATGGGTTATTTGTAGCTACCTGAGTTACTTAAAGACAACAAAATAAAATGATATTATATATCAATACGCTTGGTTTGCCAACGTTTAGAATACCAACGCCAGGCATTAGTTAAACCTCGTAACCATTCATCACATAGAAATCCAAGCCAAATTCCTAATAATCCCATTTCCATTTTTAAACCTAAAAAATAACTAATTGGTATCGCAATACCCCACATAGAAATAAGCGCAGTGCAGAAGGGAAAGCGAGCATCACCAGCAGCACGTAAGGCATTTACCATAACAATATTTAGTGTTCTACCAGGCTCAAGAAAAACAGAAAGTAAGAAAAGCGGAAGTAATAATTTTATTATATTGTGATCTTCAGTAATTATTTCCAATAGAGGTATACGAAATAACCAGAAGAAAAATACTACACCAATGGTAATAAAAAATCCCCATTTTAAACTTTTTAACCCTCGCTGATATGCATCTTCAAATCGCTTGGCGCCGACTAAATGACCCACCATAATTTCATTACCAATGCTAATGGAAATACCAAATAGCATAATAAATAGTGAAAGTTGGAAATAGAGGGTTTGAGCAGCTAAAGAAGTTTCTCCCATTAAACCGATGAAAGTAGAAGCAACCATATAATGTAAAATCCAAACTAAATTTTCGCCTGCAGAAGGAAGTCCGATATGTAATATTTTATTCAACATACTTTTTGACCATTGGAACAGTAAAGTGAGAACAAATTTGATCCTAAGGCCACTAAATAGCAAAAAGAAAAGCAATATAATAGCAACTATACGACCAATTGCTGTAGACCAAGCAACACCAATTAAGCCATATTGAGGTAAGCCAAAAAAACCATATAAAACGATAATATTACCGAAAATAGTAATTAAATTGGCAATAAATGTTACCCACATTGCCGGTTGTGATTTACCATAAACACGTAAACAAGCCGCTAATATGATTGAAATTGCTTCTGGTATTAAACATAAACCAAGAATATGTAAGTAAGCATATCCATAATCTAGCAAATGTATTGGTATATTCATAATACCAAGTATCTTATAGCTAAAGAGTAGAATAATTGCGGCACTGATAAAGCCTAATAAGAAATTAAAAGCAATAGAAATATGAATGGCTTGACTAGCCTTTTCTTTTTTACCTACTCCTAAATATTGAGCAATAACAACACTGCATCCTACACTGATAAAGTTAAAAATGGTAATAAAAAGATCAAAAACTTGATTTCCTACTCCCATTGCTGCTAGATAAGCGGTTGATACATGACTAACCATATAAGTATTAATAAATAATGTTAAAAAATGTAACAATATATCAATAAAAATAGGCCAACTTAGCGAATAAAGTGAACGCTTGATAACATCAGATGAATGCATTATACACCTTTTTAAATAAAAATAAGGTTTTTAGCAAAAACAGATAAAAAACGGTTAAATATTTTACACATTTTATTTTTGTATGATAGATGATTAACTATTTATTATTTATCGGTGTTTTTATTTAAATTTTATTAGTTAAATATTTAGTCCCGAATTGTTATATAGATTCTCGTTGTATAACTTTATTCATGGCAAGATAGATACTGATGGTTTAATATAGTTAAATACAACTACCATAATAATCAATCTCCATTATCAAGTAACCACAACACATAAAATTAGAATACTTTTCAGACAAGAAAAGTCCTGAGTCTATTTTGGCTAAGCATTATAATATATCTAAATTTAGTCTTGCTAACGAACAAAAACAAAATGACACTGATAGATTATAGCCATTATTTCCTATCATTTGTCGATGATGCTATCGCCTGTTTAAGAAGTTGTAGTTAATTCCCCTGCGAAAATGTTTTTCCTTTTAATCATTTACTAGTAAATCGCATGAAAATTCCTGAGCTATCAGCAAATCTTAGTATAAGACGGTCAAGTTATCCTATTCTTTGATGTTTGATAAATCTGTTTTTTATCCTTAAATTGGATCTTGTTTATTCCATGGGTTATCCCAACAGGTCAACCCCCTTTTTTTTTAACCAGTTCCAGATTTTCTGAGCAAGGAAAGAAATAAGCTTAAATATCATTTAAGGGATTGTTTTCTCAAACCATAGTTCTTAGCGCGTCAGATTTATAGGCTTACGTCACAAAAGTTAATTGAATCGGATTCATCGTTCTTATTTACGTCTAGTACACTGATGGGAAATCGTAGAATGCTAGCTGTTCTCCTCGCTTTTTTTTTCAACTTCTTCATCGCTGCAGGAGATAGTACTTCGTTAAAAAACTTTACCAACAAAATATCAAGGACTTTATTAGCGGCATCGCGGCTCTCTGCTAACCAAATCTACGACAGGGCTCACCCTTAAACTTTCAGTTGCGTGCTTTTATGTAGTGAAATCACTAGATTAGCTATTTATGTACCAGAAGTGTTGGGGCCGCATGTTCAGGAATATTTTTCTATTGCATTACAAAAACTCACGACCCGTCTCCTGCAATAATCCTGAAAGATATGATTAAATTCATGCCTCATAAAGCATTCAGAAGTTCACTACTAATACCCCCCTTCTAACTCTTTATAAATATCTTCAAGCGTAATGAACTCCTTACGTCCATGAGGTAGGAATGACACCAACATAATCACAGAAGACAAAGGCGATCACCTTACCTAATAGAACGACATATAACATCGGCTCAAAATAGAGTTATGCTCATTTCTGGTGCATGGAGTTTCAGAAATGGTGGCGTAACTCTTCTGATTAATTTAGTGGATGATTTTAACAACAGAGAGATAATATGCCATAAAAGTTTATCTTAGAAGTATTCGCAATACTATATATTACCTATAATATCTTCAATAAATTTATCCGTAATGGTAGTAAATAAATTAGGCACTACTGTTGAAAATAAGCAGTTAGAAACCATGCTGCAATAAGATACAAAATGTTAACCTTGTTAACTAGCGTCCATACTGTCGAGCGTAACGGTTATTTACTATAATGAACCATATAAACTGCTATTAGCGATATTAAGATTAAAGCTCTTAAGAGAGTGGTGTATGGGCGTAAACCAGCGATGAAATATGCTTCAATGACTCATTATTACTACCTTTATCTGAAGCGTATGAAAAATCGGCGAAGAGCTGCTACCATGGGTTGCATGTACCTGTAAAGCATACCAACGGTGGTTTTCACGAAGCTATAAGCGCACTTACCTTGAAAAATACATGACCTTCCCTTCATTACCATCAGTAAATTGAAATAGCGATAACTTAAAAAGTGTAAGCAGGGATTACCGGTACCCACCCCTTCCTGATTTAAGTGATACACCTACGTTTATTTTATGCTGATGGCATAAAGACTGACCTGTCAAGCAAACTAATCGCCTTTTCCTACTAGTTAGTATTAAGATTACTCATCATGGATATAAGAAACTTGTTACACTCGAAGATTCTTATCAAGAATTAGAAGCGAATTGACTAAACTTCTGAATGTTTGTAAGCACGTATGGTTTAACCGTATCTCTCAGGCTTATTATAAAAGACGTGGTGCTATTGATTTTAGAATGCAATAGCCAAAGATATTTCTAGCACGCAGTACAAATGTTATTTGGTAGAGGGTAGATAAAATACCTGATGTGCTGGTTTCACTCCTAAAAGACGCAACTAAAACTTAAGATGAGATTGAGGGGAGGAGAGAGGTATTGGCTAGCACAGATCTGTAATATCGCTGATAAAGCCCTTGATATTTTGTTGGCAAGGTTTTGCGAAGTTGCATCCTGCAGCGATGAAGAAGCTAGAAGAAAGAGGGAGAAGAATAGCTGGCATTCTACGAACTTCTTGTCAGTCAGTCGTACTGAGCATCAATAAGAACGACAAATCCGATTAAATCACATTTTTGTGACACTGAGACTACGAAACTAAGGCACGAAAAATTATAGTTTAATAACAACAATCCTTTTATCGGTATTTAAACTACTTCCATCTACTAAAAAAACTGCAACCTGTTAAGGGATTTGATCTTTTAAGCCTGCTAGTAAACAACATTCAATTTAAAAATGAAAACAGATTTATAAATAATAAGAGGGTAGCGTAACACCCTAACCTTTTATATTAGATTTGATAATAACTCACTAAGATCTTGATTATGAAAATATCTTTTAATAGGCGAAAGACTTCAAGCTGTATCTAATGAATTCTCTTCTATAAATGACAATCTCTCGCTCTACCTCCTAACGTTTCCGATTCATAACCTAATAAAATAAAACGGCTAGATAACACTTAACGTTATTTTATAAAGTTCAACCAGGGATTTAATAATTCTTTCTTTCATACTTGTTAATATGGATAGTTCCCTTTCTACTTTTAAATGATTATAATTATATAATATAGCAAGTAATGCTTTATCTAAATTAGGAGCGATCAGAGTATTAACAAAATAAATCCGTTTATTTAGCAGCAACACATCTGGATAACATTATCTACCGATTTATTTAAGCGTTCTGCAATTTTTTCGGGACTTGAATCTTGATCAAGTTTCTAAGGAAACTCCTCTCGCAATACACAAATTAAGATATGTTGATAACGCTTATTAGTACAAATCTCTTATACTGTATAAAAATTTTCTCTATAGCAGTTACCATGGAAAAGAAAATAGTCATAGAGATCAAAGAGATTCTTTCCTTGCTTCCTGCTAACATAAAGCTACATCTAATTAATTAGCTCCGGTAAAAGTCTGTTGGATAATGTCAATTCATGCATTGAAATAACAACTCTACTTTATCCTTTCCATACTATTACAGTAACATATTATCTGCTGGTGACATTAATAAGTTGCAGCGATATTCTTACAAATCCTAAATTCTAGAAAAACTTTTAACAATCTTAATGAAAATCTTCTTATAAAATTACATCATAATGATAAATAGTTTAGTTATCTCAATGTATGCTGAATAACTTAACTTTATAGAAATCAGTAAAACAAATAGGCGTTAATTCTTAAAAGAGCGTTTAAATGGCGTCACTGTTTTTCCTTTAGTGACGATAACCAACTTAAATACACTAAGTGGTATTGTTTAAATTTATAAAATATTTCCCTAATACTTTAAAGGAAAACATTATATCCCCACATAGGAAAGCTAGGAAACGCGGGAGATGAGGAGATAATAAGAAAGAATAATCTCGGTCTTAATTACCGGAGATCAAGAGGGTTATGTGACCAATAAAATTCTTGAAGACTTTAATGCAGAGTGTTGTGGTTAGATGTTTTCTTGAGCTGATCATCGACAAAATTCATCCTTTATTTTGATGAAAGTAAATGATACGAAATATTTGCTAGTGAGCATTAAATTAGTCACCATCACATAATAAGCTTGGGTAACTAAAGATTTATTAGTAAGTAATTTTATATTTAAAATATGAATAGCTATTTTAAACGATCAAAAGGATATCTTAGTAGATTCTATAGTATAGAATCGTTTTATTTATTAAATTATCTAGCCTGAAGTAGATTATTTAAAACCACAATAATTGAAATGCAGATGTAGCTATAAATTGCTCTAAGAGCAAGATAATAATCTTTACCAAAGGATAGCTTAATGCATATAGCATTAACAAGTAACATATCCAAGTTATCGCTGCGAAAGATAACGCAATGGGTTTACTGATTTTCCCTTGTAACGAATCTCAAAATGTAATCTTACCGAATTTGTACCAGTGCTACCCATAGTGGCAATTTTTTGCCCTGCCTTAACCTCTTGTTTATCACTAACTAATATAGTATCATTGTGAGCATAAGCACTCAGATAGTCATCGTTATGTCTTATTATTATAAGATTTCCATATCTACGTAATGCGTTTCCAGAATAAACCACTTTCCCTGCTGCAGTTGCAAAAATAGGTTGACCTCGCAATCCGGCAATATCAATGCCTTTATTTCCACCTTGCAAATCAGAAGAAGCTTCAATTACTTTTCTTTCAATTGGCCAACGCCACTTATCTACTGTATTCACTACCCTGTTATTATTTAAGTCAGGAGATACTGTTTTTGCAGGTGGCGTATAAGATGTTAGGGGCTTGGTTACTCTTGGTAACATCTTTCTTGAATTTTTCTCATTAATTGATAAAGGATACGCATTAGTTGACTGAGAATCAACATTTGTATTGTTTGTATTCTGAGGACGATTAGCTACTATTATTTTTGAATCGGTAGATCTATTAGCAATATTAAGTATTCCCCCAATCTTTAAACTATAAGGATCTGTAATTTTATTACGTTGCGCCAGATCAGAATAATTATTACCTGTTATCCAAGCAATATAAAACAACGTATCACCACCTTTAATAGTATAAGTGTTACCACTATAGCTTCCTTTTTTGATATTGTCATAAGTTCGGTTATAAACTATTCGACCATTAGTATTAGTCTTAGGTGCTATCATCACAGGATGATATCCTGATTTATTTATATTACTATTTTGATTATTAACAAAAATATTTTTAGGAGAAGAAGGTATTGGTGTACTTTTTGATTCTCTGTTAATAACAGGATAAGTGCTAATCGGGTAGCTATTATCATGAACACTATTAATTGGTGATGCTAAATGATATGGTGTTGAACACCCTATTATTGTTTGGTCTATTATTAGAAAAATAATAGCCCATCGAATTGCAAATTTTTCGCTGTTAAAATTCATACTTCTTTCTCCCTATTAAGACAAATCTTGAATAAAAATCTATAATTCATCTATTGCTCAAGAACTTATTGCAATAGTTAAAAACAAATTTTTTATAAAAAGTATAGATTAATAAACCTTAAATCATCTATCTCTAAAATATTATTTATTTCATGCCAAACTTCCAGGAATTAAAGGAACAAATCGCACTGACTCTATCGTTGTAGAATGAAAATTATTACCTTGACGTTTAATGATTTTTAATATCTGTTTTTTATCACCGATAGGTAACACCATAAGGCCACCATCTTTCAATTGTTCAAGTAATACAAGTGGGAGCTCTGCTGGTGCTGCTGTTACAATAATTCCATCAAAAGGCCCATTAGAGGACCATCCCATCCAGCCATCACCATGGCGTGTTGAAATATTATGAAGATCAAGTTGTTTTAATCTACGTTTAGCATTCCATTGAAGTCCCTTGATACGTTCTACTGAAAAAACCCGTGCGACAAGATGAGCTAAAATAGCTGTTTGATAACCAGACCCAGTGCCAATTTCTAAAACATGATCCGATGGAGAAAGCGCAAGTAATTCTGTCATACGAGCAACAATATAAGGTTGCGAAATAGTCTGAGAAAAACCTATAGGTAAAGGAATATTTTCATAAGCTTTATGTGAAAGTGCTTCATCTACAAAACGCTCACGAGGAACTTTTGCAATAGCTGCCAATAGACCTTCATCTTTAATTCCTTGATGCCGTAGTTGTATCAATAAATCTCTAATTGATCGTTTTAGCATTCCTCACTTGCCTCTGCTATTAATAACCAATCTTTAACAACTTGATGATCTTTATAGGCGGTTAAATCCACTTGTAACGGTGTGATAGAAACATATCCCGCTGCCACTGCAGCAAAATCAGTATCTGGACCTCCATCACATATTTTTCCTACAGGCCCTAACCAATAAACCATATCACCCCGTGGATCTTCAGATGAATAAACTTGTTGAGCAGCATGACGGCTACCGCACCGTGTTACTTTGTAACCTTTAATTTCTGATAAAGGAATGCCAGGAACATTAATATTAAGAATATTACCTGCTTTTAATGGTGTTTTCTGTAATAATTTTAATAGATGACAAGTTATCTCTGCTGCTGTTTGATAGTGTATTTCACCATTTAATGAAACCGCAAGTGCAGGTAAACCAAGATGACGACCTTCTGTCGCCGCAGCAACGGTACCTGAATAAATAACATCATCTCCCAAATTGGGTCCATGATTAATACCTGAAACGACGATTTCAGGAGAAGGTTTAATAAGCTGATTAACACCTAAATAAACACAATCCGTTGGCGTTCCTTGTACTGAGATATCTCCATTAGCTAACTTAGCTATTCGTAATGGTTTATGAAGTGTTAATGCGTTTGATGCACCACTTCGGTTTCTATCAGGCGCAACAACCTGAACGAAATAATATTTGCGTAACGCAGTAGCAAGCGTTTGGATTCCAGTTGCTGTTACACCATCATCATTACTTAGCAATATCCTTAGCATTATTGTATCCCGTTGATTTATATTAAACGTTATATTAAGAATCAGGCTATTTTAGCCAACTATTACTATCTATAATAAAAATATTATTGGTTAATATAACGTAAATAATAGATTACATAAAGAATATCATTAAGTAACAATAAAACACATCAAATTACGATAGAAAAATTAATAATCTAATATTAAACTAAGTGAATATAATAAAAACTAAAAAAATAATAAAATATCTATTTATAATTATTTTTTAAAAAAATAAACAAAGTAAGATAAAATAATATCAAATAAAGATACTATCCTTATAAGATAAATAACTAATAATTAATTAATAAAAAATTAATAATATATATAAAATATATAAACGATTATTAATCAAATGTTATTAACAGGACTAGTAGATAAAGAGCAAAATAAAAAAGTTAATTTTATATAAAAACAGGAATGCTAATGTCCAATACATTGATCACTAATTTTACATTAAACTTTTTACATATTAAATTTAGTTTATTCACTTTATATTAAAATTTATTATGTAAATTTGATCACTTATTTTAAGTCTCTTTTATTTTTACTTAAGCATTTAATAATTATTAATTATTAATTAATTATTATAAGAAATCATATGCATCTGAGTAATAATATTAAAAAAAAATTTTCTTTAATTCTTCTTATTGTAAAAGAAGCCTTCATATATCTATATAAATAACAAGATTTATCATTAACAGAATTATTTTTAATTGAATACTATTCGTTAATATTAATAATATTTTTAGTAGATTAATTAATTTTTATATTATACTGATTGCAAAACTACTTTTAGGTAGTTAGTCTAGGATAATTATTAACTCCTTGTTTGAAAATTCTATTCATTGCAAGATAGTTACTTATGAATATAATTGATGAAAATATCATAATGATGAGTCTTTATTATTATAGAACTACAATACCTAAATTAATGACGCTCTTCATGACAGAAAATAGCTTACATCTACTTTGACAGAGTATTATGAGATATCTCTGAATTTACTTGTTGGCAAATAGAAAAAAGGAAATAATGTTCATGATCACAGCCATATTCTCTATCGTTTGATAATGACGGTTTCATCAACTCAAAAGTCGTAGTTATTTTCTGCGAAAATATTTCTCTTTCTCAATAAATCTGCTAGGAGCAGTCGTACGTGAATTCCTGAAACCAGTTGTATTTCAATCTGATCTGAATTGCTGTTTATGCAGGCAGAGAGGCGGACTTGTGTGAAATAAAGGAAGTACACAGAGCTGAATATAATGCGTAAATCTACGAGAAGCCTACCTTATCTACACGTGAATGTGAATATCTTCCGTAAATGACAAACAAAACTTCACGACGTTATCTTTCGTAGATTTCATATCCAGAAAAATAGTATAATTTTTTGAATAATTCAAGTTTAACTTTTAAGGAATCTTTCATAGACTACAATGGGATTTCACTACTATATATTATTGAAATAATTCTTGATTTTATATAACTAAACATATTGATGGAAAGTAATCTCAAATTCTTGAGAAGAATTGAAGTAATAAGTTTGCAGGGTACCTTCCCCTCTGCGCTTATTAAATCGCTTAACCATCCATTTCGCTTGAAAGATACATTAGCATTCTAAATCAATATTCTATACTAAGATCTGCACACAAACGATTTAATTCCTGTTTTCCAGTGACTGAACGTTTTTCAGAGTAAAAAATCGGTCTGTAAATTTTTTGCTATTATCTATAAGTTCCTATGAATAACTATGTGATATACTCAATTAAGATTACGTAAGAAGTACGAGTATTAGCTTACGGTCTTGGTTTTATGAAAATAGATAAAAATCCATTAAGTGATGTGATCTATGCCTACGAAAAGATAACATATTGAAGTTTTATTTAGCATTTGCGGATGATATTTCTTATCTACGTGCAGATAAACATCTTAGTATCTTTTAAACGTTTTATAGTTTCTACTTCGAGGCTTTCGCCTTATTTTACGAAAATTCCCACCCCTGTACCTGCATAAAAAGAGATTCAGATCAGATCAAACACTACGAAGTTCAGTAATTCTTGTGACTGCCAACATATCTGCGAGACTGAGAAAATCGTTTTTCGCAAGAAAACAAGTACGGATCTCCTTGATCAAAGCAACACAGCGTCATCAGCAAACAATGGAGAATATGGCTATGATAATGAATATTATCTTATTTCTGACTTTAATAAAAGTAAATCTGATATCCCATAACGCTTAATCAAAATAAATACAAACTCTTTGCTTAGCCGTAAGAGCAACACTAATTTTATGTACTGAAGTTGTTTGATAGTTATTAATAAATCTAATGTATGGCAGCAGGCTACATTCCACTCTGATCATTTATGAATCTGTTATCCATCCTTAAATTTAACCTTGCTTACCATAAGGATCAGCAGCTCAAATCCCTTTACCCGGTTCTGCTTTTTTTTAGCAGACAAAACCAACTCAAATAGTATTGAAAAAGTTACTTTTCTTGAGCCATAGTGCTTCTCGTATATCAGGTTTATAGCTTCACTGCCGCAAAAGCCGATTCAATCGGATTCATCGTTTTTATTTACGACCAGTGTGCTGATAGGAAGTCATGGGACGCTAACAATTCTTCTC
The DNA here is from genome assembly GCA_052174455.1 of Arsenophonus sp. NC-PE1-MAG3. Classification (GTDB taxonomy): domain Bacteria; phylum Pseudomonadota; class Gammaproteobacteria; order Enterobacterales; family Enterobacteriaceae; genus Arsenophonus. The sequence continues at coordinate 551,681 of JBQMRP010000004.1, read as the reverse complement.
GATCTTTTTCTAGCTTCTTCATCTCTACAGAATATACTTCGCTGATAACTTTTTTTTTAAAAAAAACATCAAAGACTTTATTAACAGCATCATCACAGCTCTCTAGTATCCAGAGTTTCTCGAAGCTCACCCTTAACTTTCGCTTACATTCCCTTTGTGAGATAAAATTAGAATATCAGCTATTTTATTCACACAACAGGATTCATGATAAATGTCCGGAAATATCTTTACCATTGCATTTAAAAACCAAAAGCATCAACTCCAGATAACAAACATAGAAGATATGGTTAAACTCAGTGTTCATCAGCCATGGAGAAAATTAAACTTAGTTTACTTCTAACTCTCGATAATCATTTTCAACTGCAGTTATCTCATTACGTCAATGAGTATTGTTGCCAATAATGAGCAGCAGACAAAGGCAATCAGCTTACTTAAAAAGTAGTATGCCTCATCTAACAAAAAATAAACGTAGCAATATCGCTTAAATCACACAAATACCAATTATCTATTCTCTTCAATGAACCTAATACATTTATGATATGAATAGCGCATGCAGCTACGTTCGCTTCGGGGACGTTTATCATCTAAATATTGTTTTATACTCGTAATACATTAACTTAAAAGAATTCATCCAGATGACTCAGAATAAATCTCCTAGAAATGATAATTTTAGTAAATCAGGGAGACAGCAGGGAATTCATATGTTATACACTGACTTTTTATTCGAAACGCTTTATGATCTTTATTCCGAAATAAATAAGAGTTAGACCGACTAAATTTCTTAACACTAAAAAAATCTATACAGTAATGTATCCTATATTCTAGTACCCATTTTCTACACGAAAAAATTATCTCACCCTCTAATCACGATTATCCTTAGTTTTGAGCAAAACGGGCCTATATTCCAAGCCGATTATCCTAGATACAATTGCATTGATGGGTAAAATTAATGAAAGTATGCTTTCCGATAAATTCATCACCTATAAGGAAACCAGATATAATTCCCACCTCCTGTACTATCTAGTACAAACACAAAGATAACTGGGCCGATAAACCTGATGAATACTATGAGCAGGATGAGAATTTCTATTTCTCTGCAAGAGGTAAGATGTATATTCCCCCGCACAATTAAACTACTTTTTACCATTAATGATGTTTGGAATAACTTTATTAAAAAACACGGTGAAAGTATTAACTTGTAGACCAGTCTATATATTAAGCGAATACTTACCTACAACACTTATACTATGTAAGCGTCCAAATTTACTGCCGTGCCTATCCTGAATGTTCCCACCATTACTTTTACCGTAGTTATAAAGTTAAAAATCTACAGTTTAGCCGACTTTAAAGCTATCGAGCAGTGTAGTTACAACCACACAGCAAATTCATATCTTACCAGACTATAACTGGCAACACATTATTTTTACTATCCCCACCTTCTTTGGCATTCTTTAAAATAACCGACCACTACTTAATACTCTTCTTCCTGCCAAGGGGCCTATCACACCCTGTTCTATGTTGCAATTGGAACAAAAACAGAGTATTAAATTTTATATTCTGCGTCTTACACATTTATTGTCGATAACTTAATCAATATCTACATACTAATCTCTCTGTCACTCATTATAGTCTAGATATTCAACATCCTGTATGAGTTAGAGCTGTTTTTTAAAAAAAGGACGGTCGAAGAAATCTAGTAAGGCGATATCATCCAGCTAATGTGGTAATGACGAACTGATAAATCTTAGCGTTTTCTTAAGATTTACAGGAATATCCGTACTAGAAAGAAGTGAAAAAACGTAATATCTGAAGATACAAGTACGAAGGTTACTGAAAAGTGTACTTCACTAAAAAATTAAAGGGGCATAGCAGCGTGAAATACCTATAGCGCTATCTTAAACGTTTCACCGGTATTAGCGTCTAAAACTGCGACATTAGCAAGGTTGGGGGGTTGTATATCATTATTACGACCATAAGACTATGGAATACCGACGCTAAACTCTGACGTAGAAAGAGATGATCTAGCACTATATTAGCAATATTTACAGGCTAGACATTTTAAAATTACGCGTTACTATGGTTTCTTTTAAATCGTAAACAAAGCATTTTATTAACAAAGGTATAAAGACGCTGTAGATAATTTATAAAAAATTGGAAAAACAGTGGATGTTCATTCTTCCTATAAAAGAGGATTCTGTACATAAATCCGTATAAATGAATTCTGTATGGACGACGGGCTATTTTTTATCAACGATCAGATTGGCAAGCAAGCAATGGAATTATTATAAGAAAGAATGAATATTAAAAAAATAAGAGTTATTAAGTTTAACTTAGAGTTAACATCACCAAAATTAGTAATTAAGTTAAAGAATACACATTCGATAAAATTTTAATTTATAAAAAACAAAGTAAACCAGTTTTCTATCTTATTTTAGCAAAATAAAATGCTTTACTCTTTATTTAAATAGCGATTTAATTTCTAATTATTAAGAATCTCATCACTTATATTAGACTCTATATGATCTCATGCAATTAAGACCAGGATTCGTTGTTTCCTTTTATCTCCTCATCTCCCGCGTTTTCTAGTTTTTTATGTTGGATATTGTCTCTAAATCAAGAAAGTAGTGTCGTAATTCTAAACATTGTTTTAAAATTAACGCTGTTAAGTTTTTCTGATTCTCATAAAATCAAGCTGTGCAATATACATTGCAGATAACTAAAGTAGTTATTCTTTTGATGTAGTTTTGTCAAAAAACTTCTAATAAGATTGTTAAATCTTTTTCTGCAATAGGGGATTTTATAACAATATCATTGTAACTTTATTGATGTGTAGTTAGATTAAACACGGACCATAACTAGCAGGTATCCTGTTCATTGTGATATATGAACAGGATAAAGTAGAATAAGTTTCTTCAATTTATGAATTGATATCATGCAATAGATTATCTCCTATCTAACTAATAAGATGCAATTTTTTACTTGGATAGATTAAGTAAAAAGTCTCTTTGAGCTGTATAACTGGTTATCTTTCATGGTAACCGATATAGCAAAGTAATTCATAAAGTATGAAGGGTTTTCTACCAATAACCTTCAATAACATAGTTATTAATAATGAGATTATTAACACATTAATTAGTGCTAATATTGATCGCAATTCTGTATCAGAAACTTACCTATAAACAGCTAAAAATTGCTAGTATAACCTTTAAAGCAATATAGTCTAATATACTGGTAACCAATTGTAAACGCTTATAATAAAGCCGAGGTGAATAATTGTATAATACAAAAAGATATAAAATACCACTTATTTTCTTATTAATGGACGGTGAAATGTGGTTATACCAGCTTTATCAGGCATTGTGGCATTACACAATCATTTAATATCAGATAGATTTATACCGTCTCTTCACCTTGTGCCGTCCCTTATGTTATCTTTTTAGCAACACAATACTGAAATACAAAAGTTTTCTTAAATCTGAAATTTAGCTAAAAATTTAATTAAAACTAGTAATGATAATATTTTTTAAAGATTAAACCAATCAAACTTTGATACTTAACCACAACTAAATCGTCAAGTTTCTTGACCACTAACTTATTACTTAATTTTAAGCAGTTTAATAGGTATTTTAATCTGGATCTCTGATCTGTTTCTCGCTAATTTTATTCTTAAAAATCTATTACAATTTAAGAAAATCAATGATTTTTCTGTAAATAAGTCTCTTAGTCATTTTTTACACTCTGATATATCTTATTATTATTTTAATCCTTTATCTTCCATCTAAAAACCTTTCTTTAAGAGAAATTGTAGATTATAGTAAAATACTGAATAAGAAGATTAGTGAAATGCGTCAACGAGGAAAGGATCATATTAGAGGAAAATTTAACTATTTAATGGGATAGAAAACGATCATTGATCATAAAAATAGTAATCTTACTAGACCAGTTTTCGATAGGACTTTGTATGCTTGATTTATGTCCAAGCTAATTAGAGGCAAAAACAATACCTGATAACATACGAATCATATAATAAATGGTCATTATACCTGAAATTATAGTAATAATACCAACTGTGTACGGAATATTTAATTAAAGTTATATGAGAGATTAAAATATAGAAGAGACAGGCTATCATAATGCTCTCATTATATGATTATAGGCATGTATAATGGTAATAATAATACCTATATTTGATTTTGTGTTCAGCACCGTCTCATACAAAAAACATTAATAGTAATTGGATAGAGCTATATGCTCATATAATGAAAATATTAAAAATATTAAACGCTATTATCCTAGTTTTTTGATAAAAAATGGGCAGAACACGATCTTGGAGCGATATTTTTTATCTTTGGAGATGATCAAGATTGGTATGAGTAATGCTACTGTATTGCTTTTGGATCTTTATAATCTAATACTATTTTTTATACTCTTCAATATATTAATTTTAGCTAATTTGCAAAGATTACTACCTTTCTCGTAGAGAAATTTGTAGCTACACTTGTATTTCAATTACCATGTTTTCAAATAATTTTTTCCAGGTTAGATAATTTAGTAAACTAAAACATCCTATGCTTAGAATTTACTCAGCCACCCTTTAATCCACTGATATAACTGTTCATATTTTAAATATGAAATTCCTTATCAATAATTCTTCGATTACCTAATATTATTAGGTGATGGTGACTAATTTCATGATCAATAGCAAAGGTTTCGTGCCATTTTTAGCTCCATTCAAGTAAAAGATGGACTCTTTATCAATAATTTGCTCAAGAAAACAGATAAGATATTCTGCATTAAACTATTTAAGAATCTCATTGTTCACGTAACCCTATTAATCTCAAGCAATTAAGATCGTGATTCCTTCTTTCCTTTTATCTTACTATTCTTGTATGTTTTTTAGATTTCTTATGTGGGATATAATGATCCCTTTAAAGAATTAAGGAAAATATTTTGTCGATTTCAATAATAGCACTTAGCACATTTATATTGGTTGTCGTTACTGAAGAAGAAAACAGTAACATCATCTAAACGCTGCTTTAAAAATTAACGCCTATTTCTTTTGCTCACTCCCGTAAAGTCAAGCTATTTATATACATCACAGATAACTAAAGTATTTATTCTTTTGATGTAGTTTTTTAGAGAATTTCCAGTAAGATTGTTAAATGTTTTTTACAATAGGAAATTTTATAATAATATCGCTGTAACTATAAATGGGTTAGTCTCTCTCCCCTAGTAGATATGGTGTTCAATGTGATAATATTAACAAGATAAAGTAGAGTGAGTTGCTTCAATGTATGAATTAAGATCATCCAACAAATTATCGCCAAGCTAACTAATGAAATGCAGGTTTATGTTGGTAGAGAATAAGAAAAACTCTCTTTGATCTATATGACTGCTTGTTTTCATAACAAATTTTAGAATAAAAACTCTTCATATAGAAGATATGATATCTAGTAGTTATCTTTGCTAAGATAACTATTAAAAATGCATTAGAATTTGGAGATATCGAGCAAGAGTTGTTTATAGAATCTATCCATTTTCTATTAATAAAAACGGAGAATAGATACTGCTATCGCTAACTTTAATTGAATAACTAACCGTGCGCATTGCTTCTTTTCATTATTTATCGTCAACATATAAATTTCACAACACTAGTATTTATTAATATTAATCTTGTCTTGTTTATTTACCTTAAAGAAACTATTTAATAGAGTGATTAATTTCATTAGCGCCATATGGTCACTTAAATACTACAGGACTCAATTTTTTTTGCACCTTTGGATGTGTTAATCAAAATATAGCATTCGCCTACTGCGCAAATAATATGATAACTGCCAATAAAAAACTTATCATGGTAATATTACCTTTGGTCGCATCGTAATTGACGCCATATTCTACGGCCAATAAATCTACAAAATTCCGAATGTGTTGCAGGGATACGATTTAAATTTCATCAGTTGTCGCCAAAGTTAACACGTTTTAATAAATAGGTTCTCAATTAATTTATTGCACAACAGGTTAACAGGCTCAACATGACTGATCGGTATCACAATATCTCTAATGCATTAACACGATTCTCGTCAAAAAAATAGTGAGAGATTTTTAGGGTGATAATTTATATTCATAATTTCCTCACTAAAAAGTGGATAGCAATAGAATATTTAGTTCTGCACTTTCCAATAAAATTGAGAGTCTAATAACAGTTTAGCGTAACACCCCACCGCTAGCTATTATAATTACAAAGTAGATCGACGGTCAACTGATCGAACTCCATCATACTGACTCGCCGGCGAGATAATTTTATAAACGGTCTTTACTGATAACATACAGCATCATAATCATATTTAATATGATTATGATGTCTTCTCCATTACTAGGTAGTAATGGGTTGTTGTACATAACACAGCAATCCAGTCAGTAAATCAACTGCTCATTCGGGGGAAACAACTTCTCGCTCGGATAGTAATCTCTGTAAGGTACGCCAGGAGTAATATACCATTTCTGCCATCGATTTACACCATCACAGGATATGCTAAAGTTAGTATGCAAGGGATAATATATCACTAACAGAACTATCATATCTATCAAGATAGAAGCATGAAATTTCACCACGTAATAAAGATAAACATTGGAATATAATCATATATCACATAATTATCCATCTCGTAAACTCCTTGCTCCGAAGAGCAGGACTTCATGTCATGGATAAAATGCACACCCCTAATAACTTCTTGTGTATTCGTCAGATATAAAGAGGCTATGCGCATTTGCTAAACAACACAAGTAGTCTATATTCCCATTCCAGCGAGATGGAATAATCCCATCCGGGTATTAGACTTCTGTCGTTCCAATACTATCAATAAATAATATGCACCTATGTCTCATTCATTCCGACAATAAATCGGTATTAGTATATAATTCTCTAAATACTGTCTTGATATATTTTTAATCCAACTTTATCTGTAATATCACCATTAGCTATCAAAAAAAATTTTGACGCAAAGTATTGGATAAAACACCTGTAATGCACCGGAATTCTAAGCAATAATTTAACCACTGAAGTTCACTTTCGCCGGTAATATCCAGAAGCAGCTTGGCATAAACGTTAACATCCTGCTTTTGGTCTTCAACAGTCGTTTATAGAGGATGATAGGACTATACAACCTAACAGGTCATCAACTCCTTGGTTGAGCAGGTCATCTTTACAATCCTCGTGACTCCATAATCAGAACTATTCTTACCCCATTTCTGTCCTACATCGCTAACTTCTGCTTTACAATCCCTTAATGCCAGATTGATCAGCTCATCTATAATCACTAGGCTATTAATCCTCCAAGTTCAGACCACCGGCCTACCATTGTTATGGGGTAATCTTCTAAACCCAACATCTCCCGCACATCTCAAACAAAGACTTGGTAATACTTGCGTAGGGCGAGAAAATATTACTATCCAAATGTTGGCATGCTATCAACACCGAGTAACGATAAAGGTTATACCTAAGCCAAAAGTATTTCGATAATCACGTTTATATACTGTGGTAAGCTGATAAACTGAAATACTACCACATCTACTTCATGTGACCGTTTTTAAAAACTACGGGCACATAAACAAGGTTTTTTATAAAAATAAATCAACTTAGTGGGTTAAGAACTTTTCCAGACCCACTGATTATTTCTGTTATATCTGCCGTTGATAAAGCTGATATCAGCACGCTTAATATGACTGGTTTTACAGGCAATTTGCCCATAAATAACCCTAATTCCGTATCAATTAACAGTTGCAGATGCTCAATAATTCCTAGATTTTCAGTCATAATATCTACTTCATTAAAGAGAAGATCGTTGTTTTTTCGTTAGACAATTCGGGTAACCGCAAATAGCTTCTTTTAAAAGATTATATTAATCTTATTGATTTCCAAATAATCTCAAGACCTATTCTAAAGCCGATTCCGTATCAAGGTCGTTATTTTCTTAAACTTCAGTCTTTGATGTAGTTTCCCTTAATTATTGATAAACATTGCTGATAATACAAGCAGATCTACTTTTTTACCTTGCAACGTCAAGGTGTTTTTACCTCTTCTAATGCCAATTTCTCTTTACCATAATCTGGTTGCCAATCCATTTAATAGCTGCTGCCGATTGTAATATTCAAGAGTCATCAGAAAACTAGGTATTTATTAACACCCCACAGCACTTTACACAGATAAGTGCTATCAATTGGGTGCACGGATAAACCTTACTGACATGATGAATATCATAACTCACCACTACTTACTTCGATATTCATTCACCAGTTTCTAACTACAGTAAATACTGTTAAGAAAAACAGATTTTACAGCAGTTGACGACATATTCTATCTGCAGAATAACTAAAGTTATTCACTTCAAAGTGTGTTAACCATTTCAGATCAATACCATTTCTTTTCAGTTTTTAACGATGAAACTTGCCTGAACTATAATAGTGGTCATCAACTCGTTTAAGAGTTCACTGCACGGACGGATATTATATCGCTTTAGCAGACCTTGATTTTATTAATTGATATTTTCCAGGAAAAGATTACGTAGTGATTTTTACTTAAGATATGATCATTCATCCCTTTTTCCCTGGGGATTAAACGCTGATTTAAGCGCCTTTACTAATCTTACGCACACGGCTTTTCTAAAGTAGCATAAATATCGTAATAGCTAGCAAAACACCGGGTAAGGTTACGATTTAGCCATTTAATAATGCTGCATCCATTCCTTACAAATTGTAGGAATATCAGTCAGATTCTTAATACAAAAGCAGGTTAAAATAATAGTAATGTATACATCGAGCGTATTATTGATTTCTCGCTGCCATTATCTGAACAGTAGAGAAACAACCTACTGCTGGTTAACACAATAGCATGCCGCACATGAAGTAACGGCAATTACGTTCTTAAAAAGCTATAGCCTCTCAGCCAATTATATAGCGACAGCTACCATTGATAATAAAGTCAATTTTGGAAAAAATGAGTTTACCATCCGCGTCTGGATGAAGGATTTTCAGATTCATCCCGTAACCCCGTCCCACAATTCATACATAATTCATACCAATAGGCTTAAATCCAGGATAACAGAGAAGCCTATATAACTAGCGATATTCGCTGATAGTTTTGCGTCCTCGCTATTTAATGGTTTCGGCTAGTTTCTATATCGCATATAGAACGATATTACAGGAAATGTAGACGCCTAATATTAACGGCTCATCTGCATAGTATTATTGCAATGCAACGGGAAATACGCATACGCTTCTTTCATACTACACAAGTTTTGTTTTGATAGTGCGCTAGATAATCATACAGTTGGCTGGTTTAATCCGATTTGATTAAACCTCTCGCTTATCCGACATTAGCACTATAAGACGTTCATCTTGGTATAGCCACTTTTATAGCCAGCCAATAAATATTGGCGGATAATTTTCTGAGTTGACAACTTTTCTATTTCTTAACATTAACACCATTGCCTTCTTGGCAATGCCACTCAGTTCACTTTTGTACTTATTCATCTATTGAATAAATAAATCAGATAGCCTGTTCACAGTTATAATGTGGTAGATTTGTCCCCTATGATTTAGAATATTCTGTATCAATAACATTCGCACATCGGCAGTTTTGTGCTATTTATCGGCTAGATCTGATAATTTATTTCTAGCCGTTGCCTAGCAACGGTAGTAAATGTCGAATTTGCTAAACTTTTTAAGATCTATGTTAACCTTTAATAATATGAATTGTTTGACAACATTACCAGCAAGACTGCGATCATAAGTTATTGAAGATGACATTTACGAATTATGCACTAAACTTCAATGCTTAAATAATCAATATGGTACTTATAAACTTAATCTCTTAATGTTTAAGTATACCAGATTTGAGTATATTTTTAGTTAAACGCAATAACATTTCCATTTAATACCTTTAGTAGTTTTGTAAAAATGCTATTCTAGTGAATTATTTAATAAAAATAAACATAATTATAAAACCTTAGGTATGGAACTTTTTATTTTATAATAACTGAATAAAATAGTTTTCAGTTCAACTTCTAAAATCTTCAGAAATAATCTTTGACAAATATTACAAGGATGCAGGCGTCCGTAAAACTATTTTAAACAAATTCTTGCTTTTAATCGACTCGCAAGAACAGTAAGCAAAAGAACAAACCTTGTATTTTGATTACAGGGATCCACTAACTTTAATAATCTTTGTTGGTGCTAATTAGCATACATATATTTTCTTTTTAGTTAATATTCATTCATCCTAAAAAGTTGTCTGCATGAACAATTGGATAGTTATTTTTAGATAAAAATCTAACACTAAAAACATAAAATTATGATACTTTATTATGATTAATTATTTTAATTTATTTTTATGAAAAACCTTTATTAAAAACCATTGATATTTTAGACGTATACTAAAACACTTAAACAGAATTACACAGCTAGCATAATATTTTCTCGAAGTGCAGCGGCCTAGGTCTGTGATATAACATCAATACACTCAACAGTTATTATAAGAAGAAGATGAATCCACCAATACTAAGTGAAAATCTTATTTTTTTGAATCGCATAAAGTGAAAGTTTAACTCTATAATGACTTAAGTTAAGAATATAGTAAAAAAAATACTAAAAAACCCAGAAAATATTGAATATCGTGATTAATTAATGGAAATATTATCATTTCTAACTAAAGAGTAATAAATACAATCAATAACTATGTTAATTCATAAGAGGGATAGAGGACGATTCTCTACCTCTCTCGATCCTAAAAATCAAGCTTTTCTTGAGATAATAGAAGATAAAAACAAGCAGATTTGCGGCTGGAATCCCCCCTTCTCTCTTAAAAAATAATTAGAAAATTTTATACAAAGTTAAAATTAATACTGAAGAAAACATTTCAAAAGTAGAGAACTATGATGTTAATATTCGGATAGAGCGTGATTAAGATTTCCTAGTAAAATACTAAAATTTAAAGATCATTAAACCTTGTTTGTAGTGACATAAAATATTTTCCTTTTAAAGGAGGAATTGTTTGTTTTTAACATTAGCATTAAATAAATTACTTCTCTATATTAGCTAATAACTAAGTATTAATTCCAATAACATAAAGCCGAATTAGTACCGGATAGTAAAAAATTTCAATGAATTATAAATCTTACGTTTTCAAATAATAATTAATACTTAAACTAATTTATAGATACAAGAACTTACATAAAACGTTGGATGTACACAACTATCAGTAACAATTATCTGTCATCAGTTTAATGAATGATAATTCATCAATTGCAGCCACAACGTACACCACATCAATCCCTCTCCCTGTCGTATTATTAGTATTTGAAGATTGTAGTTTAAACAATTACTATTAAGGTGCCTATCATCGAGTTATACTCATTCTATATATTGAGTTTCGAGGAGATATTAGCCGTATCCCTTGTTAATTGATTTCGTAGATAATTTCAATAACAGAGAGATAAATATACCATGAAAAGTCTAGTTTACTAGGTATCCTTAAAACCATATATTACCTACTATTCCCTATTTACGAACGCTTCCATAATAATATGGCAAATAACTGATAGGCAACGCTGTTGAATATTAGCTCAAATCCATATTGCAATAACATGCTGAATACTGCTTTGTCGATGGACGTTAATCCTATCATTCGTAACGGTTATTTGTAATAACGAACCCCCATATATAATGGTATTGTTGATGTTGAGATTAGAGTGAATAAGATCGGGGATTACAGCGAAAATGGAATATACTTTAACAGCTCATTACTACCTTATCTGAAACCTGTAAAAAGTGGTAAAAACTTTCTACTATAGACCGGTATACTTGGCAAAGCATATCCAGCAATGATTTTCACAAATCTCTGTGGGTTCTTGAAAAAGCAGATGGAGTATTCCTCACTGCTGTAGACCACATCAACAGACTAAAACAGCAATGGTTTAAAGAACATAGATAATGGTATCTGCATGATTTAAGCGATATGCGCTACGTTTATTTCTTTGTTCATAAGATAATCGTTCTGTCAGGCAAGATGATTTCCTTTATCTACTTATTATTATCAGTAGTGCTCCCATTGATGTAAGGAGTTGGCTAGAATTGAGGATGCTTATCAAAAGTTAGAGGCAAACTGGGCATAACTTCTCAATACTCTGCAAGTGCGTGACTTAATCGTATTTTAAGTTTTCTATGGGGGAAACCCGGTGTCATTAGTTTTAAATATAATGATAAAAACATTCCTGGCACGCAGAACACAACCAACGCTATTGGCTACATAAAACAGATCATATGCTTGCCTAAGTAGGAGAGTTTTGATGTCGTTAATAAAATCCTTAGTATTTTATTAGAAAGGGTTTCAGCATATCCTGCGGCGATGAAGAAGTTGAAAAAAGAACAAGAAGAACAGCTATCACTCTATACTTCTTGTCAGGACACTGGGTATCAATAAGAATGACGAATCTGATTTAATTAGCTTTTGCGATAGTAAGACTATGAAGTTGATGCGCAAACACTGTGCTTTGGAAAATAACCCTTTCAATAGTATTGAAGCTGCTCCAATACACTAAGAAAAACTGAGCCGGATCCATATGGCTAGTTAACCTACTGACACTAGTAGTAAAAAACATTAAATTTTAAGAATAGAAAACAGATTTACGAAGCATCAGAGTGAAATGTGCCAAGACTAGATACACTAGATCTATCAATAATTCTAAAAGGAATCAATATTCCTTACTTATTAATAGAGAATTAATTGCTTCTATATCTTTCTTGATCTGGAAATGAATTAGATGCTGAAAATTTTTCTTTATTAAAAAGGATTTTTAATATTTAAGATAGATATTTAGTAGATAATGATAGAAACCCCTATTATAAACGGCCGTTGCTATAATTTATAATTAAATTATAGCTTTTCAAATTATTTTAAGTAAATAAAGTTACCTATATTCATAGTAACCGGAATTAGCTAATTTTCTTTATTAAAAAATTAAAAAAATATTGCTATCTCAGATGACGAAGCGCAGAATGTGACATTAGAAATAACTGATGGTCATTAATTGCATCAGTTATTTTTTTATTTATAAGCTGATTTCTTTAATTTTATATAAAACATAAAAAACTTAGCCGGAGTTGACACTATTTTTTAGAAAAAACATGTAGTTAAACTAACTAGAGCAAAACTACTGTAAGTGAGGAATGTTATTATGGCGCAATTATCTATTTTTGCATCTGTGCCAATCGGTCATGGTTGCTATATTAATGGTAACTATAGACCGCTCTGTTTCGAAGAAACTTTATTTTCTTATTTCTATTTTTTTTTAGCCTATTCGCGTGAGCGAAGTATTCCTTATAACTATCAGTTTAGTCAGAAAATTAAGGCAAAATTGAAAGTTGTAGGGGTTTTTATCTATGTCATATAATACCCCATTAGTTCTCAATAAAAAACCTATCGAAATAAATAATCGTGTTCAACTGGTTGAGAGATTAACTTTAATCCAGGTTATTATGATGGGACTGGCTTATTTGCAGCCAATGACGGTTTTTGACACATTTGGTTTAGTGTCATTAAAGACTGATGGTCATGTTCCCTCTTCTTATATAATTGCTTTAATTGCTATTCTTTTTACTGCATTGAGTTATGGTAAATTGGTAAAACGATTCCCTTCGGCAGGATCAGCTTATACTTATGCACAAAAATCTATGAGCCCGCATATTGGTTTCATGGTGGGATGGTCATCTTTACTTGATTACTTATTCATGCCCATGATCAATATACTGTTAGCAAAAATTTATCTAGAAGCTATTTTTCCGGGTGTTGCGCCTTGGATTTTTGTTGTTGGATTAGTTTTGTTGATGACGATTTTTAATTTATGTGGTATTAATTTTGTCGCTAACTTAAATACTATTATTGTAATTATTCAAATCGCTGTCATGCTAGTTTTTTTAGCTGTTTTGATCCATGGATTATCTAAAGGTGAAGGTTCTGGTAAAATTTTGTCATGGCAACCTTTTACTTCCGAACAGGCACATTTAATTCCAATAATCACCGGAGCGACGATTTTATGTTTTTCATTTCTTGGTTTTGATGGTATCAGTTCATTATCAGAAGAAACACCAAATGCAGGAATAGTGATATCAAAAGCGATTTTTTTAACAGCCTTAATTGGTGGTCTAATTTTTATTAGTGTTTCTTATTTTTTACAGCTGTATTTTCCTGATATTTCATATTTTAAAAAACCTGACGAATCGCAACCTGAAATTATGTTATATGTTGCTGGTGCTATTTTTCAGTCTATTATTTTGTTTTTTTCTTGTGCAACCGTATTAGCATCAGGTATGGCTGCACATGCAGGAGTTTCTCGTCTCATGTATGTTATGGGAAGAGATGGTGTTTTTCCTGAGCGGTTTTTTGGTTATGTTCATCCAACATGGCGAACCCCTGCTTTTAACGTCATTTTAGTTGGTATCTTAGCATTAACAGCAATTTGGTTTGACATGGAAATTGCCACAGCGTTGATTAATTTTGGTGCATTAATTGCCTTTACTTTTGTTAATCTTTCGGTTATTTCGCAATTTTATTTTAGAGAGCGTCATTGCCATACTTGGCGAGACAGGTTTAATTACTTAATTTTACCTATTATGGGGGCCTCAACTGTATCAGTGCTTTGGATCAATTTAGAGAAAACTTCCATGCTATTAGGAATTATATGGGCGGCAGTTGGGGTATTTTATATGGCAATTATCACCAGCCGTTTTCGCCGACCATTACCACAAATGAATGATGCTTAGTGATTAAATTTTGATACTATTGACAGTTTCTCTAGATCAAAGGCTAATCATTTGGCCTTTATCTATATTAGGTAATCTATTTTTGAAAATATGGTAGAAATTAAATTAACTGCTTTTTAATTTGAATCATCTGCCAGCGCTTTCAATTACTTGGACTTATTTTTATCTTTTTCTTTTTAAAAAATTGCTCGATAGTTTGAAGCTATTCGATTATTTTCTTACTGGATAATCTATCGTGCTGTTGTTCTAACCAAGAAACCTGTTTTTTGTTTTGTCAGTGTTATTGGGTAATCCCCCCTTACACGATAACGAAAAAATAGTTGCTTCATGCGCAGATCGTAAAATTTAAAGATCTAATACAAATATATTTTGTGATAAAGTTTAACGAATAATGACCATTATTAAATGGTCATTATAAGCAAAAAAATTGTAATAAAACTTAGCATTTTTATCAGTTACTTTAATAAAAGGTTTCTTTTCCTAAAGAGCTAAATAACTTTAGCATACATTTCACTATGTTGCAATCTGAATAAATTATTTATCCATATATCGAGATTAAGTACTGTACATTGTAACATTATTTGTTCGCAATGTAATGAATATCGGTACTAAAATTAGGCATTTATTAAAATGCATAAATTTAATAGGATACTAATTCATTTTCTAACTTGTTTTTAGGTGTATATAAATATTTTAATATATGACTATCTGATATTAACAGTATCGTATAATACCTGTTGCAAAATCACAAGTAATAATTGTATACGGTTTTCTAGATACCAGGTAAGTAACGCACTTAAAGTACTACTAGCTTGTATTATGCAAAACGTTCTGAAAACATGAACTAATGGAGTTATAGTAATAATATTAATCAATCAGCGAATTTTATTTTTCTTTTTTAAATTAAGAATTACTCAAACATATTTAGATTTGCTTGCATAATTAATTATGCCATTTCAATGGCAGCAAAAACTTTGGCTAAAATTCATCATGAGTATTTGCATGCTAAATAACGTTTTAATTGCCCAATGTTCTAATTTAATACTGCAGTCCTTTATAATTGTTAAGTCAATTAATAACATCAGGACGTAACCGTATAGCAAGAGCATAAGACATTGAGTAAATTCTAACGTGAATTATCTTACTGCCAAACTATAACCATAAAGGTCATAAAAACTATGGTAAAATATAACAAGTAACTTTATCATCAAATCGAATATTGTTGTAATCAAGAATCCAACTATTAAACATACTAAATATCTTATAAATATATTTAACAAATTCACCTTCATTGTATAGCAATAAATTATTGCTTATTGCGCGTAATACCTATAACTATAATTGGTTTTGGTTGAGGAAAGATAATTGTCGGTATGGCACAGTAAAAATTTAAGATTCTTCGATAATGCTAAAATTTTAGCCAATCCAGATTCTAGTAAATTATATAATTTGATCAAGCAGGTGATACTGTTAAAATATTTTATAACAGTAAAAGTGAAATTAGAATTTATACTTATTAGCCAATATAGTTTCCTAATTTTTAGGTAGCACAACATGTTGTTTAACACTCTTAAACCATTCTAATCTAACAATAAATATTCTTACTCTTTGCGTTAACTTATTTTAGTGACTTAAAGAAGAATTTAATCAGAAATAAATTCTGCATTTTAAATTATCTGTAATAATGAGTTATTATGGATAATTGAATTGAATATCACCATTAGATGATGAATTTAGCATCCTATTTAGTGATAATTTTAAAAATTTTACTTATTATTATTATTTGATTAACTTAATTTGGGTTGTTAATAACAGGAATTAATAAAGACCAAAGGATGGCTGTGCTTTATTATCAAGCACAAGCATAATAAAATATAAGTAAATTGGCTATGTTGGAAACATTTATTGCTTTTGCTGCTTTTGCAAAACAATTTAATATTTCAATTATTTTAGTTTTAAATAATATTCTCTCCATTCTAGATATTTGATAAATAAAAACAAACATATACGATGGAATCTACTCAAATATCCTCTTAAGAGTTATTGCTTATGTTCATTTCTAATGTATGGAATTTAGGAGATGGGTGTCGTGTATCCTGCTGATTGATTTCGTGGATAATTTCAATAACAGAGAGATAATATACCATGAAAATTTACCCTACACATCTATCCGCGAAATCAGATATTACCTGTTACTCCCCTTACATGAACTGATCTGTAATAATAGCAGATAGCTGATAGTGTACTGCTGTTGAGACGGAGTTTGAAACCATCTTCCTTATAACATGCTAAATACCGCTTTGCCGTCACCATAACGGTTATTTGCTACAGCGAACCATATAGTAAAGACTGGTATTGACGATGTTGAGATTATAATAATTAAGATTAGTGGAGTAGCAGTGGTAATAATATACTTCTAAAGTTCGTTGCTAGCGCCTTATCTGAAGCGTGTAAAAGCGGTGAAGAGTTGCTATAATGCCCTGTATATGCGAGACATTATCTACCAGTAATTTTCACGAAGCACTAAAAACGTTTTTCAGAAAAGGACATGGTTTCTCTACAGCACCATCATCAGTAGATTGAAACAGTAATTGCTTGAAGAGCACAGGCAATGTAGTACTTGTGTGATTTAGCAATGCGCCTAACATTTATTTCTTGGCTAAAGGCATATTATCATTATGTTAGGTAAGTTGATCACCTTTGCTTTTTGCTTATTACGGATCTCATTTCATGATAGCTGGTGAGCAAGTTACTTAACTATATCTACCCACGGTTGTTACGGAAAACGATGCCCTTAGTTTTCAGGATCCAAACAAAAAAATATTTTCGGACATACACCACCAAAGTTCTTGGTATACAAAATAACTAATGTATTGTATTCACTCTATAAGTCTACGCAATCGAAAGTTAAAGGTAAGTTGCTGGATGAGGTCGGTTAGCAGAAAGTTGTGATACCACTAATAAACCCTTAATACTTTTGTTAGCAAGGTTTTTAGAAAAGTATCATTTAACGATAAAGGAACTAGAAAGTAAATAATAAGAAACGGCTAGCATTTTATCCGTTCCCGTTATTGCACTGGGGCGTCCAATAAGAATGACGAATCTAATTTAGTTGAGTTTTATAATACTGAAGCTATTAAGCCAATGTGCGAAATTCTATTGTTCAAAAACAACCCTTTAATACTGTTTAAACTGATTCTGTCTACTCAAAAAACTGAACCAAGACTAAGGGGATATTTGCCTGCTTTTAACCCTTCTGCTAGTAAACAACCATGTAATTTAAGGATTGAGAACTGATTCAGGGATAATCAGAATGAAGCAGAATCTAAACATCATGCACCAGATATTCCGATAACTCTAGGAATATAGCTAATATATTTTTTTTGCTGTTATGTTATTAGCAAACATCTCCTTCAATAACTTGCGTGCCTATTTGTATTAATCGTGTTTTATATTATGAATCAAAAGCGATGACTTTGATAATCTTTCTAAAGACCATATCGCAGAAGATGATAACCATCACACCTTTACCTGCACTAAAACAATCTATTGAGATATTTTTATTTATAAAAGACTTTTCTATTAAAACAGTAATAAATAGTGAAATAAAATTCAGAATAAAAATCCCAAATTGGGGCATTTTATTTGTTATCATTTTGGTTTAAATATATTTGATGTGGCTATGCTTGTTGCAACATGACCACCAGCACCATTTTTACCATGAAAAGTTATTGCATGCTGTACGCAAGATTTAATTTCTATATTGTTTTCAGTAATTTCTGGCGCCGGTGCTTTCGTAGTCGGAGAATGAGAATGCCCTACTTTTTTGCCTAATTTTATCGCAGCAATTTTTTCTTTTTGATTACTTGTTTTTTTTACAATAACAGTACTCATAGAAGATATACTTGACTGAGCGTGGTTATGATTTTTATCTGATGAGTTTGTTATTTTTTCCTGACTGATTTCATGGACTGAATATTTCGATTTTTTAATCTCATTAACTATGAAAAATTCATCATTAACTGATTGAGAATTTTGTAGCTGATTTTGTGATTCATTCTCTACTTGCGTTTTTACAACGATATTAGTGCTGTTTTCAGTCATGACTTTTTCTTCAAGAAGTGATTGACAAAGTTTTTTATTTTGTTCTATATCTTGAATATTTACGGGAATAAGCAATGCCTCAGAAAAAAGTTGTAAGTTTTCTGACATTGTTAATTGAACAATTTTACTAATTGGTACTATTTTTTCTTCTAGTTTAACTTTACCAATAATGTTATTAGAGTCAATTGGAGTTATAGAAGATACTATCTTTTTATTAATTATCATCAGATTTTTACTATCTGATGATAATTCGTTTAATTCATTGAATTTAATAGGACATTGAATCCAGACTTTACCTGAAGGTAATTTAGGCGAATCCACGGGTATTTTTAATGGTACTAATGATTTGTTTTGATGTTCATCACGATAACGTCGTCGTCGTTGCGCGCTAACACGTAGGTGGCGGGGAGATCGTCTTGATCTTCGTGGAATTATCGTTTCTTTTTGTTCGTTAGCACAATTGCTGAATGATTTTTGAGATTCAGCCTGTTCTGTAATAAACGGTAGATCCATGTTTTTCTGCTTCGTTGTTAATTCAGTTAGCAAAATAGATTCTGCAGTTAATAAAGCAGGCACTATCTCTGCTCCACTGATAACAGGAAGCTTAATATCTTGATATTCCCTATCATCAATAGGGAATTTTTTCTGTTCAGTTACGCTATTTGTGGCCCGCACAGATTGAAGCAATTGACCTTGTTGACGACGAGAGGAAACAACAACTGTTCTTTCCGTTTTATTCTTTTTCTTTTCTAGTAATTGAGTTTTAGTTTCAAGTTGCAGCTGTTTTTTTTCTTCCTGACGACAGCGACGTTCAGCAGACTGTTCACTAGGTTGCTGTTGAATTTCACGTTCAACACTCTCTTGAATATCATTAAAATGATTTTTTTGATTACGGCTATTGTACGATTTAAACTCATCGATATATCCACAATATTGACGGTTATCAATATTGATATTCTGTTCATGAGGTTGAGTTGACCTATGATTATTATCACGTTGCTTATCATTATTATTTTTAAATTTTTTCTTAATTATTTTAATTAATTGCTGTGATTCGATAAATAATCTTTTAAAGAAAAAACTAATTCGATTAAACAGACTTAGCAAATATTGCTTATTGGTTGATTTATTCTGTTTACTTAATTTATTCTTACCAATCATAGCATTTTTTTTAGATACTTGAGATTGAAGAGTAAAAGTAAAAATAGCCGGTTGTTCAGGTAATTTTTTCTCACTAACAGTATCATCTATTAGATTATTGATTTCAGCTTCATGGTATTGAGCGAGATAGTAACTTAATGTTGAAACTTCTTCACCTTTACGAATTCGGATTACATTATAATGTGGTGATTGCATCTGATCGTTAGGAACAATAATAACACGTATATTATATTGCCGACGTTCAATTTCGTTTACTGATTGTCGTTTTTCATTCAATAAATAAGAAGCAATTGGTACCGGTACAATTGCATGTACTTCATGAGTATTTTCTTTTAACGCCTCCTCTTCGATCAAACGTAAAATAGAAAGTGAAAGTGATTCATTATCACGGATTGTTCCTGTACCGCTACAACGAGGACAAACGTGATGACTAGATTCACCAAGTGATGGGCTTAAACGTTGTCGTGACATTTCAAGTAAACCAAATCGAGATATCCGAGCGATTTGGATACGTGCTCTATCTTGGCATACGGATTCACGCAGGCGATTTTCAACTTCACGTTGATGGCGAACGGGTGTCATATCAATAAAATCAATAACAATTAATCCACCTAAATCCCGTAACCGTAATTGACGAGCAATTTCATCAGCGGCTTCTAAATTAGTATTTAATGCAGTTTCTTCAATATCACCACCACGGGTTGAGCGTGATGAATTAATATCGATAGCAGTTAATGCTTCAGTGGTGTCGATAACTAATGCACCACCTGATGGTAAACGAACCTCACGTTGAAAAGCAGACTCAATTTGAGACTCGATTTGATAATGGCTAAATAATGGAACATCTCCAGTGTAGTATTTAATTTTACTTGCAAAATCTTCACGACCAATCGCTTCAATATGAAGACGAGCCATTTTAACAATTTTCGCATTATCAATTAGAATTTCACCAATGTCAGGGCGCAAGTAATCACGAAACGCCCTCACAATAACGTTACTTTCTTGATGAATAAGAAAAGGTGCTGCTCGATTTTCCGCTGCTTTTTTTATTGCTTGCCAATGCTTAAGACGATATTGCAAATCATGCTTTAACGCTTCTGCAGATTTACCTACACCAGCAGTACGGACAATTAATCCCATACCATCAGGTATTTCTAATGAGGATAATGTCTCTTTTAGTTCTGTGCGATCCTCTCTCTCAATACGTCGCGATATTCCACCTGCGCGAGGGTTATTTGGCATTAAAACAAGATAGCTGCCAGCTAAACTTATAAAAGTCGTTAGCGCTGCACCTTTATTTCCTCGTTCCTCTTTATCAACTTGGATAATAACTTCCTGGTCTTCTTTTAAAACATCCTTTATGTTTGGGCGACCGTGTGGTTGATAATAGCTAGGAAAGTATTCACGTGCAATCTCTTTAATTGGAAGAAAGCCGTGTCTTTCTGATCCATAATCAACAAATGCTGCTTCCAGACTAGGTTCTATACGGGTAATTTTGCCTTTGTAAATATTTGCTTTTTTTTGTTCGTGTCCGAGATTTTCAATATCTAGGTCATAAAGACGTTGCCCATCAACAAGAGCAACACGCAACTCTTCTTGTTGAGTTGCGTTAATTAACATTCTTTTCATTATAAATACTCATTTTTCTACTAAATCAGAAAAATTCTGACTAAAAACAGTTACTGTTAACCGTATGGTTTCGTGACTTTTTACATAATCAACAATCTTGCGGTTGTCTGTTTGCATTGAAAGGCAATTTTTGTGAAGCTACGTTTAAATAAAACGCTGCATATTAAATTAATATTGTTTCTAAATTTATTCGTTCAATATATAGATTAGCTAATCCAGTAATTTTTTTTCATAATTGAATAAATTATTTTAATTTTACACACCGTTTTACACCATTTCTGCGTTTTTTATATCATCACAAATAGATCGACTTAAATTACTCTAACGCTTATTTTAATAATAATTATAGTAACTATTCATTATTCCATTGCTTATAGGCAGATATCAAGATAACTTTTGCTGTTTATTACTTTTTTATAGGGAAAATGTGAAAAAATGAATTTAAGACAAGAATTGATAAAAGTAAAAAGTTAAAATAAGGTATCATAATATTCGATTACAATCGTTAAAAAATTTAAATGTTAACAACATATTATAATTATATAATGAAAATACATAATCAGGTTCAATTTATTACTATCGATAATGATAAAGCAGGCCAACGTATTGATAACTTTTTATTAAGACGTTTAAAAAGTGTTCCTAAGAGGAGGATTTACCGCATACTTCGTAAGGGCGAAGTAAGAATAAATAGCAGCAGAATCAAACCTGAATATAAAATTCAAACAAGCGATTTAATTAGGATTCCACCAATTAGACTAGCAAAAAAACAACAGTATATTATTTCGAATAAATTGAATAAGATAACCGAACTTATAAATTATATACTTTACGAAGATAAATATCTGCTAGTTTTGAATAAGCCTTCTGGTATGGCTGTTCATGGTGGTAGTGGAATAAATTTTGGCGTTATTGAAGCTTTACGCACATTACGTCCTGAAGCACCGTTTTTAGAACTTGTCCATAGGTTAGATCGTGAAACATCGGGTGTTTTACTGATAGCAAAAAAAAGTTCAGCTCTTAAGGAATTACATAAACAGTTACGTTTAAAACAAATGAAAAAACAATACCTTGCCCTAGTGAAGGGGCAATGGCCGTCGCATATGAAAGTTATTCAGTCGTTTTTATTAAAAAATATTTTACAAAGTGGCAAACGGACAGTCAAAGTCGGCATCGATGGTAAATATTCAGAAACTCATTTTAAAATTGAAGAATCTTTTTCTAATACTACACTAGTTAACGCCAAACCAATAACAGGGCGAACACATCAGATCAGAGTACATGCACAATATGCAAAGCATCCTATTGTGTACGATAGCCATTATGGTGATCGCGATTTTAATCAACAGTTAACGTTTACTGGCTTGAAACGGCTTTTTTTGCATGCTAGTTCATTAATGTTTATCCATCCAGCTAGTAGGGAAAAGTTAACTTTTAACGCCCCTTTAGATCAACAGCTTAAAAGTTGTTTGGCAAAATTACGTAAACAATAATTTATCACCAATAAATTAAACAAATTAAGTTAAATTATAAACCGCTTTGCTTTTTGTATGCAGTGAAATAATTAATTAAGAGAGTTATTACGATAACTGCCTAATATACTAATTAATCTAATTAAAGATAAGGCAATTAAAGTAATTGGGGTCCCTCAACAAGTTTTTTAAAAAACATGATTTCTAGCCTTTCTGAAATAAAGGCAACTCACATTAATATGGCTATTTTTATAAGATAGTTTAAACTTCTGTTATCTTTACATGACAAAATAAACAGTGAAAATATCATATTTAGCATTATATTTTGGTTTTACTATCAAATAAATATAATCCCTATAAAGGATATTTTTATCAAAAGCTTATTCAATTCTTTGGTTGATTTTCTATGAATCAGTGGTTTTTCTATTATTTAAATTGCAAAGATGTAGGCTTTATCTATATCTATTTATTAAATAATTAGGATACTTAGTCACTAATAATTTTATTTTCAATTCCTAATTAAATAACAAGATAACTTGCAGATCTATTAGCTAATGGAAGTTTCATCTATATTCAGCACCTTAGTAATAAAAAGATAAACTTAGCTTTTGTAGTAACCGATAGCATGAAAGATGAAATTGATGCCAACACAATTGATTTCATTAAATATCTAAAAGCTATAGAGAAATGTAATAAAACATTTTAAAATAAATAGAGATTAAATAGCAAATATTGGATGAATAATAAGCAAAGCATCTTTTCATTTGGCTTCTTATGATTAAGAAAGATAAGATACGTGCCTTATAAAAAATAAATTATTTAGGATACTTTTTTTCACTTGAAAAGGATTTGCCTGTCGTAAAATCAGTAGTAATTAGTAATTAGAGTTAATGATATAATTATTTAATTATCGTTTGCAATAGATAATGAACATTTATTAATTAAAAAGATAATTCTGATGTCGATGGCACATTAAAATATGAACATTGTAAAAAAATTTAGTCAGCAAGTTCATTTAACCTATTATTTTATTCTTCTTATTGATAATAAAAGGACCAACGTTATTACTTGAATAGTATGAACTATTTCACTAAATGATCAATTAGCAAAATAGATTTGCTAGTAATGATTGAAGATGAAATAATTTTCTTTTTCCTGTAATTACGGTTAAATAACTTTGAACACTGTAAAGTGTGTCCAACGCGGATATGGTTTTTATAAGTTGTCTAATAAGATAGAAAAAAAGACAAATCTCTTTGTCGTATTACCTAGTTTAAAAAGTACTTAAGGAGCAAGGTCAATGGCTGTACAACAAAATAAACCTACTCGTTCTAAACGAGGCATGCGTCGCTCACATGATGCATTAACAATTGCCGAAGTCTCAGTAGATAAAACTTCTGGTGAAACTCATTTACGTCATCATGTAACTGCTAATGGTTATTATTGTGGTCGTAAGGTTGTTAATAAATAGTTGTTTTTGTTAGTTATTAAACAAATTAATGCCTTGGCTAATTTAATCTTAGCATTAGATGCGATGTGCGGGGACAATGGTCCTCGTATTATTGTGCCTGCTGCATTGCAAGTACTAATTTCTAACCCACAATTAAGATTATTACTGGTCGGTATTCCCGAAATTTTAAATCCATTACTTTCAGATCAGCGTCCTGAGCTACGTGATCATTTACAAATTATTCCTGCTGAGTATGTTATTGCTGATAATATCAAACCATTAGAAGGAATTAGGCAAAGTAAAGGCTCCTCCATGCGGATTGCTTTAGAATTAGTGAAATCTGGTCAAGCTCAAGCATGCATTAGCGCTGGAAATACTGGTGTACTTATGGGATTAGCAAAACTCATATTAAAAACAATAAATGGTATTAAAAGACCAGCATTGACAACGATTTTACCAAACCAAAAACATGGTAAAACCATTATACTTGATTTAGGCGCTAATGTTAACTGCGATAGTCAAATGCTAGTGCAATTTGCCGTAATGGGAGCAGTAATGGCTGAAGAAGTTATTAATACAAGCAATCCACGAGTAGCTTTATTGAATATTGGGGAAGAAGAAAGTAAGGGCTTAGATAATATTCGCGAAGCCGCATCAATATTAAAAACAATATCTTCTATTAATTACATTGGTTACCTAGAAGGTAATGAATTATTAACTGGTAAAGCTGACGTATTCGTTTGTGACGGCTTTACCGGTAATGTAACGTTGAAAACAATGGAAGGTGTGATACGGGTTATTTTATCTTTAATAAAACCTTCAACTACAGAAAATAAGATCTCATCCTGGCTGATGAAGTTGATTAAACCGTGGTTACAGAACCGTATCTTAAAACGTTTTGGGCACCTAAATCCAGATCAATATAATGGTGCTTCACTTTTAGGATTACACGGTATTGTAATTAAAAGTCATGGAGCGGCAAACCAAAAAGCATTTAAGGCTGCAATTGAACAGGCAATTCAGGCAGTAGAAAAGCAAATTCCTGATAGAATTGCAACTCGCTTGAATACCTTACTACCCAAGAGTGATTAAAGCAAAATGTATACAAAAATCTTAGGTACTGGCAGTTATTTGCCTGTACAGATTCGTACGAATGCTGATTTAGAAAAAATGGTAGACACTTCTGATGAATGGATAACTACTCGAACAGGAATTAAAGAACGTCGCATTGCAACAGGAGAAGATAACGTATCTACAATGGGTGCTAGCGCTGCACAAAAAGCATTAGCAATGGCTGGTATAGCAGCTAATGAGATTCATTTAATCGTTGTAGCAACGACTTCTTCGACTCATGCTTTTCCTAGTGCAGCATGCCAAATTCAACAAATATTAGGCATTGAAAACTGTGCTGCATTTGATATTGCTGCTGCATGTGCTGGCTTTACTTATGCGATAAGTATTAGTGATCAATTTATTAGAACAGGGATGGTGAAGAAGGCATTAATTATTGGTTCTGATGTATTATCTAAAGTATTAGATCCTAATGATCGCAGTACACTTATTTTATTTGGTGATGCAGCAGGTGCAATCGTTGTCGGTTGCTCACAAGAGCCAGGGATTTTATCAACCCATTTACATGCCAATGGCAGTTATAGTGATTTATTAACTTTACGACATCAAGAGCATAGTAAATTTTCAGAGCCAACTTATGTAATAATGGCAGGTAATGAAGTTTTTAAAGTCGCAGTGAAAGAATTAGTTAACATTGTGGATGAAACATTAGAAAAAAATGCACTAAATAAATCAGAATTAGATTGGTTAGTCCCTCATCAAGCTAATTTACGGATTATTCAAGCAACCGCAAAGAAATTGGCTATGCCAATGCATAAAGTTGTTATTACGCTGGATAGACACGGTAATACTTCAGCGGCTTCAGTACCGACGGCGTTTGATGAAGCAGTTAGAGATGGCCGTATACAGAGAGGTCAAATAGTATTACTTGAAGCGTTTGGTGGAGGTTTTACTTGGGGTTCAGCGCTCCTCCGTTTTTAAATTAAACAGGAAAATAAAAATGTCTAATTTTGCAATGATCTTTCCTGGCCAAGGTTCTCAATCTATTGGCATGTTAGCTAATCTAGCAAAAGAGTTTACAGTAGTAGAGGAAACATTTGCTGAATCTTCTAATGTCTTAGACTATGATTTATGGGATTTGATACAAAATGGTTCAGAAAAAGAATTAAATAAAACTTGGAAAACACAGCCAGCACTTTTATCCGCATCTGTAGCAATTTTTCGAGTATGGAAGAAGAAAAAAGGCAAAATGCCTACACTAATGGCTGGCCATAGTTTAGGTGAATATTCTGCATTGGTCTGTGCTGATGTTATTGATTTTAAATCCGCTGTTAAATTAGTAGAGCTACGTGGGCGATTAATGCAAGAGTCTGTGCCGATAGGGATGGGTGCTATGTATGTAATTATTGGTTTAGATAATGAATCAATATTAGCATCATGCCAGAAAGCTACCCAAGGCCAAGTAGTTTCTGCAGTTAATTTTAATTCGCCTGGGCAGGTTGTTATTGCAGGTGAAAAAAGTGCTGTTGAAAGAGCAGCAGCCTTATGTAAGGTTGCTGGTGCAAAACGTACTTTACCGTTAGCTATCAGTGCACCTTCACATTGTGCGTTAATGCAACCCATAGCAAAAAGATTAGCAGAAGCGTTAGAAACAATTGTATTCAATAAGCCTAACATCGCTATTGTAAATAATGTTGATGTTAAAATTGAAAATTCGGTAGAAGGTATTCGTCATGCTTTAGTTAGACAATTGTACAATCCTGTACGCTGGGTTGAAATTATTCAATTCATGGCTGAACACGGAATCGTGCAATTATTAGAAATAGGGCCAGGTAAAATATTAACTGGTTTAACTAAACACATTGTAAGTACGATTAATTCGGTAGCAATTAATGATACGGCATCATTAAACGCTGCATTTATAAATAATTGAGGAAAACATGAGTTTTTATGGGAAAATAGCCTTAGTAACTGGGGGAAGTCGAGGTATCGGGCGATCAATAGCTGAACTACTGGTTAAACATGGTGCGAAAGTAATTGCTACTGCTACAACCAAAGAAGCTACCGATACAATTAGTAGCTACCTTGGTGATAAAGGAAAAGGTTATACTTTGAATGTGACAGATACTGAATCTATTAATAGTACTCTATCTAAAGTTCGTGAAGAATTTGGTGAAATTGATATTTTAGTTAATAATGCAGGTATTACCAGTGATAATCTATTGCTGCGAATGAAAAAAGAAGACTGGAATAGGGTTATTGATACAAACTTAACTTCGATCTTTAGTCTATCCAAAGCTATAATGCATTCAATGATAAAAAAACGTTATGGTCGCATTATTTCTATTAGTTCAGTGGTCGGTACATTGGGTAATGCTGGACAGGCGAATTATGCAGCAGCTAAAGCAGGTGTTATCGCTTTTAGTAAATCGTTAGCACGTGAAGTAGCTACCCGTGGTATTACAGTAAATGTTGTTTCACCTGGTTTCATAGAAACCGATATGACTAGAGCATTAACAGATGAACAGCAAGCAGGTATTTTAGCTAGTGTTCCTATGGGGAGGCTGGGTGATGTAAAAGAAATTGCCAGTGCTGTAGCATTTTTAGCTTCTGATGAAGCATCTTACATCACAGGTGAAACATTACATGTCAATGGTGGCATGTATATGAGTTAAAAACTAATGAATCATTTGCATAGTTAATGCTAAAATAGCATTAATAATGCAAAATTAGGTTCGAATAGCCAGGATTCGGTTGTGCTTTCCTGTATCTAAACTACGAAAACCATCGTGAAAGCGAGTTTTAATAGGAATTAATAGTATGAACACTAAAGATCAAGGTGTTGAGAGCAACAATATTGAAGACCGTATTAAGAAAATAATTGCGGAACAGTTAGGTGTTAAAGAAGATGAAGTTATAAATAATGCTTCATTTGTTGAAGATTTAGGTGCCGATTCTCTTGACACTGTTGAATTAGTAATGGCATTAGAAGAAGAGTTTAATACCGAAATTCCTGATGAAGAAGCGGAAAAAATTACGACAGTTAAAGCAGCTATTGATTATATTCATAGCCACAGCTCATAAGCCATAAATTTAATCATAGAGAGCTTTTATGCACATATTCAGGCGGTCTATAGACCGACCGTCTATATTTTTACTGAAAATTATTTCTTTTCTGGAGGATATAAATGTCCAGAGGTCAAGCGATTGTTATTGGGCTTAAAAATATTATTTCCTGTCGGCAATATAACCTGAATTAACTTGGAATATTATATGCTCTCTCAATAGAGAGACATTTTAGTCTTATTGAGCTTTTTAATACTAAAAACCATATAAACAAGTTCACTAGTTAAGTTAAAGATTTTAATAATGATTATTATCGTATTTCTGTTAAAGATGAGAGCGCAAGATAGATTTTTATCCAAAATAGCTTTCTTCTGGTAAATAAGTTATTAAAGATAAAGACGTAAAATTACAGAAAAAATACAGATTGTGTTGCACAACAATTTATTTCTAGCATTGGCAGATTAAACTTAATCCAAGAAAACTGTGATGCATTACTAAGTAATGATCGAGCATCAAGTAAGTCTCTTTTTATTCATTCAATCATCATCAATATAATAGTTTAACATTTAAGCATTATTTATAGTTTTAAAAGTCCAACTATCCCCATTGCTACTTCTTGTACTTTAGGGAAATATACCATTATTTATGTAGCATATATTATTACTTATTCTACATAGATATCATGCTAGCTAGGGCGTAAAAAGCAAGTATATCTTTTTAAATATTACTGGGTTTGACTCCTTCAAAGCCTCATCAAAATTATAATAATAAACTGAGCAAGGTAAGGCAATGACGCTGAATATACCTATTGAGTAGGTAATAACTGAAAGTATGCTTACTGATGAACTTATTACTTATAGAGAACTAGGGATAATCCCGTCTCATTCGTCCATAGAATAAACACAAAGATAACTTATCCGATAGATTTAATGAATATGGATAGAAGAGTTATTAGTAAATCTAATGTATCACGGAAAGCTACGTTCCACTCTGATACTTCGTAAATCTCCTCTCCATCCTTAAATTAAACCTCGTTTACATAAAACCGGTTAGCAGGTAAAATCCACTTAGTCAGTTCTAGCTTTTTTTAAGTAGACAGGAATAGCCTCAATACTATTAAAAGATTGTTTTATAAAGCATACTGCTCCGCCACGTCGGCTTCATAGCTTTACTATTGCAAAAGTCGATTTAATTAGATTCGTGGTTCTTATTGATGCTCAGTGTGATAACAGGAAATCATAGAATGCTAGTAGTTATTATCGATCTTTTCCATATTCTTCATCGCTGTAAGAATACTTCGCTAAAAACCTTCCAACAAAACATCAATGTGTTTATTAGCGACATCGAAGGTCTCCAGTAAAGAGACATCATGTAGATTAACCCTTAACTTTCACTTGAATACCTTTAGGGGTGAAACCAGCTCATAATATATTTATCTACCTAACAACATTGGTGCTGCGCCCCTAGAAAATATTTTTTTGCCATTGTATTCAAAAACAAAAGGAATCGTCTCTTGTAGCAACCTTGATAGATACGATTAAGCTGTCTATTAATTAGACATTAGAAGTTAAACGCAGTTCGTCTCTGACTCTAGATAAACATATTCGAGCGCAACAAGCTTAATTACATCTATGCGAAATACCGAAAATAATTAATTAGTAGGGAAAGGCGATTACTGTCCATGACAGGAGCAGTATATCTCATCGACCAAGAATAAACGTAGTGCGTATTACTAAATCAATCAGGCATATTACCTTGCTCTTTTAAGCTATTCTTATTTCAATTTTCTGATACTCCTCTAAATAGAAGATGTGCTTTTTTACAAAGAATATCTCTAGAGTTTCGTGAAAATCACCGGGGAATATACCTAATAGCTACCAGCCATGGTAGAAATTCTTCGCTTATTTTGCACGTTTCAGATAAGGTGATGCAACAAGCTATTAAAGGGTATCCATTACCCCTGCGATTCCTGATCTTAGGAACTTTAATCTCAACACTGCCAATAGCAGTTTATATGGTTTATTATGGGAGATAATCATTACTGACTACGTCATACCTCACGTTAACAATGAGGTGTTGAATATGTTCTTGCAACATGATGTCTTCGAGATTAGTTTCAACAACGCTGCCTATCAGCTTTCTAGTAACTTTACAGATAAGTTCATAAAATGCATTATGCTAATATCTGGTTTCGCAGATTAAATCTAGGTCTACTATTTATAGAATATCATAGCTATTATATTGAAATCATTCATAAAATCAATAATTATAATACGATATCATTTCCAAAACAAAATTTAAAATAAATAAGAATAATTCCTACTTCCGATACTGAATAGTCTGGTAGTCATAGTAATAATGTATAACCCTCTCCTCCCTAATGGTGATTATGTAGTTTTGATATAGATTATCAGGGTTAAGGTAGAACTGAGGTATTTACGCTATAGCACGCCCACTTTTATCTTTTTATTAAAGTATAAGTAACATCTGTACTTGTTTCATCAGGTAACGGCTACCACTTCTTCCTGGTGCGGATACCCAAGAGCAATAAGAGTATTGAAATTTATTAGGTTATAGTTCTAATACAGAAATCGGATGATAGTCCCTCGTCAGGATTTATACCCACTCTTTTTTAACAAAAGATTAACGCGATACAGCATATTCAATATCCAGACCGCTACAAGTGACGAAAAGATGAATAGGCGAACGTTCATTAAATTGTCAACTATAAATATGGAAAGGAATATAAGATACCAATTTCAATATCCTGCTTAAATGTGTCTACTGCAGAATAGTTCGACAAGTAACGCGAAACAGAGTATTGAGTATCGGCTAGTTATTATTGAAAAGACCAAAGAAGATGTGGATAGTAAAGTAATATTTGCCAGTCGCAGTTAAATAAAATATAAACTTACTATACTAGTCATTAATCACTAGTTTTAAAGCCATATGAATTACAGATTTTTGATTTGCAATCTTAGCAGAAAAATGATTACGAGAACTTCAGAATAGAAAGGTATAGCAATACCGACAAATACCCATGCCATGACATAACTGCTGGAGGTAAGTATTCGCTCGACAGAGCAACATCTGTTCATGGAAGTTGATACTTTACGAAGTTTTTCAAAAAATTTATTTTAGTCTTTATTAATGAATAATAAGTTATGCTTATTTCTAATATACTGGCTTTCAGAAATAGTAACGTATTCTGCTGATTCATTTTGTTAATGATTTCAACAATAAAAGATGAGATGTCATGAAAATCTAGGATATTAAGTATCCGTAAAACCAGATATTACCTGCTATTTCTTTGCATGAACTCATTCGTAATTTCGCTAAGTAGCTGATAGCATCACTGTTGTGGCGTGTATCCTGAAGCCATGACTAAAACAATATGCTCAACGCTACCTTATCAACGAGGTTTTATGCCTAGACCATAATAGTTATTTACCGCAAAAAATCATACAGACTGATATTGGCATATTCAGATTAAGGTACCTAAGGTTAAAATGAATCCAAGCGCAACCTAACATGTTTAAAAAACTCCTTGCTACCGCCTTACCTAAGGCGTACAAAATCGTCAAAAAAGTTACTACCCATCATTTGTACCTGCAAAAAATTTCCGCTCATGATTTTCATTAATTTTTGGGTTAATTTTTTTATAAAAAGCAAATCATCTCTATTCCTAAGAGCCATAAAAAAACTGAAATTGGAATCGCTTGAAGAGTACAGATAATGACGACTATGTGATTTAAGCGATACGCGTTATGTTTATTTCTTGTCTAAAGGCATATGCCGTTCTGTCAGGCAAGATTATCGCCTTTTCTTGCTATTCATTACAGCGACATTCCATGGATGGTAAAGAACTAAATTATGGTCGAAGATAGTTATAAAAAATCAGAAGTAAATTGGACCGAAGTTCTTAATGAACTGCGAGCACGTGGCTTAATTATGTCTTCCAGGTTTGTTACAGTGAATGGGGTATCTTAGTTTTAGAATACAATGGAAAAGATATTCTTAAACACACAGTATCAATGCTGTTTGGTATAGAAAATAGCTGATATACTGCCTTTATTCCTCAAAGGCATCCAGCACCGAAAGTTAAGGGTGAGATTCGGGATGTCTGCTAGCAGAGACTCATGAAGCCCGCTAACAAAACCTTTAATGCTTTGTTAGTAATGGTTTAGCGAATATTATCCAGCGATGAAGAAGGTGGAGAAAGATCGAAAAAAGAACGACTGGCACTCTAGAACTTCCATTCAGAGCACTGAGCATCAATATCAATAAAAAAATCCGATTGAATCGGATTTTGCGATAGTAAGGATACAAAGCCGACGTGCAAAGTACTGTGGTTCAAGAAAATAACTATTTCAATGGTATTTGAGCTTATTCGTCTATTAAAAAAAATTGGAACCGCGACTAAGAAGATTTAATCTTCTGATTCTTAATGGTAATAACATCCAATTTAAGGATAGAGAATAAATTTATGAATGATTAGAGTGCAACATAGCCTAACCACTATATACACCAAATTTACTTTAATAATTTCTGAAAATAAATGTAGAGTTGAAAATATGAAATAAATATTTCACAATCCTTTTAATTTTAACAGTACAAATGATTTTGATAACTTTTGTAAAGTTAATTAATTCATACTTTTATAAAGAGGTCTCAATTTAAGTTAAGATGAGCCTTTTATTGATAAAAAATAGTGAGTTTCCAGTAAACTACTGGAATAAATTGTAGGTATTCAATTTAATTAAAAAGTTAACGCTATGATATGTTGGATTAATGGTGAACAACAAAATAATATTTCTATAATGGATAGAGCTGTTCAATTCGGTGATGGCTGTTTTACAACAATCCGTGTAGTTGGACATCAGCCAGCCTTATTGTCTCATCACATTTCTCGCTTACAAAAAGGGGTTAAACAATTACTTTTACCTACCCCAGATTGGCAAAAATTGGCTACTGATGTAAATCAAATAGCAAAATTTAATAAAAAAGATTTAGCGGTTATTAAAATAATTATTAGTCGTGGTAAAAGTGGGCAAGGGTATAGTATAGATAGCCTCAATAAAGCAACTGTTATTATTTTATTAACTGATTATCCAGTTATTTATTTAAAACAACAGCAAACAGGTATTGATTTAACAATAAGTAAAATACCTATAAATAACAATTGTTATTTGGCTGGCATTAAACATTTAAATCGCTTAGAGCAAATATTAATAAAACAGCAAATTAAATCATTGAATGTTGATGAAGCTATTGTGACAGATACTAATGGCATATTGATTGGATGCTGTTCAGGAAATATTTTTTTACGTAAAGGAAAAGAAATTTATACACCAAATTTAAATCATGCTGGTGTTGAAGGTGTAATGCGCAAACAGGTTATTGCGAGCTTATCTAATACTGATTATGAACTTTTTTATATCAGCGCCAATCTTAACATATTGGCGTATAGCGATGAGGTAATAATTACTAATTCTTTAATGCCGATATTATCAATCAATCGTATTTTTACTCAATCAAAGCAATTCGTATTGCATTATTATTCGCGTGAATTATTCAATTTTCTTTTGCCATATTGTTTTAGTTTAAATTAATATTAGATTAATTTTTATAGTGTAATATTAGGAATATTAGTATTAAATGAAGCATGCAAGACGAAT
This sequence comes from Arsenophonus sp. NC-PE1-MAG3, assembly GCA_052174455.1. Lineage (GTDB taxonomy): Bacteria > Pseudomonadota > Gammaproteobacteria > Enterobacterales > Enterobacteriaceae > Arsenophonus. Next base: position 517,236 of record JBQMRP010000004.1, on the reverse strand, counting down.
ATTATGGCTGATTATTTTTTTATTAATGTTGATCGCCTGTATTCTCTATATATTTTACCGTCAGATACAAAATTACGCTGATACGACTATTAATATTCATGAAACAACGATTTTTACTTTACCTGCAGGAATAGGGCGAGCAGGATTAGAATCATTGTTAACAGAGCAGAAAATAATAAAATCACCGGATAAATTTCAATGGTTACTGAGATTAGAACCATCATTAGCGCAATTTAAAGTAGGGACATATCGATTAAATCCTGGAATAACATTGAGGGCAATGTTAAAAATATTTTTTTCTGGTAAAGAAGCACAATTTAGCTTACTGTTTATTGAAGGCTCTCGTTTCGAAGATTGGGAAAAAGTATTACATAAAGCACCTTATTTAAGGCAGACTACTAATAAATTAGCACAGCATATGGGGTTACCTTCTGGTCAATCACTAGAAGGATGGTTTTATCCAGATACTTACTATTATACAGCAGAAATAAGTGATATTGACATATTAAAACGCGCTCATCAGAGAATGATGACAGCTCTTAAATATGAATGGCAAGGACGGGCGTCAGATTTACCGTATAAAACGCCATATGAAATGTTAATTATGGCTTCAATTATTGAAAAAGAAACTGGGATTGATATAGAGAGAGCTAAAGTGGCATCGGTATTTATTAATCGGCTAAAGAAAAAAATGCGGTTACAAACAGATCCTACTGTTATATATGGTTTAGGTAATAAATACCGTGGAATACTATATCGTAATGATATAGATAAGCTAAGCCCTTATAACACTTATTTGATTTTTGGTTTACCACCTTCTCCAATTGCTATGCCTAGCAGGGCTTCAATTAAAGCCGCGGCTCATCCTGATAAAACCAACTATTTTTATTTTGTTGCAACAGGCAACGGTGGGCATACTTTTACTACCAATTTTAATGATCATAATCAGGCAGTTAAGGATTATCGTCAGACAAAAGATAAAAATGAATGAAAAATTGTTATATAGTTATTGAAGGTCTTGAAGGTGCAGGAAAAACTACTGCGATAAAAACAATTATAGAAACACTCACTAAAATAGGAATAACTGAGATTGATTTTACTCGTGAGCCAGGCGGAACCCCATTAGCAGAGAAATTGCGTCAATTAATTAAGCATGGTATTACCGAAGAAAAAATTACCGATAAAGCAGAACTATTAATGCTTTATGCTGCGCGTATTCAATTAATTGAAAATGTTATCAAACCAGCTATTGCAAAGGGAAGATGGGTCATTGGTGATCGCCATGATCTCTCATCACAAGCATATCAAGGTGGAGGACGTGGTTTTTCTGCTGAATTAATGCAAGTATTACGCAATACTATATTGGATGATTTTCGACCTGATCTAACACTATATCTTGATATAGAACCCGGTCTTGGCTTGCAACGAGCACGGAAGCGTAGTAAACTAGATCGGATTGAAAAAGAGTCATTGGACTTTTTTAAACGAACTCGCCAACGCTATCTTGAATTAGCCACAAAAGATGACACAATTATCACAATTGATGCTAACCAATCTCTAAAAGAGATGCAAAAAATCATTTGCCAAGCATTATCAAATTGGTTAGCAGATAAAGGCGAATAAAATGAACTGGTATCCATGGTTAAATTATGCATATAGACAGATAATTTCTCTTCATCAGAAGAATCAAGGACATCATGCATTACTATTACATGCTAATATTGGAATGGGAAGTGATTCACTCATTTATGCTATTAGCCGTTGGTTAATGTGCCAACAACCAGTAGATATAAAGAGTTGTGGGGATTGTCGTAGCTGTCAACTGATGACAGCTGGAACACATCCAGACTGGCATAAAATTAGCGTTGAGAATGGCAAAAATACAATACCTATTGAAAATATTCGTTGCTTAACTGAGGTTTTAGTTAACCATACACAGAAAAACTGGCCGAAAGTTATTTGGTTTTCTAAGGTTGAAGCACTAACAGAAGCGGCTAGCAACGCATTATTGAAAACTTTAGAAGAACCGACAGACAATACCTATTTTTTTTTAGAATGCTGCGATCCAGCTTCATTGCTATCTACGTTACGTAGTCGATGTTTTTATTATCACCTTTCAGTCCCAGAGCAAAAGAACGTAATTTCTTGGTTACAAAAACAAAAAATACCGCTAGCGTTAGTTGATATTAAAACAGCAATAAAATTGAATTCAGGGGCACCTCTTGCCGCTTTAACGCTTTTACAGTCAGATAATTGGCTAAAAAGAAAGCAATTTTGCCAATTATTAATGCAATATTTATCAACTAAAAGAGTTTTAAATTGGTTACCTGAATTGGACCAGAAAGACGCTGGCCGTCGGATTAGCTGGCTGATAAGCCTATTATTAGATGCAGTAAAATATCAACAGCAAGCAGGTAATTATTGTATTAATCAAGATCAATTATCATTAATTACTAAATTAGCCGCTATCAATTCTATTGACGACTTATTAAAAAGCGCTACTGAATGGAGAAATTGCCGTCATCAATTAATGTCAATCATGGGGCTGAATCAGAAATTACAATTAACATTTCAGTTAATTAAATGGCAAAACGTACTTAATTACCATAATTAAAAGAGTTTATTATGTTTTTAGTTGATTCACACTGTCATCTTAATTGTTTAGATTATAAGAATAAACATAAAGATATCGATGATGTTATCGCAAAAGCGACAGATAATGAAGTAAAATATATTCTGTCTGTCGCAACAACGCTACCAGATTTTATTAGCATGAAAAAACAGATTGGTATGCGCAAAAATGTAGCCTTTTCATGCGGTATTCATCCGCTTAACCTTAATGAAAGTTACGATTTTGATGAACTTGTATATCTAGCCTCAGGCAGCGAAGTTATTGCATTAGGTGAAACTGGTTTGGATTCTCACTATAAAATTGAGAATGTTAAATTGCAACAAACATCTTTTCGCCAACATATTCGTATAGGTTGTCAATTAAACAAACCTGTTATTGTTCATACCCGAGAAGCCAAGCAAGACACTTTAACCATATTAAAAGAAGAACAGGTTGGTGATTGCGGCGGGGTTTTACACTGTTTTACTGAGAATAAGCAGATGGTTAAAAAATTATTAGATTTAGGGCTTTACATCTCATTTTCCGGTATACTGACATTTCATAATGCTGAACAAATTCGCCAGGCTGCACGTATAGTACCATTAAATCGTATTTTAATTGAAACTGACGCTCCTTATCTGGCTCCTATTCCCTATCGCGGCCAAGAAAATCAACCCGCTTATCTAAGCTATATAGCACAATTTTTAGCTAAACTAAAAGGTATTGATGTTGAAGAAATTGCGCAAGTTACCACACAAAACTTTTGCGATCTTTTTCATTTAACCATTAAAAATGATTAAACAACTTACATATTAAAATAGATTTAAATGATAAAACCATGGCAACAGAAACGATTTTTAGTAAAATTATACAAGGCGAAATTTCCGCTGATATTGTTTATCAAGATAATTTAGTGACGGCATTTAGGGATAAAGAACCACAGGCACCCGTCCATATTTTAATTGTTCCTAATATTTTTATTTCAACCATAAATGACGCAAAACCTGAACATGAACAAACGTTAGGCCATATGATTACAGTCGCGGCAAAAATAGCAAAACAAGAAAACATTGCTGATGATGGCTACCGTTTAATTATAAATTGCAACCAACATTCCGGACAGGAAGTTTTCCATATTCATATGCATTTACTGGGAGGTCATCCTTTAGGCGCATTGTTAACAACAAAAAATAGATAAATTTTAAATTACTATTTCACAGATTTGGCATTAAAAAGATAAAAGTAGCTTTTATTAAAATTTAAATTATTAAATAATTTAAATTGGTATTTAACCGCAGGTTTTTATTATTCAGTTTACCTTGCAATTTGAGGTATACAGGAGAAAAGTAAATGAGACATATTTTTCAATTTATGGTTGTAATATTTACATTAGTTGGTTGTTCATCGATAACAAGTAAAAAACAAGTACCCGTCGTTACAATAAAATCCGCTAAACCTAGCGAGCAATCAATAATATCAACGTCTCCAGATAATACTGTACCACAACTACCAAAAATAAAAACAGTTAATTGGTTAACAGCAATTATTCCTTTAGCCAATCAATTGGTACAAGCGAAGGGGGTTGAATCAGGCAAGGTTTTATTGATTGATTCAATCAAAAATAACACCAATATATCAATTCAATCAATCAATGATATTATTGATGCAGTCAATAACCAACATGTATTTAAATTAGTTCCGCAAAATGTATTGATAAATGCACGTAAAGCGCTAGGCTTATCCCAAGAAGACAGTTTAGTTACACGAAGTAAATCCATCGGATTAGCACGTTATGTACAAGCTGATTATGTCCTATATTCGGTGATTTCTGGTAATCAACAACAAAGTGAAATTAAAATGCAATTAATGGCAGCACAAACGGGTGAGATCCTCTGGTCAGGATCAAATCGCATTGAATAAAAAATAAGCACTTATCATAGTAATTTTACAAAAACGTACAGCTAATAACCCGTAATGAATTGCAACTTAAAGAATTTTTAAGACCCTTTTGGTAGAAGCTTTCTGTTGAAGAAACCGAAAATATTAAATTTAATATCCGTTTTTCAGAAAAATAAGCATAAATATTGCTCTAACTTACTTAGTTTATTACTACTTCAAAGGTATTTTGACCCAATAATTATTGGGTAACTATTAGTATAAATAAAAGATAAAGTAGTTACTGATAAACTCTATTCCTTCTCTGGATTATATCAACCATTAAATCGCATACTCGCATTATTGCATTCATATCCATTATCTAGTTACTCACTTCAACTCACAGTATTTAGTTGGCTACTGATAGCATCATTAACTCACGTAATTTATCACCTACTTAGATAAGTTTACATCAATTCTTTCAACATGCACAGCAACCTAAAACTAGTAGAAAATATTTGTTCATCTTAATTTTTATTAAATAAATATTTAATTAGCTGATAATGAAATGTTAAAACTCTTGAATTGGGGAATATTTTATTGAATTCAATATAGCATTTTCTCTGATAATATTATTTACAACAAATAGTTATGATGAAAATATACAAGTCGACTTTTGCAACACTATTTTATTAATTGAATACTTATAATAATTTTTATAAGTTAAAATAACAAATTGTATTCTTGCCAGTCCTAGAGTTAATTTCCAGATTTCAGAAGATAATATGATTTTTTGAATAATTCAAGTTTAACTTTGAACCAATCTTTCATGAGTCATTAAAAAATCTTAGTGTATGACGGTTAGGCTGAGTTTTACTCTAATCCTTCATAAATCTGTTATCATCTTTAAATTGGATGTTGTTACCATCAGAGTCAGCAGGTTAAATTCTATTAGAAAGTTCTATTTTTTTGGAAAAAACAGGAGCAACTTAGAAACCATTCAAATGGTTGTATTTCTTAAATTACAGCGCTTCGCGCTTCAACTTCGTAGGCTTAGTGTCACAAAATCTGATTCAATCAGATTGTGGTCCTTCTTAATTGATGGGAAGATTTGGCCCATTTTACCAAACCCATATAGAGTGCACTGTATTGGGAGTCGTAGAATGCCAACAGCTTTTCTCACTCTTTCTCCAGCTTATTAATCACTTCAGAGATGTATCACTAAAAAACTTTTCTAACAAAGCATCAAACTTTATTAATGGCATTACGGATCTCTCTGCTAATCTCAGCTCACGATAAGAGCTTATTAGCCTTAACTTTCAGTTGAATACCTTTTAGGAGTAATTTAGCATCAATGCTATTTTATATACTCAATAATTTTGGTGCTGCGCACCCCCTTGGAATATCTTTTCCATTCCATTCCAAAAAAACTAAGTACATATCCCGTAGCAATCATTTAAGATAAACTTAAGTAAGTTCTCGCAAGCCATTAAAAAATTAGACTTAGTTTTCTTCTGGTTATAAATAACTATTTTCGATCGCAATGAGCTCCTTACGTCCATGCAATGCCACCAATAATTGCCAGTAAGCAAAGGTAATCAAGGTTTTCCTAACAAAACGGTAATGCCTTCAATCAAGAAATAAACCTTAGGCGTATCATTTAAATCACAGAGCTACCATTTCCTACACTTTTTAATTTATTGCTGTTTTAGTTTGGTGATGGATCTCTAGCAGAGAGACCGTGTGTTTTTTCTGAGACACGGCTCAAAGCTTCTTAAAAATCACCGGTGCATAATATCTCTTTCCTTGCATGCATAAATCCATGGTAGAAAAATCTTATCCGCTTTTTACGTTCTTCAGATGGAGGCAGCAATGAGCTGTTAAGCTCATATTCCATTTCCGCTGCAATTTCATGATCTTAGGCACTTTTAACCTCAACATCGTTAATATCCGTCTACATTAAGTTCGGTGCGACAAATAACTGTTATGGTTGAGGCATAAAACCTCATTGATAAGACACCGTTTAGCGTGCAGTTGAGGCTCAAGTTCAACAGTAGATAGCTATCAGCTGCCCTATCACCTTTACGGATTAGCTTATGTAAAGGATCAGAATAATATCTCATTTACAAATCCTTAAAATAGGCTTTTCATAGCATATCATTTCTCTGTTGTTAAAATCATTCATGAAACCAATAAAGCAAGATACACGCCACCATCTCTGAAACTCTATAACACCAGAATAAACATAACTTATTTTTCATAAACTGCAATGAAATTGCACTATGCAATAGTGATTTTGGGTAATTCCTAATTGTACATATAAACATATTCATACAGAGTAATCTCAAGCTTTTGAGTAAAATTGAAATTTTAGCTTTGCAACTTATCTTCTTGCACTCATTAGATTACTAGATCATACCAATAGCATTCATTTTAGGATGCATTGTCGTCTAAGTCGTCGGTATTCAGATTAAAAACTTTAATCACTCTTTAAGAAGAAACTAAAAGTTATCTCTTTTTTTTAAAAAGAGATAGAATCAATTTATTAGGTTTTTTACTTATAAAGTATAATTTCATCGAAGTGTGTATATTTAATCTAATACATCAATTTTAGAGATATTAATCTATGGTTACCTTAATAACACTCATTTTTTATTTTATACATTCTTTTTTATAACAAACCTGTCATCTCTCTCCTAAGCTGAGAGCATCGATAAAACTAATCTATTACTGTATATCATGCATTTATATGGATTTGTGCGCAAAAATACTTTCATCAAAACGGCGAACTTCGGTTTTTCCGGTTTTTTGTGAGCCATTATCATCTTCATCAACTTATATATTACACCTTCGTTAACAATATGCCTAGTTTATGTTTCGATAAGAAACCATAATAACAGAGAATATTAACGTGACTCGCTGAATATAGCTAATATAGCGCCCGATCATTTCTTCCTATGTCAAGGTCTGACGTTGGTGTATTGAGTATAGATTTAATAATGATATACAATACTTCCTCCATCAATAATTCCGCAGTTTTTATATAGACACACCGGACCGTTTAAAATAGAACATGAAGTATTTCACGCTATCCCATCTCAATCCTTTCGTATTTTTAGGAAAATATACTTTACAGTAACATCTCTGTATTGCACTTTCAAGTAATCCTGTCATTACTTCCTGGTTGGATATACCTAAAAACAAGAAGACTATTTGGATTTATCAGGTTACAGATCTGTGATACAGAAAGTGGATGATTAACACCTCACCAGATTTTTTCGATTACTCTTTTAAGAGTAGCTTATACCATAGAACATGTTAATACCATGACCGCTATGAGTGATAAAGATATAAACATGCGAATATTGATTGAATTATCGACCATAAGCATCCAATGCATAGAAGATAGCAGTTTCGATATCCTGTTTTGCATGCCTACTGCTACAGTATAGCGCGAGTTATTTAGTTACGAAAATAGAGCATTGGGTAGCGAATAACAACCAGTTATTATTGAAAAAGGTCAAAGAAGATAGGTATAATGAAAGTAATGTGTTGCTAGTTGCAGGTTGGATAATATAAATTGTTGTGCTAATTTACTGCTCGTTAACTTTGACGCCGCATGAACTGAAAATTTTACTTTATATATTTGTCAGAAAAATAGCATAGGGGTACAACCTTTCTCAACATAGAAAGGTTGTTGGTAAAAGTCCTTTATACTACATGAAGAATTTTTGCTACAGAGTTTTCGGTGAAAAGTAAACAGTCACACAGATCAAAGCGACTTCTACTTACTCCATCCCAAAATAAAACTGCATCTCATTAGTTAGTTCGGCGACAATCTATTGAATAATATCAATTTATGCATTAAATCAATTTATTCTTCTTTATCTTTACTACACTATCACAGTGAAAATGTTATCTGCTAGTAGAAGAAACACCCCCCTCCAGAACACATTAATTAAGGTTATAGCGATATCGTTATAAAATCCTTGATTATAGGAAAAGATTTAATATCTTACTAGAAGTCCTATAGTGAAACTATATCACAAGGATAAATGCTTTATCTGCGATGTATGTTGAATGGCTTGACTTTAGAGAAATCAACAAAAACAAATATGAATTGATTTAAAAGAGTGTTTAAATGGCGTCATTGTTTCCTTCTTTCAGCAGTAAGAATCAACTTAAGTGCACTAAATGATATTATTGAAATCAATTAAACATTTTCCATAAATCCTTTAAAAGGAAAGCATTATATTTCACATAGAAAAAATAGAAAAATGTAGGAGAATGAAGAGATAAGAGGAAAGAATAAATTGCGGCCTTAAGCGCCAGAGATCGAGAGAGGTCAATATGAAGAATTAGATTCTTGAATAATTTAATGTAAAGTAGAGTGTGTTGGTCGTTTTCTTGAGATAATTATTGGTAAAGAGTTCATCTTTTACTTGGATGGAGAAAAATCGCACGAAAGCTTTATCAACAAACATAAAATTAGTTACAATCCCATAAATAAGGTTGGTAATTAGAGAGTTATTGCTAAATAATTCCATATTTAAAATGCGAACAATTATATCAGCCGATTAAAAAATAGCTTAGTAGATTTCATGATGTAAGGAGTCTTTATTTACCGAATCATTTAGCATGGATAAGATTGTTTAAAACCATAATAATTAAAATGCAGCCATGACTACACTTTACTCTCCGAATAAAGTAACAACCTTTTTTAACATAACTAAAATAACCAGCCAAATTGATTTTAATTAATTTAAATATGAGAAAATAATCAACTATGATATAATATAAAAAAATATTTATTAAATTATTTAAATAACAAAAAATTATTTATAATAAGGTAGTTTTATAATGACCTCAAAAACTAAGATTATTATTGTCGGTGGTGGGGCAGGAGGATTAGAGCTTGCAACCAAATTAGGGAATAAATTAAAGCGGAAGAATAAAACTGAAATTATTTTAGTTGATTGCAATAAAAGCCATTTATGGAAACCTCTACTGCATGAGGTTGCAGCGGGCTCTTTAGATGACAATGTTGATGCTCTAAGTTATTTGGCGCATGCCAATAATCACAATTTTCATTTTCAATTAGGTCATTTAACTAATATTAATCGTGATAATAAAACTATCACACTCTCAGCGATACATGATAAAGAAGGTCAACTTTTAGTTCCAGAACGACAATTAAATTTTGATCTTTTAGTGATGGCACTAGGCAGTGTATCTAATGATTTTGGTATCTCCGGTGTAAAAGATCATTGTATTTTTCTGGATAATCCTCAGCAAGCTCTTCGTTTTCATGAAAAAATGCTGAATTTATTTCTTAGGTACTCAGCGTACCATAAATCGAATGATAAGATTAATATTGCAATTATTGGTGGTGGCGCAACTGGAGTAGAACTTTCTGCTGAACTTTATAATGTCATCGAGCAATTAACCAGTTATGGTTTTGAAGGCTTGGATAAAGAAGCGCTTCGTGTGACCCTAATTGAGGCTGGAGAACGTATCTTACCGGCACTACCTATACGGGTCTCAATAGCCGCACATCATAAATTAATTAAATTAGGTGTTCGTATTTTAACACAAACTATAGTAATTAGTACGGATAGCGATGCTATTAACATTAAATCAGCGGAAAAAATTAATGTCGATCTGATTGTTTGGGCAGCGGGTATTAAAGTATCTGATTTTATGCACCAAATTGGTGGATTAGAAACCAATCGAATTAATCAATTGGTAGTTAATCCAACACTACAAACGACGCTAGATAGTTCTATTTTTGCAATTGGTGATTGTGCCTCTTGCTCTAAAAAAGAGGGAGGATTTGTGCCTCCACGCGCTCAAGCTGCACATCAAATGGCCACTTTATGTTATAAAAATATCCTCGCTTTACTTGAACATAAAGAATTGCAAGAATATGTCTATAAAGATTATGGCTCTTTAGTCTCATTATCTCGTTTTAGTACGATTGGCACTCTAATGGGGAATTTAGTGCGCGGGAATATGATGGTTGAAGGAAAAATCGCTCGTATCGTCTATATTTCACTTTATCGTATGCATCAAATAGCATTACACGGCTATATTAAAACTGGATTGATGATGTTAGTGGGTGGCATTAATCGGATCATTCGACCTAGATTAAAATTACACTAACTGTTTAGTTCCGAATCATTATATGAGACACTCGTCCGTCACATCTATTTATGAAATAAATAACTACTAAGGGAATTAAGAAAAATATCATAAGAAGACTTTATCTTCAAACAATTACAATTCCTAAAATTAATGCTGCTCTTCCAGCAAGAAAATAGCTGCCGTCTACTTTGACTAATATTATGGGATATCTCTGAATTTATCGTTAATGAAGAAAAAAGCCAGATAATATCTGATAATCACAGCCATATTCCTCATCATTTTTCGACGACTCTTTTACCAGCTCAAAAAGTCGTAGTTATTTTTCTACGAAAGATATTTTTCCTTTTTAACGAATCTGTTAGCAGTCGTATGCGAATTCCTGAACTCCATTGTATCTCGATCTGATTTGGATTGCTGTTTACGTTTACTAGAGAGGGATTTACGTGAAATGAAGGAAGAATCCTGCAAATCCCTGTCATAAAACATTTAAAAACTAAAAACTTAGTTATCTTCACGTAGATCTAAATATTTTAAGTTAAAATAATTCTGTGTATGGAATTTCGGAAAAAATAGCGTATCCTACTTATTATTTCATCAAATATTTCAACAACAGAGATATAATATACCATAAAAACCTACTCTATAAGTATCCGTGAAATTAGACATTACCTGCGATCCATTGCATGAACTTATTCGTAATACTACTGGGAGCTGATAAGCACCATCTTTGAGAATGAGCTCTAAGGTAATCTTACGATAACATACTGAACGCAGCTTGTCGACGGGGCGTCCATACCCCATCGAGCGTAACGATCATTTACTATAGCTAATCATACAGACTGGTATTAGGGATGTTGAGATTAAGCGCTTAAGATTGAGATCCCAGTAACGACAGAATATGCTTCAAGATCTCGTTACTGCCTTATCTGAATTGTGTAAAACGGTGAAGAGTTATTACCATAGGCTGTATATATAAAAACATCTCAAGCAGTAATTTTGACGAAATTCCTGAAGCGCTTATCGATGATAAGTACATAATCTTCTCTGGCAATACTATCAGTATACTGAAATAGCAATAGATTGAAAAGTAATAGGAAATGATAGCTGCGTGATTCAAATAATATGAGTTACGTTTATTTCTTGGTTTAAGACATATATCATTCTGTTAAGTAAGCTTAATTGCCTTTGCCTGCTATTTAATATTAGCAGCACTACGCATGGGACCTGGATAAGGCAATTGCGGTCGAAAATACTTTCGAATGTTAGAAGTGCACTAGACTTAACTTCTGGATGACTGCTAGCGCGTGCTTTAACTGCATCTCCATAGTTGCTACGGAGATATGGTTCTCTTGGTTTTTGGAATGAAATGGAAAAAATATTCCTGACATGCAAGATGCATGCTGTTTAGTGGTACATAAAAAATCTAATGTTTTGGTTTTATTCTTCAAAGGCATGCAAAACCAAAAGTTAAGGTTAATCTCTTGCCGGGAGCTCGCTCAGGTTAACAGAGAACCACGATGCCGCTAACAAAACTTTTAATGCTTTGTTGGTTAAGGTTTTCAGGGTATCATCAAGCGTGATTAAGAAGTTGGTAAAGATCGAGAAGAGCTACTGCTATTCTATGCCTTTCCGTTAGTGCAACTTGGCATCAATAAAAATAGAAAATCTGAGAATCTGGTTTTATAATAGTTAAGCTATAAAGCCGACACAAGAAGCACTGTACTTCGAGAAAACCAACTATTTCAATGCTATTTAAGTTTTTACAGTTTATTCAGAAAAAGCTAAAACCGTGGCTAATGGGGGGATTTGACCTGGTTGATTCTGGTAGTCAGAAGCGTTTTATCTAAGGATAAAACAGATTTACAAAATCTCAGAGTGGAATTTAGGCTGCCGTAATACAAAAATTTCTAAAATTCAATATATTCTAAAAAACACTAAACAAAACTTTACGACATTATTTTGTTATAGATATAAATAGAACTACTCAGTAGTCTCTTATTGACTTTATGAGACCGCGGCTAATGTTCAATGCTTATAGATGATCTTAACCAAACATGTCACATGGCTGTCTATCGATTGCCCAGAGGCAATAGAAAAGAATTTACAAACAGACATATTTAGCCTAAGAAAATGTTCAGTTACTAGAAAAAAGAAATTTAACTGTTATGTACATAGCTTGATATAGAGCACGGAACTAGTATACTGATAGACACTAAAACGAATAGTTTAGTTTACCGATTTAATGCGCGAATGAAATAGACTAAAAGAATCATTTTAATTTTGATTAAGATCTTGAGATCACTCTGCATCAACATGTTTAACTACACAATTATAGATTACCAAAATCAATATTGACTAATAAAATTCCATTGCAATCTATAAAAATTACTTCAAAGTTAAACCTAAATTATTCAATAATAAAATCATATCCTGTCCTGGACAGGACAACTAATTTACATCGATAATCATTAATAATACCAAATTTAATATTAACCATCGGGTTCTTACTGCAAGCAAAATAAGAAGCGATAAATTAATTTATACTTGATGTAACTGAAAATTAGTTATTAACTTCCTAATAAAAGCAAGCCTTTCAGAATGATTAATTAGTGGTTTAATAAATTTTAATTTATTAGGCCCATCCAATCGATAGATATCAGCTGAGTTTTGCAATAACTCAATAAGAAAAGTTGGATTTACTTTATTTTGCTTACTAAATTCAATAAATCCTCCTTTTTCATTAGCTTCTATTCGTTTAATACCTAATGCTTGTCCATGCATCTGGATATCAGTAGTTTGCAGTAATTGTTTACAAGCATCAGGTAACTTACCAAAACGATTAATAAGTTCAATTTTTAATTCATCTAGTTCATTACTATTTTTGGCACTGGCTATTCTTTTATAAAAAGATAATCTAAGATTTACGTCAGTAATATAGTTATCCGGCAATAGTACAGGCATTCTTAATTCAATTTCAGTCTGCTTGCTGGTGAGCTCTTCTAAAGAAGGCTCCTTACCTTGCTTTAAAGCCTTAACGGCGTTTTCAAGAAGTTCCATATAAAGTGTAAATCCGATGGTAGTCATCTGTCCGCTTTGTTCTTTACCAAGCAACTCTCCAGCACCACGAATCTCTAAATCATGGGTAGACAATGTAAAGCCCGCACCAAGATTTTCTAGCGCTGCTATCACTTCAAGCCGTTTTTGTGCGTCATCCGTCATAGCTTTCGGGTGTGGTGTTAAGAGATAAGCATAAGCTTGATGATAAGAGCGTCCAACTCTACCACGCAATTGATGTAATTGTGCTAAACCAAAATGATCTGCACGTTCAATAATAATAGTATTAGCGGTAGGGATATCGATTCCCGTTTCAATAATAGTGGTACAAATTAATACATTGAAACGCTGATGATGGAAATCGGTCATCACACGTTCTAGATCTCTTTCACGCATTTGCCCATGAGCAATAACAAAACGCGCTTCAGATACTAGCAATGCCAAACGCTCTTTAGCTTTTTCAATATATTTTACATCATTAAATAGATAATAAACTTGTCCACCACGTAATATTTCTCGTAAAATCGCTTCCCGAACAATTAAATCATCATATTGACAAACAAAGGTCTTAACGGATAGTCGACGAGAAGGCGGAGTGGCAATAATCGATAGATCACGCATTCCACTCATTGCCATATTAAGGGTTCTAGGAATAGGTGTTGCCGTTAATGTTAGAATATCAACATTAGCTCGTATTGATTTAATTAACTCTTTGTGTCGAACACCAAAGCGGTGCTCTTCATCAACAATTAATAATCCAAGTGATTTCCAACGGAAATCATTTTGTAGTAATTTATGGGTACCAATTAAGATATCCACTTTACCTTCAGCCACTGCGTTAATAATTTGTTGCTGTTCTTTTTTACTACGAAATCGTGATAACATTTCAATCTGTACTGGCCAGTTAGCAAAACGGTCAAGAAAATTATCAAAGTGTTGCTGTGCCAATAACGTTGTTGGTATCAATACAGCAACTTGTTGATTATTGGTTATTGCTAAAAATGCTGCTCGCATCGCCACTTCAGTTTTACCAAAGCCAACATCACCACAAATTAAACGATCCATAGCAATGGGTTGGCACATATCATTTAAAACAGCATTAATTGCCTGTTCTTGATCAACTGTTGTTTCGAAGGGGAAATCTTGGCAAAAAAGCTGATATTGCATTTTATCATGCTTGAAAGCAAAACCTGGCTTCATGCTTCGCTGAGCATGAAAATCTAATAACTCTACCGCAATATCGCGAATTTTTTCAGCTGCTTTTTGTTTTGCTTTAGCCCAAACATCACTACCTAGTTTATGTAGTGGTGCACTTTCATCACTGCCACCACTATAACGAGTAATTAAATTCAGCGATGAAACCGGAGCATAAAGTTTATTATTGCCAGCATAATTCAGCATCAAGTATTCAGCTTGAATACCGCCTGCAGATAATGTGGTTAAACCTTGATAACGTCCAACCCCATGTTCAAGGTGAACAACAGGTTGTCCTGGTCGTAATTCAGCTAGATTACGGATTAATAGGTCAATATTGATCGTTTTATATTGTTCAGTATGACGTTGAATAACCCGTTTACCTAAAATATCGCTTTCACAAATGAGGGCTATTTGTTGATCCTGATTAATAAAACCTTGTTCAGCAGGACCTACTGTAATATAAAAACCTGCATTATCAATTTTACTAAGAGTTTTAATCTTAATAGGATTAATTTTTATCCCTGCTAGTAGCTCTTGTACTGTTTCACGTCGTCCTGGACTTTCTGCAGAAAAAATAATTCGGCCAGCAAAATTTCTACTGAACTGATCTAGCTTATCAAGCGGAGCTTTATTTTTCTGACTGATACTTAAATCAGGTAAAGCTAAATAGGGCAGGTTAGTATTACCTGAATTTTGAAAAACCGGTTCAACTGAAATTTTAATACGCGGCCATGTTTTAAGGATTTGATTAAGCTGTTTGCTATTTAACCAAAGCATATCAGGTGGTAGTAACGGACGCATTGGATCAACATTTCGGCTCTCATAGCGCTGATAAGTATCAGTCCAAAATCTATCAGCCATTGCTGCTAAATCTTGCGTGATCAACAAAGCATTAGCTGGAAAGTAGTCAAATAAAGAAGACAGTGGCTGATTAAAAAAAAGAGGTTGCCAATATTCAATTCCTGCTGGAACTATTTTTTTACTAATTTGTTGATAGATATGTTCAGGATCACGCCGTACGTCAAAATATTTACGCCATTGACTACAGAATAATTCAATAGCTTTATCATCTATTGGAAATTCGTGAGCGGGTAGTAAATTTATTTTCTCAATTTCACTGACAGTCAGTTGACTATCAACATTAAAAGTTCTTAAGCTATCAATTTCATCATCAAAAAAATCAATTCGATATGGATCATCACTGCCCATTGGAAAAAGATCAATTAACGATCCACGAGTAGTATACTCACCATGCTCGACTACTTGTTCAACATATCGGTAACCGGCTTTATTAAGATTATTACGCAATTTTTCACGTGAAACCTTGTTTCCCTTATGGATAACCAGTGCATTGCTGATTAGGAAATCAGCGGGGCAAACTTTTTGCATTAACGTATTAACCGGAACAATTAATAAACCTTTTGTCAAAGTTGGAAGTCGATAAAGATTAACTAAACGCGTTGAAACAATTTCTTGATGTGGTGAAAAATTATCATAAGGTAGCGTTTCCCAATCCGAAAGCATTGTGACTGAATTCTGTGAAAATTGTTGTATTTCATCACATAATTTTAAGGCATTATGTGTATCTTGAGTAATTAAGACAACAAGACCTGGATGGCGTTCGACAATATCAGCACACTCAACAGCGGCTGCCGCGCCAATCAGACACCCTAAATAGCGAATATCACCTTGCTGTTTAGGTAGTTGATAATAATATTTTGCCGACATAAGCATTAATTAATTCTCATTATTAAAATTGTAATACTTGTTTTATTAATACTAAAAAAAATGAAAATAGTCTAATTCGTTAAAATAGATATAAAAAATCGTAAAACCTTGACTTAAATTGATTTCATTCAGTAAGCTACCATTTATTATCGCTAAATACTTTGCTTTGGCAACAGAGGTATATTGGATATAATGTCTCAGTCTGTTATTTTTTATATTGGTCTACGTTACATGCGTGGACAAACCGGCGACCGATTTTGTTGGTTCGTATCAAGTTTATCTATAATTGGCATTGCATTAGGCATTATGGCATTAATTACCGTCACCGCTGTTATGAATGGTTTTGAGCATTCATTGCAACAGAGTATATTAACATATATGCCACAGGTTATTTTAACGACACATAAAGGCAATCTCAACCCAAGTCAGTATCCAGCAAAAAATATAACCTATCTACAAGGAATCAAGAACATTACCCCAATTGTAGAAAGTAATGTTGTATTGCAAAGCAAGCAAAATATGGGGCTTGCGGTCATGATTGGTGTTGATAAAACATCGATTGAGCCTTTGTTAAATCATCTACAAGATGTAGATTCTTCAGCATTAACTGCTGGTAGTTATCATGTTATTTTAGGTATAAAATTAGCTGAACAACTAAAGCTAAGGAGAGGGGATAAATTGAGATTAATTATCCCTAGTGTTAGTCAACTTACGCCAATCGGCAGAATACCAAGTCAGCGTTTATTCACAGTAGCCGGCTTTTTTGCTACTCAAGGTGAAGCTGACAACAGTGAATTATTAGTTAATCAGCTAGATGCAGCACGATTAATGCGTTATCCGATCGGTAATATTACTGGTTGGCGTCTTTATCTTAACGCACCATTAACCGTTGATACCTTATGTCAGCAAACGTTACCGAAAGGTATGATATGGCAAGATTGGCGTGAACGAAAAGGTGAGTTTTTTCAGGCAGTAAAAATGGAAAAAAACATGATGGGATTATTATTGAGTCTCATTATTGCCGTAGCAGCATTTAATATTGTTACTTCACTTTCATTATTAGTTATGGAAAAAGAGTCTGAAGGTGGGATTTTGCAGACTTTAGGTTTAAAGCGAAGCCAGATTATGGCTATTTTTATCCTTCAAGGAGCAGCAACAGGAATCATTGGTAGCATCATTGGAACATTATTAGGTCTTTTTATTACAAGCCAGATCAATATAATAATGCCTATGTTTGGTTTATTAGCTAAAGGTATTGAATTACCAATATTTATTGATCCTTACCGTGTTATATTAATTGCTTTATCTTCAATTTCTATCTCATTATTGGCCACCCTTTATCCATCTTGGTGTGCAGCTACCGTTCAACCTGCAGAAGCTTTACGTTATGAATAATTCCCCCCTATTAGTTTGCCAAGACCTCTGTAAATCTTATCAAGATGGAAAAATTTCGACTAATGTTCTTAAAAATATTTCATTATCAATCAATAAAAGTGAAATGATGGCAATTCTAGGTAGCTCAGGTTCTGGCAAGAGTACACTCCTGCATTTATTAGGTGGATTAGATACGCCAAGTAGCGGTGATATTATTTTTGATGGTAAAAAAATTACCTTACTTTCTACTAATGATAGAGCTAAACTACGTAATCAAGAGTTGGGATTTATTTATCAATTTCATCATTTATTACCGGATTTTACTGCATTAGAAAATGTAATGATGCCATTATTAATTGGTGGAATGACACGTGTTAAAGCTCAGAATAAAGCTGATGAGATATTAGCAGCAGTAGGTTTATCACATCAAATTAATCATCGCTCGGCTGAATTATCTGGTGGCGAACGTCAACGAGTTGCAATTGCCCGTGCAATTGTTAACGAACCTGCTTTAGTGTTAGCGGATGAACCGACAGGTAATTTAGACCTACACAATGTAGATATTATTTTTAATTTATTAATGGATCTTAATAGACAAAAAGGGACAGCATTTTTAGTTGTAACTCATGATTTGAGACTTGCCTGTCGTTTAACTCGTCAACTGGAGATGCGTGATGGTTATTTACAAGATAATTCAAGCTTAATGTGAGCAGGATAATGATAGCGGAATTACCTCGTACCTTAAAAATTGCTATTCGTTTTAGTCATGGCAAAAAAAGAGTAAGCTTGATTTCATTGATATCAATTATTTCTATACTAGGTATCGCACTTGGTGTTGCAGTGTTAATTATCGGTTTAAGTGCAATGAATGGTTTTGAACGTGAATTAAAAAATCGCATACTTTCAGTTGTTCCTCACGGACAAATTGCGGTAGTTAATCAACCTTATTTAAATTGGCAAGCTGATTTAGCCAAAGTTAGGCAAACTGCAGGGGTTGTTGGTGTATCACCTTACATTAACTTTACTGGGTTGATTGAAAAGGGAAATACATTGAAAGCAATACAAGTAGTCGGTGTTGATTTATCGTCAGAGCGCTCAGTTAGTTCATTACCTGATTTTATCTTAAATAATGCATGGCAAAAATTAAAACTAGGTAACAACGAAATTATTTTAGGTCAAGGCGTCGCAAAAACATTAAAAGTTTCACCTGGAGATCATATTACTATCATGATCTCTAATCATGATAGTAAATTAGGTATTCAACAGCTAAATCGAATTAATGTTACAGTTATTGGCATATTAAAATTAAATGGTATGTTAGATCATCATTTAGCAATAGTACCATTACAAGATGCACAGCAATATTTATCCTATGGTGATAGTATTACCGGTTTTCAGA
Organism: Arsenophonus sp. NC-PE1-MAG3; assembly: GCA_052174455.1. Lineage (GTDB taxonomy): Bacteria > Pseudomonadota > Gammaproteobacteria > Enterobacterales > Enterobacteriaceae > Arsenophonus. The sequence goes on along the minus strand of JBQMRP010000004.1, from coordinate 497,854 downwards.
TCAGTGTGAATGATGTTTTTGCTGCTAACAAAGTAGTTTATGATGCTGGCATTAATACTGGCCATTATGTTACTATTAAAAGTTGGATAGCAGATTATGGTTACATGTATAACGATATTCAAATGGTACGTGGCATAATGTATCTTACTATGATTTTAGTAATTGGTGTTGCCTGTTTTAATATTATCTCTACGCTAGTGATGGCAGTAAAAGATAAAAAAACCGATATTGCAGTGTTGAGAACACTCGGTGCTAAAGATGGTTTTATTCGAGCTATTTTTTTATGGTATGGATTAATAACGGGGATGATTGGGTGTTTTATTGGTATGTTAATTGGGATTTTTATATCGCTAAATTTAACGACTATTATTAAATATATAGAAAATATCATTAGTCATCCTATTTTATCAGGTGATGTTTATTTTATTGATTTTTTACCCTCTGAGCTCCAGATTATCGATATATTTTATGTGATGTTAACAACATTAATCTTAAGTTTACTCGCTAGCTGGTATCCAGCTAAACGGGCAACAAAAATAGATCCGGCGCGAATTTTAAGTGGGAAATAACAATTATTGTTTTGCTGTAGTTATCTAAAAACAGGGATTGTTTAATTAAAAAATAATTTTTTTTAGCATGAAAAGGATACTCTTACAATGGTACTATTTTATTGTCGTCTTAGAAAATTACGTAAAAAGAAAAATTTACACCGACAAAGATTTCGTTGTTGTCTTTTTTATCAAGACAAACAGTTAATTGATAAAATAAAAATAAAAAATTGTCGTGTTAAAACTGGTGCTGGAATTTCTACTGAGTTTGAAATTCATACTTTTTAAGTAAAAGATGATTTATAGAAAAAATCGATTTAAAGACATTAAAACGCCTGAAGGTTTTATTAAAAATCTAGAATTACTTCAACATTTTTATAATCAATGCGTTATTAATTTCAGCAAGCAAATATAAAATCAACGCTAACTCCATTATTGATTAGCAAACCACCTAGAGTATTTCCTGTGTAATATTTTTATCAGTTACGCAAAATGTTAATGTCTTATATAAAATCTAATAATTGATACATTATTTATATGTATAGTAATTTATTAAAAGTTCACTGCTATCAATTAGATTAGGTTATTGAATAGAAAAACTAATCTAATAACTGATAACTGCTGTTACTATTATCAATTTTCTTAACCTTTGTGTTCCTATATCGTTTAGTTTACTGAAAAAAAATTCAGTATAGAGTTGATTTATCAACCTTTATCGTCAGCGAATATTTTTAGAATTATACTTATTTTTAGTATATGTAGTTTTTGAGATGAATGGCGTATGTTGCTGATTGATTTCGTTAATGATTTTAACAACAAAGAAATGATATGCTATGAAAAGTCTACCTAGAGGTAATCTGAAAAAACAGGTTATACCCCTCTGATCTCTTGCATGAACGCATCCGTAATAGTGCCAGAAAGCTCATAGACACCGGCTGTTAAATCAGAGCTCAAACATGGGGACCACGATAACCTATAAACACTGCCTTGTTGACGCGCAGCAAACAGTCATCTGTAACGGTTATTTACCATAGTCAACCTAGAAAGACGGGTATTAGCGATATTGAGATTAAAGTGCTTAAGGTTATTGGATCCGTAATGGTAACAGAATATGCTTGAACAACTCAGTTGTGCTACTGTCTTAGCTAAAGCATGTAAAAAACGAAGAAGATTTGCTACCATGGCTGTATATGTAAAGCATTATCCACCAGTGATTTAATAAAATCTCTAGGTTTTTCTCGTTAAAAAGCGCATGGTTTATCTGCCAATCCCATTAACATATTGAAATACTAATATTTTGAAGAGATCAGGCAATGGCTCCTTACCTGATTTAAGCGATTCACGAAGCTATGTTTATTTCTAGACTGATTCCATATAGCCGTGCTGGTCAGAAGTAAGCTGATCGCCTTTACATACTGCTCATTATTAACATCACTACGCATGGACGTAAGGAGCTTGTTACGCGCAAAAGTATTATTGAGAGTCAGAAGCAAACTGGGCCTAACCTCTTAATGGCCTGAAACGCGTTACTTAACCGTACCTTCTAGATTTTCTACGAAAGATAGTGCTTTGGTTTTAAATGAAAATAGTAAAGATATTCCCGAGCACCTAATATCAATATTATTGAATATAAAATAACTGATGTGCTGATTTCATTCTATAAAGGTATGTAAGCGAAAGTTAAAGTGAGATGCGGGAGATTTACCTAGCAGAGAATTGTGATGTTCCTAATAAACTCCTTGATGTTTTATTGGCAATGAGTTTCAGCGAGCATATCCTGCAACGATGAAGAAGTTGGATAAAGATTGAGAAGAATACCTGTGCACCTTTATCTCTTCCAGTCAGCACACTGGGGATCAATAAGAACAATAAATATAATTTAGATATCAGCTTTTGCTCGAAGGTGTAAGGCTATGAAGCTAATCTTCGAATAAGTTTAGTTCAAAAAAAACAACCATTTCAATGGTATTTAAACTATTCTGTCTGCTCAGAAAAATCTAAAGCTGGTAAGGAAATTTATCTGCTGATCCTAGTGATAAACAACGTCAATTTAAAAGTGGAAATGGGGGTTCATAAAACATCAGAGCGGAGCGTATTTTAACTATCATATACCATGTTTTCTAATAACTCACTCTTTAAGAAACTTTGCTATGTTACTATTGCTAGTAATCTTTGTTGGGTAATTTATTTATAATTGGAGTCTGGATGAAAATTATTCTCCCTGATTTTAAACAGGCTAATATTTTAGTAATCGGCGATATTATGTTAGATCGTTATTGGTATGGATTAACTAATCGAATTTCACCAGAAGCGCCCGTTCCAATCGTTAAAGTAGAAATGAAAGAAGAACGGCCTGGTGGTGCGGCTAATGTTGCCATGAATATTGCTGCTTTAGGCGCTAATGTTCGTCTTGTAGGATTTACTGGTATTGATGATGATGCTAAAATTTTAACTAAAAAACTCAGTCAAGTCAATGTATGTTGTGATTTTATTCCATTATCAACTCATCCTACTATTTCTAAACTAAGAATTATATCTCATAATCAACAACTTATTCGACTAGATTCTGAAGTAGGATTTGATAGTGTTAATATAAAACCGTTATTAGATCGTATTGAGCAATTGTTACAAAGTGTTGAAGTATTAATATTGTCTGATTATGGTAAAGGTGCGTTAGCGCAAATTTCGCAGATCATTGCATTAGCAAATGCTGCTCAAGTACCAGTACTTATTGATCCAAAAGGTAATGATTTTGAACGTTATCGCGGAGCTACTTTATTGACCCCTAATATGTCTGAATTTCAAGCCATTGTTGGTAAATGTGATAACAATAGCGAAATTAAACAGAAAGGGATGAAATTAATTTATTCCCTTAATCTTAAGGGGTTACTGATCACTCGTTCAGAAAGAGGGATGACACTGCTGCAGCGCGAAAAACCGCCTTTACACTTACTGACTCAATCACAGGAAGTTTATGATGTTACCGGAGCCGGTGACACAGTTATTGCTGTTTTTGCAACAGCTTTAGCGGCTCAGCTTGATTTTTATCAAGCTTGTATTTTAGCTAATACGGCTGCTGGAGTTGTAGTTGGAAAACTGGGTGCTTCAACTGTATCATCTGTTGAGCTAGAGAATGCTATTCATGACCGAACTGATGATGGTTTTGGTGTGATGAATGAGCAACAACTAAAACGTGCAATTGCTGCTGCTCGTAGTCGTGGAGAGAAGATTGTGATAACCAATGGTTGTTTTGATATCCTGCATGCTGGTCACGTTATCTATTTAGCCAATGCCCGCAAGTTAGGTGATCGCTTGATTGTCGCTGTAAATAGTGATGATTCAACTAAACGATTAAAAGGTGATGATCGTCCTATTAACCCATTGGCTCAACGTATGAGCGTATTAGGAGCGCTAAGTTCAGTAGATTGGGTGGTTTCTTTTGAAGAGGATACTCCTCAACGCCTGATTAGTGATCTATTAATTTCAACTGATGTATTAGTCAAAGGTGGCGATTATAAGGCAGAAGATATTTCCGGTAGCCAAGAGGTCTTGGCAGCAGGTGGTAAAGTTAAAGTGCTTAATTTTGAAGCAGGTCTCTCTACAACAAATATTATTAATACCATTATAAAAAATAATTAATATTTTTGGATAAAAATAAATGCCACGATACCCCACTTATCGTGGCATTTTATTATTCATTTTCATGATCTAGCCTTTTTTCTAATTGTTCAATACGTTTTTCCATTTGTACTATTTTTTCACGGGTTTTCAGTAAAACTTGTGTTTGAATATCAAATTCTTCACGAGAGACTAAATTAAATTTTTCTAACTGGTACTGTAATCCTCCCTTTAATTTTTTATCAAGATCTTCACCTAAGTTAAGTATTTCTTCCGGTAAGGTCTCTTTTATTTGGCGAACAACTTGTTCAATTTTTTTCACATCAACCATCTCAATATCCTTCTAGATCACAAATTATAATCTATAGATTATTTAATATGTTTATTAGAAAATCTAATGTGTGATTATCAAGTTAGGTTACACTAATGCTTAATAAATCTATTCTTCATCCTTAAATTAGACGTTCTTTATCATAACACAGGATCAAACAGATCAAAAACCCCTCTAAGCTCCTTCTAGATTTCTAAGGAGACGAGAGTAGCCTCAAATGCCATTGAAAGAATTGTTTTTTCGAACCACACAGTGCTTCGCGGGTTAGTTTCATAGCCTAAATACTATCACGCAAAAACTGATATTCAAATTAGATTCATCATTCTTATTGACGCCTACTAATGCGTTGACAAGAAGGAATAAGATAGCAGCCATTCTTCTCAATCTTTCTCCAGCTTCTTCATTGCTGCAGGATATTTACTGAAACTCACTACCAATAAAACATCAAAAGGTTTATTAGCGTCATCGCGTCTCTCTGGTAGAGAGACCTCACACAGCTCATCATTAACTTTCGATCCTTGAATGCCTTTGTTGAATAATTTAGCATGAATGCTGTTTTGTGTATCTAATAGCTTTGGTGCTATATGTGCCCAATAACATCTTTCCCATAATATTATAAAATTAAGGGAAACCCCATCTTCCGTAAGAATTCTAGTAGATACAATTAAGTCACGCGCTCGTAGTAAGCCATTGAGAAGTTCAGCTCAGCTTTTTTTCTAACTCTTGATAAGCATTTTCAACCCTAATTAACTCCTTACATCCATGCGCCTCCGCCGATAATGAGCAGCAGGGTAAATGCAATCAGCTTCCTGGAAGTACGGTTTTTCTATTAGTCAAGAAAAAATGTATACATATCACTTAAATCACGCAACTACTATTGGCAATGGTATTCAAGTGATTGCTGTTTCAGTCTACTGATGATACTGCAAAAAAGAGTATGGGCTTTTTACTTAAAAGCCAAAAGACTTCATTAAATTACCAGTGGTGGATATAATCTTACCTGTAGGCCATGGTAGCAACTTTTCTATACTTTTACACGCTTCAAATAATAAAGCGGTAACAATGAGCTCTTGAAACATATTTCATTACCGCTGTGATTTATCTCCTGACCTTAGGCACTTTAGTCTCAACATCGATAACACCCATATATTTATAAAATAGCTATAGTAAATAACCGTTATGGTCAACAGATCAGATCTGTAAACAAGGTATCATTTTTTATCTTCTCTTAGCATGGCTTTGAGCTCCGCCTTAACAGCAGTGTCTAATCACCTGCCTGACACTCACCATTACAGATGAATTCATATAATGAATTAGAGGTAATATCTGGTTTCTCAGATAGCTATATCGACAGACTTTTCATAACATATTATCTATATTTTATTAAAATAATTCATAAAATTAATCAGAATGGATACACACCAGAATTTCCAAAACTCATGCATCAAAAATTGATATAACTCATTTAATAGTATACGTAAAATAATTAGCACATTTTCCCAAAATTATTTTTATTAAATTTAATGATAACAATCAATTTAAATTAGAATAATAACTCCTAAATACTAAATTGACTATTCTATAAATCAAAATATTATCTCATGATATATTTGTTATTGTTGATTGCTACAGAATTATATTCACGATATAGTTTAGCTGTTTATCTTAGATAAGAGCGAAATTAGAACCGGCATTGATATTATTCTGTTAATTTAATAACCAAGCCCGCAAGCGTTTCATTATAGCAACACGTAGTAGAAATCAGCAGATCCAGTGAGATTCTAGAACCTACGATTATAGTTCGTATGGGAGAGAGTAAGGATATCTGTAATTTTGAAAACTGTAAATTATGTGCAGATTTTTAAAATACTAGATTGATTTTTATACTCCCAAGCTTGCCCTGGTTCTGGTAATTTAGTATTTATTGATGAGGTTTTACCATGAATCAGACGTCACTTTCCACGTATGGTAATCCGATCAAACGTATAGAGTGTGCTATTGAGGCTTTACGTCAAGGTAAAGGTGTTATGGTACTTGATGACGAAGGCCGTGAAAATGAAGGTGATATTATTTTTGCTGCTGAAACTATGACAGTTGAACAGATGGCATTAACTATCCGTCATGGTAGTGGAATTGTTTGTCTTTGTATAACGGAAGAACGCCGTAAACAATTAGCGTTACCCATGATGGTTAAAAAAAATTCAAGTCAATTCCAAACCGCATTTACGATCACTATCGAGGCTTCTGAAGGTGTTACAACCGGCGTATCAGCCAGTGATCGAATAATAACTATTCGTAAAGCAATCACCGATAATGCAAAACCAACCGATCTTAATCGACCTGGGCATGTTTTTCCGTTGAGGGCCCAAGAAGGTGGTGTGTTACAGCGTCGTGGTCATACTGAAGCTACCATTGATTTGGTAACTTTAGCCGGTTTTAAGCCAGCAGGTGTTTTATGTGAGTTAACAAATGACGACGGTACTATGGCCCGTATGCCAGAAGTGCTTATCTTTGCTAGGCAACATGATATGCCGGTGATAACTATTGAAAATCTGGTAACCTATCGTCAGCAATTTATCAAAAAAACGAGTTAGCAAATTAAATAATCTTTTTTGATGATTAAATTTTACCTTATATAAGTTTTACAACTAAACCATAGTACTATTATACTGGAAAGTATTATTGAATAACAATTATATCTCAAATATACGTGGATCAGTTAACTAAAAGAATAAGTAAAAATTTGATTCGTCAATCTAGGATGACGCTGATCAATCGAAATAATAATTCGTAACTAATTTGTCAGCATGGTAATTTCTTGATTATTTTCAACCATTTAGTTATATAGTAAAACAGCAAAAAAACAATTATATTAATAAATCATTATCTTCTTATGTTGCAAAGATTAATTTAGAATTAAATGCAGTTAAAAACTGGATAGGTCTTGGATATTAATTGTTTACATTCTTAAGCACTAATTTCTGTCGATTGATTGTTTACTAGCTAATTACCAATTAATGTATAATTATTTTCAAATTATGAAAATAAATAAAATTATTAATTAATCATATTTTTCGCTATATAGATAACCTACTGAGAGGTAATTTCATGTTAATTTTCGATAAAAGGAATATTCTTCCTTCTCATGAAGGAATAGATTTTATTACATATTTGTGAAATTTTTGCAGATTAGAGTTTCTGAAAACAAGCAGATAAAAGATTAGAATTATTAATAGTATTTCCTATTATAGGATGAATAGTAATGCTTTTCCAGGTTTGACTCTAACCTATCTTACTTCATTATCGACTAACTTAGTATAAACCTCTTTAAACATAAATTCCTAATAATATAATTTAAACAAGTTGCTAATAACTTAGCTAATAAGCTGATAAATTATCCTTTTTTATCTAATCCAATTTTGATTAATATAGAAAAATTCGATGAATATTGTCTTTATTAAATATAATCATGTAAGTATTAATGGTACCGAACAATCTTCGTTACTAAGAGTTATGCTCATTTGTGATGCACATGGGATTCGCCAATGGTGTGAGATAGAGTAGTTATCCTGCTAATTAATTTTATGGATAACTCAACAATAAAAAGATGATATTCTAGAAAAATTCTACTCTACAAGTATCTGCGAAACCAGATGTTATCCTCTCATCCATTCCATGAACTCATCTATAATGATGCCAGGAAACTGATAGACACCGCTATTAAGGCTTAGCTAAACTTGAAGTCATAGTTGCAACAACATTTTTAAACCGCCTTATCGACATCAGGAAATGCCAATCGACCGTAACGATTATTTATCATAGCAACCTATATACAGACCAGTATTGGCGATGTTAAGATTAAAGTACCTAAGGTTAATAGGATCCCAAATTGCCAATAGAAATAGAATATCTTTTAACAGATCGTTGCTACTGGCTTATTCAAATGATATAAAAATATCGAAGAGTTATTGCTATGTCTATATATGCAAGACATCTCCACCGTTGATTTTCATGAACCTCTGTAGATTCTTTGTGAAAATGATATTATTTCTTTGCCAGATAATACCCATCCAGAAAACTGAAATAGAATGATTTAAAGAGCATTTGCAATTCTATCTACATAATTTAAGCAAATACACTTACGTTCATTTCTTTACTGAGGTATATGTGATTCTAGTAGGCAAGCTTATCGCCTTTACTTACTAGTTATTATTAGCATCACTGATCATATATACAAGGAACCTGTTACGCTCGATATGTTTATTGAGAATTAGAAAAGAACTTAGCTAAACTTCTGGATAGCACAGAGTGCCATGGCTTAACTGAATATTCAAACTTGATACAGGGCAAAGATATTATTAGTTTTTGAAATGTAATAGCAAAGATAATCCTGAATAAACACTACCAATTTTATTGAGCACACAAAATAGCATTAATATTAAATTACTCTCAAAAAACATGCAACAAAAAGTTAAGGTAAGCTGCGATAGGAGATCTGCCCTATCAGAAAGTTGTAATGCCACTAACAAAATCCTTGATGCTTTGTTGGCAAGTTTTTTTCAGTGTATTATGCAGAAATGAATAAACTAGAAAAAATCGGGAAAATAACCATTTCAATAGACTTTAATCCATTAAAGTCTATTTAGAAAACTAAAACTAGCTTAGCGGATTTGACCTGCTAACTAATAGTGTAATTAATATCTAATTTAAGGATGAAGAATAGATTTACGAAGTATCAGAGTGAAAGGTAGTTTGACCATTATATACCAAATATGGTAATAACTAATTAGAATATGTGTCACTATTTTTATAAAAAATTATTAAGCAACTTTCTTTAAAAAGTGTTTTTATATTACTATTCATTAGTAGAACCGTATTTAAATAGTTTCCAATCATCCATGAATCCTGAAATATTCAGGATATGTTGGCAACGATTATCAATAAAAATCCCTTATTCTATATCAAAAATTTTGCTATAACGGTCACCCAATGAAAAAAAACAAACAATCATAAATATCAAAGAAACTTTCCCTTATTCATGCCAATATAAATCTACATCTCATTAGATGGGCTCAGTAACAATCTGTTAGATGATCTCAATTCATACATTGAAGCAACTTATTCTACTTTATCCTTGCCATATTGTCACAGTGAACATGATATCTCTAGGGATATTGATAGAGGTTACAACGATATTGCTGTAAATCCCCGATTACAAGAAAATATTTAACAATCTTATTAAAAGTCCTATAATAAAACTATATCAGAAGAATAAATGTTTTACTTATCTTCGATATAAGTGAATAGTTTGATTTTACGGAAGTAACAAAAAACAAACAGATATTAAAATTTAAAAAAAACATTTTTATATAACATCTCTGATTTTTTGATTCAGCGACAGCAGTCAATATAAATGTATTAAGTGCTATTATTAAAGTCGAGAAAAAATTTTTCCTAAATCCCTAAAAAGGGGAAGCATTATATTACATTTAGGAAAGCTAGAAAATGTAGAATAAGAGAAAATAAAAAAGGAAAGAACAAAATCTCGTTCTTAATCACCCGATATCAACAAAGTTATCTAAGCGATGAAATTCTTAGAAAGTTTAATATAAGAGTGTGTTAGTTGCTTCTTAAGCAAATCATCGAAAAGAGCACATCATTTTCTCGGATGGAGTTAAATAGTAGAAATCCTTTACCAAAAGGATGAAATTAGTCATCATGCATAATAAGGCTAGATAATTAAAAATTTATTAATAAGAAATTTCACATTGAAAATGTAGAAAGTTATATAAGCTATTTAAAAAAATACATCTAATAGATTTAATAGTATAGAGCTTCTTTATTTATTAAATTATTTGACTTACCGAGACTGTTTAAAACCATAATAATTGAAATGCAGACCTGTCTACAATTTATTCTGCGAGCAAACTAACAAACTTTGCCAATATAGATATCATTAACCATTGCTAAGCGACTATTAATAAACCAATGAATGACTCACAGATAAATATGATACTCTTAATGTTTGAACTCGCGCGTAAAATATCTAACAGTTGATCTTCGACAAGATAGACACGTTAAATTGTAAAATAATCAGGTTATAACTAAATTTCTCGGTGATGAAGTAAATCTAAGTGTTATCTACTCTTTATCACCATTTACCAGTGCTTTCTGAATAGCCATATATTCCAACATTTCTTCTGGAAGAAGAAATGTTGATTATTAATTAATTTAGCTAAATTATAGCTAATAATTCAAGTGTGGTGTAAGAATGCGCATATGTTAATCTTGCCAGTACTGTAAGATCCGCTTGATATTGAACTATCTCCATGATAATTGAAGCATCATAAATATAGTTATCAGCTAATCCTCTTTTATATCACAACAGTTGAAATCGCAGATTTTTAGCACATTCTAAAGAATAAGAAATTAGATTCTTGCTGAAAACTACATTAATTTTATCGATAATATTTTTTTTGGGAGCATGAATAATAGTTTGTAACTTTCTGTCATTACCAAAATTAATAACAATAGATTTTCATTTTCTAATTATTACTTATTGATTCAATCCGTGTTAATTGCGATAACCTTACTAATTTACTAGGCTTTCTTACCTAGTTCCTTAAGCATTTTCAATACATCAAAAAACTTCTTCTAAAGATAAAACACTCGGAATATTTTCCTAAAACCGACATATTTATTATATAAGAAATTTGATGAATATTCTATTTCTAATTAGAAATAGAATAGTTTAACATAAAGATGTTTTGTTGTAACTGATAAATAAATAATCAGCAGATGACTTATTTTCTAGTTGTATTATAGGTAAATATTTTAGATAAATTGTAGATTTTCTAATTAATTAATAATCATTAAGAATGAAGACTCGCTAGCAGATAAAATAATTAATGCGTCGTCAGCTTTAACTATACTACCATCAATAATTTTTATTTTTTAACTACACCAACATAAAAACCTATTATATTATAATCTTCACTCCGATACATAATCAGGCAGCTCTTCTGTTTCACTACCAAACAAGGCATAACCTTATTGCATTGCAGCTTTCTGCAATATTTTTATTGATTATACTAGTTGCTCTGTGTTAACCTTTAGATTAACCGGTTTCGTAATAATAAAAAAAAGTAATTCCGCATATTAAACAATCAGATCTATTACGTACATAGCAACTAAACTAATGCTAATGGTATTATAGTGTTTTAAGTTACTGCTAATTGCAGTTTTATTCCAACAACATCTGTACTGGAAACTAATATTGACCACTATACTTTTATAGTTAATGTACACAAAAGTATACCTAATCTTTCTATTACTTCTTGTCGGCGAGGTAAGGATTCTCTCACTTTTTTAATACCAATTTTTAATACATTCGATCAGTCTATTACTTGAATCAATATTTGACACCAGAATCTTTATAACTAAGAGAAATTTTATCTGTCATAGACAATCACAAAGACGATTTAATCAGATTTGAAAATAGATGGAAAATCAATAATTTATCAACCTAAGCAAACGTTTGCGAGATTTTTACATTAATTTTCATCATAATTTTTAAAAAAGTTTACAAAAATAAATTCATAAAAGAAGGAAATCTTAATCTTTTACTAAAACAAATCTGAAAGCCCTATAATTTAATAATTTTTATTTTTAGATTAATACTATAGGAGATAGTAGCGTAAAAATAGTTGAGTAAAAACACCGTTAGTTAAACATAAATTAGGTTTATTGCGGAATAAAGATATTAGCACTAAACATTTTCGTGAATTAGCCTCAGAGGTGGCAGTTTATTAACTTATGAAGCAACAGCAAACTTAGAAACAGAAACAATTACAATAAAAGGTTAGTGTAATCATGTAAATATTGAGTAAATTAAAGAAAAAAATTATTATCGTGCCAATTTTACGTACGGGATTGAGAATGATAAATGGGTATTAGAAAATATTCCTAGTGCCCGTATAAGCGTTGTTGATCCGATGTTAACAACCGGTGGTTCAATAATTACTATGATTAATCTACTTAAATAAGTAAATTGTTATGCTACTAAATATTGGTATTAGTTGCTGCACCAGAAGCTATTAAGGCACTGGAAGCTTCTCATTCTGATGTTAAACTTTATACAGCATCTATTGATGATAATTTTGATAAATATGGTTATATTGTTCCTAGTTTAGCTGATACGGGCGATAAGATATTTGGTACCAAGTAACATTTATTGTTTATGGTTATTTAGTTATTGAAAGATAATAGTCTTAGAGATTTATTAGTAAATTTATCGTATGGTAGGTCACAGGCTACTGCTTCAATTTGATCCCTTGTAATTTTATTTCCACTCTTAAATTAAATGTTGTTTATTAGTAAAAGTTAAGCATAGCAATTTCTTTAGCGCTTCTCGCTTTTTGAGCAAACGGAAGTCAGCTTAAAATACTCTTAAAAGGGTTGCTTTTTTCTTAAACTACAGCAATTTGCGATTCGGCTTCGTGTATCCTTAATTGTTGCAAAATTCGATTCAATCAGATTCGTCCTTTTTATTGACGGGGAAAACTCCAATACAGAGTGCGCTGATGGAGGGTTATTATAATGCCATCCGTTCTTCTCGCTCTTTCTCCAGCTTCTTGATCACTGCAGAGTACGCTGAAAACTTTGCCAAAAAATATCAAGGGATTTATTAACGATATTACAACTATCTATTAGTCAAACCTCCCGCAGATCACTCTTAACTTTCGGTTAGAAATCTTTTGAAAGTGAAACTAACGCATGAGCGATTTTGTGTACTAACAGCTTTGATCCTACATATCCGAGAACACCTTTGCTATTGAATTCCAAATGCCAAAAGACCAAACTTCCATAGCAAATATGGGGTATGACTAAGTTAGGCGCTCGATAGGAATTGAGGAGTTCGATATAATTTGCTTCTAACTTTTAATAACCATATTTTACCGAAACTGAGTTCTCTGTACATCTATATTTAGTGATGCCAATAATAAGCAGCAGCAAAAACGATCACCGTCCTTGACAAAACGGTTATCTAATCAGCATAAAATAAATCTAGCGTGATCGTTTAAATCACACACATCTGCCAACGCCTGTGTTCTTCAATGTATCGGTCTTTGAGTTTACTTATGAGGTTTTTTGCAGAAAGACTATATGCTTTTTACTGAGGACTTCTCCATAGCTTTGTAAAAATTATCGCTATATTTTACCTAAAATATACTGGCAAAACTAACAACTCTTTAAGATTTTTTTACGTTTTAAATAAGGCACAAGGAGCTGTTGAATTATATTCCGTTGCGGTTAATGATTCCTTTAACCTTAGGCATCTTAATCTCAATATCAATAAGAGCAATTTATATAGTTCGTTATAATAAATAACTATCACGAAGTACGGATAAATCCGTAGACAAGGTGGCATTAAGCATATTCCTGCAACATGACAACTTCAAGCTCTGCTTTAACAGCGGTATCCTATCAGCTTACTGTTACCATTACGGATTAGTTAGTGAAATAGATCAGAAAGTATATCTGCTTTCGGTATTATCTCTATAGCAGACTTTCATAACATATTATTTATATTTTATTAAAATAATTTATGAATTAATCAGCAAGATAAATAAAAATCTCCGAAACTAGATATATAAGAAATGAGCATAACTCCTTATTTGTGTAGGTTAAAATGCTAGGCTAAACGATTTTCGTCACTGGAACGTTTGATACGTAAGGGTTTCAGATAAAGATTCACGCCTTAATTGCTATATGCTGGAATTAAAAATATATCATCTCTTAAAAAGAGAATATATTTTTTTAAAAAATTAAAATTTAACTTTGAATCAATCTTTCATAAACCGGAATGGAGTTTTACTACCCAATCTTGATTGGGTAATTTCTGATTATATAGTTAAATATATCGACACAGAGTGATCTCAAATTCTTAACCAATTTAAAATGATAGATTTATCACTTTAATATCACACATTAAATCACTCACCATACCATTCGTTTAAGAACGTCTCAACAGGCGCTAAGTGACATTCTATACTAAGCTCTGTACATGGTTAGGAAATTGAATCACTCTTTACTTTAAGAAAAGACAAAAGAAACTATTTTTACTGCTAAAAGCAGATAAAATTAGTTATTAATTTATATTATAAATTAAATTTCATTGAAATATGTATCTTTAATCTAATTAAATAATTTTAGAGATATTAACGCTAAATTTGACTTAATAAGCATTTTTATATTCTATACATTCTTTCTGACCATAATTCTGCTGCCTACTTCCAAAAGCTGAACGTCGGCAAAAAGTAGGCTGTCGTCATGCAGAATGCATTTTACATATTTGTGAGCAGGAATCCTTTTATTAGGATGACAAACCCTAATTTTTGCGGGCCGTCATCTTCATCATCTTTACACCACTTCGGTAATAATGTATTTCATTGAAAATTCGAGAAGAAATCATAGTAATGTACTATCCTAAATATCTTGCTAGAATATGGCCAATATGTTGTCCGATTATCTATTACTACATCAGGATCCGCTACCAGTACTACTTAATTAAGTATTTATAGTAATGATGTATAACTACTACTCCATTTCGGTAATATCGTAGTTTTAACGTAAATATCAGAATTAATGTAATATTAGATATATTTTACGCTATGCTAAAACTCACTTTATCTTTTTATCAAAAATGAACTTTTCCAGTAACCACCCGTAATACTCCTTCAGAATAACGCTACCGCTGCTTCCTGACGCGAATTTACATTAGATCAGTAATAGTTACTGAGATTTATATCAGTTTATAGTTATGAACTATACAGTAATCGAATGATAACTCTTTGCTAGATTTCTTAGACTGCTCTTTTTTAAAAAAAAACTCAATACCATACAGTAGCGTGCTTAATATTTAAACTTCCACATGTTAATGGAAATATAAAAAATCCGAATATTAATTTAGTTGTCACAACTACAGGTATGAAGCACAAAGATACCGATTTCGACATCCTATTTGCGTACACACTGTGATGTAAGTGTGAATGGTTGGCCAAAAAAAACATGAATATCGTCTAGTAACTATTAAAAAAACCAAAGAAGATGGGTATAGTAAAAATAATGCGTTTCTAGTTGCAATCGAATAAAATATGAATCTGCTATGCTCTAACCATTACTCTGTAGCCTTAAAGTTGCATTAACTATGCGCTTTTGACTTATAGCTTAGCAGAAAATAATTGTATTAACCATTTCAGTAGTATCAGATCAGTAACCGTCTGGATAACTCCATAAAACAAGTATTGCAGGCAAATATTCCCTCTACAAATAGATGCGTTCCCAACGCTGACGTTTTCAGGATGTTTTAAGAAATTTATTTCAGATGTCGTCAAAGTAAAAACAGCTTAATTAAGGAATTTACATATAGTAAATTACTTTCTTGATTTCTTATAAAAAATAAAATCGGCATCCCACACATTCGTTAACTCTATTTGGCTTAGTTATTTTTGTACCCTTCTCTTCAGGAGGTGAAGAGATAAAAAACATCACTAACTCCTTATAAGTAAGGAGTTCATCGATAAGCATACTTTCAGTCATGCCACCTCAATGCACTTGTATTCAGCATTCATTGTCTTAGCTTATGACATTACTTAAAGCTCCAGATAATCCTAATTATAAGAGAATAATAGTTACGTATCGAAAAAAAATTAAGGGGCTTAGGTCAGCGCATTATTATAATAACCTCTTTTGAGATCTAATAAAAATTAAATCGATATGTCATTATTAATTTCTGAATGGAAATCATAAAGCGGTTTAGATAAACAAGAGTTGTTATAATACATGAAGTTGAGTATTATCTTCCTTATCTACCTATATTATTCTTTAAAGTAGATTCATTCTAATTTATCTAGATGACTTCTTAAGCTTTAACATATCGCAGAGTATAAAACAAGTACTTAGATCATGAACTTTTCTAAAGCAAGATAGCTACGCTGTTCACACAATAAATGAACTATGTTTGCATGATTTTAGTAAATATCAATTAATCACATAATTTTATAATCTGCTGTTGCGGTTTTGCTGTTACAATTGAATTTTCTTTAGTGATCGTCTTATTTCTGCTATCCATGAAGATATCGTGGTAGCAAATATTACAGCTCCCTTTTACAGGTCAACTATTATCCTCATAATAGTTGATAATGTTTTTAGCGTTTACGAAATATAGTGGTTTGTAAAATTCTAATGAGCGTTTTATTAATTGTAATTATCATTATTAATAAATTTAACCTTATCTTTGCCCTATTTATAGGGTTTTCTCGCTTCGTTTTAAAATAAAAATAATTCAATAGTAGAAATTGATTATTTTTATAGCAAAGCTAATGTGACTATCTCAGGGTGTGTCATCCATCCCCTATCCTGAAACAATTATCAATAATGCTAAAATCATAGATAAGTTTGTTCCTAGCAAAGAACAAATGATGTTAAAATTTGCTAAATTACTCAATTTAGAATCACACAAGTACTTATAAAGCTAAATTGATTCCTGAATTAAAAGTTGCTTTTATTCATTAAGCAAACTGTATTAACTACATTAAATCTATTTAAGTTTACCAATTAATTCAATTGTTAAAACAACACTCGCTATGCATAGCAGTATTAGAAGATCTGTGTACCGATTATGATATTTTTGTTGCCCATTACCTAACAGGATGCATTACGATACTACTAATATAAACTGTTATCAAAAACTAGAAATTGAATCTCACCATTATTTCAGTAAAAATATTAGAACAACACCATCGAACTTAATAATAACCACCTTTCTTAGTATCAAAGAAAGGTGAGTTAAGAAACTATTTAACTTTTTTTTTTAAAAATTACTTCAAATAAAGAAAAAAATTTAGTTTTTAAATAGCACAACTTCTTTATTATAGAAAGATAGTTAAGAAAAGTTTCATTAATTAGGCTTCCTTTAGCTGATTAATTCATTATTCCTGTTCAGGAATATATAGCCTAAGTAAGCGATATCATTTTAAAATTAATAACTGCATTTTAAAATGACAAGCATTAATTAAAATTTTTAATTCTATTATTCATGTCCATGCTACGACTTAAGACACTATCATTACCATAGCACCAAAGGTTATAAACCTTTTTTTCTGGCATAAAAAAGCTTTATATGCAGCTAACTGCAGTCAAATATAAAAGATTAGTGATATGAGAATAAACCTTTAGCTAACTATTTAAAATATTCTATTAAAATCTTTTTCTTACATATCGAGCAAACAGGCATAGCACAATTAAGTGGTGCAGACCTCCACCTCTGGTAAAAAAGTTAAAATGGTAATAAATTAATTGATACTTTAATTATTAAAACCACTAAATCTTATCATAAGATAACCGATGATGACCAATTAATGCAAGAGCATATTGATAATATTATCAAAAGTATACTGATATTAATACTGATAAATTTTTTGAAACTAAAAGAAACTCTGATTAGAACTAATGTTAATAAAACTGCAGCAGCTTTTTTCTTTAAAAGAAGCACTTTTTTAACCAAACAAACCGTAATTAAATTACGCGTATCCTAAAAAATAATCCTTCAGGCGGCGCCAAATAATTGATTAAGATATTAACCAGTAAAAAGATATGGAGCGGCGTTCTCTTATTTTTATTGATGTATTAATGCATAATGTTGCTACTGTATTTAAGATTAAACGAACATTATTAATGATAACCCGTTAATTAAGCCGGTGGTAACATTAACTAGAATTGCAATACAAAAATCTAGCAATTACTTGGGTTCGTTTTGGCACCAAAATCAAATTTTATTACAACAAGTCAGTCTGATTCCGTAATCAGAACTAATGCTTATTTTGTAGCATTAGTGGAATTTACTTTATCTAATTTAACTACTACTATTGTTAAAATTAATAACTGCATCCTTACCCATACTACATTAAAAATCAGTAAATCTAATATTAAAAAAGCTTGGATTATCTCTAGTCTTTTTACTTAATCTTGTCTAGCTAATTTATTAGAAAAAACTATTCTTGGTTTAGTCAAAAATAGAAATATAAAAAAACAAAATAATATAATTTATTCGATTGCATCGAATATGGTGGTTGTGCTTATTTTCGCCTAAGTAATATTCCTCTTATCAAATTCTATTAGCAAGAAAAACAAGAAATTAAAAGTATGTTTCAAAAAAAATATATATCTGATGCCAAGAAGTAGTTTGATGCTAAAAATCTTAGTTTGAACGAGAAAAATTATGCATCAGCAATAATTTAATCAAACTCTGATTTAAACTCACAAAGCAACAGAAAAACCTGCAATTAGTGTTGCATTCATTTGTAAAGAATCAGACTTATAATAGTAAAGCTAAGTTATTGAATAATAAAATATCTATCCGAAGCTCGTCATCAAGTAAGAAAAACTTAACTGTCTACCCTATTAAAAAAACTAGATAAACAATAAAAACTAATCAGTTGTAAAAACAGAAATGACGCAGAGAGCCGACTTTGACCACTATAGAAATCTATTACCGACGCTATTACACATGTTAAAGCTAACGTGATAAGTAGAAGTAAAACTCCCTAATAATTAAACTATATATATGAACTAAAAAATGAAATTAAGAATAAACATTGACTTATGTCGGATGAAATCAATTTAAAAAAATAACTAATTCACTCTTTATTCATAAAAATTAAATCACCAATAGACTTATGTTATAGATTTTTATTGCTACCATTCCCAGGTATTTTCCTATCAAATTTCCTCTTTGTAAGGAACGCTTCCAAAATTTTTCTCATCATCATAACAGATTTTATTTTATGAGATTGTTATTTTTATAGATATAAAAATTCCTAATTATAATCCATTTGAAATATAATCTCACCTTAATATAACTACTTTATTATTATACAGAGTATTTCATCTTTATCACCCTGACAGCTAGTATTTTTAGGTACCGATTTTTCTATATTAATTACTAAGGATATTCATGATGAATTAAACTAAACCTGTTTAACCCAAATATAGTAGGTTTCTAGTACTATTGATTTAATTTTTAGTCTAAATGTTAATTACTTATTCCAATAAATTTTCAGTTGATTCCTAGCGATATATAAGTCACTTTATACCAATTGACATTATATATTTATTTTATAACTCAAACGCATCACTTGATACCTTTAAAATAGGTTTATACTGATACACTCGATTATCTAAATGCTACAATAACTTATTTATAGAGTTTATTAACTAGTATTTGTTTTAAATAATTAATATTATTTTCTTATTTAGTGATATTATCACATTTTATCGTCGAATAATTAGCTGCTAAATTCTACTGGTATTTTTATCTACGCTAATATTCTACTCATTACTAAATTGATTTATTATAGAATAATAATCCGCTGATTATATGAAGCAGCTATTTTTAGGAGAAACCAACCATACTTTTACGTATTTTTTTATTACTCAAATCTAATTATAATAGCAATCAAACTACGTAGTCGTCTTATTTATGGTGGAATGATTGCATTATTAATTTAGCTTATTTCTATTTATAGAATATAAATCCTAATACTTTAGTTTTTGCAATATTACTAGTTAATATCTCCGTACCACTTATTGATCACTATATCCAGACTTGTTAATTTATAACCATAAATAAAGACTTTATTATGTTAAAATGTATTAGGGGATCACAGTTTAATTTTTAATATTCTTCTACAGCTATTGCTGAACACTGACTCTAGCGATTTATACCATCAAAAAAAGTACTATTAATAACCAGGTACTCATCTTAATAAGAAAAACTATTTAATTAAATTATTGCGCTTAAGTTTCATAAAAATGAATTAATTATAGAGTTTTACTTGAAAAGTAAAATAAAACATTAAGTAGCAAATTTCCTCATCATCTCTATTTTACTAGAAAGCAGGAAAACTAATTACTGCCATCATAAAAGTATTATCCCTAATAATATTCAGGTTCAATAAAATTATTGATCACAGCAGGTTTTCTGGTATACTAGAATAGTAATTAGCATAACTGAATATTATGAAAAACCTAGATTAGGTAATAAAATTAATATTAGCATTTTAAATTTGATCAATTATTTCTCAGGTAAAATTCACTTAGGATATAGTCCAGTTCCATATTGAGGATAAAAGATGACAACGATTTTGATCAATTTACTACTGCCAACAGTAAACCGAGAATATTATTAATGCAACTAAGTGCACTGCATGTTTATGTCTCATGGTGCAACAAAATTATAATTTATCCAGCATGCAAATTAATAACTATGAATGAAATTCAGAAGCTTTTATCTAAAAGATACGAAAAAAACATTCAACACTAGTTGAATTATTAAAATTGCATCCGTTACTACTATCGGTTTTTTCAAAAGCTACTAATATGTTAGTGATCGGAGCTGAAAAGAACATTAGTCTTGTTTTTCAACAATATTACCGTCTCAACTTTCGTATTATTGAGATATTCTAATTGTAATACGTATTACAATTTATCTAATAATTTATGCATTAGTACTTTCCTCTGTGTAGAGGTTAATTAACTTCTATAAGATTAATTCATATTAATATTTAAATATTTTATTTCACTAATTATCACTAATTATATCATTATTTGACTAATTGAAGCTTACAGCACCAAAATTCTGTCTATAACTTAGCAATTTATTATTTGCTCATAGGAAAATGGAGAGACACCATAGCAATATTTTTAATAGTGTCATATGAGAAATTTTAGGAAAGGGACACTGTTGATAAATGGAAGTTTGCTATTTTAAGCATGAATAATATTACGTATTGAAGTTATTCATCTTACTTATCCCTTTTATTAGTTATATTACTATTACATAATTGGATTTTTATTGGATAAGTGCTTGATGATACACTGTTTTATCTGGTAAATATTTAATCAATGAAAAAATAAAAAATATCTTAGTTCACAAACAACAGCAATTTTCGATAAAAGCGAGTTACTTCCCGCAATAAAAATTATTTTAAAGATAGAGAGCAAATAAAATATGAATAAACAAAAGCGGATAAACATCTTGACTCGATTACGTGATAATAATCCAAATCCAACAACAGAGCTTGTTTTTAATTCACCTTTCGAATTACTTATTTCTGTATTACTTTCCGCTCAAGCAACAGATTTTAGTGTCAATAAAGCAACGGAAAATCTCTACCTAGTTGCGAATACCGCTGAAAAAATGCTAGCCCTTGGCATCGATGAAATAAAAAATTACATAAAAACAATTGGCTTATTTAATAATAAAGCAGAAAATATTATTAAAACCTGTCAGATGTTAATTAACAAATATAATGGTGAGGTACCAGAAAATCGTGAAGCCTTAGAATCCTTACCTGGCGTTGGACGAAAAACAGCAAATGTAGTATTGAACACTGCCTTTGGCTGATCAACAATTGCTGTTGATACCCATATTTTTCGCGTTTGTAATCGCATAAATTTCGCTCCAGGCAAGAATGTTATTGAGGTTGAAGAAAAACTACTTAAAGTAGTTCCGATTCAATTTAAAGTGAATTGTCACCACTGGTTTGTATTACATGGCCGTTATACATGTATTGCAAGAAAACCATGCTGTGGCTCTTGTCTTATTGAAGATTTATGTGAATTTAATAAAAAAAATACACATTAACCTAACGATTAATAAATGAATTTACAAAACCAACTTTATATATAATTTTGTTAAAATAACAAATATTATTCTTCTTATTCTATAGCACTAAACTTGAGCACGATGTAAATCAATATTAATTTAGCAACACAATATGAATAGTATATTTCAATATAATTCGATTTCTAGCACAACTAAAGCGGAAATTATATACCCAAACACCTGGTGCTGAAGACGTTGTTAAAAGTACCGAAAAAAAGGTTCAGTTTTTTATGTTAATGTAACGAAAACTTATTTAACTCCATAACCACAAATAAAAAAGTGATGCATGGTGATCGAATAATCGCCACATTTTACACAAATAAAAATAATAAAATTATTGAACAAGAACAATTAATTCAAGACCCTTTTCTCTAGCAATTTCTAAGACGTATCAAAAAAAATAATTACAATTACTTTTATCTTAAACTTGATCTCCGTTCAGTATTAAAACAAAATATTTTTATTGTCCGGCGCAACGTCATCTAACGAGTGATTTAATGCAAGATGATTGGGTAAGGAATAGCAGAAATCCATCCCTATCCATTAAAAATTAAAAAGAATTCCAAACAAAAATAATTCAATATATATTACCCATAGCTATGACTATTTTACCCTTTTTTGCTAATATTGAATTATCATCAATTTAGAACTCGAACTACCAAAATTCAGAATTACACCATAAAATGGTGAACATAAAGGGCCATGATTTCACTCATATTAACTTTATCATTATTAATAGTGCCAGTACTAAAAATATGAATGATACTCTTTATATATAGAGTACTAACGATGATTAATTACCCCTTTCTTTCCATTACCGATCCAATATTTTATTCAGTAAATACTGAGCTATATATCATTGCTCAATAATGTTATTAATACTAATTAATTATCTAGATTAATATTCCGATGTCATCATATGAATTATCGAATAATTTATGCTCTCTGCATCCTAATAAGCGAATCTCTATACTAGTCTGTTAATTTGATATAAAACAAGATAAACAATTGGTTGAAAATTTAATTTTTACTCACATGGATACAATAAAATAAATTGGTATGCGATAATATTTTTAACTATCTGTAACAGTAACAAGAAAAATGTTACTCAAAATAAAATATTCAAATAAAAATGTTATTTCTAAAAAATGCGCAAAAAACGTGTTACTTGACACTTAATTCAATTTATTACTATTTAAAGAGAATTTCGCTTATTGCTTTATAATTAATAAAAATGGTTAAAAATGTTAATGTTATTAACATTTTTTTGCAAAAAAAATTGCGGACTCTAATCGTAGCGTTGAAGATACAATAATTTCAGTAAATCATTGTGCAAAAAAATATTAAAAGATAAGTTAGCAATTGGTGTTTTTAATATTTATTAAACTTTTAAACACAATTAAATTATCAATGTCATTGCCATTTTGCAAAAAAAATAATATCAAATAAAATACAGAAATATTGTTAACGATTGAAAGTTTTTATCGCTTATGGAATTTATTAAATAGAAAATTTAGTTAATTTACAGATAGTCAAATATGCTCTTTCAAGATTTTATTGAAATTAAACCACACTAGAGAAGTGCCTAATTATAGTTGTGATTTAATACCCATTCAACACCTAACCATTCTTTATCCATAAGGATAAAATATTCATTAATCACCGTTTTTAACGGGACACAATTATAATAAAAAATAATATCATAAAAGCATCTGAAGCTTTGATAGTGAAAATTACTGATCGCAAAGAACTCTAATCATTTAGCTGAACTCTATATCGATAATTATGTTTATTGCATATTTTTAAAAGCTTTCTCAAAACTAATACCCTTTTACAGCCAAAATAATCGAGATTACGCGAGGCAAATTTCAAATCTACTTAACCAATTAATGATGCCAATATGCCTTCATTCTGGCATATTTATTTATTCCTTACTGAAATAAATACAGTGTAATCAAGAAGCACAGGTATTTTAATGATTAAAGAAGTTACTGTTTATAAAATTAAAAATGTAATTAATATTTAGCTTCAAGAAGTTCAAGATGGAAATCTGTAATATTATTACCAACTTTTATCATAATGATATTTTTACAGATAGCTTGCTGATAACAATCTATTTGTAGAGAACAGCGACTTTATTCTTTTAAGTATTGTGATTATTTTAATGATTAGAAAATTAAATCGCTTCTTAAATAAGAAGAAAATAATTTCCTTTTACTAAAAGGAAATAAAATCTGTTTACTGGGTATATTTTAAGTTAAAATTTCGTTGAATATTTATTATTTGACCTAATGCACTATTTTTAAAAATATTAACTATAACTTTATCTTAATAACTATTGTTATTTCATTTTATGCATTCTTTTTAACAACAATTCCATTGCCTGTTTAGCACACTAAGAGTAAATAAAAACAATTTCTCTCAACACAGAATGCATTTGCACGTATCTGCGCAGAAATCTATTTATTAGAACAACAAAACTTCAGTTTTTCCGGTTTTTTTCGTACCGTCATTTTTAGCAACTTATATAATACACCTACTTTTAGTAAAAAGGTGCCTCATTTACAATTCGATAAAAAACATAATAACCCGCCATCTTAAAATACTTAGCGGAATATGGATAATATAGTGCAGATCATCTCTTCCTACCTCAAGGTCTGGTACCAGGTATTGCTTAGTCTGATGATAATAGTAATGATTCACAAGATTTCTTCCTCAATAATCCTGCAGTTTT
Source organism: Arsenophonus sp. NC-PE1-MAG3 (assembly GCA_052174455.1). Taxonomy (GTDB): domain Bacteria; phylum Pseudomonadota; class Gammaproteobacteria; order Enterobacterales; family Enterobacteriaceae; genus Arsenophonus. The sequence goes on along the minus strand of JBQMRP010000004.1, from coordinate 472,895 downwards.
AACGTGAGTACAAGGGCATTTAAAGTAGCGCTAGAAGTAGTATTTCATGCCATGCCACTCACCTTTCATCTTTTTAGCGAAGTTCACTTTTTATATTAACATTCGTACTTGTAGCTTCAAGTAATCATATCACTTTTTCCTATTACAGATATGTATAAAACAAGGAAGAGACTAGAATTTATTAGATCATAGTTGTGACGTAGCAGTCTAATGACAGCGACTCTCTAGATTTATTCGAGCACTCCTTTTTTTTGAAGAGCAAATCAATCTCATACAGCATACTCAACATCCAGACCGCCACAAGTAACGAAGACATGAATAATCGAACATTAATTAAAGTTATTAACCATAAGTATGCAAGGCATAGAATATACCAGTTTAGATATCCTGTTTTGCGTCCCCCACTACAGGATGGCGGAAGTTGTTTAGTGACGTAAATAGAGCATTAAGTAGCTAATAACAACCAGTTATTATTGAAAAGGTCAAAAAAATGGGGATGTAGTGAAAGCAATATATTGCTAGTCACAATCGAGAAAATATAAGCTTGCTGTGCTAACCAGTACTAGATAGTTTTTACATCGTATGAACTGCAGGATTTTGACTTACATCTTTAGCAGAAAAATGGCTATTAGGAACATTCAGGATAGGCATACCAATAATCTCCGGAAAATAGAGACACAATGATACAAGTGCTGTAGGCAAGGCATTCGCTCTACAGATAAATGCGTCTACCGATTTAATCCTTTCATCATGTTTTTAAGAAAGTTATTTAGTGTAATCAAGAATAAAAAGTAGTGTAGTTAGGCTGAGAAGATATGCATCTGGATAAATTAGTTTCTAGTATTTCTCTAAAGAAATAGAAATAGTTATCCTGTCCGCATTCATAAAGTCTATCGATACAGCTATTATTTTGTTTATCCAGTGGTATAAAGGAAACTGAGATTACAACTGTTTCCAATAGGTGATAACATCGGGAAGCATATTTTCAGTAATTGTTATTAATGAGTTATATCCAGTACCATCGGCTTTATCTGCCCTTTACTCAAAACCCCAGATAATCGTGACTAGAGAATCGGAGAATATTTGCGTGTTAAAAAATTAAGGACCGCGGAGTCAGCTGATTAATTATCATGGCTTCTTTTGTGGTGTAATAAATGTTACTCACTTTTTATTATTAATTTCAGTAGGGAGACAATAAAACGCTTTTGGTAAAAAGATAGTATAATATCTAAAGTCACCTATTGTCTTCCTGATTTATCTGGTTTACACTTTTTAAGATATTTATTCAAAACCATATCTAGATAATTCCTAAAAAAATAATCTAGTTGATAAAAGTTATTGGTAGAAATATCTCTTATTACTGTATATAGGACTTTTCTAGAAAGATTGTAATCAAAAAACAAACAGTTACAAAGATCAAATAGACTTTTCCTCACTCCCTGCCAAGACAAACCTGTATCTTATTAATTAGTTAGCTTGATTATAATCTATCAGATAATATCAATTTGTACATTAAAGCAACTTACTCCACTTTATTCTAACTATATTGTTACAATGAATATGTTATCAGATCGAGCTGTTCATTAGTGTTGCAGCGATATCGTTGTAAAATCTTACATTGCAGAAAACATTTAACAATTTTATTAAAATTTCTTTTGTGAAATCACATTACAAGAATAAATAGTTTAGTTATATGCAATATATGTTGCATAGCTTAACTTCACGGGAATTAGAGAAAACAAATACCATTGATTTGAAAAACAGAGTTTAGACATTATTATTACTTCCTTTCTTGATCGCTGGCAGCAAACATAAGTGCACTAAGTGGTATTATTGAAATCAACGAAACATTTTGCCTTAAATTATTTAAAGAAAAGCGTTATATTTCATATAGGAAAACTAGAAATGCGGGAGAAGAGGAGTAAAAAAGAGAAATAATCACGGTTCTAATAATTGTACAAGATTAACATGGCCATATTAGCGATGAGATTCTTAAAGAGTTTAATGCAGAGTATATTATCCTTTTCTTGATCCGATTATCGATAAAGAATTCATCTTTTTCTCAAATAGAGGTAAACAATAAGAACCACCCACTTTACTAGCGAGCATAAAAATTAGTTATCAGCCACTAATAAGGGTGAGTAATCAGAGAATTATTGATAAGTAATTCTATATTTAGAATGTGAACAATTATATCAGCTGATTAAAAGAATAGTTAGTAGATTCCATGGTATGGAATCATTTTATTTACGAATTATCTAGCCTGAATAGTATTGTTTGAAATTACAATAATTAAAATATAGAAATGCTACAAATTGCATTGCTAAAAAACAAAAATTAACATATCACACAGTATAAATAGTACTCAGATCATAAATATTTCAGAATCAGTATAGCTGTGCGCAATTCTTAACATAGTATACTATGTTAATAACACTGATTAAAAAAATCGCTATCTTGGTTAATTTAAATTTAATTAATTAATTCAAAAGAATAAAAAATAATTAAAAGTTCAAAAAAAATACATATTACTTATGTTAATATCTATTATTTCTCTCATATCTATTATGGCCTATTCTAATATTGGTGCAATAGGTAATTAATACTATTGATAGTCTACTTGATTATCAAATGGATAAAATAATCGCTCTCAATAAACTATAATAGAACCAGTTAATTATCTGGCTTTTTTTATAAAAAATTAACATTAACCAACTTAACTTTATTATCTTATCTTCTAATAATTCTTTGATTAACTTCTATTTATTACCAATGGACTCAAATTGTCTTGTTTAATTGCACCTCCTGAGCTACATTTTTTCTTTAATTCAGTAGCAATCATCATTAATTAATTTTTATTTAGATTCAAACTAAAATAATATATAATGTCATTATATTTTTTATCTGAGCTTTACATATGATATAAATATATCATCTCTCTTTAGTTAGAGATAATTTTTATACTTCAACTATTCTGCCATTTTTCCTTGAAAAAAATAAATATGAGTCACTCATTTATCCATCTAATTGAACGATTAATTTGCGTTAGAGTTATACTCTATCAGCGATATGAGTAATAGGACGACTAACAACTATATAATCAATCCTAACATTAGGACCTTGATCTGATGTCATAATTCTTCTTTGATGATAAGTTTCTACATCACTTTGACGAATACCCGACCTAATTAATAAAAAATCATTTCTAAAAGCCAATTTCACTATTAAATTTCATAACTTGAACAAACAACAGCACCATTCTCACATTTCTTTACTAATTTTGCTGATTCCAAGGCGCAATCAGCTGGTGATTCTATTTCAATATCAATCTAGTTTAAAATGCTTGTTCCATACTAGTTATTACAGTAACGATAATTTAGCAGCGAAACATTTTTATAATATTTAACTAATCCTTCTTTAGCTACCATCATAATTCTTTCACTCTAATCAACTCACATGTACATTAAGCATTTAAATCCTGATTTCTACCACTACTCCATTAACGGCTCTTACGCCAGCGTACTAAAAATATCATGAAATTTTCAATCTAAAAAAACTTGAAACCTTCTTTATTAAAGAAGTTATGCTTATTTTAGTGTATAGAGTTTTAGAGATGGCAGCAGTATCTTACTGATTGATTTTGTGAATGATGTCAACAACAGAGAGATAATATGCCATGAAAAGTCTATGCTTACAGGTATCCGTGAAAACAAGTATTACCCTCTATTCCATTACATGAACTCATAGATAATAGTGGAAGATAGTTGATAGGCACTACTATTTAAGATAGAGTTTTAAGTCATACTGCGATAACATGCTCAACGCTACCTTATTAACGAAGTCTTATTCTGTCGATCGTAACGGTTATTTGTTACAGCAACCTACAAGACTGCTATTTGATGATATTAAGATTAAAGTGCCTAAAGTTAGTAAATTGCAGCGGCAAGGGAATGTGTTTCTAAAACTCCTTGTTAACGCCTTATCTGAAAACGTGATAAATAATTTAATGGTTACTCTCATGACTGACTTTCTAGGCATTATCCACCGGTAATTTTAGGAAGCTATAGAACGATTTTTAGTAAAAAATACATAATCTCTTTCTCAGTACCAATCAGTAGACTGAAATAGAAATCACTTAAAGAACATTAGTAATTCTGGATGCGTAATTTAGTGATACGCCTAACGTTTATTACTTAGCTGAAGGCATATATCATTCTGGTAAACAAGTTGATCGCCTTTGCCTAATTGTTCATTATTGGCAGTACTGCATGGATATAAGGAGCTCATTAAATTTGAAGAGAGTTATTAAAAATCAAAAAAAACTGAGCATAACTTTTCAATGAGTATCGGAGTGCATGACTTAACCGTATTTCCTAGAATTCCTACGAAAGACAGGTACCATTGGTTTTTGGAATACAATAGTAAAGATGTTTCAGGATATGTAGCACCAACGCCATTAGCTACACAAAATAATTAATATGCTACCCTTCACTCCTCAAAAAGACCCAATCGAAAGTTAAAGGTGAGTTGCAGTAGATTTTGGCTAGTAGAAAGTTCTGATGCGGCTAATAAACTGATATTTTATTAGCAAAGGGTTTCAACGTATCCTGCAACGATTAGGAAGCTAGAGAAAAATAGAAAGGAATGGCTGGAATTTTATGATTCTCCATCAGCACGGTGAGTGTGAATAAGAGCAACGAATTCAATTGAATTAGCTTTTGCTACAGTGAAGATATTAAGCTGATGCATGCGTGAAACGCTGTAACTTGAGAAAAACAACTGTTTAATGGTTTCTAATCTTTTCCAGTCTACTCAAAAAAGCTAGAACTAACTCAGGAGAAGAGTTAATCTACTAATTCTAGTAGTAAACAACATCCAATTTAAGGATGAAGATTAGGTTTATGAAACTTAAGATCGGAGGGTAATTTGGCATTTATACACCATATTTTCTAATAACTCATATAAAATATGGTGTATAAATTGCAAGTTAAATAGAGTAAATATCTGGATACCTACTTTCAGATAATAATTCTTCTGATTGATATTATGAAAAAAAATAATACTTTAGCTAAATATTGCTATATTATTAGCAATAATAACAGAAGAATTAGCAGAGACAAAAAGTTTATTTTTCATATGATTTATCATTTTTAACTTTTTTAAACTTAAGGAATACAACATCAATGATGTTTATCATTGACCGTCAAAACCTTTTATTGGTTTAATGGTGTCCCAAGAGCGGCATGAAGGACAATACCAATATAAAGAATGTGTTGTAAAACCACATTTTCGGCAACAATAATCAGGTTTAGAGCGAATTTGTTCACCAACCATATTATACAGTAATTCTAGACTTTCTTTTGCTCTACCTTCTTCTGCATCTTCCAGATGATAATTGATAAGTTTATAAAACAATCGCATCGTTGGGTGCAATTCAAGTTGCTGTTTAATAAACATTTGCGCTTTTTCTGGCCCTTTTCTTTTTTCAATTATTTCCGCCAAATAAAGTTGAGCAGTTGCACCACAATCGCCAGCAACACATTTCTGGATATAATCTTCCCAATCATGCCAACTAGCTAAATGATGATAACATTCATAAAGCATAGCTAAAGTCTCACTGACTAAATCTATATCTTGATCAAAAACTTGCTTAAGTACTAAAATAGCTTTCTCATACTCAGCTCTGGCAATATGAATACGCCCTTTCATAATAGAAGCTCGACTAGCGTTTTTATCTGATTTCATGGCTTTGTTCAGTAAAAGAAATACAGAATCAAGATCATCACTATTCAGTTCCAATAGTGCCAATTCGCAATAAAAATGGGCTATTTCTTCTTTAAGTTGATGGTTACCCATTTTGACTAATTTTTCAGCAACATCGATTGCTTTATGCCAATCACTAATAGCTTGATAAATAGTAAGTAAAGATTGTAATGCACTAAAACAAAAATTTTGCTTATCCACTAGCTGCAAAAAAATATTTCGCGCACGATCATAAACTCCAGCAGCTAAATAATCTCTCCCTAGCTGTTGCGCAGCTAATAGTTTCTGCTCAAATGATAAAGTGTTACTTTCAAACAACGATTGATGAATTCGAATGGCTCGTTCAATTTCACCTCTTGAACAAAAAAGATTTCCTAATGTCAGGTGAGCCTCAAATACTGATCTATCTTCTTTTAACATATCTAAAAATAGATCAACGGCTTTATCTTGTTGATTAAATAATAAGAAATTAATACCAGCTACATACTCACGGGATAAACGATTAATATTTTGTTGTTTATTTTGTTCAGCATTTCTGCGTCCCATATACCAACCATATGCAGCGGCAACAGGCAATAACAGAAATAGCATATCTAACATAAAATTACCTTTTTTTATTTGTAACAACTGCCACTTCAGTATCATGTTCACTTTGAATTGATTCAGCTAATTGACTTTCTAAACGTTTTATTTTACGTCTTATATTTGATAATGAAATTAATGCCTTAACGTAAAATACCCCGCAAATAAGCCAACACAGCACGAATCCAGCTGCAAAAAAAATTGCTAGTAATCTCGATATTGGATAGTCGCCTTTAGCAATCAAATAATTAAATGTTACTATTTGATTATTGCTTGAGCCAAGCATCACAGATGCTATAAAAATAGCTATGACAAGTAATAAAATTAAAAAATATTTCACATTTTTTCCTATTGTTATTTTAATGATAAAAAAGCAGTTAGAGCACTTTTCTTCGATTAACTTAGTATCTGAACCCAATAAAGAAAGTGAATTATATCAATGCTTACCATTTTATTTAAAAAAAATTCAATGCTAAATGATAGAATGAGTTATCAAAATAAATTCCTTATTGAATTTATCTCATTGAGTTGTTAGTAAATATGGTATATAGCAGATCAGGCTACATTCCATTCTGATGCTTCGTAAATCTATTCTTTATCCTTAGATAAGACGTTATTTACCACTAGTGTCAAAAGATCAACTCCCTCATCTGATTATAGATTTTCTGATCAGACTGCAGGAGCTCAGATACCATTAAAAGGGTTGTTTTACGAACCCATAGTGCCTCTCGCATCATCTTCATCATAGATTTACTATTGCAAAAGTTGATTCAAATCAGATTGATTGTTGTTATTGACGTCCGGTGCCGCTGACGGCAAGCTATAGAATGCTATCCGTTCTTGTCGCTCTTTCTTCAGCTTCTTCATCGTTGTAGGATATTTCACTAATAACTTTCTTAACAAAATATCAATGGCTTTATTAGTGAAATCACAGCTCTTTGCTAGCCAAATATTCCCTCCTAACCTTATCCTTAATTTTTAATTGTATGCCTTTGGAAAGTGAAGGCGATATTATTAACTGTTTTATGTACCCAACAGTGTTGCTACTACGCGCTCAGGAATATCTTTTCCATTGCATTCTAAAAACTAAAAGTTCAGTCTGTCTTCTATAGTAAGATTAGAAGATATAGTTAAGCCACGTGCGCTCACCAGGTCTATACAGAAGTTTAACCAGTTTTATTTTAATTTTTAATAATCATTTTTAATAACAATATACCATTTACATCCATCTTCAGTACCGCCAATATAACTAGTAAGCAAAGACAATCAGTTTGCTTGATAGGACGATTCTGTTATCGGCACAGAAATAAATATTAGGTTGTATCACATAAATTACACAATCATTAATGCTTGTGCTCTTCAAAACATCGCTGTTTCAGTCTATTGATAGTTCTAGCAGAGAAGACCATATACTTTTACCGATAATTTCTAGAGCTTAGTCAAAACTATCTGTGGATAAATCCCCTTCGCTGCTACAAAATGATGGATACTAAATTTTGACACTTTTGTATGTTTCAGATAAAACGATAGCAACAATCTCTTAAAGAGTATTCTGTTTCCGCTGTAATTCCCTAATCTTAGGCACTTTTATCTCAATATCGCCTATATTAGGCTGCATGATTCGCTGTGACGAATAACAGTTATGTACTGCACCATGAACCTCCATCAAGAAGGTGATGTTTTAGTATATTGTTACAGCATGGTTTCGAGATCCGGTTCAACAGCGTTGCCTAACATAATTACGGATGAGTTAATGGAATGGATCAGAGATAATATTTGGTTTCACGGACACCTTGGTAAAGGTAATTTCATGGCATATTATCTCTCTGTTATTGAAATCATCCATAAATCAATCATCTGAATACAGCAGCATTTCTAAAATTACATAGATCAGAATTAAGTATAACTCCTATCCCATTTAACAAAATACTACTCTTTTAGCTTTTTTTTTTAAAAAAAATAAAAATTTAGATTATTTATTTATATTAGCTAGCCGTGTTTTAATCATAAAATCTCTATTTAAATAGAGAGATATATAAAATGTGCTTATAATTAAAATAGTTAATTTTAATAATCATATTGAGTATTATACCAATAATCCTATCTACTAATTATATCTACTAGTCTAGTAAAATATATAGGTAAAATACTTTTAATAATTATATTTAACTATTTTTAATATATTTTTATTAATTTCAAATCGAAAGTTTTGTTCATTATATGTTTAATCTCACATTCTTATATAAATCCTTATTGTACAGCTCTACTCATGCAAAATAGATACTGAGCGATATAGTTTAAGACAAAATATTATTATGCTATAGTTCCATAATTAGAGAACTACAACACCTAAATCATAGGTATGCTTCAGACCAGCAAAAGCCTATATCTACTTTTAGTAAGCGTTATACTATTTTCAAACTTACTGGTGCTAAAGGGCGAAAACAAGATTACATTGATGATTACAGCTATATTCCCCTCATCGTTTATTGTGATAACCTTATCGTCCGCTCAAGACGCTGTAGTTATTTTCTTACAAAAGTTTATCGCTTACTAATCTGTTGCAGTTGTAGGCGAGTTCTTGAACTCCTTAGTATCTAAATCTAGATTGGATCGCTGTTTACGCAGAGTAATAGCAGGAATTTGCATGAAATAAGGTAAAAGCCTCAAATCCGAAGCATAAAGTATTTAAAAGTTACGAGTCTGAGTTACCTAAATGTAGATGAAAATATCTTCTATAAACAGCAAATAAAACTTCACGACGTTACCTTTTGTAGGTATAGATGTGCAACCTTGATAGATTTTATTCGTCTTTACAAGACCAAGATTGCGATCAATGCTCGACGCTTATTACGTGATCCTAATTAACAATCTCCCATAAATATTTATCGAGTACTTACAGACAATAACAGGGAATTTACATACCGACTTTTTAATCTGTGAAAGATCAGTCACCGGAAAAGATGAATTTGACTGTTTATGTACAGAGCAGTTTTATATAGAACAAAAACTTAATCCTCCCATGCATCCTTAAACAAAAGGGTATTCCTAGAAATTTAATGTGCATATGGAAGATGACTTCAAAGCCATTATTTTGATCCTGTTAAAAAACTTGAGATCAATCTGTATCAGATATAGTTTAACTGTACAATTTGGGTTTTATTTAAACTATTACTGGGTAATAAAACTCCATTGCAGTTTATGAAAGATTAGTTCAAAGTTAAACCTAAATTATTAAAAAATCATACTATCTTCCGGGAAGTGATAATTATGTATAACACCATGCAGATAAAACCTATAGCTGAAGCTAAATTACCTACTCCTTTTGGTGAATTTCTACTTATTGGTTTTGAAGAAATTGTTAATAGAAATAATCATATCGCACTTATTTATGGTGACATTAGTGATGAAAAACCAGTTCTTTCCCGTATCCACTCGGAATGCCTGACCGGCGATGCCTTATTTAGTTTACGTTGCGATTGTGGTTTTCAACTAGAAACAGCACTTAAACAAATCGCACATGAAGCTCGCGGAGTGTTACTTTATCATCGTCAAGAAGGGCGTAATATCGGTTTGTTAAATAAAATTCGCGCCTATGCTTTACAAGATCAAGGATTGGATACTGTTGAAGCTAATTTAAAACTTGGTTTTAAACCTGATGAACGTGATTTCACTATTTGTGCCGACATGTATAAATTACTGGCGATAAATGAAGTAAGATTATTAACTAATAACCCTAAAAAACTAGAAATCATGAAAGAAGCCGGAATTAATGTTGTAGAACGAGTTCCTCTCATTGTAGGCCGTAATCCAAAAAATAGTGATTATCTTAATATAAAAGCTAGCAAATTAGGACATATTCTCTCTGAGAATATTAAAAAATAATCAATCAGATAATTATCGAAAACTGTCCATTTTTTTTCAGAATAGTTTTAATAGTTTAAAACTGTTATTTTAGGCTATATTAGGAAAAAATTGTTAATAGAAAATCTTTTTTTTATTAAAGATAAAATCTTTACTACAGAGCTTATCATGAAAAAAAACAAACAATAATATAAATTTAAAAATAGTATTATTGAAATTAACGAAATATTTTTTCTTGAATCCTTTAAAGAGCAGAATTACCTTTTACATATAGAAAAGACAGAAAATTCGGGAAAAAGAGGAATAAAAGAAAAGAATAAGTTGCTATCTTAATAGATCGAGATTGATGGTGGTCATATGAAGAATCAGATCCTTGAAGAATTTAATTCAGAGTGTATTAGCTATTTAATTTAGCTTATATAGATAAAAAGTCTATCTTTTTCTCTTGCATGGAGCAAGATAGTACGAAATATTTGTTAACTAGTATGAAATTATTCACCATCGCCTAATATAGGATTAGGTAATTAGAGAGTTATAAATAATGATTACTGAACTCATATCATCTTTAGTAATCAATTGCAAACCTGCGATTGCAATTGTCTTATTGCCGGTCAATTTTAACGTTTTATGGTTCACATTAGTCAAAAATTCTAATAGAAAAACTCCTATACAAATTAAATTATAGGAATAAATTCATTCATATGATCAACAATAACTACTATTATCCCCCAACAATAATATTCATCTAACCTCCAAATCACGATTTGGAGCTAAAATCATATTTTTATCAAAAAAACAGCTAATATATTTCATTTTATCGATATTGCATATCTAAATCATAGATAATTAGCTATCACATCACAAAAGATAGCATAGTTTTTTTGAATAATTCAGATTTAACTTTCAATTAATCTCTCGTAGACTGCAATGGGTTTTAGCATCTAATGCTAGATTGTAATAATCTCTGATTGTTCAACCAAACATATCGATGCAAGATATAATCTCAAGAGCTCTTGAATAGAATTTAAATAATGCCTTTTCAGTCAATCTTTAATAGCACTCATTAAATCACTTAACAATACTATTCGTTTGAGGATACATAGACGGGATAAGTTGGCGTTTTATATCAAACGCTACACAAAAAGCGGAAGAATTTCTGTTTTACGGTAGCTAAACCTTTTTTTTAGAGCAAAAGATAATCTATAAATTTTTTATTATTCTGTAAAAATTGATGGATACCCATGGGAGACATACTCGGTTAATATGACGTAATAAGGGTCAATAATTAGACGCGGACATCTTTTCCTTGTAAAGACAGGTAAAAACACCTAATTAAAGGGGATAGGATTGTTATCTTTACGAAAAGATAACATCGTGAATTTTTGTTTGGCATTTATGGAAGATATTTATATCTACGTACAAATAAGCAGTCTCGCAGATTTTAAGTACTTTAAACTTCAGTTTCAAGACTTTCAATCTAATTTCACGCAAATTCTCTATTTTAAACCTGCGTAAACAACAATCCAGTCCAGATCGGTATACAAACAAGATTAAGAAATTTATGTACTACTTCCAGTAATCCGTCGAAAAAATGGGGAAATGTTTTTCATAGAAAAACGACTACCGACTTCCTGAGCGGGCGACAATGTCGTCAGAAAACGATGGTAGGAATATAGTTATAATTTCATCATTACAATATTTACTCAACTATATCTCTGAGTATTCATCTAGCTATGAATAGAGCTCTGTACTACTGAACATATATAATGATTCAGAACAAAACAGTGACCGTACCCATTAATAAATGCTTTTTCTTGTCCTTTTAATTTAACAATTATCGACGTTTCTTATTAAGAAACGCTGATTTTATCTACCTTCAGTTAAGAACTTAGACTCATATCTTGCTTATCGTATTTGAATATTGTTTTAATACATTTTAAATTATCCAAAATAACTTTACTTATTTTGCTACTTATTTTTTTGCAAGTAACGCTATTTCTTCTATGAATCATCGCCACAGACTCATTCTTGTTAACTTATCTCTCTACTATCTAGTATAATTTTATCATCGATAAACTAATAAGTGACAGCAAGACTTTTATATGAGAACGTTAATTCTGGATGATTTTCTTAATCTAATTAAGAGCTTTGTTAGTTGAATTAATTTGATAGATCATTGATTTTATTTTTTAAATCTTATGATTTCAGAATTTCTTGATATGAAGTTAAGCTAACTTTTTTAATCCGATACCAAAATTAAGAAAACCTTTTTAACCTTTTCTATTATTTTCTTAAAGAGTTTTAACTTCTTTTCATTCTTTTGAAATCATCTATACTTACTTTTAATGAAATTGTAGCGATACATCCGGTCATCATGTTTTCTTAAAGTAAGAAAAACACCTTAAAGGTGGTAATAAAAATACAAGTTTTATTGCTGTATTATCGCTAATCTTTCGCTTCCATCACCTTCATATCATTAAATGAAGCAGATTTATTTTAATTAATACATAAAAATTGATAACGTGAAATAATACGCTATAATCTAGCACAATTTTATTGGACTATTCATAGCCATTCGCCACCTGAGTACACAGTGAGTTGAAGATAAGATAAGCCGACAAAAACATCTGACTAGACTTCGCCTTAACTATATTCAGAAGTAAAACTAAATGCGGCTTCAAAATTGCTAATTCGGGTTTAGTCATACTGATATACATATCATAAACAACTACTAGAAGTTTTTTATATTGGCGTAAAGTTTACTTATAATACATTATACTAATAGCTCTTTCAGATGCAGAAAATAGTTATAAACTAGTAATTTAAAATTATTAGCGTAATAAAGGTTTTTAATTACTCAATCACCAATAATCTGATGATAGAACTCATTAATTGGCATCATCTCACTCATAGTTCTCCAGTTCATTATTGCTTTATTACTAATAATAAAAGTTACTATTTCAGGCCTTTTTCTCGTTACCGAAATTATGACATTAGCTTTAAAAATTTATTCATCTGTAAACATAAATTATAACATATTTACCCTTAAAAGATAACAATATAAAGAATAATTAACCTATACTTAATAAATTGCATATTTTATATGAGTAAAATTGGAAACCACGCTTTCAAGCGAGTTATATTCATTTATGGTGTATGGGATTTTTAGAGATGGTTACGTATCTTCCTTCTAATTGATTTCGTGGATAATTTCAATAACAGAGAGATAAATATGGCATGAAAAATCTACCATACAGATATTCACAAAACAAGATATTATCTATGATCCCTTACATGAACTTATTCGCAATACTGCTGGGATCTGATAGCACCGCTGTTAATAGTGATCTCTAAGGCATCCCGCGATAACATACTAAAAACCGCATTATCAACGAGGTCTTATGGCCGTCATCCGTAACGGTTATTTACTATAGCGAATCATGTAAACTAGTATTGGCAATGTTGAGATTAAAGTACCTAAGATTAAAGGAGAATCTCAGAAGCAACGAAATATCCTTTAAGAGCTTGTTGCTACATTAGCTAAAGACTGTAAAAAGCGGGCGAAGAGTTGTTACCATGGTTTATTAGCTTGTTAGGCATTCCTCCACTGGTAATTTTTACGAAGTCATGATACCGATTCTCGATGAAAGCATATAATCTATCTTGTCAAGTTCCATCAGAAGATTGAAGCAGTGTGGTATCTTGAAAAGAGTTAATATGGGTACTTGCGTGATTTAAGCGATATCGCTACGTTTATTTCTGTTCTTATGACATACTATTTTCTATCAAACAAGATTATCGCCTTTACCTGCTACTCATTAATTGATATCACTGCACATGCAGCGCAAGAAGCTCATTGCGCTCGAAGATGCTTGTTGAAATCAGAAGTAAACTATTCTTAACTTCTCAATACTCTGCAAATACGAAGCTTAACCGTATTTTTATGATTCATACGGGAGATGGTGCTCTTTATTTTTGTAATGCAATGGCAAAATATCTCAGAATACGCAGTACAAACGTTATTGGACAAGCAAAAAGCTCATACAACTACCTTTATTCCCCAAAGGTATACAACCAGAAAGTTAATGATAAATTGTGAGATCTCTAGATACCAGAGAGCTCTAATTCTGCTAATAAAGGTCTTGATGTTTTTTGCGAGGTTTTCAGTTTATAATACACTGATCAAGGAAGCTGGAAAATAATCGAATGGAAATAGCTGGCATCCCTATACCTTCCTATCAGCGTACTGAGTTATCAATAAAAACTCCCAATCAGATTGGAATTAGCATTTGTGACAGTTAAGGCTATAAAACTGACGTGCGAAGCACTGTAGTTTAAAAAAAATAAGCATTTCATGGCATTTAAGCTTGCTCATCTGCTCAGAATAACTTGAATCGGTTAAAGAGACTTGACTTGTTAACCCTTTATAGTAACAACGTTAAATTTTAAGGATGAAGAAGAAATTTACGAATAATTAGAGCGAAGAGAGCCATAACCGGACCCATACACTAGATTTACTAATAATTCTTAAATAAAATGGAAGATCTAATCTTATTGGTATCTTTTACTACATAAGCAGGATAATCACTCTGTTCCAATTAATCAAATTTATTAACCTAGTTATCCGTGTTTTTCCCCATAGAAAAAAGAAACAGGGATAATCCCTAATTCTTTATAGAAGATGAATTGATCAGCAGGAATATTTTAATAATTAATCCCTCATTATTATATACAGTATTATCAATCTTTCCATATTTCACTATACTATCAGCTATTGGCTTTGGGCTTAAATCACGGAAATAATTACTATAGACGGGATAATACTGCATAAAGAGAAAAATTTGAGGCCGAATCAGATGCAGTGTTATATGAGTCTCTCATTTTAAATATCATAATTTACTATACTTACCATATAATCACTTTTTAGTAGAAAAAGATCATAAAGCGCTTTTGGATAAACAAGCGATTTAACACTAGAAGTTGCAAGTAGTCTAGTAAAATTTTCCGGTTTATGTTTTTATGAAAACTTGTTCCAAGATATTTGGATTAATTCCTGAAGAAATTAAGCTATGCTAGCAAAGCTTTATCCTTTACTTACACCACAATTTGTAGCTATATTTCATTTCAATTTTTATGGTTTTAAATAATCTTCTCGATGCTAGATAATTTAGTAAATAAAAACAATAGACTATGAAATTTACTTAAGCATTTTTTAAATCATTTGACATAACTATTCACATTTTGAATCTATAAATCCTTACCAATAACTCTCTAATTACCCAGTATTATTAAGTGATGGTAACTAATTTATGATTACTGATAAAGGTTTCGTACTATTAGCTATATCTGAACAAGGATGAACTTTTTATCAATGATCAACTTAAGAAAATATCTAACACATTCTGCATGAAACTACTCAAGAATCTCATTCCTCTCATGACCTTGTCGATCTGAGGAAATTAAGACCGCGATTTATTCTTTTCTTTTATTTCCTTCCTCTCCTGGATTTTCTACCTTTTTTATGTGGAAAATAATACTTCCTTTAAAAGATTCAAAGAAAAATATTTCGTCGACTTCAGTAATACCACTTAGTGTATTTATTTTAGTTTGTCGCCTCTGATGTAAGGAGGTAGTAACGCCATCTAAACACTGTTTCAAATTAATGCTATTTGTTTCGGTGACTCCAGCAAAGTCAAGATATTCAAGATACATAGGAGATAACTGAAGCACTTATCCTTGTGATGCAATTTCAGCAATAGACTTCCAATAAGATTCTTAAATCTTTTTCTGCGATCGAGAATTTTACAATAATATCATTATAATATTAATGAATCTCCTTAGCAAATAACATATTTAGTATGACAACACGAGTAGGATAAAGTGAAATAAGTTGCCTCAATGCATGAATTGATATCATTCAGCATATAGCATCTTATCTAATCAACTAATAAGATGCAATTTTATCTTGGAATGGAGTAAAGAAAAATCGTTTTGATCTTTATGATTATTTTCTTTTCCATGATAAATTCTATAGTAAACTCATTATATGGTATAAGTGGTTTCTACTAACAACCCTTTGCTAACATAGTCTAAATTAATATATCGCAGAATATAAAAAGTAATTAGCTCATAAAAATTTCCGAATTAAATTAGCGTAGCTTTTACGCTCAGATGCAACTTACTATATTCCATCTTTTTTGAATAGACGAGAGTGGATCAATACCATTAAGATTGTTTTTCAAACTACAGTGCTTTGTGCATCAGTTTCATAGCTTCACTGTCGCAAAGCTAACCCCAATCGTATTCATCGTTCTTATGATATCAAATTTGCTAACAAGAAGCTGTAAAATTCTAGCTTTCTTTTCTATTTTCTCCAACTTTCTAAACAGTAGATTATACTCTAAAAATCTTACTAACAAACATCAAGGGGATTTATTAGCGACATTACGACTCTCCGATAGTATAACTCCCATAGCTAAACCTTAAACTTTTAGTTTCTTATTTTAGGGTAAAATCGGCATATTAGCTATTTTATGTACCCAACAACATTGGTGCTACATCTACTGAAATATCTTTTCCATTGCATTCTAAAAATCAATAGCCCCTCCTCCATAGCAAGGGCTTGGAGATAGGATTAAATTAACTGTTAGCAAGCATTGAAGGTTTGTATAACTGGCTTCTGATTCTTGATAAGCATCTTTTGTACTAACCTAACTCCTTATATTCATACTCAATGATACCAATAATAACTAATAGAAAAAATCGATCATCTTGCCTGACAAACCTTGGATATACCATTTCCTAAGAAATAAAGGTAGGTGTATCGCTTAAATCATGCTGGCACCATTACCTTCGCTCTTTAAGTCATTACTGTTTCAGTCTTCTGATAGTGCTAATTAGAGAGATCATATATTTTTATAAAGAAACACTTCAGGAATTCGTAAAATCACCAATGAATATGGCTCGCAAGTACAAGAATAGTAGTAGCTCTTAAAGGTTTTTGCACGTTTTAGATAAAGCGCCAACAAGAAACTTAGAAGAATATTTCGCTTCCACTATGAGATATCCCTTAACTTTAAGTACTTTAATTTCAATATTCCTAATATCAGTCTATATGATTCGTTGTGGCAAATAACTATTACGAATGACACTTTATAACGCTAGACCAACAAGACAGTATTCAGCATGTTATCGTAGTATGGCTTCAAACTCTGTCTCAACAGCGGTACTATCAGTTTACTGGAATACTATTACGAATAAGTTCACGGAAGTGGTAAGAGGTAATATCTAATTTTTTGATACCTGTATGGTAGACTTTTCATGGCATATCATTTTTCTGTTGTTAAAATCATTTATGAAATCAATCAGCAGAATATACTGGCATCCCTGAAATCACATACACTAGAAATAAGCATAACCTTAGAATAATTATTTTATTAATTTTATAATTAAAAATAACTTCTAAATTATTTTAACATATTGATGTTATTTGAATTTATTTTTTATAATTTACTAATTTTTTAGTTGAAATATTTTTTTGTTCAGATATATTATGTCTCATATAAAAATAGTGATATTCACTTATGAATAACTTTAATCACTTGTTTTAACTAATTAATATTATTAGTTTTTATTATTATTACTCTTACTAAGAGTAATAATAATATTTAAAAAAATAAAATAATGAGATTAAGAATATAAAACATTTATTTACTTGTTTATAAGCTAAAATAAATTAGCGCGATTTACTCTTTTTTGGAGTTTTTATAATGAGTGAAATAGTGAATTGGCAACCAAGGGCGTCTATCAATAATTTATTGAAAAGAGCTAAAATTATTGCTGAAATCAGACGTTTTTTCATTGATCGAGGGATAGTAGAAGTAGAGACGCCTATATTAAGCAAATTCACAGTAACAGATATTCATCTCTTATCATTTGAAACCCAATTTGTTGCTCCGGTAATTGCTAACAACACTAAATTGTATATGATAACTAGCCCTGAATATCATATGAAACGTTTGCTAGCGGCCGGCAGTGGGCCTATATATCAGATAATTAAATCTTTTCGTAATAAAGAAGAGGGACGTTACCATAATCCAGAATTTACCATGCTTGAATGGTATCGACCTCATTATGACATGTATCGTCTTATTGATGAAATGGATGATTTTCTGCAACAGATTTTGGACTGCCAACCAGCTGAGCGGATATCATATCAACATGCCTTTCAACGTTATCTGAATATTGATCCAATAGCGCTAGAATTAGAAAGAAAACAATTACATGATGCAGCAGTGCAATTGGGTTTAAATAACACGGAAAAAGAAGAAAATAAAGATGTATTATTACAATTTTTATTTACTATGGGAATTGAACCTAATTTAGGCAATGTTAAACCTACCGTTATCTATCATTTTCCTGCCTCACAGGCATCTTTAGCTAAAATTAGTAAAGAAGATTACCGAGTTGCTGAACGTTTTGAAGTTTATTTTAAGGGTATTGAGTTAGCTAATGGTTTTCGTGAGTTAACTGATGCAGAAGAACAGAGAAACCGTTTTGAACATGATAACCAAACTCGCAAAAAAATGGGTTTACCAGAACAGCCTATTGATGAGTATCTCCTTGCTGCGCTAGATAAAATCATTCCTGATTGCTCTGGTGTTGCTTTAGGTATTGATCGGTTAGTTATGTTTATCCTGAAGGCAGAAAAAATCAGTGATGTTATCTCCTTTTCTATAGAACGAGCTTAATATTAGTAAGTGTTAATAGCAATTAACGGTAAATTATTACCACTGAGTATATTTGTAATTAGTTATTGATGTTGATGTTGTTTTATAAAAATTTTTTTCTAAATCAGTGAAGTAGATAAAAACACCATCAACTTTAGTTTGATAAAGATAACACCAAACAACTCTTGATTGCTTTTATCTAATTTACTAGGTTATTAATTTGAGTTATTAGTAAATCTAGTTAATGATGATTAGGATCCACTCTAATGCTTTATAAGTCTATTCTCAATCTTTAAATTAAACATTGTTTACCAACTAGTTTCAAAAAATAGCTCCTTAGATGATTCCCGTTTTTTAAACATACATGGAGCAGCTTAAATAGCATTAAAGAATTGTTTTTCGAAACAAAATACTTCGAGCGTTAGCTTCATAGACTTACTATCATAAAATCTAATTTAATTAGATTAGTTATTTTTAATAACGCTCAATACATTGACGGAAAGGCATAAAAATTCCAGCAATTCTGCTAGATTTCTCTTCAGCTTCTTCATTACTGAAAGGTACGTTTAACACCTTGCCAACAAGCATAAAAGGCTTTGTTGATAGCATTATAACTTTCTGTCAGCTTATAACCTCACTAAAATCACTATTAACTTTCGGTTGGATGCCTTTCTAGAGTGAAAGTAGCAGATGAATTGTTTTGTATATCAAATAAAATTGGTGCTGAGTGTCCATAAATATCTTTACTATTGCATTTTAAAACTAAGGGCACCCCATCCATCGTAACAAACCTGGGAGATACGATTAAGCAACTCACTTTCAGGCCATTAATAAGTTCGGCCTAGTGCGCTTATAACTTTCGATAACCATCTTCGACAGCAACGAGCTCTTTACATCCATATCTACTATCGCAAATTAAACTAGAAGGTCATGGCGACCATGATTACCTAATAGACCAAATATTTGGGTATTCAAACAAGAATAAAGGTAGCGATATCACTTAAATTATGCAAATACCATATTTACATGTGCTTTTTAAACTATCGCTGTTTCAGGCTACTGCTGATTTCATTAGAAGACCGCATGCTTTTTCACCAAGAGCTCCTTAGAACTTCGTAAGAATCACTGAAGGAAAAGTCATTAAAGACATGGAGCAACTTCTTTACCATTTTTATACGCTTCAGATAAGACGGTACAATAAGCTCTTTAAAACATATTCTGTTACCGCTGCAACCCATGAAACCTTAGGCACTTTAACCTTAATATCGCTAATATCAGTTTGTATAGTTCACTATGACACATAACCGTTATAAACGACAGCTATGACAATACCCATCTTACAAGGAAATGTTACATGTTATCCTAGTTAGATTCAAGCTCCGCTTCAATAAACGTGCTATCAGCTACCTGTTACTATTACAGATTAATTCATGCAAGGAATCATCTTACCTATCTTGAGAAAGATTATTGATAGAAATTCATTAGCTATATGAAAGACTTTCACTACAGAATTTGCCATGGAAAAGCAAAGAATCATACAGATCAAAGAGACTCTTTTCTTACCACTTATAAAGATAAGTTCACCAAGTGGTATTGTTGAAGTTAATGAAACGTTTTTCTCTGAATCCATAAAAAATAAGCGTTATATTCCACATAGAAAAGTAGAAAACTAATAGAGAGGGGAGGAGATAAAAGGAAAAAATGAGTCGCGGTCTTAATCGCCAAAGATTAAGAAAATCATGTGATGAATGAGATCTTGAAGAGTTCAATGCAGAGTACTTATATCTGTTTGCTTTAATCGATTATCGATTAAAGAGTCTTTTCTTTTCTTAAATAACACTGAATGCTATAAAGCTTTATCAACAAGCATGAAATTAATTACTATCGACTAATAAGATTGAGTAATCAGAAAGTTATTGGTAAGAAATTTTATATTTAAAATATTAAATTATTTCAGATAATTAAAAGAATGGACTAAATAGATTACCATGGGTTATGGTCCACTTTTTTATTTACCGAATTATCTAGCCTGGAGAAGATTATTTAAAACTAGAACAATTTAAATTTAGAAATTGCTGAAATTACCCTACAAAAAAACAGCTACCCTTTCTCAAGGGTAGCTGTTTTTATATAAACATTATTAATGTTTATCATAAATTAGAGTAGATAGAAATAAATGGATTTTAAGTGTGAATAAATGATGAACAATAAATCTCAATTAATAAAAACACTCTAAATTAACCACTGCAATAGTGGAGCCACTTTTGCCAATTACACACTAATCAAAGTAAATTTATCATGAATACCATACTGATTAATCTAACGTTTAAAAGCATTAAAATAGACAAATTAGCTATACTAATTAACCAAACCAACCAGAAAAACCTATAATAATTAAACCAAAAAAAAAAACAAATGTCTAAGGTAACTCAGAATACTAAATAAAAAATTAAGATTTTACGGGATATGCATAGTAACAGTAATCCTGAAATAACAGAATTAAGTTAACTGAAGTAACATACGATATTTTTAATAAGATTAGCATCAGTGAAAGCATATATTAAAAACGATAAGGTACTTCACTAAAAAAGAAAGTATACTGGTTTATTAGTAGATCAATAGTAAAAGATGGATTTATCCATTTAAGATCAACAGATGAACTTATTTTATCCTTGATAAAATAAGAACAGAATCAAAAAATTAATAATAAGTTCTTTCGTGTTTCTCGCTAGCCATGCTCTGCGTAATCAGTTATTCATATCTGTTTAGTCCAAGATCATTATATATAGCCTCATCTGCACAGTTCTATTCATAGCAATATAGCTACTAATTGTATAGTTAAGAAAAAATATGATGATAATTAAGCTTCATTATCAGGCAACTAGAACACCTAAAATTAGAGCTATTCTTTAGACAAAATAAAGAGCTTGTGTTCGCTTTAGATAAACGTTATAGGATATCTAATTACTGTTACTATAGGGTAAAGACAAGATCATGTTAATCATCACAGCTATATTCTTTCTATTGTTTTCCGAACGAGGATTTCACCAATCAGGAAACTGTATTCGTTTTCTTGCGAAAAATATCTTCTTCTTTTCGACGAAATCCGCTGACAGTCATGCGAGAACTAGATAGTTATCATTCAAGCACAGAAGGAGAATTTGCGTGAAATGATGGAAGAAAGAACCGAAATGAAATATAAAGTGTTTAAGCTACGCGTCTACTTATCTGCACATATATTAAAGTATCTTCTGTAAATAACAAACGAAACTTGACAAGCTTATTTTTTCATAAGTATAGATCGTATTTCTTAATAAGTTCATCCGTCTTTAGAATACCTAAACCCTGATCAATGCTTGACGATTATTACATGATTTTAACCGAGCATATCTGATGGCTATCATTCATCATAAAGAATTTACAAATAACAGCAAAGAATTTATAGACCATATTTTGGTTTGCAAAATATTCATCAACCAGAAAACAAGAATTCAATCTTTTGTTTGCATAGCTTAATATAGAATACTGACTTAAACCGCCTATGCATCCTTCAAACGAAATGGTATGGTCAAGCGACCTGATCGGTGAATAAAAGATAGGGATAAAAAACAAAGCCATCATTTAACTATGCTCAAGAGTTTTATATCTCTCTATATTAATATATTTAGCTTTACAAGCAGAAATTACTCCAATCAATATCATTGATAGCTATCAATGATAAAGTAATACAGATATAGAATATCTGTACATATTTTAGAATTCATCATAAGAAAAACTAGACTCTTAATTATTCTTTGAAAAAGAGAAACTCTCATTAATTGAGAGAATAGAAATAATACTGAAAATAATACAATAATAATCATTAAAATATGATTTATTAATAGGTATCTTAGAAAAGAACAGACTCTATGAATAAAACTGAAAAAACAAACCAAATTTTATCAAAAGCAGTGAACTAGAAAAAATATATAAAGTAACAATATACACACTATCAGACAATTGGTAGGTAATAAAACAACGGTGGTAAGGTTTTTCCATGTCATAAATTTGAATCTAATGAGCTTAATTTATCTATCAAAACATTATTAATTAGTAAAATTTCAAACGATTTAAATAACCTTATTCCAACAGCGATCATAAATCACCACACTACTCTCTTCTAGAGAGTTATGCTGTCATACATCTGTTAAATCAGATATAATTTACATACTAATATTATCTCAGCACCACGAAACTAAATATTAACCCTAAAACCCTATTTTGTGCGGTTTTACGTAAATCGTGAATTTATTAGTGAGTTTAATTCTTAAATTTAAGAGATACTACTCCTTATTGAGGTAAGGAGTAAAACTATTTTGTTCATTTATATGTAATTATCTACCATTTAACACTATAAATAAATAATACTACCACAACTAAATTTTTTAGGAGCTTTTATTAATTCCTTTATCACTGAAATAATTCGGCAGATAATTGGCTTTTTTAGTTTTTCTGTCTGTCTTATGCTTTTTTAGCGGTAGATTTCGTATTCCTCTTATAAAATTAAAATCAGTCATTTTTGCTTTTAGTGATTTACATATTTGGCAATCAAATAATAACGATAATTTAATTATTAAAATGTTTCTTGGATTATATAGTCTTGCACATAAATTAATGCAATAATATTCTGATTCATTGTTATTTAACATTCGTTTTCCTTGATTATGTTTTTACCTCTAAATACTATGGTATCTTATCTATATAAGTAGATTTAAACAGATTACTCCTTGTAATTCCTTACCTTGATGCACAGCTTGAAATAAGATAAAACCCTTGCAAGGAGACATATCTATCGTCGATTTGCTTTTTGCTAACTCTTCAATTAGCAACAAATAGATATGCAAGCGTGTTTCATTACGGAGGAGATTTCAAGTCTTATGGAAAAGATAAATTTCAAATGACCGTAATATCTCACTCACTTTTACCTATACATTTTTAATTGATTTTACAATCAGTCTAAATAACGGATTCAAATATTTCTACATTAATTAAATATTGCTTCCGGTAAATTTGACTACTTTAAGGTTTCTGTGAAACTACAGTTCTCTACGATAAATGTACTATTATAGGCATCTTAAGTTCATTAGACGGACATGTTTCAATATTTATACTCTCATATTTTCAATGTCAACAATAACGATAGTGAAAAAATTACTTTACATTTCGGTGTTACCCGAACCAATAACCCACTCTCTGACTGATTTAATCAGCATTTTATCTTTTAACTTACCATTTTTGCTCTTAACTATGAATTACTTGCCGTTATATTTTCTTCCTACGTTTTCTTTTTATAAAATTTCATGTACATAAATATATAAGATAAATTTATGACACAAATCCTATAAAAAGGCGATTAAAACATTTTTCTTTCACTAAGATAAAAATAAAATTGTTATAAACAGCATTATAATCATAAAATATTGGCTATCGATGACTATTCACAACTACTATTAATGCATTAATGGTATTTTAAAACGGAATGTCATCATCGAAATCAATTGATGGCTCAGCTGATGTAGAGTCAGTAGCTTTACTAGAATGAAAAACAGGCGCTGGCGTTTTACCACTAAATTGCTGAGTTTGTTGTGATTGTTGCGGCTGTTGTGGTTGCCCCCAACCACCAACTAGATTATTTTGTAATATACTTTCTTGTAAACCGCTACGTGTACCTAACATTTGCATACTACCAGTAATATTCACTATTACTTCGGTAGTGTAGCGATCTTGGGCATTTTGATCTTGCCATTTACGAGTTTGTAATGAACCTTCGATGTAAACTTGTGAACCTTTACGCAAATATTCACCTGCCACTTCTGCTAGCTTGCCAAAGATAACAACGCGATGCCATTCTCTTTTTTCCCGCATTTCGCCACTTTGCTTATCACGCCAACTTTCAGAGGTTGCCAGAGTAAGATTCGCAACCGCACCACCATTTGGGATATAACGAATTTCAGGATCTTGCCCTAAGTTGCCAATAAGTATGACTTTGTTAACACCTCTGCTGGCCATTCTCTACTCCTGATGAATTAATTTTTAATATTACTAATTTAACATGCTAACACATTATTGAATGAAGAAAGCAAACCGTTTCAATTACGGGTTGTGAAACACCTTATAAAATTATATTGTAATTTTGTTAAGTTTTTTAAATTTGACAATTATATTCTGGAATATAATTGTTAATACTATAAATTTTTACTATATTAGCAAAGGTTATTATTTTGTTTGCAGCAAAATTTTAGCTACATCTGGTATTTCAATTATTATTGTTTTAAACAATTTTCTCTAAGCCAGATAATTAGGTAAATTAAAGACCCTATACACCATAGGTAATTTACTCAGTCATTCTTTTAATCAACTGATATAACTGTTCATATTTTTAATGTAAAATTCCTTACAAAAAATTCTATGAATATTTAGTGTTATTAAACAATATTGACTAATTTTACACTTGATAAGAAAGGTTTCGTATCTTTTACCTCCTTACGAGCAAAGTATCAACTCTTATCAATGATCAGATTAAAAACAGCTCATACACTTTGGATTAAATTCTTCAATAAATTTATTGATCACATTGACCCTATTAATTTTTAACGATTAAAAACGCGATTCGTTTATGGATAGGAAATTAAATCGCTCCTTAAGTAGGAATTAAAAACCATCCATTATTGCTAAAAGCAACTAGAATCAGTTTACTGGGTTTATTGTAAGTGAAATTTTATTGGACTGTATATTCTTTGACCTAATTCTCTAATTTTAAAGATACTAACCCTAGTTTTAGCTTAATAATCATTGTTTTCACTTTATGCGTTTTTCTGACAACAATTTTATTATCTTCTTCCTAAATTGAGCGTTAATAAAAAGCACCCTGTCGTCAGATAAAATTAATTTATACAGATCTGTGCGTAAAAATTCTTTCATCAGAACAGGGTAAACCTAGGTTTTCCAGTTTTTTTTTGCTAACGTCTCTCCAGTCTTTATATATCTTCAATAAAGATGTGCCTCATTTATGTTTTTACAAAACTATATAACATATTATTTTAAAATGTTTAGCTAGAATATGGATAATATAGCGCCCGGATTATTTTTCCTGTTTCAGAGTTTTTTGCTGGTACTACTAGTAAGTTGATCATAATAATTATGGTACAAAACACTCTCCACTAATTAATGCCGCAGTTTTTACAGGGATACTAGCGATAATTTAAGGTTATCGTACGAGAGGTATTTCATACTATGCCACTTTCTTTTGTCTTTTTAGCGAAGCCGTATTTTCCAATAACATCCGTACTCTGATTCAAGTAACACTATCATTAAACGCCTTTGACGAATATATGCCAAAAACAAAAAAACACTGAGATTTATTATATCATCGCTCTGATAATATCAAGGGTATGACAACGCCTTGCCAAATTTTTTTAATCGATCTTTTTTTAAGAACAACTCATACTCTACAAGATGTTAATATCTAGAGCGCTATCAGTGATGGAGACATGAATAGGCAGATATTGATTGAGTTATCAACTATAAGTATGCAAGACATACAAGATACTATATTTAATACCCTGTTTTGCGTTGCTACTCAATCCACTGCAGCATAGTATGAATGGGGCCGTAAACAGAACGTTTAATAACAATTAGTTATTGTTAAAAAATATAAAGAAAATAACATAGTGAAAACAATTTATTGCGAATTAGAGTCTGGTAAAAATTTGAACTTGCTGCACAAATCACTGTTCGATATCCTTGAAGTCTCATGAACTGCGAGTTTTTGATTTATAACTTTAGTAAAAAAACGGCGGCGGGAATTATTCAGGAGAGACATAAGCAGTAGCGTATCGAGCACTTCACTAACGCTACAAGTTATTCAGACAAACATTTACTCGACGTATAGATGAATCTATACGAGTTGACACTTTCATCGTATTTTCAGTAAAGTTATTTCAGTTGTCATTAATAGTAAAAGTAAATTATTTAAGCGTGGAAATCTATATCTAGATAAATTATCCTCTTGGGTGTAGAAAGGCCTCCTGCTAAAAAATAAAAATCGTCATCCTGTCCGCATTCGTCAGACCTGTCATCCCAGTTATTTTTGTATTTACCTTAGATGACAAAGATAATAGAGATCATCTCTAATTTCTACAGGTAATCAATTCATCGGCAATCATAATTTCTTCATTATTTCTTAATGAAACTATGTGCAGCGTCATGAGCTTGACCTTAAATTATAAAACCCAGGATAAATCGTACTTAAGAGCTGATAATAGTTACGTGTCCAAAAAATTTGGAAATCAAGAGGAGTTAGAGGTATTATTCCATATCCTATTTAGGTGTCATTAAAATTTAATCGGGCTATTATAATTAATTTCTGGAATGAGATTATAAATTGGTTCAGATAAATAAAACAATGTAACACATGAATTAGTGTACTATCTTCTAAATTTACCTAGTTTACTATTTCTAGGAATTTACTCTGAACAATCTACATGAATTTCTGAAAAAAATTTATATACTTCGGAATATAAAACAATAATAAGATTATGAACATTTCAGAAAAAGCACAGTTATGCGGAAGATTTCATGATAGTGTTTATACTAAGTTCGTTTCTTTTATCTCCTCCCACCCTCCTTTTCTAACTTTTTTATTTGAGATATAAACACTTCTCTTTAAAGAATTAAAGGAGAAATGTTTCATCAATTTCAATAATAACACCTAGTACATTCATGTTTACTATTTACACTGAACCAAGGAGGCAGTAACGCAACCTAAACGCTACTTTCAAAATAATGCCTGTTTGTTTTTATAAATCCCCTGTAAAATACAGTTACTCAACATACATTGAGATAACTAAATAATTTATCTTTGTGATGTAGCTTCGCTAGTAGACTTCAAGTAAGATTGTTAAATCTTTTCTTATAATTGACGATTTTGCAAGAAAATCCCTGTAACCCTAATAATATACCAGCAGAATAACATATTCACCGTGACAATATGGGAAAAATAAAATGGAATCAGTTGCTTCAAATGCATGAAGCAACATCATCTGACAAACCATTACTGAGCGAACTAATATGATGCAACTTTATATTAGAATGGAATAAGAAAAGAGTCGCTTTGATCTATATGACTATTTACTTTTTCATAACAACCGCTGTAGCAAAAATCCTTCAAACAATATGTCTGATTTCTACTGATAACCTTTGCTAACATAGCCATATTCATTCAAAAAAAATTATGTGATAATAAAATGTTTTATTTATTGTTTGAATATATTTTTATCCAGGATGTGATATATGGATACCATTGAAGTTAGAGGTGCGCGCACCCATAATTTAAAAAATATCAATTTAATTATTCCTCGTAATAAATTAATTGTTATTACTGGATTATCTGGTTCAGGAAAATCTTCCCTAGCATTTGATACTCTATATGCAGAAGGTCAGCGCCGTTATGTTGAGTCACTATCTGCCTATGCCCGTCAGTTTTTATCTTTAATGGAGAAACCAGATGTTGATCATATTGAAGGGCTATCACCAGCAATTTCGATTGAGCAAAAATCCAGTTCACACAACCCACGCTCAACGGTAGGTACTATTACCGAAATCCATGATTATTTGCGTTTACTATTTGCTCGGGTTGGTGAACCTCACTGTCCTGATCACGATATTCCGTTAGTAGCACAAACAGTTAGCCAGATGGTTGATAATGTCCTGGAATTACCAAAAGGTAAGCGGCTGATGTTATTGGCACCGGTGATTAAAGAGCGTAAAGGTGAACATATTAAGCTATTGAATAATATAACAACCAAAGGTTATATTCGCGCTCGAATCGATGGTGAAGTATGTAATCTATCTTCTCCACCTAAATTAGAG
Source organism: Arsenophonus sp. NC-PE1-MAG3 (assembly GCA_052174455.1). Taxonomy (GTDB): domain Bacteria; phylum Pseudomonadota; class Gammaproteobacteria; order Enterobacterales; family Enterobacteriaceae; genus Arsenophonus. The sequence continues at coordinate 444,048 of JBQMRP010000004.1, read as the reverse complement.
CTACATAAAAATCACACCATTGAAATTGTGGTTGATCGTTTTAAAATTCGCGCTGATCTAGCACAACGACTGGCGGAATCGTTTGAAATCACGCTTGAGTTATCAGGCGGTACTGCGATCATCGCTGATATGGATGACAGCAAGTCTACTGAATTAATTTTTTCTGCTAATTTTGCCTGCCCTGTCTGCGATTATAGCGTGAGCGAGTTAGAACCGAAACTATTTTCTTTTAATAATCCAGCAGGTGCCTGTAGTTCCTGTAATGGCCTCGGTGTACAACAATTTTTTGACCCAGAACATGTCATCCAAAATAAAGAAATTTCTTTAGCTTGCGGGGCAATACGCGGTTGGGATCGACGTAATTTTTATTACTTTCAGATATTACAATCGTTAGCTAAACACTATAAATTTGACGTTGAAGCCATATTTAGTTCGTTAAAACCAGCGATCAAACAAGTGATATTATATGGCTCCGGCAAAGAAGCAATTAAATTTAAATATCAAAATAATCGCGGAAATGTTACCATAAAGTGTCACCCTTTTGAAGGGGTGCTTCATAATATGGAGCGTCGCTATAAAGAAACTGAATCGATAGCGGTACGCGAGGAGTTAGCAAAAAATATTAATAATCGCCCATGTATTGCTTGTCACGGTACCCGCTTACGACAAGAAGCTCGTTATGTGTTTATTGAGAATATTAGCCTACCTGAAATCTCTAATTTTAGTATCGCCCATGCGATGGAATTTTTTAAAACATTACACCTCACAGGGCAACGAGCACAAATTACGGAAAAAATTCTAAAAGAGATTAATGATCGGTTAAAATTCTTAGTTAATGTTGGATTAGATTACTTAACTCTCTCTCGCTCATCTGAAACTTTATCAGGTGGCGAAGTGCAACGTATTCGGATGGCAAGCCAAATCGGTGCTGGTTTAGTTGGTGTCATGTATATATTAGACGAACCGTCAATTGGTTTACACCAACGAGATAATAATCGTCTGTTACAGACCCTGCTACATTTACGTAATTTAGGTAATACTGTTATAGTAGTTGAACATGATGAAGATGCCATCCGTGCTGCCGATCATATTATTGATATCGGTCCGGGCGCAGGTGTACATGGAGGACGCATTGTTGCTCAAGGCAACTTGAACGATATTATTAGTAATCCAGATTCGTTAACCGGTAAATACCTTAGTGGTAAACGTAAAATTGCCATCCCACTAAAACGAGTAACTATCGATACAGAAAAAAGACTAAAACTAATTGGTGCGAAAGGCAATAACCTAAAAAATATCACACTGGAGCTGCCTGTTGGCTTATTTACCTGTATTACTGGCGTTTCCGGTTCAGGTAAATCAACTCTAATTAATGATACATTATTTCCTATAGCTCAACGGCAATTAAATAAAACTACTAATGCCCATCCCGCACCTTACACGGATATCGAAGGCTTACAGTATTTCGATAAAGTGATTGATATCAATCAAAGCCCGATCGGCAGAACCCCACGTTCTAATCCAGCCACCTACACTGGCGTATTCACTCCGGTACGGGAATTATTTGCCGGCGTACCCGAGTCTCGTACGCGGGGTTATACACCAGGAAGGTTTAGCTTTAATGTCAAAGGTGGTCGATGCGAAGGCTGTCAAGGTGATGGTCTGATCAAAGTTGAAATGCATTTTCTACCAGATATCTATGTTCCCTGTGATCACTGTAAGGGAAAGCGTTATAATCGTGAAACGTTAGAAATCATATATAAAGGTAAAAATATTCACGAAGTGTTAGAAATGACCATTGAAGAAGCATGTAAATATTTTACTGCTATACCAGTAATAGTACGTAAATTGCAAACATTGATCGACGTTGGACTTTCTTATATTCGTTTAGGCCAATCCGCGATAACTTTATCGGGTGGTGAAGCACAACGGGTTAAGTTATCTCGTGAACTTTCCAAACGCGGTACCGGTCAAACACTCTATATTTTAGATGAACCGACTACCGGTTTACATTTTTCTGATATCCAACAACTATTGTATGTATTACATCAACTCCGTGATCATGGCAATACTATTGTGATCATTGAACATAATTTAAATGTAATTAAGACCGCAGATTGGATCGTTGATTTGGGTCCAGAAGGAGGGAGTGGCGGTGGTGAGATATTATTTTCCGGTACACCCGAGCAGATAATTAAATGTAAGAAATCACATACCGCTCAATTTTTAAAACCGATCCTAAAACGTGGTTATTAATAAGCAGTATTTCCTTATCGAAATTGAATAATTTTCCAGATTCTATGCCAAGGAATAATACTACTCAACAATATTGTTACCAGCGACAATCAGAACAGAAATTTGATAATAAAAATTATTTATAGTAATAGCCTGAATCATTTCCATGCTTATAATTTATTTAGGTATCATTTTAGTGGCACAAATATAAAAATTTATCATCTATTCTATTATTAATAAAAAGTTAGTAATGAAAATTAATTTTTCATCAAGCATAACTTAAAATTTATTCTTTCTTTTTTATTACTTCCGGAAGATAATATAATTTTTTAAATAACTCAGGTTTAACTTTAAATCCCTTTCATAGACTGCAATGAAGCTTTACTACCCAATATTGATTGGGATAACTCTTGATTGTACATTCAATCATTATTGATACAAGTTGATCTTAAGCGCTTAACTAGAATTAAAATAATAGCTTTGTACTCCATATCTTTATGCCACTATTAAGTAGATTGACTATATCATTCGTTTAAATGTGTTTCGGCGAGATAAGTTTATTTTATATACCAAGCTCTGTACACAAATAATCGAATTCCTATTTTTCGGTGGCTGAGCATTTTCATAGATCAAAAAAATGGGTCTGTAAATTCTTTAATATTGTCTGTAAGTACCAATGGATAATTATGGGACATCTTAGATTAAGATCAAGTAAAAAATATTAAGCATCAACTCAGGTCTTGATGGTTAGGAAATTAAATCACTCTTTAAGAGCAAACCAAAAGGCATACTTTTTACTAAAAGTGAGATAGTAATCGGTTTACTGGGTTTATTGTAAGTTAAAATTTTATTGGAGTATGTATTTCTTGACCTAATGCGCTAATTTTAGCAACATTAACCCTAAGTTAAAATTAATAACTCTTGTTTTTTCAATTTTATGTATTCCTGTTGACAACAGTTCCCTTGCCTCTTTACAAAACTAAGCATCAGTAAAAGTAACCTAGCATTATACAGAATGCATTCGTACAGGAGATATGTGCGCAGAAACCTTATTATCAGAACAGCGAACCCAATTTTTTCAAACCGTTATCTCCAAACGCCTTTACACCTTTCGATAATAGTGTGCCTTATTGAGGCTTCAACAATAAGCTATAGTAACGCACCATTTTAAAACATCTCATAGAAATGCAGCTAAATATAGCGCCTGATCATCTCTTCCTATTTTATGATCTGCTAATCGATACTGTTGAACATAGTGGTTATAAAAATGATGCGCAATCGTCCCCCATGTGTCCCATTAAGTAATGCGCAGTTTTAAACTTAATACCAGAGCACTTAAAGTAGCGCTAGAGGTATTCACAGTATGCTACCCTATTTTTATCTATTTAACGAAATTCACTTTTTCTAGAAACATTCGTAGTTTTACATTCAGGTAACGCTACCACTGTTTTTTTAAAGCGGATGTAAGCCAAAAAATAAAAAATATTGGGATTTATCAGGCCATAGTTATAACGGAATCAGCCGGATGACAACACCTTGCCAGATTTTTTTTAACCCTCTTTTTTAAAGAACACCGTATTGTCATATAAGATTTTATTATATTCTTCCAAAAATAACGGAATATGAACATACAAATATTGATTGAATTATCAAACATAAGTGTAAAAATCACAGAAGATCCTAATTTCGGTATCCTATTTGCGTGCTCACTGCGGTATAATTATGAGTAGCGACTAAAAACAGAATGTTGAGTTATAGCAAATTACTGTTAAAAAAGGCCAAAAAAAATTTACTTAATCTAAAAGTAATGTGTTGTCAGTTAAAGTTGGATAAAATATGAATCTGTTATGATAATAGTGTTCAGTAACTTTGAATCGATATAACTCAAGACTTTTAATTTATAACTTTAGTAGAAAAGCAGTTATAGTAACTTCAAGAGAAGGATAGCAATAGCGAAAGTATTGCAAGCAACCCGTTTTCTCTACAAATAAATAATCCACGAGTTGATACTTTCATCATATCTTTAAGAAATTTATTTCAGACATTATTAATGGTAAAAGCAGTTTAGTTGGAGATGTATATTTGGATAAATCACTCTCTTAGGTATCTTAGTAGAGAAATAGAAATTATCATCTTATATACATTTGTTAGGTTTATCTACCCAGTTATCTTTGTGTTTATCCTAAATGGCAAAGGAGATAGAGATCATCCTTAGTCTCTATAGGTAATGAACTTATCAGCAAAAATACTTTCGTCATTATCACTTAATGAGCTTGTATTAAGCCATAACCGATTTATCTTGGAATTATAAAACTCAAATAATCGTATCTAAGACGGATAACATTGCGTGTTAAGAACAATTGGAGATCAAAATAGTTAGAGATATTGCTGTATAGCCATCTTAAGGTGTCATAAAATTCAATCGGTTTATTATCATTAATTTCGTGAGAGGAGATCATAAAGCGCTTCAAATAAATAGACAATATAACAGGTGAGTTGTGTACTGTATTCTGGATTTACTCGATTTACAATTTCTAGGAGATTAATTCGAGCCATTAGATGAATTCCTGAAAAAATTCATATACTGCAGAGTATAAACAATACTTAGATCATGAACATTTCAGAAACACACATAGCTTGTGCGGCAGCTTTCATCATAGTTGTTTGTATTAGTTTTTTCTTTTATCTCCTTCCTCTCCCGTATTTTCTAGTCTCTCTATGTAGGAGAGAATATTTTCCTTTTAAAGAATTCAGGGAAAAACATTTCGTCTACTTCAACAATACCACTTAGTATATTTATATTAATTACCGCCGCTAAAGCAAGGAAAACGGTGATGTCATTTAATGCTATTTAAAATCAATAAATGCTTGTTTCGCCTGGCTTTATCCCATGTAAAATAAAGTTATTCAACATACATTTAGATACATAAACCATTTATCTTTGTGATTTAGTTTTGCCAGAGGACATTTCAGTGAAATGTTAGATATTTTCCTGAAATCGAGAATTTTGCAATAATATCACTGCAATCCTAATTAATATCCCCCAACGATTACATATTCACTGTGATAATATGAGCAGGATAAAGTAGAATTAGTTGATTCAATACATGAATCGATATTATCTGATAGATTCTCACCAAGTAAAATTAATAAGATACAGCTTTATGTTAGCATGGAGTGAAAAATAGTTTTTTTGATCTATATAACTGGTTACTTTTTCATGGCAATCGCTGTAAAGAAAACTCCTTCATACAACATAAGAAATTTCTAGCAATAACTTTTTTTTAACATATTCTTAAAAAGAATATGCTACAAAAAAAATTAAAACAAGAAAAAATGCTTTATTTTTAGCAAAAAAATAGTGAAGTCTGGAGCCAAAAATAGAAAACAATACATACAGGTAATGCTTGAGATTTTTAAATGATGAAATCATCTATGTTTTTTGAGTCTAAAAGAGCTAAAAAAAATAGGTATGATACTGTAAGAATCTAGAAAATATCGATTTTAGCTTGAGTTATTAAAACAAAAATATCTCTGAGTTAAATAAGATGACTAAAATTCATGCCAATACCACATAATATAGTATTCAAGCAGTTTTAGTAAAAAATAGACGGATAAAAATTTCTTTAATATCTGACTTTTAATGAAATTAAAATAATGTATAACTTTAATAGCTTTAATATAGAATTCAACTCATTTATCGATAACAAGATAAAAACTATTAGAGTAATATTTTCTATTCAGTGAATACCGAATAATGACAGAAAGTGTATCTAACCTCTTTATAGAGATCAATTAACCTTTGATGAGCTTATAACATAGCAACTTTATGCGTTATGACGACATTTCAGCGATACAGAAAATTTAGAAACGGAGTATAAAGAAATTCCTGCTACTTTTCCCTATCCTATTTTATTACGGAGAATAAAGTTCTCACTCTTATAAAGCGGATTAGCTTGATTATTTAGTAAAAGAGGTAAGCCGAATATTTATACAAAACCATTTAAACTTATCAATATAACAATACTCAAGAAAGATAAAATTATACAGTGTAACCGAATGGTCTTATTAGAGTTGATACAGAAACACATTCGTAGAAGGAACACATGATCAAATTACTAGATAGTATTGTTAAACTGTTAGCATATAATAATTATAGCGATAATCAGATTATCACCATATTTAATTATCTCAGTCAGGAAGCAATGCAGAAAAATCAATGCACCTCATCACCGAGATAGAAAAACAATTAAAAACACGAGGGGAGTATTTATGATGTTTCTCAAAGTATACGAGAAGAAAGCATAAAATAATGGAAATTAAAAGTGAAAAATAAGTCTCCATAAAATAGTGCATCAACTTCTTTAGAAAGGTCTTGAAAAAGAGATAGTAAAAACTATTAATTGGTCTTACTGATACTAAAATAAGTAATCTATTTAAAGATTAAAATAATAGAATGAAAAAAGTTAAATCTAAATCTCTCTAAGTATACACTTAACAAGAAAAAGCAGCCAATAATCCTATTTACGTAAAAAAAGTTTAGATGAATGCTTGGCTAAAAAAACAGAAAAAACACATCCTTACAAATTAGAAAACAGAAGTCCAAAAATCGGTTACTAACTCTAAATAAGTCATGAAAGTTAAAATACCTAAAATCTCGATACCGCCTAAAAACTATTACCATTAGATGAAGCAATTTTAGAAATTAGCATCTTTTTCCTTATCTTTTTCCTGATGGAAAGTTTGCATCCTCATGAAAATTGGCATTCAGCGGTATTATGTGAAAATAGGTGAAGGAAAAGGCAGTTACGATAGCAAGAAGACGTTTAAGAACCTGTTTAGTGAATATTTGACATCACAATACTGATTGTCGCGTATTTATATCCAGTTAGGCGCGTTTCGTTATAACAAAGCGACCATCTTCTAGATGAAGAGATTACTTAAGTTGATATGGACAATAATCAACAATCTTTATCACGGCTAGATAGATAACGCCACTCTTAATATATTTTCTTGAATCAGTCAATATTCTGAGCGGTTAAGATATCAAGACGATCAAGCTATAACAGATATTTTTTCTAAATGGTAAATAGTAATTTTTTACTTCTCTTCTTCAGTGAACATCTTAAAATTGATAGCTTCTTAAAGAAGAGCGATAATTATTCCTGTCTCATTCATCTTTAGTAGGCTTATTAATTCTGCATTAATTCTCTCCTATTTGAACGTAAATCATTGGGGGAGAACACTAACTCCATGCAGGCTGGTATATCCTTCAACGTGACACAAACCACCTGCATTTTTTTGATAGTGGGTATTGAATAAAACTTTGTAAATATTGTTTCATTCAGCTCAACTAAATCATCAGGCAGTACGCCTATTTTTCTATACCCATCAAACATGGGTACGAGTAAAACTTGTGGTGATTGCACTAAGTTTATAATTCATTTCAATATCATATTGCTTACCAATAAGCTTCTTATTTCAGTCATGATATAAGCCAATAAAAACCATCATTTTTTTTAAAATTAGCAGCATGCAGAATTAACAAATATTTTATAACTTTGTCCGTTATTTCTAACTATTGTTGCTAAATTTAAAAGTTTGTTTGTTACCTTGATTTTAAAATAACTTTTTCTGTAGTATTAGCGTTTTATCCTATAAATTTTTACTTATTGCAAAAATCATAAAACGACTTTAACGGTTTTTGATTTAGTGTCCAGAATTTTATCTTCTCTATTCATCGCACTATTTAACTGTATGAAATCATGTTAACTTAGCGAAACAACTGGGATAGCAAAATAGTCTGTGAACCATCGCAATGAATAGCATTTCTTTCATTTAGCAGTGTAACATCTATCCTTGAAAGGTTTTAGAGATCAGAGAAATAACTCCCCACTTACTAGTGATTTAGTAGCAGTCCAATTTTTCTATGCAGAAAAATTACTATTTTATCGTTCGTAAGTTGAGAACTTAAGATAATTTCCTCTTTCGATACCTGAAAGGTGATCAGGGATAATCGTGTTTTGTTTCCCAGTTTAGTTATATTGATAATGCCGTAATTATTTAGTTACGTTAACAACAGTTATTATTTTTCTTGCAGAGAAATTTATAGCTACGTCTGTATTTCAATTATTGTGATTTTAAACAATCTTCTTCGATTAAATTATTTGGTAAACTAAAAACCCATTTTATCAAATTTACTCAACATCTATTTAATAGGCTGATATAATTGTTCATATTTTAAATGTAGATCTCTTTAAAATAAAACCCTCTAGTTGCGTTGTCTTATTAGACAACGGTAACTAATTTATGTTCCTTAGCAAAAGTTCATAACCCTTAGCTTTATCTGAGCAAAGAACGGACCCTTTATGAATAATTAGATCAAAAAAAAAGGCTAACACATTCTGCATTAAATTCTTCAAGAATCTCATTACTCACATAACCCTATTCATCTCTAACGATTAATACCGCGATTCGTTCTTTCTTTTTATTTTCTTCTCTCCCATTTTTCTACCTATTTCATGTAGAAAATAACGCTTTCCTTTAAAAGATTTAAGAAAAATATTTTATCTACTTCAACAATACCACTTAGTGCATTTAAGTTGCCTGTCGCACTAAAACAAGAAGCAGTGACATAATCTAAACTTTGTTTTCAAATAAACGCCTCTTTATTTTTCTGATTTTCGTAAAGTCAAGCTTTGAATATACATCACAGATAACTAAACCATTTAGCCTTATGATGCAGTTTCGCCAACAGACTTCTCCAGTAAAATTGTTTAATTTTTTCATGCAATTAAGGATTTTACAACAATATCATTATAATCCTAATAAATATCTCCAGATGGTAAAGATATTCAAGTGATATAAATCATTTCAATGCATTGATCAACATCATCTGACAGATTGTAACCAAATTAAGTAATGAATTGTAACTTTATCTTGGCATGGAGTGAGAAAAGAGTCTCTCTGATCTGTATAACTATTTTTTCTAGAGTAACCTCTGTAATGAAAATCCTTCATATCAGTATAAGGATTTTTTCTATTAATCTTTCTCAATATAGGCTGATAATCGCAGTCATATTTCTCCATCGTTTGCTGACAAAAACAGCTATCGCCAGCTCAGGAAGTCTAGTTGTTTTTTGTAAAAATTTTTTCGCTCGACAATCTATTGTCAGTCCCAGTCCCATATACAAATTCCTTAACGTCGTTGTATCTCAGATCTGCCCTGAATAGATGTTTACGAATACCAGAAGAAAAATTTACGTGAATGAGATAAAGGAAGAAGGCATCAAGCTATGGCATAAAGCGTTAAAAGTTATAACTTTACTTATCTGCATCTAGATATAAATGTTTTCTACAAATCCCAAATAAAACTTCACAACATTATCTTTTTGTAGTAGGTATATTATAGATCGCGCCACTCGATAGGTTTTATTCGTATTTTAGAAGCCTAAAAACCACGGCAAATGTTCAACGATTTTTACGTGATCTTAACCGAACATGCTATATAATTATCTATCGGGTACTTACAGACAATGACGAAAAATTTACAGATCGTCTTTTTAGACTGAAAAACCGTTCAGTTACTGAAAAAAAATAAGAACTCAACTATTTTCTGTACAGAGCTTAGTATAGAACATCGACTTAGCCTGTTGATGCATTCTCAAATGAGAATGGTATAATTGAGTCATTTGATGGGCATATAAAAGAGGCGTTGTAAAACTATCATTTTAATTCTGCTCAAAAACTTTGAGATCACTCTGCATTGATATAATTAACTGTACAATAAATAATTACCTCAATTACTATTGAGTAGTAAAACTTCATTACAGTCTAGAAAAAATTGATTCAAAGTTAAACTGAATTACTTAAAAATCCCATACTATCTTTCGGAAAGTCATAACTAATAAACAACGGAAAATATTAATAGAAAAAAAGATAAAATAATAAGAAATAATTTTTAAGTTAACCTTAACTAACTATTTTCTGATGAAAACCCTATCCCTGTTGAAAAAAGTTATCAACAGGTGTTAGATCAGGCGTTATTAGCCATTAGCCAATAAAAACTCACATATGTTTAAGAAACATTAACCGAAAGTAACTATTACTCATTAATCGTGATGTTTAATTATATTCAGTAAACTCTTATAAGGGTTAAATAAAATTGTCTGCACAATTATCGTAATCTATTTAAAATTAGTATAGAAATTCTAGAAATTAGTAGCTAATTTCCTAAATTATTAATTACGTTTAGTTATGTTAATTTTTAATAATTGCGTTTCTGAGATAGTGGCATATCCTGTTAATTGATTTCGTAGGGACGATTTCAACAACAGAGAAATGATATATTATGAAAAGTTTACCCTTAAAAGTATTCGCGAAACTAAGTATTACCGTAATCCATTTAATAAGCATCTGTAATACTACTAGAAAGTTGATAGTAACGCTGTTTAGGCCCGTGGGGAGAGTCTAAACGCCTATGGCTGCAATTAAGATAATTCTGAACGCCGCCTCTTTGTCGATAAACAGCCATAACAGTTACTTGCCACCACGAACATACTAAACTAGTGTTGGCACTGCTGAGATTAAAGTATAGAAGATCAAGTACCTTGATATCACTGCACATGGGTAAGAAGGCAATTGCGGTCGAAGATTCTTATCGAGTATTAGAAGGAAATTGGGCCGAATTTATGGATGGCCGCAAACACGTAGTTTAACTGAATTTCCAGGATTTCTACATGAGAGATCGGTTAATTTTTGAAACGAAATAGCAAATATACTTCCAGATATGTAGTACCAATATTGTTGGGCACACAATATAGCTAATATGCTGCCTTCAATTTCTAAAACATGATAACCAAAGTAAGAGTGATTTGCGAAAGGTCTGACTACTACTCAGTAGCGATAACGTTAATAAAAGTATTGAGTTTATATCAGAAAGATTTTTAATAAAGCATATCCTGCAGCAATGAAGAATTTAGAAGAAAGAGGGAGAGGAATGGCTGGCATTCTATGATTTTAGATTAGTGCTAGTGTCAATTAAAAACGATAAAGCCGATTGAATTAGCTTTTGCGATAGTGAAGGCTAAAATCCGACGCATGAAGTGCTATTGGTTCAAAAAAATTCTTTCAATGGCATTTAAGCTTCTTCCGTCTGCTATAAAAAGCAAGAAGCGGCTCATCGGGGAGTTAATTTGGTAACTCTATGTGGTAAATAATGTCTAATTTAAGAATAAAGAATAAGTTTACGAATCATCAAAGAAAACTCTGACCATCATACATAAATTTGCTATTAACTCTCACAATGAGTTAATGATTTAACTAGTGCATTAATCATAAATCATAATAACAATGCTAACAATGCTAAAAATGCTTTCCAGTCAATTTTATAAAGAACTGCTAGAAATGCTTAATCATAGTTAAGTCAACCAATAGGAATAAATTTCAAGCATGTGTATAGTTATTAACAATTTACCTTAAGCATGCTGTAAAAGCTAATTATTGACGCCGTATTAATAATAAAACACTAAATCCAAGAAATAATATACTAGGTAACATTGCTCCTATCAGTGGAGGAATACCATAGACTAAACTTATATTACCAAAACCTTCATTAAGTAGATAAAAAATAAATCCTCCTGAAATACCGATTAATACCCTTACTCCCATTACTACACTTCGCAGCGGTCCAAAAATAAATAATAGCGCCATTAACATCATAACAGTAATAGAAAGAGGTGATAGAATTTTCTTCCACATACTTAATTGATAAACTGACGCTTCTTGACCACTCTCCTTAAGATATTTAACATATTTATACAGCCCTCTTATTGCTAATGAATCTGGATCCAGAAAAACCACCCCTAATTTTTCTGGATTTAGATTAGTTTTCCAATCCATCAATAAATTTTGTGAACTACTAATTTCTTTTCCATTATTAATCAATGACTTATATACATGTGATAATTGCCACTGCTGAGTATTAGTATTATAGCGACCTGAAACTGCAAAAAGGATCGCTTGCAATTTTTTCTGCGAATTAAATTGATAGATAGAAATTTCTTTTATTTTATTTTTATCAATAATACGCTGAATATGAATAAAATTCATACCATCTTTAGCCCATAATCCACGATCTGTCACCATTAATGATCGACCAATAATTTTTTCAGCCCGATAGTTACGTGCCCACTGCTCTGCTGAAGGTGCAACTAATTCACCAATAATTATTGCTAAAATCACTAAAGGAATTGTTGTTTTCATTACTGACATTGAAACCTGTAATCGAGAAAAAGCAGCCGCCTGCATCACCACTAATTCACTACGGGTTGCCAGGGTTCCTAAGCCAAGTAATGTGCCTAACAAGGAAACCATTGGAAAAAATACTTCAATATCCCTGGGAACAGTTAATAAAGTAAAAACCCCTGCACTCCAGGTAGTATAATCGCCATCACCGACTTTTCTTAATTGCTCAATAAATTTAATAATGCCTGATAATGAAACCAACATAAAAAGGGTCATTAGAATTGAGGAGAGAATAACACGCCCAATATATTTATCCAATACACCAAACATCAGGTGGCTCCTTTATAGAACTTAGCACGTAATCGACGCATCGAAACGGTATCCCAAGTATTTAATATGATCGCTAGTAGCAGAAAAGCTACATTAACTATCCACATTGTTATCTTGGGATCAATTTCACCTTTTTCTGCATTAGAGTGCAGCGTACTTTGTAATAGAAAGAAAATTAAATAAAGCAACATGGCTGGTAAAATACTTAAAACTCGTCCCTGCCTGGGATTAACTTCACTTAATGGTACAACCATCAAAGGCATAATAAGTGACGAAATAACTAATGTTAAACGCCAGTGAAATTCTGCTTTTGATTCAGCATCTGTGGCCAACCACAATTGTAACATATCCTTTTTCTCGATTTTATTTCCTGTAACTATCATTTCTTTATGGTCGATTACCGCCTGATAATCTTTAAAATCTGTTATCCAAAAATCACGTAATAATGCTGTACCTTCATAGCGGATTCCCTTATCTAATATAATAATTTGATTACCGTTTTGATCTTCTCGGATACTTCCACTTTCTGCAATTACCACGGAAGGACGTTGGTTATTAGCCGGACGTAATTGTGCCATAAAAACATCAAAAAAATTTTTGTCTTTTACATCACTAATATAAAGAACAAGATATTGATCTTTAATGGTTTTAAATTGTCCCTCAATCATACTGGCTAAACTAGGATTGGCTTTTGCATTAGCTAATGTTTGTTCTTGAGATTTTACTGACCAAGGTAATATCCAGGCTACATTTACTATCGCAATCAGCGCGGTAAATAATGCTAGAATTAAAGCTGCTATTACTAATACCCGTTTGCCTAAGCCACAGGCATACATGATAATAATTTCACTATCAATATAGAATTTACTGTAGGTCATTAATAGTCCAAGAAATAAACTTAATGGTAAAATTAATTGTGCTATTTCAGGAATACCAAACCATAGAAGATGAAAGATTAAATCAGAAGGAATATTTCCCTGAACCACTGAACTTAATATATTAATTGTTTTTTGACTAAAAAAAATTAAAATCAAAATAAAAAGTATTGCAACTTGGCTTTTCAGCGTTTCTTTAACTAAGTATCGAATTATAATCACACTATTTTCACCTATAAAATTTGTTTATAAAAATAGTTAACTTCGTTGTTATAGTTACAGTTAGGTACAATATTTTGGTTTTCTTGATGGTTACAATGTATCATGATGATAAATGCATCATTAATTATTAGAATGTTAAACAGCATATGCTTAATTATTATCTATTAATATTCATAAACCATTCAATTAATTTAATATAAATCAGCTATTTCATAAGATGAATTTATACTGTTCGTTAATTTTAGCGATAGTATTAATTTTTGTCTTTAAGATTTAGGAGAATACATGGAATTTAGTGTAAAAAGCGGTAGCCCAGAAAAACAGCGTAGCGCTTGTATTATTGTTGGGGTATTTGAACCTTGCAGCTTACCCCCTATAACCAAACAACTAGATATGATTAGTGACGGCTATATCAGTGCCTTATTACGCCGCGGAGAACTGGAAGGTAAAGTTGGTCAAATGCTATTACTTCACCATGTTCCTAATATATTATCTGAACGCATTTTGTTAGTTGGATGCGGTAAAGAATGTGAACTCGATGAACGTCAATATAAACAGATTTTCCAAAAAATAATTAATATTTTAAATGAAACTGGGTCAATGGAAGCCATCTGTTTTCTAACTGAGTTGCATGTAAAAAGCCGAAATAATTATTGGAAAGTTCGGCAAGCAGTAGAAACTACAAAAGAAACATTATATATATTTAACAAACTTAAAAGTAATAAGAACGAGCCACGACGGCTATTACGTAAAATTGTTTTTAATGTCCCAACCTCCCATGATTTACCTAACGGCGAGCGGGCTATTCAGCATGGTCTTGCTGTCTCGTTGGGAATAAAATCAACAAAAGATCTGGCTAATATGCCGCCCAATATTTGTAATGCTGCCTATTTAGCTTCACAAGCCCGTCAATTAGCCAACAATTACAAAAATCTAACTACCAAAGTAATTGGCGAAGAACAGATGAAAGAACTGGCGATGAACGCCTATTTAGCCGTTGGCCAAGGCTCACAAAATGAATCACTAATGTCGATTATAGAATATAAAGGAAATAAAGATCCAACAGTTAAACCGATTGTGTTGATTGGTAAAGGATTAACTTTTGACTCTGGCGGAATTTCTATTAAGCCATCAGATGGTATGGATGAAATGAAATATGATATGTGCGGAGCCGCAACTGTTTATGGTGTTATGCGATTTGTTGCTGAACTAAAATTACCGATTAACATTATCTCTGTGTTAGCTGGTTGTGAAAATATGCCGAGCGGAAAAGCTTATCGTCCTGGTGATATTTTAACCACCATGTCAGGGCAAACAGTAGAAATCCTTAATACCGATGCGGAAGGAAGATTAGTTCTTTGTGATACACTAACTTATATAGAACGTTTTAATCCTGATGTTGTAATTGATATTGCAACTTTAACTGGAGCTTGTATTATAGCACTTGGTAATCACTATAGTGGATTGATGTCAAATCATAATCCCTTAGCACATGAATTGTTAAATGCCGCTAAGCAAGCAGGTGATAAAGCATGGCGTCTACCTCTATCTAAAGAGATATCTGAGGAACTAGAATCAAATTTTGCTGATCTTGCTAATGTAGCAGGCCGTGCAGGTGGTGCAATCACCGCTGGTTGTTTTCTAGAACGTTTTGCTACTAAATATCACTGGGCACATTTAGATATTGCAGGAACAGCTTGGAAATCAGGAAAAACAAAAGGAGCAACAGGCCGTCCGGTGGCATTACTTGCTCAATTTTTGTTAAATCGTGCTTATATAAACTGCGATGAATAAAAATACCAGTAAATTTATAATAGATCTTCATAAGCAATACCCTTTTCTATAAAAGAAATGTAATGAAAAAAGTAACTTTCTATTTAATAGCACAGCTATTATCACAAGAAGAACTTGAAAGTCATGAATGGCTAGCCTGTCAGCTAGCAGCAAAAAATTGGCGGATAGGTAAACGTGTTTTAATTGCTTGCGAGCATAAAATACAAGCTGAAAAATTGGATAAAATACTTTGGCAAAGAGAACATTATCAATTTATCCCGCATAATTTAGCCGGTGAAGGTCCGCGCTATGGCGCGCCTATTGAACTTTGTTGGCCAACAAAACAGAATAGCTCGATGAGAGATATGTTGATAAATCTACAATCAACCTTTATAAATTTTTCTATATACTTCCATGAAGTGATAGACTTTGTACCTATAGATGAACATTTAAAACAGTTAGCACGTGAACGATACAAAATTTATCACAATATGGGTTTTAATTTGATTATGGCATATCAGCACTTAATAAATAACGAAGAAAGATGAAAAAGAAACCCGTAAATCAAACTCAGTCTAAGCCATCACTAGACAAAACTTATCAACCAGCTGCAATTGAACAACTTTTATATGCACACTGGGAAAAAAATGACTATTTTGTACCACACGGTGATAACAGCAAACAGAGTTTTTGTATTGTGATCCCACCCCCCAATATCACGGGTAATCTGCATATGGGGCATGCTTTTCAGCAAACTATCATGGATACGTTAATCCGCTACCAGCGGATGCAAGGAAAAAACACACTTTGGCAAAGTGGTATAGATCATGCGGGGATCGCCACTCAGATGCTTGTTGAGCATAAAATTGCTGCAGAAGAAAACAAAACTCGTCATGACTATGGTAGAAAAGCGTTTATTGAAAAAATTTGGCAATGGAAAAACGAGTCTAGCGGTAATATTTCGCAACAAATGCGACGACTGGGTGATTCCGTTGATTGGAAACGTGAACGCTTTACTATGGATGAAGGCCTCTCTAAAGCAGTAAAAGAAGCATTTATTCGACTCTATCAAGATGATCTTATTTATCGCGGTAAACGATTAGTTAATTGGGATCCAAAGCTACATACTGCTATTTCTGATTTAGAAGTTAAAAATCAAGAAGTCAACGGTTTTATATGGTATTTACGTTACCCTCTTGCTGATGGGGTAAAAACCGCAGCAGGCCAAGATTATCTAGTTGTTGCTACTACTCGACCAGAAACTATGCTTGGTGATACAGGTGTGGCGGTTAATCCCGCTGATCCACGCTATAAGAATTTAATCGGCAAACAAATTTTACTACCATTGGTTAACCGTCGTATTCCTATCATCGGTGATGAATACGCTGATATGAAAAAAGGCAGTGGCTGTGTAAAGATTACACCAGCTCAGGATTTTAATGACTATGAAGTTGGAAAACGTCACCAGTTGCCAATGATTAATATTTTCGATTTCAATGGACATATCCGCCAACAAGCTGAAATATTCGACAGCGCAGGTAACCATAGCACTATTTATGCCACGACAATAATTCCTGAACCTTATAAGGGGATGGAGCGTTTTGCTGCTCGTAAAGCTATGGTCATCGAATTAGAAAAACTAGGATTTTTAATCACCATAAAACCGCATCAACTTACCATTCCTTATAGCGATCGTGGTGGTGTTATTATTGAACCTATGCTAACAGATCAATGGTATATCCGTATTTTGCCATTAGCAGAACAAGCCATTGCAGCAGTAAAAGATGGTCGTATACAGTTTGTTCCAAAACAGTATGAGAATATGTATTTTTCTTTGATGCAGAATATTCAAGATTGGTGTATTTCACGCCAATTATGGTGGGGACATAGAATACCTGCCTGGTATGATGAATTCGGTAATATCTATGTTGGACATGACGAAGAAGAAGTTCGTCGAGAGAATAATATTAGTGTTGATATTAGCCTACATCAGGATCAAGATGTATTAGATACTTGGTTCTCTTCTGCTCTATGGACCTTTTCAACATTAGGTTGGCCAGAAAACAGCGAGGCGTTAAAAACTTTCCATCCAACAGATGTGCTGGTTAGTGGCTTTGATATTATCTTTTTCTGGATATCCCGAATGATCATGTTGACAATGTATTTCATCAAAGATGAAAACAACCAAGGGCAAATTCCTTTTAAAATTGTATATATTACAGGTTTAATCCGTGATGAAGAAGGGCAAAAAATGTCGAAATCTAAAGGCAATGTTATAGATCCGCTAGATATAATTGATGGTATCTCGCTGGAAAATTTAATGACAAAACGCACTAGCAATATGATGCAACCTCAATTAGCTAGAAAAATTTCTAAACGTACCCATAAAGAATATCCACATGGTATTAAAGCACATGGTACCGACGCTTTACGCTTTACGCTCGCAGCATTAGCATCTACTGGGCGAGAGATCAATTGGGATATGAAACGCCTTATTGGCTATCGCAATTTTTGTAATAAACTTTGGAACGCCAGTCGTTATGTATTGATGAATACTGAAGGACAAGATTGTGGTCAGAATGGTGGGGAAATAACTTTTTTATTGGCTGATCGCTGGATCATGGCAGAATTTAACCAAACAGTAAAATTATACCGTGAAGCGCTTGATAGCTATCGATTTGATATCGCTAGCAATATTTTGTATAAATTCACCTGGAACCAATTTTGTAATTGGTATTTAGAACTATCTAAGCAGTCTTTCCATAAAGGAAAAGAGGCAGAAATTCGAGCAACACGTTATACCTTGATTGAAATATTGGAAAGCTTATTACGGTTGGCACATCCTATTATTCCATTTATTACCGAGACGATCTGGCAACGGGTGAAAGTAGTTAAGGGTATCGATATTCAACAAGATACTATCATGCTGCAACCTTTTCCAATCTTTAAACCAGAAAAAATTGATGAAGAAGCACGTTATGATTTAGAATGGATAAAAGAACTCATTATTGCCATACGTAACATTCGAGCAGAAATAAATATATTACCCGGTAAGCCATTAGATCTACTACTACGTACCTCTAATCCCATAACAAAACGGCGTATTACAGAAAATCTGAATTTTGTTCAAGCACTGGGCCGCCTTAATTCAATTACTATTTTAAATAAACATCAATTAAAACCAGATACTGTAACTAAACTGATAGATGGCGCTGAAATATTAATCCCAATAGCGACTTTAATCAATAAAGATACTGAACTAACGCGGATAGATAAAAAGCTGGATAAATTAACTAAAGAAATAACGGCTATTGAAAATAAATTAGCTAATGATAGCTTTATTAGCCGAGCATCTGCTGTTACTGTTAAAAAGGAACGTAAACAATTAGCAGAACATTTGGCAACAAAACAAAAGCTAACTAATCAAAAAGTAACTATTAGCTCTCTTTAATAAAAAACAACACTGATATATTTATATGTATAAATGTTATTAAACAATAAACTTACTCTAACTAGCACACCTACCTAACTTTAATAGATATATCAGATTATTATAATCCCTGCTCTTTCTATTCTAATAATTTAATTCTAGTATATAATCCATTCAGTTCAAGATGTTTTCTTCAATAGCAGCATAATTAAGATCTTTAAAGAAACCACCCCTAACCGTCATAATTAATGCAAATTTTCAATTAACATCATCAATTGTACGACTTGCTTATAAATTAATTCTACATCAAGCATAGTATCTCCATAAATATCACAACACGTCAATACCATACTATCTTCAATTTCTAACTCTTTAAAATCGTGCACTTCATAACCAAGTTTAAATGTCACTATTGCCACTTTTCTAATAACTTAAAATCTTTGGCTCAAACGTAATGTTCTATTTTATAGAAAGCATTCGGATCACTACCATATTTAAATAATTTTTTGATAATTCAATGGGTTTCCACTCCCCCTGCTCTGTGCTCTTTGCTTTTTCTCCACTAAGAAATTTCTGTAGAAATTTACTGTTCTGATAATACTTTTTAACAGCTCTATCTATCACCTCTTCAACTAAAAACTATTGCTATATGTTACAAACATATTATAATTATTTTTATTTGTGCTATATTTTTAATATCAAAAATGGCATCTTCCTACTCCTTTTCTAGTACTTTTTATTAACGATCTCGAGTTCTCTATTCTCTATCTACATTAATATGATAGTGGATTTTGTATTCTTCTATAGCAAACAAAGGAGAAGTCATCCTACTATTACAATAAAAAATTTATATTCAGATTGATTTAGATTTTTAAAATCATAATTTAATATGAGTTCAATATAAAATAAGTAAAATTACTGATTTCTGTTTAATGAAAAACGATTTACTTAGGATTACTTAAATAAAAATTTAGAAAAAGATTGATTAAAAAATCAATTTTTGATTTATTTAAAAATAAATAAACCATCAATTTAATTATTATAAAGTTACCCTATTTCTAGGGGTGAAATTTTGTAAATATTATCGTATTCCTGCTGATTGATTTGATGGATGATTTCAAAAACATAGAGATCATATACGGTGGAAAACCTATCCTTACAACTATCAGTAAAACTAGATATTATCCGTAAATTCCTTGCATTAATTTATCCGTAATGCTTCTAGGTATCTAATAGGCATCGTTTATTTATCTAAAGCAATTTATAATCTTCCTCCTGAAATAAATAATGACAGACCGACTTAATTTTTAATGACATCAAAAGAGACCATATAGCAATGCATCCGACTCTATGTCCACAATTTTTTTCGATACTAAATCTTTTTCCCGCCTCCTCTCTAGGCACGATTATCTGGATTTTAAGCAAATACACCCCTCCAAGGGCAAGTTAAAAACGCTGCATTAATACATTGAAAGTAATGATTGATTATTCATTTCTCAATGAATTCATCAGCTATAAGGGGGGCTAGAAATAATCCACGTCTTCTTCGTTGCTTGGAAAAAATATAAAGATAACTTGTCCGATAGACCTGACAAATGTGGACAGGATGACGATTTCTATGCTTAGAAAAAATATCTAGAAAATAATTACCCATATGTTGTTATCCATCCCCGTCTAACTAAACTGATTTTTACTATTGATGACGTCTGAATAACTTTTTAAGAAAAATAATGAAAATCTCAACTTATAGAGTCATTTATCTATCAAGCAAATGCCTTGCCCTGCACCGCTTTCTAAAAATAGATATTTACAGCGCTACTGCTGTGCTTATCTGAATATTTCTACCGCTGTTTTACCCGTAACTCTAAAGGAAAAATCCTATAGTTCAGATAGGTTTAAACTAGCAAGCAGGGGTAACAGCGCAGATTTATATTTTACCGACTACAATTAGCAAAATATTTACTTTCACTATTTCTTATTTTTTGATCTTTTCAACAATTAACTACCCGCTACTTAAAACTCTGTTTTGCGACCTGAACACCAACCCTATTATACTACAGTTGGCACATAAACAGGATATTAAAATTGGTATCTTCTGTTCCTTGTATATTTATACTTGATAACTCAATTGACATCGGTATTTCATATTTCCGTTACAAGTGGCAGTCTGGACATTAAACATGTTGTATGGCATGAGTTACTATTAAAAAAGAGCGGTAGAAAAATTTGATGAGACGCTATCATCCGGATTCTGCGTTACAACTATGATTTAATAAATCCCAGTTGTCTTACTGTTCTTGTCACATATCCACCACAGAAAGCAGTAGCAGCACGTGCCCTGAAAGGCACAGTGCGGACGTTACTGGAAAGTATGAACTTTTAAAAGATGAAATAGATTTAGCATATCCTGAAATAATCTCTCTGGCGATAAAACACCCCGGTATCTACATTAAAATATGATATTCCTGAGGGGAGAATTGTACATCATCACTATAACAACTTTACTATACAGTAATCGAGAATAATAGCAAATCTCTTCCGTTTAAGCAGGAAGAGATAATTGAACGCTATATTAACCATAGTTCAATGAGTCATAATAAGGTGATCTGTTATTATGGTTTTTCAAATCGTAAAGAAGTCACACTTTATCAAAGGAGGTATATTATATAAGTCGCTAAATAATAGCGGCTCACAAAAAAAACTAAAAAACGAAGTTTGCCGCTCTAATAAAAAAATTCCTGCGCACAGATACGTGCAAATACATTCTGTCTGTAAATAGATTACTTTTATCAACACTTATCCTGCCAAATCTAGTAATAAAATTGTTATTAGAAAGAATGCATAAAAAAATACATACTCTGATGAATTTTTACTCATAATAGATCCATAAATCTATTCTATTTCCTTTTAGGAAAAAAGGATTACTTTCACTCTTTCTTAAAGAGTGATTGAATTTATTAACCATGAATAATACTCATCGATAAGGCGGCGTTGAGCGTGATTTCGCAGCACAGCTTAGAAACTAACCTCAATGCAGAGGTGTGCCTATAAAGTTAGCTAATACGATTACGAATAAATTATAGAAGGAGTCACAGATAATATCTGATTTCTCGAATACCTCTGGAGTAGACTTATTCATTGCATATCATTATTCTAATAACAATATCATTCACAAAATTAATCAACAAGGATATACCATCCTATTTAAAACTACATATACCAGAAATGAACATAATTCAAGAACCTGTTGTTCGAGAAACACAACCATTTCAATGGTATTGAAGCTACTATAATTTAGATAGAAAAATGGAACTGAATCAGGTAATTTAAATTTCTGACCCTGTAGATAAATAATTTTCAATTTAAAGATGGATAACAGATTTATGAAGCATAAGAGCGGAACTAGTCTCCTAACACCACCACTATACACAAAACTTTCTAACAACTCAGCATTAATCTCTGATTACAAAATCAGAGATTACCCACAACCAGTTTTTAGTAGTAAAACTCTATTGCAATCTATGAAAGACTGATTTAAACTCAAATCATGAATTACTCAAAAAAATCATACTATCTTTTGAAAAAAGAGTTAATATATAGTACTGAAAACAATGTAATAAAAATTACAAAAAAATACGTCTATCGCTTTAAACATGCGCAAAACATGGGTATACTAAAGATCAAGATTGTTTAGGTATTCACTAAACAAATGGCGTAGCGTTAAAAATAATAAAACTTAGTTTCGGTTAGCTACAAAAACTTATAATAGTAATTAAAGAAAATCATAACTTTATAATAGAATCAGTAAATCTTTCTCTAATAAAAAGATAAGGCCAGCAAAGATCATTAGCAGAAAGCTACATTAAAGATAAACCTATTTTAAATTAATTAAAATTCAATTAAACATTTACTAGATTAAATCTATTATATATTAATTAACATTATTTTAATCTATATCAAAAAATAAATATGACTATATTTTACTTAATTTTATACGGTTTTTCCTATTATTTAACAGTAAAAATTAATTGTAATTTATAATTCTCCGACTTTTCTTTCCGGGTTTCGCCCGGATATATTTTTTGTTGCACTTCGTAATAAATTATCACTGGCTATATTAACTCGAGCTTGAAAGGGTGGAAATGATAGCGTAATCCCGTGTTGCGCAAAGCCGAGTAATATATTTTGATGAACTTCATGTCGGGCTGGCATTCTATGCCCCATTTCTGCCGCATAGATACGTAATTCAAAAATTTGTATACCTTGTTGTAAATCAACAAGGTATACTTCAGGTGCCGGATTAATTAAAATCATCGGCGTTTGTTTAGCGGCATTTAGCAAAATCTGACTAATCTTGGAGCTATCTATATCAACAGGTACAGGAATAGTTAAAACAATACGAGTAATAGTATCAGATAACGACCAGTTAATAAATTGCTCGGTAATAAAGGCTTTATTAGGAATAATAATTTCTTTGTGATCCCAATCTGTTAAAGTTGTTGCTCTTGTGTTAATTTTTGTAATACTTCCCGTTAAGTCACGAATGGTGACAGTATCGCCAATACGAATTGGCTTCTCAAATAAAATCATTAAACCAGAAATAATATTAGCAAAGATTTCCTGTAGCCCAAAACCTAATCCAACACCCATCGCAGCAATTAACCATTGTAATTTTGACCACTCAATTCCAAGCATGGAAAATCCGACTAAACTACCTATAATGGCAATAGTATATTTAGTCAACGTTGTGATTGCATAACCTGTTCCAGGTGTTAAATCAAGGTGTTGTAATAAGGCGAGTTCCAATAATGCCGGTAAATTTCTAATTAATTGTGCAGTAATTATAATAATAAGAATAGTAATAAATAGCGAGCTGAGGGTAATCGGTTGAATAGTATCTACACCATTCACTGTAGTAGTGACATTCCAAAGCTGGATATTTTCCAAAAAAGAGAATGCTGAATGTAATTCAGACCAAATTAAAATCAGTGAAACTAACGCTATCATGGTGAGAATAGAACGTACAAGGCCCAAAGATTTTGCACTTATTGCATCTAAGTCAATTGTACTTTCTTCGATATCAACTAAACCTTCGCTACTACTATTAATATTACTATTATTATCACCTTCATCTTTTGCCCGTTGAGCGAGAATATCAGCACGACGCTGCTTTGCTCTTTCAAAAGCAATTTTACGTCTCTGGATAGACATCCAACGACGGATAATATGATAAATAATCAATAAAAAAAACCAGATTGCAACAGAAGTTTCCAGCCTGGCTAAAAGTTCTTGAGATGTTGAAAAGTAACCCAATAGTGCAGCAACAGCAGAAAAAATTGGCGCTATAATAAGTAATAACCACAATATATTGCTAATTGCATTCTCACCTGAGCCATGACGATCTAGATAAAGCGGTACACCTACTCGTTTGAGATTATGTGTAATCAAACTTAGTGCAATACAGAGTAATAAGAAGCATATTCTGCCTAAACTTGGGGCAAATTCACGATCATTATAATATTCAAATGTAATCAAGGCCATCATCAATGGTACTATAACAAAAATTAATAATTGATAGTAACGCATCGCCCTTTTTACATTTTCTTCTAACCAACCAAAATGGGAAATAAACAATCCATTTGGCAACGCAAAAGTAGCACTAATCATAAAAACCCATAAAACTGGTGTTGTCGCTCTCACCCCAGAACCAATAGCAGTTGCCATTTGAAATTGCCAAGCGCTTTGTAGACCGTAACCAATCGATGACCATAAAATAGGTAAAGGAAGTGCGATCAGAATCGACCAAAATACAGTTCGTAAGGTTAGAGCAAAGCGATCTTGAGTTACTTTACCAATTTGCGTACTAGAGCGAAGAAGAAAATTATTATAATGCTGATGTGTACTAATACTGAAAATAACGATAACAACAGCAGTGAGCAAGTATAGTAAAGTATCCTGACTAGCGAAGATAACTCTAATTGCGCCACTGAGTTGAGATAAAGTATCTAATGATAGTAAGCGAGTTAGATCTTTTACTATTGTAATTGGATAATTAAGACTTATAGGATCGGTATCTGCGATCCAGAACATATAACGATGGGTCGCATCTTTGATATCTGTTAACACATCAGTTAACTGGGTTGCCGCAACATAGAGCTTAGTTAATTCCAATATTTCACTGTCATAACCAGAAATTATTGAACTTAATAATTCTTTCCGAGTTTGGATAAGTGAATCATAAATTTGCGTTTGTTCTAATGTTAAATTTTTTATTTCATCTTGCTTTTTCTTGTTCTCTTTATTATTGGAATTAAGATTTTCTAACATATCTTGATACTTAAGGCGATCAACCCGTTTGTTAATTATTTCTCTATCAATTTGCTGATTTTTAGGAATTTCTGGCAAATGGTATAACTGTGCACGTAATGCTTCACCCAAAGTAGTTGAACCGCTTAACCATTGAGCCTGTTCACGAATTGTCCAAAGCGCTTGACGAACGGTTAATATATCACTGGAAGTACGACGTTGCCTTTGTTCAATATCATTTATTCTGTATGCTTGTTCATTAAGTCTTTGTGATAATTTATTATTTAGTTGTAATTGTGCTGTTAAAAATTCAGGAAGCTCTCCTCCTTGGGCGGCTAACATTTCAGTGTGCTTAAGCGCCAGTTGTGCTTTTTGTTGACGCTGAAAGTTTAAATGATTTTTCAGTTGTTGAAGCTCTTGATCGATTTTCTGATAACGTTTTTTAAAAATCTCAATACGTAAACGAACGATTTCTTGACGATTGTTGGCTGAAAGCTGTGCCATTTCAAGTTCATTTGTTTTTGCTTTTCTTGCCATAACTTCTGATTGTGCTAAGTTATATTGCGCTTCAGATAAAGGAGAAACTGGAACATGCAGCGATTGTAGTCTTATAGTAGAATCAGAAAGCAGACGGCGAGTCTCTAATAATTGTTGAGGTAACATCACAAGAGAATCGCTGATTTCACGATTTCTATCTTGTTCTTGTTGAATTTGTCTGCTTTGCTCAAGTAATTGACTACTAGCCTGAACAATACGTTGTTCGAGTTCAAGGATAGTTATATTGGTTGGTATGGTAACCATCTTATTGGTTTCAATAAGAAATTGTTTTTGTAATTCTTTTATGATTTTAGGGAAATTATCAATTGCTTTTTGATAAGCACGAGTTTTTTTCTCTGATTCTTTCGCCTCTGACAACCAATTTAGGGTAACTTTTAATGCCTGAATAATCTCTGCATTTTTTAAATTTTTGTTTACTTCAAGTTGTTTAATCTCTTTTTTAATTTGTGCTTCATCAAAATTAATTTCTGAGAATGTAGGTATCGTGATGAATAAGAGAGTAAATAGAATGCCAATTCTCAGGCGCACAATATAATTCCTCAAATAAAATTATTTAGATCTATCAATTAAATTTTATGGATTTGTCTATTCCTCAGTATTTGAATAAAATGATTCTCCTAATAATTCTCCTACTCGAGTGACAGACCCTGCCTCTAGAGCAGAATTAAGTTTAATATAGTTTGATTTAAACAAATTAATAACAGTTGAACCCAATTTGAATTTTCCCATTTCTTCACCTTTTTTCAAGTAAACTGCACCTGTCTTATCTTTTTCTGGATAAATCCAGTGTTTAATGATTCCTTCCCGTTGATTATTGACACACCCAGACCAACTAGTATCGATGCTACCAACAATTATTGCACCTATTAGAATTTGTGCTATCGTTCCAAACGAGGTTTCAAAAATACAGATTATACGTTCATTACGAGCAAAAAGATTAGGAACATTTATTGTAGTTAGTTGATTAACAGAAAAGAGATCACCAGGAACGTAAATCATTTTAGTTAGTAACCCATCACAAGGCATATGGACACGATGATAGTTACGTGGAGATATGTAAGTAGTTATAAACAACCCATTTCGAAACTGATTGGCAAGTATATAATTACCTGCTAGTAATGCGTCTAAACTGTAAGAATAACCTTTAGCTTGTAGGATTTGATCATTCATGATTAATCCTAATTGGCTTATTACACCATCAGCTGGTAGAGCAAGTTGATTATTACCTGCGACAATAGGACGTATATTTTCTTTTAAAGGTCGAGTAAAAAATTCATTAAAAGTGGCATAAGCAGAAAATTCACTTTCTTTGGCTTCTGCCATATCAACTTTATAAAATTTAGCAAAAAATTTAATCATTAATTGCATAAATCCAGCTAATTTTCGATTTGAAACCCAACCTGCTAATTGTGTTAACCATTGTTTTGGTAACAGATATTGTAATTTTATCTTTATTTTTTCCAGCATATTAACCTCTAATCTAACCCAATCTCATGGGTTGTAATAAAAATATAGTCACATAACCATGCTTTTTATGAATTCTAAAATTATCTTTATATCTATTATTATCTATAATAGATCCACATGCTTTTATTTGTTCTATGCTTACTAAAATTTAATGATAAATTTAAAGCGTGATTTTTCTATTTTCCAGAGATTACCTCTTGTTGTAATTCACGTTCAAGATCTTCTAAATACTTACAATCATGAAATTTGCAGTATTAAAATATTGCCTAAATTCAGTGAATTCTTTAGTTATTTGCTGCTTTGTTAGATACAATAATCCAAATTCACTTATCCCAGGTGAATCGATAAGATCATCTCCTTTTGGAAAAACGGTAAAGACGTGTTGTTATATGTTAACCTAATCCTCAATTATCGGATATTTTGTTGATTAAATTTTTTTCATTATTAAATAATAAGTTATTAATTAATCTGAACTTCCAACACTAAATTGCCAAATAAAAATAAATATTTTTCCTATAAGGATTTTACATTAATGTATCTATTACTTCATTAGCAAAATGAGAGACACATAAAACTACATAATTAATTTTATGTAAATTTTTATTACTTTACTTATCTTTTTTCTATTCTCTTTATTGAAAATATCAATATTATCTAAATAATTATTAAGCAATATTAAATATGCTTAAATAACTAAATAATGATTAATAATCTTTAATGATAATTGGGGTAAGATTATTAATCGAATAATCGTTTGCTTGATATTAGCCGCAATAGGCTTGAGTCCGTGATAGTAATAATTACGGTAAATTAAAACGATATTATTTCATAGACTCCTTTATAACGACGTTAACTTTTATATTAGTTTGCTAACGTAGCGGCAGAACAAAAAATAAAACAATCATTTGTAACTAATGAGTAGATTGTTTGACGAATATTCCAACATTAAATACCGACTTTATTTATCTCAATATCTAAATACTGATCAAAACGCTAATAACTAACTCACCTTGAGGAATACCAAACTGATTATCATCAATATCTTGTTGAAATTATTTTATCTTAGTTTGCTTCTTTGTATGTATTCGCTGTTGTTAGCTTTTAGTAAATTTCTTTTTAGTCACTTGACCTCACTAGTTTCATTAGTGTATTGATTGAATTCATTATCAATAGTTATCGTAGCTGTGCTTTTAAGCAACTATCATGCACTAAATATTACATGCTATCAGGGTTAGTAAAGTCATATTTATTTCTGGTATATGAAAATTCGGAGATGGTGTCGTATCCTTATTAATTAATTTTCTTGATAATTTTAATAACAGAGAAATTATGTGTCATAAAAAGTCTACCATTTACAGATATCTGTAAAATCAGACATTACCTGTGTGATCCCTTGAATGAACTTATTCATAATGCTGCTGAGAGCTGATAGCGCCGCTGTTGAAGTTAAGCTAGAATTCATGCTTGCGGGGACAACCCATGCTGAACACTGATTTATCAATTGTCGTTTTTCTTATTGGCTGTAACAGTTATTTGTTGCAGAAGAACTATACAGATGGAATATTAGTGATGTTGATATTAAAGTACAGAAGATTAAAGAATCGTAGCAACAATAAAATATGTTTTAACAACTCATTATTAGTGCCTTATCTGAAGCGTGCAAAAAGCGGCTAAAAGTTACTAATAGCCATATACCTGCGAGGTATATCTACTGGTGATTTTCAGGAAGCTCTAAGTTTTCTCTCGATGAGAAAATAAATAATCTCTCTGCCAGTACCATCAGAAAACTGAAACACTAATGTATTGAATACCATAGATAATGGTATCTACGTGATTTAAGTGATATATCTACGTTTATTTTATACTGATGCATATACCATCCTGTTAGGAAAACTGATCACCTTTAACTTCTTTCATTATCGGCGCGCTGCGCATAAATAATAAGAAAGCAATTCTCATCAAGATGCTTATTAAAAGTTAGAAATAAACTGAGGCTAAACTTCTGGATTGACCGCGAGCCCACATTATTTAACCGTATCTATTAGATTTATTACATGATATATAGGTACCATACTATCTTATTTTTTAAAATAAAAATAGAAAGAGATATTCCCAAATACGCACCACCAACATTAGGTAGATAAATAGATCATGCGCTATACCTTTACTCGCCAAAGGCAAGTAATCGAAAGTAAAACTTAAGATTCAGGAGATTTGAATAATAGAAATCTATGATACGCTAATAAATCAATTGATGTTTTGTTAGCAAGGCTTTTGTGAAGTATTCTTACAGCGATGTTAGAAGATAGAAAAGATCAAGAAGAATGGCTGGCATCTATATGGCTTACTGTCAGCATACTGGGCATCAATAAAAACAACAAATTCAATTGAATTATTTTTATAACAATGAACCTATAAACCTGATATAAGAAGCACTGTAATTTGAAAAAAAAACACAATTTCAATGATGTTTATAAATTAGCTCCTATCAACTCAGAATAACTAAACTAACTAAACACAAGTGAGATTTAACTTTCTAACTCTTGTGATAATGATGTTTAATTTTAAGAATAGAGAATAAATTCATGAAGGATCAGCGCGAAGTGTACCCTGATCGCCATATATCAATTTCTAATAACTAGTTTAGAATGGAACACAGGATATAACATGATAAATAATAAGAATAATTTGATTTGGATAGATTTAGAAATGACAGGATTAGATCCAGAACAAGATCGTATCATTGAGATCGCAACAATCGTCACTAATTCGAATCTAACGATTTTATCTGAAGGGCCAGTGATTGCCATTCATCAATCGATGCAACACTTATCACTTATGGATAAGTGGAATGTTAAAACTCATACTGAAAGTGAACTGATTGATAGAATCAAAACCAGTCAATATAATGAAAAAAAAGCAGAATTGGCAACAATTTCATTTTTAGAAAAATGGTTACCTATGGGGGTATCACCCATTTGTGGTAATAGCGTTGCTCAAGACCGTCGTTTTTTATTTAAATATATGCCTAAGTTGGAAAAATATTTTCATTATCGTTACTTAGATGTAAGTACTTTAAAAGAATTAGCTCGCCGTTGGAAACCGAGTATATTGCCCGGTTTTATAAAAAAAAATACTCATCATCCTTTAGCAGATATAAAGGAATCTATTGCAGAACTAGCTTATTATCGCCAACACTTTATTAACCTTTAATCATGTTATCATCATTCTGATGATGAATGTTTTCTGTTTTAATCAACATTTAGATTGAAAATAAATTTTTATAACTAAAATACTTATTTGTTCGATAATTTTTTATATGGTTTCTAACCTATTAATATGATTAATATTATTGTTATAAATATGCGAAACAGCTTAGTTGGTAGAGCTCGATCTTACTAAATCGGGGATGCAAGTTGTATCTTATTTCCAGCTCCAAAATCTATTTTTATCATAAAACATAAAAAATCTGTAATATATTATTTATATATTTTATATTCTTTAATTTCTGAATTACTCAAGTTTGGTACCAATTAACTATTTATTAGTAAATTTATTTTTCTGTTTTAGATATAATTTAATTATAAAAATTAATTTTTTGAGAATAATTAAAAAATCTGATATATGGTAGTTAAGTTATTCTCTTCTGGTTCTTTGTAAATCTATTAATGGTTAGGAAATTAAGCCTCTCTTAAAGAGAGGAATAAAGGTTATCCTTTATCTCTAAAAAGAGATAACAAAATCAGTGTTTATTGGATCTATTGTAAATGAAAATTTTATTAGAACACGTATTCTTTGACATAAGACGCGCTAATTTTAGAAAAAAACCCTAAATTAAACTTAATAACCCTCGTTTTTTTATTTTTATGTATTCTTTCTAACAAAAATTTTATTACTTACTTAGAAAGCTTAGCGTTGATAAAAAGTAACCTACCGGAAACACAAATGAATTTATACTGATCCTGATCTATGCTTAGGAATTCCTTTCTTATAACAGCTAACCCGATTTTTTACAAGCCCTCATTTTCAGAGCCTTATACACCTTCGATAATGGTGCTCTTTTATTTATAATTCAATAAAAAACCATAGTAACACAATATTTTAAAATACCTAGCGGATATGCCTTATAGTACCCAATCATCTCATCCTAGGTCAGGATAGTCTACTAACCACACCACTAGTCCGGTGGTTATATATAATGTACAACCACTTTTACTTCAGTTAATGTTGCAGTTTTGGATACAGATATACGAACCCGGATTATTAAAGATAGCAGTAGAGATATTTAATGCTATTCGTCTACGGGGTCATTTTCGTATTCTTAGTGAAGTCCATTTTCCAGTAATACACCACCCCGTACTGCGTTCAATTAACGCTACCACTGCTTTCTGGCGAAAGTATACTCCAGATCAGAAAGAGTATTTAGGTTTTTATCAAGTAATAACTATAACATAGCACAGGTGGATAATAGAAACTCGCTAGATTTCTTCTACCGCTCTTTTTTTTAAAGAATAACTCATGCTATACAGTATTTAATATATACATCCCTACGGGTAAGGAAAATATGAACATGCGAATATTGATTAAGTTATCAAGAATAACTGTGCAAGGCGCACAATATATCAATTTTAATACCTATTTTGTACCCACTAATATAGTGAAGATGGCTCTATGCAAAACAAAGCATTGAGTATCAACTAATTATTATTTAAAAACAAACTAAAAAGATTGAGATAGTAAAAGTACTATATGCCAATTTCAATCGAGTAAAATATGAACCCACTGTGCTAACTACTGCTTGATGACTTTAATTCAAGACGAACTGTAGGCTTTTAACTTATACCTTTGTCAGAAAAATGGTGTCGGGAATATTCAGAAGAGAAATATCGGTAGGTGATCTGTATAGCTCTATTTGGTACAAATTACCACAAAACAAGTATTCATTCGATAAATCTATAAACTGATACTTTCAGGGTATTTTTCAAAAAATTTATTTCAACCGTTATCAACGATGAAAGCAGTTTAGTTTAGTGATTACATCTGGCTAATTAGCCTCTTGGTCTCTTGCCAGAGAAGTGAAATTGTTTTTCTATTTGCATTTATCAGGTCTATCCGACCCAGTTATCTTTATATTTTTTCCAGGATGAAGCGAGAAGGAGACGGGAATTATCCATAGTACCCTTATAAAAGATATGAATTCATCGTTAAGCATATTATCAGTCATTACCACCTCAATGCATTTATATTTAGCATCATTGACTTAGTTCTATGAGTTGATAAAAACTCTAGGTAATTGTGACTAGAGGTAGATAAATACTTGCATGTTAAGAAAAAATTGTAGACCGGGATCGAATCCATTGCTATATGGCTTATTTTAGCACCATAAAAATTTAGTCGATCTATCTCCATTCATTTCTGAATGGAGATCATAAATTGCTTCGAATAAACAGACGGTATAACATGTAAAGTTGCATCTTATCTTACTGATTTTACCAAGTTTATGCTTTCTAGGAAGAAATTTATCCTGAGAGACATCTGAACGAATTTCTAAAAAAATTAACATACAATAGAGTATAAAACAATACTCAAATCATGAACATCCCTAAAGCAAAATAGATGGATGTCTCATACTATAATCTGTTACGTTCTCCATCTTTAAATTGGATGTTATTTACCAGCATAGTTAAACAGATCAAAACTCCTTTAGCTGGTTCCAGATTTTCTTAGTAAACGGGAGTAGCTTAAATAGTATTAAAGGGTTGTTTTTTGAACTACAGTATTCCTGGCATTGGCTTCATAGGTTTTCTATCCCAAAAAGCTAATTCAATCAGAATTCATTGTTCTTATTGACATCCAGTGTACTAACGGGAAAGCATAGAATGCCAGCAGCTCTTCTCGTTCTTTCTCCAGCTTCTTAATCGCTTTAGATATATTTATGATGATAACTTTTCCAACAAAAACATCAATGATATAACATTATTAGTGGCATCAGAGATCTCTGCTAGCCAAACCTCCGGCAGATACCTTAACTTTCGGTGCGTTCTTTTTGATGGGAATAAAGCTAGCATATTAGCTTTTTTATGTACCACCAAACAACCTTGGTAATATATGTCAAAGAATACTCTTTTGCCTGCATTGTATTCTAAAAAATCAAACACCGCCATTCTCTCATACCAAGTCTGGTAGATACAATTAATCTACGGTACTTGCCGGCCATCCTGAAGTTCAGCTCAATGCGCTTCTGACTCTTATAACTATCTTTAATCGCAACAAACCCTCTTATATCCATAGCGTAGTGTTGCCACTAATGAGCAACAGGTAAAAGTAATCAACTTGCCTGACGAGACAATGTATGTCATCAAACAAGAAATAAATATAGTGATATCACTTAAATTATACAGCCGTCTTTGCTTATGATACTCAAAGTCATCGCTGTTTTAATTTTCTGATAATGTCTTAGCAAGAGATTATATGTTTTCATCGAGAAACGGCTTATGGCTTCATAAAAATCACCGGTGGACCTGTATATTGTCTTACAGGTATTAGCTATGATAACAACTCTTTGACACTTTTACATACTTAAGATAAGGTGGTATAAAAATCTGCCTGAAGGATATTTTGTTTCCGCTACAATCCCTGATCTTAATCACTTTAAATATAAACATCGCTAATATTAGTCTGTGTAGTTTCTGGAGCACATAACTATTATGGTCGATTGGCTTTACACGCACTCGTTGACAATATAGTGTTCAGCACGGTTATCGCAACATAGCTTCGAGTTCTGCCTCAACGTGTGGCACTATTAGCCCACTACAAAACTATTGCAGATAAGTTAAATGCAGAAATATTACAGATAATATCTGATTTATTACATCCTTTTAGGATGGAATTTTCATGGCATATTATCTCTCTATTATTTACATTATTCACGAAATCAATCAGACAGGCCACGCTAACATCTCAGAAATCACATATACTAGAAATAAGCATAACTCATTTTTTTTTACACTATGATAAAAAAGATCTACTTTTAGATAAGAAATTAACTACTAAAAGTAATTATGCCTTATTTTATAGTCAAATATTATATAATTAATTGAATAATATTTATTTTAAAAAATTGGGCACATATAACTTGCAAACCCTATCTGATAGTCATAAATTTTTTATTCCAATTTATCTAGTATATGTGAGATTATATCATATGTTTTATTAATTAATATCAGTAAAGTGAATATGTGGCGCCATTTTTGCAGAGAAATTTCTTTAGTATTTAAAAATAAATTGCAGGTGAATTGATGTTATTATTATTTAGCTATGTTAGTAAAGGTGTTGGTACTAGGAAATCCTTATAATGTATGAAAGATTTTTATTACAATGTTTATCATGAAATCAACAATTATCAAATTAAAGAATCTTCTTCCTTCACTCCATACTAATAAAAACTATATCTCATTAAATTGAGATGGCTCGGCAATAATCTGTTGGATTATATCCATTCATACATTTAATCAATTTACTCCACTTTATCTTACGCATATTATCACAGTAAATATGTTATATATTGGGAATATTCATTAGAGTTACTTTACAGCAATATCATTGCAAAATCCTCGATTGTAAAAACCACGCTTAACGATCTGTTTAGAAGTTCTCTGATAAACCAGATAACAAAGATAAATAATTTATTTATCTTTGATGCATGTTAAATTGTTTAATTTTACGGGAAACACAGCGAAATAAATAGAAATTTATTTAAAAACAGCGTTTAAATGGCATCGCTGTCTCCTTACATCAGCGGCAACAGTTAACATAAGTGCCTAATTGGTATTATTGAAGTCGATGAAATATTTTTCATAAACCCTTTAAATGGAAGCGTTATTTCCAAGATAGGAAAGGTAAATAACTCGAGAGGGAAAAAGAAAAAAACAAATAGTAATCTTAATTTCCTAAGATAACAGGATTATATGAGAAATGAAATTTTTAAAGAGTTTAATACAGAGAGTACATTAAACCATTTATTATTTAATCATCAATAATGAGCTCATCCTTTACTCAGATGAATCTAAATGAAAAAAAACTTTTTCCAACTATCATAAAATTAGTCACCATTGTTTAATAACATTAAACAATCATATAGTTTTTATTAAGAAATTTCATATTTAAAATATGGACAGTTATGTTAGCCGATTAAAGAGATGTCTAAGTAGATTAGATGGCGTAATGTTATTTTATTTACCGAATTATCTAACATGAATAAGATTGTTTAAAAACAGAACAATTGAAATGCAGATGTGCCTACAAATTACTCTTCTCTCAAATCATCTCTCTTTATAAGAAATAGCTTATTATTTACATTAATCTTAAAATTTTTGGATAAAAACTATATTTTCTTAGTTAAAGTGTTAATAACTTATTCATTTACAATTTAATTTTTATTATCTCTCACAGTGTATTTTTTTGCTTTATTGCACAGAGTTATTCACAGGTAAATATGTTTTTATAACTATCACTAGCAATGCTTTTTTTTTAAAAAAAGCATTTAACTTATTGAAAATTTTATATAAAATATTTATTTTTTTTAATTATTTATTATATCATGATTTTTTATCATCATGCATTTTTATTTTATGCACAAGTAAAATTCTAGTGTTTTTTTCTAGAAAAAATATTTTTAATAACCAAATTTTATGAAAAAAACGTTATTATTATTTTAATAAAATTTTATTTATAATAAAAATGATTTTATCGATATATTTTAAAGTTAACTATCTAAGGTGATAGAATCTTTTTAAAAGCTGATATTACCTATATTTTGATATTAAAGTAACGCCTACTTAGTTATATAAAAATCTTTTCTTAACTGATAATATTGGTAGTTTAAGACAAAAAATACTACTTACTTATCGTAAATAGTATTGTTTTTTGAATAATTTAAGTTTAACTTTGAATCAATCTTTGATAAAATATAATGAAATTTTATTGCTCAATACTGATTGGATAATTTCTGATTTTACAGCTAAATATATCATGCAGAGTGATCTCAAATTCTTAATTAACTTGAAATAATAGCTTTGCAGCCCATCTTTTAATAGCGCCCATTAAATCGCTCAACCATACTATTTATTTAAGAATGCCTCATCGAGCTAAATTAGTGTTCTTATACCAAGATTTGTATACAAATAAGTAAATTCCTATTTCCAATTGCTGAACCCGTCTTTCTTAGGCTAAAGACGGTCTTAAATTATTTGCTATTGTCTGTAAGTACTAAATAGATAATTATGGGACTGTTCGATTAAAATCACATAAGAAGCGTTAAGCATTAGGACGGTCTTTACTCTTATAAAGACGGATAAAACCCATTAAGTTTCGTAAACTATACCTACAAAAGATAATGTCATAAAGTTTTATTTGGCATTTGCGGATGATATTTCACATCTACACACAGCTAGAAGGCCTTTAGCTTTTAAATGCTTTATGTTTCGACTTTGCCACTCTTTCTACTTTTCATGTAAATTCTCCCATTATTTCTGCATAAACAGGGATATACAGGACTAGATCAAGATGCAATAGGTTCAGGAATTCGTGTACGAGATTACCAGCATTTCATCGAGATGAAAAAAACATTTTTTGTGGAAAAACAACTACAGCTTCCTGATCAGACAACAGGATCGTCGGTAAACGATAAGGATATACCTATGATTATCAGGCCAGTTAGCAAAGATTCTTGATAAAAATCCCTTCTACTACATAAAGAATTCTTGTTATAGAGGTTATCGCTATGAAAAAATAAACAATCATACAGCTATGAGCTTTTTTCCTTATTCACTCATAACATAAAGCTGTATCTCATTAGTTTAGCTCGACGATAATTTTTCGGATGATATTGATTTATGTATTGAAACAACTCATTCTACTTTATCTCCTACCCATATTATCATAATGAATATAACATTATACGCTGTATATATTCTTTATGGTTACAACAATATCGTTATAAAATCTCTGATTACAGGAAAAAATTTAACAATCTTACTAGAAGTCTGTGGGTAAAATTACATCACAAAGATAAATGCTTTAGTTATCTGCAATATATTTTAAATAACTTTATTTTATTGGGATCAAAAAAATAAAAAGTCATTGATTTGAAAATAGCATTTAAATGACGGCACTACTTACTTTGTTCAGCAACGATACCTAACTTAAATGTAGTAAGGTATTACTAAAGTTGACGAAATATTTTTCTCTTAATCCTTTAAATGGAAGCATTATATTTCAGATAGGAAAGCTAGAGAACATGGAAAGAAATAAAAAAACGAATCGCAACATCAATCGTTCGAGATTGATGGGGTCATATCTAAGTGATGAGATTCTTAAAGAGTTCAATGCAGAGTATGTTAGCCGGTTTCTTCATCTAATCATCGATCAGAGTCCATCCTTTATTCGAATGGAATTAAATGATATAAAATCTTTGCTAGCAAGCATTAAATTAGTAATTATAACTTAATAAGGTTAAGTATCAAAAATATTAATAATAAATTTTATATTCAAAATATGAACAGTTATATCAGCGAATTAAGATAACTAAGTAAATTTTCTGACATGTTTCAGGTCGTTTTATTTGTTAAAATATCCTAGCTAGAGAATATTATTCTCAATCACAATAATTAAAATACAGAGGGTGTATAAAATTACTCTGTGAAGTTATTAATAAATCTATTGTATGACGGTCAAGTTATGTTCTACATGATGGTTCGTAAATACTATTCTTCATCCTTAACTAGAACATTGTTTACACCAGTGTTAACAGGTTAAATCCTTTCCTCTAAGCTGCTTTCAGTTTTTTGATCAGACTGTAGCGACTTTTAAATATTATTAAAATAATTATTTTCTCAAAGCAAAGTGCTTTACACGTCGGCTTCGTATCTTCACTATCACAAAAGTCAATTTAATAAAATTGGTTATTCTTATTGATTCTCAACTGGGCTGTCAGGAAAGCGTAGAATGCTAGTCGTTCTTCTAGCTCTATTTTTAGATTTTCATCGTTCCAGGATGCCTATGCTGAAAATCTTGCTAATAAAATATCAAGGTTTTATTAGAGGCATTACGGATTTCTGCTAGCCCAAGATTCAGCATCTCCACTTAGCTTTCGGTGTTGTATGCCTTTTGTGGAGTGAAATCAACCAAATTAATTATTTTGTACTCAACAGAATTTATGCTACATATCTTAGAATATTTTTGTTATTACATTCAAAAACAAAAGGCATCACGTCTCTCCCATGGTAATCTTGGGAAGTACCATTAAACTACTTTCTCATTAAGACATTAGAAATTAGATCCAGATTGCTTCTAAATCTTGATAAGAATCTTCTACCGCAACCTAACTCTTTACGTCCATGCATAGTGCCGTTGATATTAATCAGCAGGTAAAGGCAATCAACTTGCCTGACAGGATAGTTATATGTCATCGGCCAAGAAATAAATGTAGCATATATCGTTTAAATCATACAACTGCTATTGCCTATGCTCTTAAATCTATTTCTGTATCAGTCTACTGATAGTGCTGACAGAAAAAATCATGTACTTTTTTATCAAGAAGCGCCTACATAGATTCGTGAAATAATAGGTGGGAATCCTTCATGCCTTTGGAGATACAGGTTATAATAGCAACTCTTCGCTGCTTTTTCATGTTTCAGATAATGGGGTAGCAATTAGCTGTTGAAATATATTCCGGCCGGTACAATCTACTAAATCTTTAGATACTTTAATCTTAAAATCACCAATACCTGTCTTATATCGCTTACTTTGATATATAATCATTATGAATGACAACTTGATCTGTTAACAAGGTTGACTTGAGCATATTGAGCAGAACATGTTTTGAGAATCGTTTCAAAAATAGCGCCTATCAGTTTGCCTGGCGCAATTACGAATGAATTCATAAAAAGGGATATAAATAATATTTAGTTTCGTAGATACCTATAAGGTACAATTTTATGCTATATTATCTCTATATTATTAGAATTATTAACGAAATCAATTAAAAGGATATGCCAGCATATCCAAAAACCTTATATATATCAAAAATAAGCATAACTAGATCTGCAAAGTAAAGAGATATATTTTCGCCAATGTAATCTACGAATAATATTAAATATCGCTATAATATATAGATAAATAATAGTATTTATTAATATATTATAGCGATATTTAATTTATTAATTAAAAATTATAAAAATTGATACTTTTCATAAAATAATTCACTATAATTTTCTTGTTAATAAAAGGTGACAATAGCTTTTTATGGCATCCTTTAGCTCATATTTATAAGCAATGTTTTATTCTTTATTTAGATAAATACTTAAGAGACTGCTGGAAAAACAACTTTTTATCGCAGTTTTTTTTGCAACATTAACTTATCTAAAACATCTAAAGGTCCAACTTATACTTTAGTTGAATCGTATTTACTAACTCCTAATTCAGTTTAGCATTTAATTTATATAATTTAATTGATCCTGAAGAGCTTAAGTTTAAAAGTATCCGTGATCATTTTGATTAGCAGCTATATATTTATTGAAGTGACAAAAGAAAGGTGAAGGAGAAGTTCACCATGCACTGATCTTGAGCTCATATCTATCATATGAAAATAATGGAAAATAAGTACGACTTATCGCATTTTCAACATATAAGAAATGTTCTTAACAATATTATCGTAAGAGGAATACCAATCATAATGATAACTCTAATAATTAATATCATAAAAAGATGGCGAACTCATGTGTTCCTCTTATTAATAAAAATGATATTAGTTAGCAAGATATTATTATCTAATGCACAGTCTACAACTTTATCCAATATTTACGTCAATGATATTTTTTTTGAAGAAAAAGTCACTTTATACTTTTCTGGCAATAATCCAGAGTACCGGTTTTTTCCACTTCATGAACCTGAGTTTTTGGTTATTAACCTTCGTAAGGGTGACCAGACATCTGAATTACTAATGAAGTTTATAAAAAATAATTTAGTTAAAAGGATTAATATTAATCAATTACTTAATAGTCAATATCAACGAATTGATATCAAATTTATAAATCCAGTTAAAGTAAGTAGTACGGTTGTTAAACAAATAAATCATTACTATCAAATAGTTTTTATCTTAAATAATAGTTGTATTAAGGCGTTACAGTCTCAGATATTTCACTCAATTACTGAAGTAAGCAACAAATTATTATCAACAAATTTACTAGCTAAAAAAAAATAATCAATTACTCTCCAATCTATTCAATACATAAAAATTTATCTAAAGGTACTCGTCAAATTATTGTGGCTATTGATGCTGGACATGGTGGTAAAGATCCAGGCGCAATTGGGAAAAATGGTTATCATGAAAAAAATATAACAATGAGTATCGGGCATAAATTAGAAAACCATTTAAAGACAGATCCAATGTTTAAACCAGTGATGACCAGAAATGGAGATTATTTTATTTCTGTACCAGGTCGTTCAGAAGTAGCACGAAAAAAAGCAGCTGATATGCTTGTTTCAATTCATGCTGATGCAACACATAACAATCGTACCCGAGGTGCTTCTGTTTGTGTGCTTTCCAATAAAAGAGCGAGTAGTGAATTAAATAATTGGCTTGAGCAACATGAAAAGCAGTCTGAATTATTAGGTGGTGCAGCTGATGCGTTAGCAAATGTTGTAGATATTTATCTTAACCAAGCTATTTTGGATTTACAATTTAGCAATTCCCAGCGTGTAGGTTATGCTGTCGCAGTCAAAGTACTGAGAGAATTAAGTAAAATTGGTAATATCCATAAATATGATCCAAAACATGCCAGTCTTGGTGTACTTCGTTCTCCAGACATTCCATCCATTCTTGTAGAAACAGGTTTTATTAGTAATATTTCCGAAGAACGTCTATTAGTTTCTAATGATTATCAGGAAAGTTTAGCAGTAGCTATTTATCAAGGATTACGAAATTATTTTACTCAGCACCCATTACAAACAGCACCAAAATAATGAAATCTAGCAGAGATCATTATATCAAAATATAAACTCTTTCTTTCAATTACCTAATAAAATTAGTGAAGGCGAACTTGTTGAACGTTCATCATTAATTATAAAAAGTTAGTTAAAATAGTCTTTATGCTAGCGCTAGCCATATTGATATTAAAATTAACGTGATTAAGCAAAACCTATCCCAATCCACCACTAATAATAGTGGTATTGACAAAGAAAATTTAAAACTAACATTAGAACAATATGCTACGAGCAAAGTAGTAATGCTATAAGATCTTGTCGATATTATTAGCATGGAATTATTTAGAGGAAATGTGCTGTCCAGTATTAATTCCATTTCTCGTTTAATACTAACTTCACGTGTCGCGAGACTAAGACAGAAGCTTGGCAAACTTATGTTGAATGGGGTAAAATGAATATTACGCTAAAATCTGCTGTTCACCTAATAGGAACAACAGTTTAAGTTCTTAATCTATTTTATAACACAACTCTGTCTTCGATGTAAATTTTTACGTAAAGAAACTGAATTTAGCCATATTGATGAAGTGGTGCATAACACCTTTATCGCGTTTCGATATTGCAATCAATTTTCTTCATAATGAGAAATTAGTTCGATACTATCATACAATTAATAGTAAAAAGCAATATTAACGATATTTAATTACTATTCATGGTAGTACTTTCTACAAAATACACTTAACTATGTTAGTAAGATGGTGATCTTACTATAATAGCTGAATATCTAATCCTTACTTAGATAAATCAATTGAAATAAATATTATTATATTAATTAGGCGTATAATGACACGCGATCGATTAATCAATCATGGAATTCATAAAAGCCTAAACTGTTAATCTGCAAGAAGAACAATAATCTGCTTATGTGTTTTATTTAATAATTTATCTTTATCAAGTTGATAATAATCTTATTCCAGTTAAACATGGGTTTATTTTTACTAAGCACGTTTCATGATTTTATATACAAGGTCTCACTCAGTGAGACTAAACCACAAAGCTAAAATTAATTTAATCAAATTCCCATTACTTTAAAAAAGAAAACTTATCCTGCTGTAGGATTGCAAAATTGATTAGATGCAGACAAAATTTTTTCCTTACATGATTCTAAGCCGCATTTATTTATTGAAAAACAAAAAATTCAAATAATAACAGAATTAAGTGCAAATAGCTGAATTTTACTATCTGATATGGGATCAGATTTGGTTAAAAACCATAAAAATAGCTAAAAATCTATAAAAAATAGAGTTAGTTTTATCAGTAATTAATACAAGATAAATTATATAAACAAGAAATTTATTTTTTCCAGAGCAAAAAACCCAATAAAAACTAATAAAATATCAGCAAAATAGGTTTTTTATAAAAAATGATAAAATCATTTTGTAAAAAATTAATAATTTGTTCTAAAAATTTATGTTTATTAACATTTTATTTGGAGTAAGTTTGTTACTATTAGCAGAATCTAAACATGTTTGAAATGAAGTCAATTAACTCTTATTGATAAAGGATTAAAATCCTAACCTTTACTAATACCAGTGAAGTTTACATTAACAAAAAAAAGGAAATTAAAACTTTTTATTAAGTAAAGGTACTTACTAAGTACTTTAGATTTTAACATCATATTTCTTATAACAAAGCAACAATTAGTTATGTTTCTTACCATTTAAGATCACAAATTTAGCTGAATTATTTTCAAAACTATTGAAATATCTTATTAGAATACTTTTTATCAGGTGAAGGAATTAGTTATTTGATTATGAGATAATTTGATAAATGAAAAACAAATGTGGATAGTTTTGCAAAAAAAAAGGGGGTACCACACATTACTAACTAATCTTAAGCAAGCTTATCCTGAATTAATTTAAAGAATTATCTAATAACATTACTACAATTAATTAATTTTGAATTGGTAATAACAGCTTTAACTCATGAATAAACAAATTTTTCAAAATAACCCGCAAGCGATTTTTATAATGGGACCAACGGCCTCAGGCAAAACAACATTAGCAATAGCATTACGTAAACATTTACCCGTTGAAATAATCAGTGTAGATTCTTCTTTAATTTATCGCGGCATGGATATAGGAACAGCAAAACCAACACTGGAAGAGCAACAAATTGCTCCACACCGATTGATTGACATTTTGGATCCTTTACAGTCTTATTCTGCGGCAAATTTTCGCCGTGATGCTTTATTAGAAATGGAAAAAATTATCACATCAGGCCGTACTCCCTTACTTGTTGGAGGGACTATGCTATATTTTAAAGTATTGCTAGATGGGTTTTCACCCTTACCTTCAGCTAATATTACAAT
This sequence comes from Arsenophonus sp. NC-PE1-MAG3, assembly GCA_052174455.1. Classification (GTDB taxonomy): domain Bacteria; phylum Pseudomonadota; class Gammaproteobacteria; order Enterobacterales; family Enterobacteriaceae; genus Arsenophonus. The sequence goes on along the minus strand of JBQMRP010000004.1, from coordinate 400,256 downwards.
TCGGTCAGAAATTCAAATGCAAGCAAAACAATTTGGTTGGGGAGCAATTCACAAACGTTTACAAAAGGTTGATCCTATATCAGCAGATCGAATTCACCCTAATGATGTTCAACGATTGTCTCGTGCCTTAGAGGTTTTCTTAGTTTCCGGGAAAAGTCTGACAGAATTAACTGAAATTGTAGAGGTAGAATTACCTTATAATGTGTTACAGTTTGAAATTTCACCACAAGATCGTAAGATTCTTCATGAACGTATCGAAATGCGTTTTCTACAAATGTTGAAAACGGGTTTTGAGGATGAAGTCAGCGCTCTTTATGCTAGAGGAGATCTCCATAGGGACTTGCCTGCTATTCGTTCTGTTGGTTATCGTCAGATGTGGTCATATTTATCTGCTGAAATTAGCTATGATGAAATGGTTTATCATGGTATATGTGCAACACGTCAATTGGCTAAACGTCAAATTACATGGTTAAGAAGTTGGAAAAACGTGCATAGACTTTATAGTGATGACATTAAGGGAGTTCTTAACACAATATTGCATGTTATTAGTACATAGGTTTGCTATTTATATACAATTGGTGGTAAAGGCACATTTTTGAGTAGTTAATTTTTTGAACTATAAAGTTTTTATTTAAAAACAACAAAATAAGGAAAAATAGAGAATGGCTAAGGGGCAATCTCTGCAAGATCCGTTCCTAAACGCATTACGCCGTGAAAGGGTTCCGGTTTCCATTTATTTGGTTAATGGCATAAAACTACAAGGTCAAATCGAATCATTTGATCAATTTGTTATTTTATTGAAAAATACAGTCAACCAAATGGTATATAAACATGCTATTTCTACTGTAGTACCTTCTCGTCCTATATCTCACCATAGTAATCAAGGTGGTAACACAGGCTTAGGTAATTACAATACAGGTAATATGCCACTATCACTGGATAGTGATGCAACTGAATAATTCAGTTAATTATTTAAATAAAAATACAGGTAAAGTTTTTCTTTACCTGTATTTTAGCTGTTTGTTTGATAGATATCAAAATTAAGAATTTTCTATTTTTTGAAGGTATTTTCTCATCAAAAGATATTAAAAACCTCCTGATTTAATTTAAATCATTGATTATCTCTACTGCCATTAATCCAGTATAGATAATCACAGGTAACTACAAATGACAGGAGGCTAAATATTTATTACTAAAGAGGAATAAAAACAGAAGAAACTACAGCAGCTGTTAAAATCATAAATGTTGATATAATTCGTTTCTATCAGCTTTTAAGTCCTACACAAGAAAGAAAATCTTAAACGATTATGTCAGTATTGAATTACTGATCACAGGGATTTAATTTTAAACATATTTCACAGAATGTACATATACATAAAGGTAAACTTTAAGTTAAATCAACTCAGTTAAGGTATATTAACCTGTCTAATACGTATCTAAACTTATCTTAAATGACAGAGTAGGAATTAGACTGCGTGGACTTGATAAAAATATAATTTGAAATGAATCGTTGATTGCTTTGAGGTAAAATTTAGCAATTTTCAAGTAGGTAAGATTAAAAACCTAAAGAGAATTATAAAGAAAGCATAAGTAATACAGATATACCAGCATTTTATTGGTAGGTTACATTAATTTAAGGTAAATATAGTATATTTAATTAAATAACAAATTATTAATTCTATGCAGAAGATCAATTATTTGTAATATTATATCCTACATTAATGGTGTATTATTATCATAATAATGGAGAGATAGCGTTATCTGATACTACAGGTTTTATTCGCCAGCTTTCTCACGATATTGTGCTACATTTAAAACAATAATACAGGAAACACGGGAACCTATTTTGTTACTAGATATTATCGATACTACAGAGATTCACTGATATAAAAGAAAATATTCGAACAGTTGAAAGTACATTAGAATAAATTAAGGCTCATAAATTCATGCTATGTTAGTCATGAAAAAAATTTAGATATTAAATGGATTCACTCTCCATATTAATCGTGATGAGAATAACACCACTATTTAAGTATCTATCTCTCAACTCAGATAGGTGAAGGAATCCTATTATTACAGGTACTAACAGAACGTTTTTTTTTGAAATCATACACGATGAATCGCGCTTACTGATAAAAGCTGATCGTTTGCAGAATAGGTTTTATCAACTTTAGGTAATCGAATATGAAAAAATGAATAAAGATGGCAATTTCATACTTGAAATGAAGCTGCCTATTATTGCCTGGCAAAGACTTTATAAACAAAAGCAACCTTTACTTGAGTACATTATTAAGTCAACGCATTAATATAGTTAATAATTTTAATAAATTAAGAGTGTATATTTTACTCTTATCCCTAAAAACCAACCATAACAAATGGAGCTATAACATGGCGTGGAATCAGCCCGGTAATAACGGACATGACCGCGACCCGTGGGGAAGCAGCAATAACGGCAACTCCAGTGGTAATAAAGGTAATCGAAAAAAAGGAACAACTAATCTTGATGATCTGCTTCGCAAATTAAATCGTATAATTGTTGGCTTAAGTGGAAATAATAAAGATAGAAATACTTCGAGTAATCAAAATCGCGTTAATATAAACGGTCGCTTTATCGTATCTATTATTGCAGTAATTATTATTATTTGGGCTGCAAGTGGATTTTATACGATAAAAGAGAGTGATCGTGGCGTTGTTTTACGTTTTGGTAAATATAACAATATTGTTGAACCAGGTTTAAATTGGAAGCCGAATTTTATTGAAAAAGTGATTCCGGTTAATGTTGAAACCATACGTGAACAAGCAACTAATGGGATGATGTTAACTTCAGATGAAAACGTTATTCAAGTAGAAATGAACGTCCAGTATCTAGTAACTGATCCGGCTCAATATTTATTTAATGTTACTAATCCAGATAATAGTTTACGTCAAGCAATAGATAGCGCGGTACGTGGAATTATTGGTCAATCAGAAATGGAACAGGTATTAACGACAAAACGTACCTTTATCCGTGATGAAACACAAAAAGAGTTAGAAAATACGATAATCCCTTATAATACAGGTATAACGATATTAGATGTTAACTTCCAGGCTGCTCGTCCACCAGAAGCAGTTAAAGCGGCATTTGATGATGTTATTGCAGCACGAGAAGAGGAACAGAAGACCATTCGTGAAGCGCAAGCTTATCGTAATGAAGTCCTACCATTAGCAAAAGGTAATGCGCAGAAATTGATTGAGGAAGCGACAGCTTATAAGACAAGTGTGGTTTTCAAGGCTGAAGGTGAAGTGGCCAGTTTTGCAAAAATGTTGCCGGAATATCGAGCGGCTCCTCAGATTACTCGTGAACGTTTATATATTGAAACAATGGAACGAGTACTTGGTAATACGCGTAAAATTATTATTAACGATAAAAGTAATAATATATTATTGTTACCATTAGAGAAAATTCTATGCAATGGAACTAAAAATAAAGCATCAGATATACAAAAAATAACGCCACCAAAAATTATTCAGCAATCAGATATTTCTAATGAATCTTCTTATTTATATAGCTATGGTGCGCGGGACAATGCTCGGGACAATAATTCAACCCGTCTAGGGAGACAATAATCATGCGTAAATCAATAATTATTATTATTGTTTCTGCATTATTTGTGTTGTATATGTCAATCTTTACTGTTCAACAGACAGAAAGAGGCATCATCCTACGGTTTGGTAAGGTTGTACGTGATAGTGATCATAAACCTATTATTTATGAACCAGGTTTGCATCTCAAAATACCATTTATTGAAATGGTAAAAATGTTAGATGTTCGTATCCAAACATTGGATGTTCAGGCAGATCGTTATTTAACTAGAGAAAATAAAGATTTAATGGTTGATTCTTATTTAAAATGGCGAATTACTGATTTTAGTCGTTACTATGTTGCAACAGGTGGTGGTAATCCTTATCAAGCTGAAACTTTACTGAAACGTAAATTTAGCGATCGCTTACGTTCAGAATTTGGCCGTTTGAATGTAAAAGATATTATTACTGACTCTCGCGGGCACTTAACCATCGATGTCCGTGATGCACTTAATAAAGGTTCTTCTTCAGATACTGACGCGACAAAAAATGCTGATCAGGCTATAGCCTCAGCAGCAGCTCGTTTTAATAAAGAGATAAAGGGTAACTTACCAGTTGTTAATCCAAATAGCATGGCTGCGTTAGGGATTGAAGTTGTCGATGTTCGTATTAAACGTATTGAACTGCCAAGTGAGGTTTCTGAAGCGATATATCAGCGTATGCGCGCTGAACGAGAGGCTGTAGCGCGTCAACATCGTTCTCAAGGTCAAGAAGAGGCCGTGAAAATCCGTGCAGTAGCAGATAAAACCGTGACCGAAAAATTAGCAGAAGCGGAGCGCACGGCATTGAGATTACATGGTGAAGGAGATGCAATGGCGACTAAGCTGTTTGCTGATGTGTTTAATCAAGATCCTGATTTCTATGCTTTCATTCGTAGTTTGCGGGCATACGAAAAAAGCTTCAATAAAAATGGTGATGATGTAATGGTATTAAGCCCAGATACCAATTTTTTCCGTTATATGCGAGCACCAACTAAATAAATATCAGTATATAGTGATCATTTAAAAGATAATAAAATTATTAGCAAATCATTTTAGATAAACCCAATCAAACGGATTTTAATTTATTAAAATTATCATAAAAAAGGAATTAGTCTTATAAAGATTACTAGCAGTTAATAACTGAAATGGCAGAATTCTTTTTAAGCAATCGAGTGAATTTTAAAATGGGTAAAAATATTGTTATATTAGGTATTCAATGGGGTGATGAAGGTAAAGGCAAAATAGTTGATTTACTAACTGAACGCGCTAAGTATGTTGTTCGTTATCAAGGTGGCCATAATGCTGGTCATACGATAGTGGTAAATGCTGAGAAAACCGTTCTCCATCTTATACCATCTGGTATTCTGCATGAAAATGTCATAAACGTCATTGCCAACGGTGTAGTGTTAGCACCTAATACATTAATGTATGAAATGAAAAAATTAGAAGCGTGTGGTGTGCCAGTACGTAAACGTCTTAAAATTTCGGAAGCTTGTCCATTAATCTTCCCCTATCATATTGCTTTAGATAACGCACGTGAAAAAGCACGAGGCGAAAAAGCGATAGGAACGACAGGACGGGGAATTGGCCCAGTTTATGAAGATAAAGTTGCCCGCCGTGGATTACGTGTTGGTGATCTATTTAATAAAAAAACATTTCCAACAAAACTTAAAAAAATTGTTGATTATCATAATTTTCAATTAGTAAATTACTACAAAACACCTCCAGTAGATTACCAAAAAACATTAAATGATATTATGGTTACTGCAGACATTTTAACGGAGATGACCCTTGATGTTGCCGCTTTATTATATAAAGCGCATCAAAAAGGCGAATTAGTGATATATGAAGGTGCTCAGGGAGCATTACTGGATATTGATCATGGTACTTATCCCTATGTGACTTCATCAAATACTACTGCGGGTGGTGTTGCTACTGGATCAGGATTAGGTCCACGTTATATTGATTATATTTTAGGAATATTAAAAGCTTATACTACCCGTGTTGGTGGTGGCCCTTTTCCAACAGAGTTATCTGATGAAACAGGCGAATACCTGCGTAAAAAAGGGCAGGAATTTGGTGCAACGACAGGTCGTTTTCGTCGTACAGGTTGGTTAGATATTGTTGCTATTAACCGAGCAGTTCAAATCAATTCTATTTCTGGTTTCTGTTTAACCAAACTAGATATACTAGATGGTTTAGATGAAGTGAAACTTTGTATTGCTTATCACAAGCTAGATGGAACTGAATTGACTATAACGCCATTATTAGCAGAAGAATGGGAAGGTTTAACTCCAATATATGAAACATTTCCAGGATGGAATGAAAGCATTTCTGGAATAAAAGAATATAATCAATTGCCTAAAGCAGCCGTTAATTATATTAAACGGATTGAGCAATTAACCGGCATCCCGATAGATATTATATCGACAGGACCTGATCGTGCTGAAACAATAATATTACGAAATCCTTTCGATCTATAATTTTACCATTTAACATATTACTTAAGAAGTAACGCCTGAACATTCAGGCGTTACTTCTATAAAAAAAGTAATTTATGTTACTTGATTTACTAAGCAATTTTACTTAATAAAAAAATTACATTATAGATATATACTGTATGAATTAATATTAAAAGATGTCTTTTATTTTTTTATAAAAAAATTAATATGCAGTTAATAAGTTTTTATTGATTATAATTTAAGAACATTGATTTATATCATGTCATTTTCTATGAATAAAATAACTAATAGTATTAAAGTTACTAATGTATACGATATTTCACGTAACCATATAATAAAAATTATTAATTAATTAAGCGAAACTAGACTTGTTGCTGTGGTAAAAGAGGAAATGGGATATTTATTAGGCAAACCAGCTAATCAAATTCGGATAGAGATAAGTTGTTCATCTATTAGATGTTCTTATATTAGTCAATTGTAGTAGTAATTTTGCCGTAGTACTTCTGCTTATTGATTAAAGCGAGTTATATTATTCTAATGAATATAGTTTCGAAGATGGTTGGCGGTATCCCTTACCTGATTTCTTTCGTAGACAATTTCAAAAAGATAATCATCATATAACATAATAAAGTTTACCCTATATGCATTCAAAAAACCAAATATTACCTCTATTAAAGAAAGGTATTAAATCAAACTAATTAATCATCTTTTAAATGAATTAGATAAATATACACTAGCTGATCTATTAAAATAACGAGCCATCTTATAAGTTACTGTTAAAATAAATAATAGACCTAAGTATTATAAGTATATAAATCGATTTAGTAGTGTTGGAGGTTTATGATGGCAAAAAATCCTTATAAAAAACGAGAGGCTGAGAAATATCATTCAGCAATTGTAAGTCGTGAATATATCTTAGAAGTATTAGAAAAATTTCTTACTCCTGTAAGTCGACAGAAAATCGCTCGAATATTAAAGTTAACCAAAGAAGAAGAATTAGAGGCTTTGCGTCGCCGTTTACGTGCTATGGAGCATGATGGACAATTGGTATTTACTCGTCGTCAATGTTATGCATTACCTGAACGTATTAATTTACTCAAAGGTACTGTTATTGGGCATCGTGATGGTTTTGGTTTTTTACGAATAGAAGGTCAGAAAGAGGATTTTTACCTTTCTTTAGAAGAAATGAAAAAAGCACTGCATGGTGATATTGTCCTTGTCCAACCATTTGGCAAAGATCGCCGAGGACGTACAGAAGTTCACATTGTGAGAGTACTTGTTCCACGAAATAATTATATCGTTGGGCGTTATTTTTTAGAGTCGATGATGGGATATGTAATCCCTGATGATAGTCGACTATCATTTGATATTTTGATCCCTAAAGAACAGGTTAATGGTGCTAGAATGGGAAATGTGGTTGTCGTTAACATGATAACCCGACCAGCACGTGATACTCAGGCGGTAGGAAATATTGTCGAAGTGTTAGGCGAAAACATGGGTACTAATATGGCAGTAGAGATTGCATTAAGAACCTATGAAATTCCATATAGTTGGCCGCCGCAAGTTGAGAAACAAGTTGCTAATTTATCTGAACAGATCCCTATCTCAGCAAAAAAAGGGCGAGTAGATATATGCCATCTACCGTTACTCACTATTGATGGTGAAGATGCCCGTGATTTTGATGATGCAGTTTATTGCATGCCGAAAGAAAATGGTGGTTGGTGCTTATTGGTTGCCATTTCTGATGTTAGTTATTATGTACGGCCACGAACAGCATTGGATAATGAAGCGGTTAGTCGAGGAAATTCGGTCTATTTTCCATCACGGGTGATTCCCATGTTGCCTGAAATTCTTTCTAATGGATTATGTTCATTAAACCCTGAAGTCGAAAGATTTTGCATAGTATGTGAAATGGAATTATCGGCGGAGGGACAAATCACTTCATCTAAATTCTATGAAGCGGTGATGCGTTCTCATGCCAGATTGACTTACACCAAAGTCTGGAAAGTTTTACAAGGTGACGAAGAGTTACGTAAGCATTATAAAAATTTAGTACCACATCTAGAACAACTTCATCGATTATATAAAGCGTTAGATAGCACGCGAATAAAACGAGGCGCTATTTCTTTTGAATCTGAAGAAGCAAGATTTATTTTTAATGCAGAAAAACGGATTGAGCGGATTGAGACTACTGAACGTAATGATGCGCATAAATTAATTGAAGAATGTATGGTTTTAGCAAATATCGCTGCTGCTCGTTTTGTTGAGCGAAATAAAGAACCTAGCTTATACCGTGTTCATGATAGACCAAAACAAGAGAGTATTACAAACTTGCGAACGTTATTTAATAAGTTAAATTTGACATTACCAGGTGGCATAAAACCCAAGTCAGCTGACTACGCTAAAATCATGTATGAAGTAGCTGAACGTCCAGACCATATATTATTGCAAACAATGATTTTACGATCAATGAAACAGGCTATTTATGACACTGAAAATAGAGGGCATTTTGGCTTAGCAGTGCAATCTTATGCCCATTTCACTTCACCTATCCGTCGATATCCTGATTTAGCACTACATCGTTCGATTAAGTATCTTTTATCTGCCCAACATGGAAATAATCAACATCGTTCGACACTAACCGGTGGTTGGCATGCTGACACCCATGAAATGTTACAATTAGGTGAACACTGTTCAATGACAGAACGGCGGGCTGATGAAGCAACGAGAGATGTTGCTGATTGGTTGAAATGTGATTTCATGCGAGATCAAGTTGGAAATCTATTTATTGGCATTATTACCAGTGTCACAAGTTTTGGCTTTTTTGTCCGTTTAAAAGATCTTTTTATTGATGGTTTGGTACATATCTCTTCACTTAATAATGATTCCTATCACTACGATAATGTAAGTCAGCGACTTATTGGTGAATTTTCGGGTATGATATATCGTCTTGGTGATGAAGTTGAAATTAGTGTTGAAGCTGTACATGTGGATGAACGCAAGATTGATTTTGCATTGATATCAACTTTACGTAAAGAAAAAAAATCAGGTAAGACAGAAAAAGAAAGGCAAAAAAAAACAAAAAAAGCAAAAAAGCAAAATATCAATTTTAAAAAATAATTTAACTCATAAAAAATTATGATTAAAAACCAACACAAATATTTTTAAGCTAATAACTTATTTGTTAAACGCTATAAATTAGCAATAATAACACTAAAAAACAAAATAAAAAAAAAGAAAAAAGTACTAATAAAAGGAAAAAGATTATAACAAAATTAAAGGAAAAAAAAGATATTAAAAAAACACAAAAATATTATTTAATTTTTATTGCTAATATTTATTAGCAATAATTGACTATTTTTAAGAGTTATTAAGTAATCGATAAAATTATGAGTGAAATTATTTATGGTATTCATGCAGTGCAAGCACTACTGGAACGCAATCCTTCTTGTTTAAAACAAGTTTATATACTAAAAGAACGTAAAGATAAACGTTTATTGCCGATTATTAACCAGCTTAAAAAATTTGGTATTATTATTCAGTTAGTTAATCGTCAATGGATGGATAGGCAGACAGAAAATGCAGTTCATCAGGGTATTTTCATCCAAATAAAATCCGGACGACAATATCAAGAGAGTGATTTAGATATCATTATTTCTCAGGTGCAATCACCATTTTTACTTATATTAGATGGTATTACCGATCCACATAACTTAGGTGCTTGTTTACGTAACGCAGAGGCAGCGGGTGTTGATGCAGTTATTGTACCAAAGAATAAATCAGCTCAACTTAATGCAATCGCTAAGAAAGTTGCCTGTGGTGCAGCTGAGAATATTCCATTAATACGAGTTACCAATCTTGCGCGGATTCTACGTCAATTGCAGAAGCAGCATATTTGGATTATTGGTACCGCATGTGACGCAAATCATACATTATATGAGAGTAAATTAACCGGAGCTATTGCATTCCTGATGGGGGCTGAAGATAAAGGTATGCGTCGATTAACAAGGGAGCATTGTAATGAACTAATTAGCATTCCAATGGCAGGAATAGTTTCGTCTTTAAATGTCTCTGTTACAACTGGGATTTGTTTATTCGAAGCAGTACGTCAACGGCGCAGTCATTACCAATAACGTTATTGGTAATGTTAATAACATTACCTAATCTAATTAATGTATAAAAAGTAATAATTTACTTTATTACTTGAATTTTAATTCAAGTATAGTTATAGTTATGCGTTAATTTTTCAGCTTTGCTTAAATAAGTTTTCCTTGCTTACACAAGGGTTACAGCTGACACTGATAGGAGGCTGATTAACTCATAAGGATAAAAACTCATGCGTCATTACGAAATCGTTTTTATGGTTCACCCAGACCAAAGTGAGCAAGTTGCAGGTATGATTGAGCGTTATAGTAATTCTATTATCAAAGCGCAAGGTCAAATCCATCGCTTGGAAGACTGGGGTCGCCGTCAATTGGCTTATCCAATTAATAAATTACATAAAGCACACTATATTCTAATGAATATTGAAGTACCAAAAGAAGTAATTAATGAATTAGAAACAAATTTCCGATTTAACGATGCCGTTGTCCGCAGCATGGTTATGCGTATTAAGCATGTGGTTACTGAAGCTTCTCCAATAGTTAAAGCCAAAGACGATCGTCGTAATCGTGATTTTATTAATGAAGAACTGGAAAAAATTGAGGAAGTTGAGAACTCTGAAGAGTAAGTTTACATATGAATACTAATCGATTGGTTCTATCAGGAAAAATTTTTAATACACCGATAAGAAAAGTCAGTCCAGCTGGAATTCCTAACTGTCAGTTTATACTCGAGCATTCCTCACTACAGAAGGAGGCCGGTTTTAATCGGAAAGTGTGGTGTAAAATAACCATTATTGCCAGCGGACAAAAATTACAACAGTTAACTGATAGTATAACGGTTGATAGTCGGGCCACTATTATCGGTTTTATTAGCAACCATCAGGGCACTAATGGCTTAAATAACTTAGTACTTCACGCCGAACAAATTGAATTGATAGATTCTGGAGACTAGCTAAATGGCACGTTATTTCCGTCGTCGTAAATTCTGCCGTTTCACAGCAGAAGGCGTTCAAGAAATTGATTATAAAGATATCGCGACACTAAAAAACTACATCACTGAAAGTGGTAAAATTGTACCAAGTCGTATCACTGGTACTCGTGCAAAATACCAGCGTCAACTTGCTCGTGCTATCAAACGCGCCCGTTACCTCTCTCTATTGCCATATACTGATCATCAGTAATTGATATGGCCCATTTAATGACATAATGAGGATAAGATAATGCAAATTATTTTACTGGATAAAATAGCAAACCTGGGTAGCCTGGGTGATAAAGTTGACGTTAAAGCTGGTTATGCCCGTAATTATTTAGTTCCGAATGGAAAAGCTGTTTCTGCAACTAAAAAGAATATTGAATTTTTTGAAGCGCGCCGTATTGAATTAGAAGGTAAATTAGCCAATACTCTAGCTTTAGCCAAAGACCGGGCTGAAAAAATTAATTCATTAGAAACAATAACCATCGCTTCTAAAGCTGGTGATCAAGGTAAACTGTTTGGTTCAATCGGGACTCGTGATATTGCTCAAGCAGTCACTGCTGCTGGTGTTAAAGTCATGAAAAGTGAAATTCGCTTACCAAATGGTGTATTGCGTACTATTGGTGAACACGAAGTTCATTTCCAAGTGCATAGTAATTATTTTACAAAACGGAATGTGAATATTATTGCTAAATAATTGCCTTATGATTATAAGACATAAATAAAAAACCAATATTAACTGTATTTTTGTTCTAATTTCTGCAAACTAATTCATTGCTGTTATTAATGAACCTATAAAGGTAACTATTTTTCTTTTTATCACTATTAGGTATTAAAGGAATATCTTGCGGGTTATTAGAAAACCTGATGTCTGCCTGTCAGACTTTAACTTCAATGCTTCGTAAATCTGCTTCACATCCTTAATTTTGGCTTTGTTTAGCACTAGAATAAGCAAACTAATTCCATTAAGTTAGTTTAAGCTTTTCTAAACAAACTGCAATAGTTTAAATACAATTAAAAGGGTTATTTTCTTGAAATATAATACTTTTACACATCAGTTTCATAAAGTTCGCTATCAAAAAAACCGGTTCAATCAGATTCCTTGTTCTTATTGATACTAAGCGTTAGAATTGTTTAAAAGCATAGGTAATGTCGGTTTCGTGATTTAAATGATACGCGCTACATTTATTTTTTGGCTGATGGCCTAACCGGACTTGTTAGGAAGCTAATTTTTCCTTTTCCTACTGCTTATTATCGGCGCCACTGAATGGGTAATAAGAAATTCGTCTCGGTCGAAGGTGATTTATTTAGAGCAAAAAGCCAACTGAATTCTAGCCGACAAACTTATTAATGACTTACTATAGCATAACTTATCCATATCTCCAATGCATACTACGACGGGAGACGCTGCTCTTAGTTTTTTGAAGCAAATAATCAACATATTTCCAAAAATATAACACCAACGCTGTTGATATACAAAATAGCTAATGTGCATTTTTTTACTCCCTAAAAAATGCAAACATCAAAAGTTAAAGATGGCTTTATTAGTGGTGACCGCCTATCCAGATAGTTACAATGCCGCTAATAAAGCCTTTTATACTTATTGGCAAGGTTTTCAAGAAAAATATTTTTCAGCGATAAAAGGAGATAAAATCAACTAAGGAGATTTAACTTGCTAACCTGGTTGCTAAAAATAACCACAAAAATTTAAGGATGAAAAATAGATTTACGAATCATTCGAGTGAAGTTTAACCATCTACACCAAATTTGTTAATACTTTTTATAGTGAAATAAAATTAAATCATATAACCATAACCAATAAATTAATTCAAACAGAGAGTTTTATTATAGTGCCTGAACTATTTAATCCGAAAGTATTTTTGCAGACAGTAACTAACCAACCAGGTATATATTGTATGTATGATGAATCTGGGATAATCATCTATGTCGGTAAAGCGAAAGATTTAAAAAAACGTTTAACAAGCTATTTTAGAAAAGAAGTAACAAGCCGTAAAACGGAACAACTTATTAAAAATATTGCTCAAATTAATGTTACCGTAACATATACAGAAACAGAGGCTTTATTACTTGAACATAATTATATTAAACTTTATCAACCGCGTTATAATGTTTTGCTAAGGGATGATAAATCCTATCCTTATATTTTTTTAAGTGCAGATAAGCATCCACGCTTGACTATGTTTCGTGGCTCCATGAAGACAAAGGGCGACTATTTTGGCCCATTTCCAGGTGTTCATGCCGTCAAAGAAACACTAGTTTTATTACAAAAGATTTTTCCAGTGCGTCAGTGTGAAGATAGTATCTATCGCAATCGATCCAGACCATGTCTCCAATACCAAATTAATCGTTGTCTTGCCCCCTGCGTTAATGGGTTAGTTTCTAATTCAGAATATAATCAACAAGTAGAATATGTTCGATTATTTTTATCAGGTAAGGATAAGCAAGTTCTTAATCAACTAATTCAAAATATGGAACAATCCAGTCAAGCTCTTAAGTTTGAATATTCAGCACGTTATCGCGATCAAATACAAGCCGTTAGAGCGGTTACAGAGCAACAATTTGTCACCGGTAATACGCAAGATTTAGATGTAATTAGCGTTGCTTATCACTTAGGAGTTGCCTGTATTCAAGTGCTTTTTATTCGGCAAAGAAAAGTACTTGGTAGTCGTACTTATTATCCAAAGATTCCAAAAAACACGCAAGTAAGTGAAATTGTGCAAACATTTTTAGGTCAATTTTATTTACAAGGTAATAAAATTCGTTCTTTACCCGAAGAAATATTATTAGATTTTTTATTACCGGAAAAAGCACTATTTGCTAAATTTTTGACTAAAATAGCGGGGCATAAAATTAGCATTCATGTGCAACCACGAGGAATAAAAGCTAAATATTTAAAACTAGCTCGCATTAATGCAGCAACAGCATTAACAACAAAAGTTGCACAACAATCAACTATTCATAAAAGAATGGAGGCATTAGCTTCCTTACTAAAACTAGATAAAATCTATCGTATAGAATCTTTTGACATTAGTCATACATTTGGACAGCAAACTGTAGCATCTTGTATTGTTTTTGATAGTAATGGACCATTACGCTGTGAATATCGTCGTTATAATATAATTGATATTACGCCTGGTGATGATTATGCTGCTATGCATCAGGTTTTAACGAAACGTTATGGTAAATATATAGATAAAAATAAAGTGCCGGATGTAATTTTTATTGATGGTGGTAAAGGACAACTAACTCAAGCAATCAGTGTATTCAAGACATTAAATGTCGATTGGGACATTACACGCCCTAAATTAATAGGGGTAGCTAAAGGAAATAATCGCAAAACTGGCTTAGAAACATTATTCTTTAAACCTAATGACGAAGGTTTTTCGTTACCACCTGATTCACCTGCCCTACACTTAATACAAAATATTCGTGATGAATCACATAATCACGCTATTATAGGGCATCGTCAACATAGAGCAAAGGTTAGAAATACCAGTACCTTAGAGTCTATTGAAGGAATAGGTCCTAAACGTCGGCAAACGATACTTAAATATATGGGAGGATTGCAAGCTTTGCGTAATGCCAGTCTTGATGAAATCACAAAAGTGCCAACAATTTCATATACACTAGCAAAAAAAATTTATAATGCATTGAAGTAATAAGCATAGGTAGTTGAACTATATGTATATTTTATATTGATCAAACAACTATATATTATGATCCAATTAAATATTCCAACTTGGTTAACACTTTTTCGTATCATATTAATTCCGTTTTTTGTATTATTTTTTTATCTTCCTTTTTATTGGGGGCCTTTTGTATGTGCATTTCTTTTTATCATTGCTGCGTTAACTGATTGGTTTGACGGTTTTCTTGCTAGGAGGTGGCAACAAACAACTAAATTTGGTACGTTTTTAGATCCGGTAGCTGATAAAATTATGCTAGTAACGGCACTAGTATTAGTAACTGAATATTATCATACCTGGTTAGTTACATTACCAACAGTAACTATGATTGCACGTGAAATCATTATTTCTTCATTACGAGAATGGATGGCTGAGGTAGGTAAACGTAGTTGTGTAGCTGTTTCTTGGATTGGAAAATTTAAAACAGCAGCTCAGATGCTCTCATTAATAGGATTGATGTGGCATCCTAATATCCAAATTGAACTAATTGCTATTATATTGCTTTATTTTACGATTATTTTAACGTTTTGGTCTATGTTTCAATACTTATCTGGATCCTGGAGGAATTTGAATGAAATATAATCAAATTATTAAAAATATCGAACAAATCAAATTAATCAATAATTGTATTGACTCAATACAAGAAACAAGTAAATATATAGTGTATCAGAAGATACTAGTTTTAAAAAAATAAATAAGCATAGAAAAATGCAGGAATAGCTCAGTTGGTAGAGCACGACCTTGCCAAGGTCGGGGTCGCGAGTTCGAGCCTCGTTTCCTGCTCCAATATTCTACCATATATATAACCTAGATTTTAGTAAAGGGCGCGTTGGCAGAGTGGCCATGCAGCGGATTGCAAATCCGTCTACCTCGGTTCGACTCCGGGACGCGCCTCCAAAATTTAGCCCAGGTGGTGAAATTGGTAGACACAAGGGATTTAAAATCCCTCGGCTTTAAAGCCGTGCGGGTTCAAGTCCCGCCTTGGGCACCATGATAAAAATCTTATAAAAATTACATTTCACTATATAATAATTTTATTATTTCTTTTTAACCTATAATAATAGGAAAAATATTAATTTTTATCGTGTCTTAGAGTTTGAATGCTATTTTATGAGGCTATCTTAATAAGAGGTTATTAGTAGAAATCCATTATGGCTGTATAAAGGATTTTCCATATATCACTTCTATAAAAAAGCAAACAATCATAAAGATCAAAGAAACTCACTAATTACATCATACCAACATAAAACTAAATCTCATTAGTTGGCTCAGCGACAATATGTTAGATGATATCTATTCATATTATTGAATTACAACTTATTTCACTTTATCTTACCAATATTGTCATAGTGAATATGTTATCCGTTAGAAACATTCACTAGAGTTACACAGTAATATCATTGTGAAATCCATTATTGCAGGAAAAATATCAATAACCTTACTGAATGTCCTCTAGCAAAACTACATTACAAGGATAAATAGTTTAGTTGTTTGTGATGTATGTTAAATAACTTCACTTTATGTAGTTACCGAACAAATAGGTATTGATTTAAAAACAGTGTTTAGATGGCATTATCACTACTTCATTTAAAGGTTTATCTTACAGATATCTGCAAAACTAGGTGTTATCTATAATCTATTACATGAACGCATACATAATTGTACTAATGGATTCATAGACGCACGCTGTTAAGGGTTAGCTCAAAGTCGTTGTAGCACTAATATTCTGAACATTGCCTTTATCGATAGCGTTCATGGTGTCGTTCATAGCGATTATTTACCATAAACTATACAAAAATTGGTATTAGTGAGGTTGAGATTAAAGTGACTAAGGTAAAGAGATTACAGTGGTATAACAGAATATCTTTCAACATCTCATTTCTGTCTTATCTTTTAATCGAGTTATTAGCACATCTAGCATATGACTGTCAGGCCTAGATTCCGCTCTGATGTTTTGTAAATCTTTTTTTAATCCTTAAAATTAAATGCTGTTTACCAGCATGGACAAGCAGGTCAAAATCTCTTTTGACAGTTCTAGCGTTTCTAAGTAAACGGGAGGAGTTTAAATAACATTAATGGGATATTTTTCGAACTACAGTTGCTTAGGGAATCGGCTTCATAGCTTTACTATCGCAAAAGCTAATTCAATCCGAATTTACTGTTTTTATTGATGCCAGTGCATTTACTGGAAGGTATAGAATGTCAGTTATTCTTCTCACTCTTTCTCCAAGTTCTTCATCGATTCAGGATATTGGCTGATAACTTTACCAACAGAAACATCAAATCTTTATCAGCAGCATCTCGGCTTTCTTCTAATCAAACCTACGGCAGCTGCCTTAATTTTCTGTGCATTCCTTTTGTCGAATGAAGCTAGTATATTACCTGTTTTATTTACCACCAAACAACGTTGGTGGTAAATATCAAAGAATATCCTTTTAGCGCCCCCATTACATTCTAAAAAACAAAGCACTTAGATCCTCTAATAGGAAGTCTGAGAAATACGATTAAACCATGTGATCACAATCATAAAAAAGTTCGATACAAGTGCAACTTTCTAACTCTTATAACGATTTTTAGGTGCAATGAGCTCCTTACGTCCATGCGCAGTACTGTCGACAATAATCAGGAGGTCATGGCGATTAGCTTCCTGACAAGACGGTTATAGGATCAGCCAAGAAAAACATAACTCGTATCGCTTAAATTATACAGCTACTATTTGCTATGCTATTTAAACTATTGCTGTTTTAATCTGCTAATAGTACTTGCAAAAAAAGATCATCTACTTTTTTATTGAGAAGCACCTATATAGGTTCCTGAGCTATCGATTGGTAATGCCTTATGGCTTATACGGATGCAAAGGCCATGATAACAACTTTTCGCTACTTTTGCAGATTTCAGATAAGGTGAAGCCACAATGAGATTTAAAGAATATGCTGTTGCCAACTGAAAATTTCTGACCTTAGTCACTTTAATCTCAACATCACCAATAGCCATTTGTATGATTCTCTGTAATATATAACCGTTATGAACTACGAATGAGATCCGTATAGACAAGGCAGTATTTACATGTTTTTGCAGTACCGCTTCGAGCTGAGTTTCAATAACAGTGCTTATCAGCTGTCATCCATTATTACAAATGAGTTCATGCAAGGGATTATAATAATATCTAGTTTTGTGGATATTTATATAGAGCACAATATCATAGAATATGATATCTATATCATTAAAATTATCTATAAAATTAATAGCAGAATGATACGCCACCATCTAAGAAACCTCATTACAAAAATAGGCTTCTTGTAAAGAAAGGTAGTTAACCTCCTGACTCACATTTTTAATAAACCCCCTCAATTAAAAAGAAGAAATAAATTCATAAAACATCAAAACAAGATAACGGAGCAAACTTGATCGTGAACAGATTTAGTAATCTCTCTTAAAACAAACAAAAAATGCAAACTATTTATTAAAATTATATTTTATCAAAAAAAATAAAAATATTTAAGAATAATAAATTAATAAATAAATAGAATAAATCTAGATATATCTTATACTAGATGAGCAAAAAATGCTATTAACTGCTTAATTAATTATCGTAATATTTTCAAGAAAATTTTAAAAGGATTTTTTATGAAAAAAAGCATCAAATTAGTACTTAAGATATTTTTTCCTTTACTCTTATCTATATTAGTTTATTTTACCTATTTAAAAGTAAATAGTGATAAATTATGGCAAACTATTAATCAACAATGTATCCCTGAGTTTAAAAATGGCAATTTACATCAACCATGTATCAAGGTTGATCAAAAAAACTTATATGTAATATTTAAAGATATGAAGGGACCATTACATAACTTATTACTACCGTTAGATAAAATCTCAGGCATTGAAAGTCCTATTTTACAACAAAAAAATACAAAAAATTATTTTATCTTAGCATGGCAAAATCGGGCTCTATTTATTAAATCAGCTAGCAAACCAATCAATGAGAAATTTCTTTCTCTCGCTATAAACTCAAAATATGGTCGCTCGCAAGATCAATTACATATTCATTTAGCCTGTTTAAAACCTGAAGTATATCAAATAATAAAAGAAAATGAAGATACTATAACTACTAGCTGGCAGCCATTAAAAGATAAAATTAATAATCATCAGTACATGGCTATTAAAGTTCCTGCATTTTATATAAATAAAATATCACCATTTATTTATCTAGAAAAATATGCTGTAGAGCAGGATTCTGATATTTCTTATTACGGCTTAGCGATGATGCCAAGCACACAAAAAAATGAATTTATTTTATTGACAACACGGTTTAAATTGCTCGACTTAAATTTTGGTTCAGTTGGTGCAATTCAAGATTATCAGTGTAAATTACAAGACAATTAAAATCATTTAAAATGATTAAAACATTAAAAAATAATTAAAGTAATATACAAATATTCACTATTAATACAAAATTATAACAAAATTTTTAAATAAATTTTATTAAATTCATTACATCGCTAAAATAAAAGGAATTATTAGCAAATCTAGTATATATCACTCTGGCTAACTTCTACTCTAATGCTTCATAAATCTACTCTTAATCCTTAAATTAAATATTTTTACCATCAAGGTCAAGCAGGTCAATCTCCTTAACTAGTTCTCAATTTTTCTAAGCAAACAAGAGTAACTTAAATAGCATTAAAGTATTATATTTCAAACTACAGTGCTTCGGGTCTCCTTAGCTTCATAGCCTCATTGTCTCAAAACCTGAGTAAATTGAATTCATCGTTTTTATTGATGCCCAAGTGCGCTAATGAAAAATCCTAGAATACCAGCGTTCTTGTTGACTTTTCTCCAGCTTATAAATCAGTGAATTATATGCTGAAAACCTTATAAAAAACATCAAGGATTTTATCATCGGTATCAAGAGACTCTCTGATAATATAACTCCTATAACTCAACCTTAACTTTCAATTGCTACTTTTAAGAGTGAAGCTAGCACATTAGCTATCTTATGTACATTATCATAGGTAGTGCTTATGTCCGGGAATATCTTTTACTATTGCATTCTAAAAATAAAAGCACTACTTCCCCGTCTAAGCCATGGGAAGTACGATTAAATCATGTCCTCGCAGGTCATTTAGGAATTAATACAGTTCGACTCTAACTCTCGATAAAAATCTCAATCCTAACCAACTCCTTACATCCATGCAGCGTTGCTAATGATAACCAGAAGGTCATTGGGGGCGATCAGATTGTCTAACAGGACTGTCATAAGACTTCTTAGCTAAAAATAAACTAGCAAGTATCGCTTAAATTACACAGCTAGCTTTACCGATACTTTTAAAGAAATTAGTATTTCAGTCTGCTAATGGTACTAGAAGAAGATCATATACTTTCATTAATAATCATCACCAGAGGTTCATGAAAATAATCGGTGTACATTGCCTTCGCATATATATAGAATGGTAGCAACTCCTCGACATTTTTATACATTTCAGATAAGGTGATAGTAACATTCTGTTAAAGCATCTTCGTTCTGTTGCTACCGTCATTCCTTGATCTTAGGCACTTTAATCCTTAATATCGAAAATAGCAGTTTATATAAATCCTGTGAAAACTAATCGTTACAGATAACAGCAGGGTACTTATATAAACAAAGCGGCATTCAGTATATCATTGAGTTAAATCTCAATGATAACATCTATTGTCTCCGAAACCACACATATACCAGAAATCAGCATAACTGCAACAAAAACGCTTATTATTTATTAACATAGTAACGGATTACATTTAAAACATTAAAACATTAAAACATTGACTTGAATAATAATGTAATAATTTATTTTTTAAAAAAATAAAAATTTCTTAAATAAGTTAACGTTTCTAACTAAAGATACATTGTAATATGCTAAAGAATTTTATTGTAATTTAGTTATTCTATAATAAGGGGAAAAATGCTATTCATTTTCTCACAAAATGATCACTATCATATATTATAAGCATAAAAGCAATTATTTAAAAATCAATTTACGTAATATGTATATTAAGGATAAATTAACAAAAAATATTTTTATCCTAATGTTGCTTTAAATTAAGTGAGATGATTAATCACATAATATTATCATGAAGTTAACAAAAAATTTTTACGTATCAAAAACTCTGCATTTAATGCAGAGTTAATTAATTAAAATCTGATTATAAGGGGAAGAGGCTACATCCAATTAATCAACATAGTAATTATTAACTGGTACTTTTCTATCATCATATATTTTACTAGATTTTTTGGTTTGCTTTAGCAAAAAATTAGTCTCTAAAGTACTAATTATCTATTGTCTTAGGAGAAAATTTTGTTTAAGAAATGGAAAATTAAAAGTACAGAAATAAAAAAAATAACAGAAAATATTCTTGAGAATAAAAGTTATAAAAAAACTATTATATGCTCTAAAACTTGTTTTACTGGCGATGTTGTCTCGGATGCAGATATACTTATTAATGGTAAGTATATCGGCAATATTTTATGTAAAGAAAATACAGTTATTGTAACAAAAACTGGCGTAGTAACAGGTACTGTATTAGCTAAAAAATTAATTATCGATGGCAAAATTTATGGTCGTGTTGAATCAACATTAATCGAAATTCAAAAAAACGGCATGATCAAAGGTGAAATTTATAGTGAAAATCTGTCCGTTGATAACGGTGGATTCTTTATTGGCATATCGAAAAAAATTACAATAGATCTAAATAAAAAATACCAAAACGAAATAACCTGCAAGAACGCAAAAAACATCAAAAAATGGATGCCAAGAATACGGTTGCTTTAAAAAATAGAGTTATTGGAAAATCTAGTGTATGATGGTTAATTTACGATTCGTAATAGATGATTAATGAGCATATTTTCCATTCTTAAGTTAGGCGTTGTTTAGCACTATGGTCAGATCCAAACAAGATCATAAATCTCTTTAGCCGGTTTCAGCTTTTCTCAGTAAACAGGAGAAAAGATTGGATACTATTTAAAGGATTGTTTTTCTAAGTAGAGAGCGCTTCGCGCGTAAGATTCGTAAACTCACTGTCGCAAAACTTAATCCAATTAGATTTGTTATTCTTGTGATGGACCAGTGCGCTGACGGAGAAGTATAGAGTACCAATCATTCTTTTACTATTTCTCAAGCTTCTTTATCGCTTCAGGATTATACTTTACTAAAATCTTACCAAGAAAAAATGTTAAGGACTTTATTAATTAACAGAGTTATAGTCATTTTTAGTGTATGCAGTTTTTCAGATGGTAGCGTGTATCTCCTGTTGATTAATTTTGTCAATAATTACAACTATAAAGAGACGATATGCTATGAAAAATCTACCTAGAGGTGATTTAAAAAAGCCAAATATCACCTCTTATCCTCTATTTCATGAACTCATCATAATATTAAGTTCCAGTTAGCTAATAGAGATCATTATTGAAGATGAGATCCAAGTTATGTTGCGATAATAGGCTAAACGATGTTTTGTTAGCAGATGATATCGTCGTCCGTAACGAATGTTTTCTATAACTATCCATACAAACTGCTATTGGCGATATTGAGATTAAAGTAGTTAAGTTCAATGGTTTGGGGATTATACACATCAACAGGAAAACATGTTTTAAGACCTTGTTGCTTCCACCTTATCTGAAATGTATAAAAGGCGGCGAAGAAAGTTACTATCATAGCTAATCTATGAACATTAACCGGTGATTTTACGAAGTTCTTGTAGCGCTTATTAGCGAAAACATATAGTGTGCTTCAAGGTGGTACCCCCATCAGGAGACTGAAATACCGATTACTTGAATAGCATAAAGCAATGATAGCTACGTAATTTAAACGATACTGCTATGTTTATTTCTACGATGATAGGTATAATATCGTTCTGTCAGGCAAGATGATTTCCTTTACCTGCTTACTTATTATCAGTAGTGCTACATGGATGTAAGGAATTGTTTAGTATTGAAGATGTTTATTAAGAGTCAGAGGAAAACTGTGTATAACTCCTTAATGTTCTGCGAGTGCTTAAATTAACTGTATTTTCATGGTTGTTACGGAAGACTCTGATATTGATTTTTGAATACAATGGTAAAATATTCCTGGGCACGCAGAACCAATGCTTTTGGGTATGCAAAATAACTAATCTTCTGGCTTCACTCCAGAAATGGATGTAACCGAAAGTTAAGGTAACTTTTTGAGGTTTGACTAGCAAGAGAGCCGCGATACCGCTAATAAAACCTTATATGTTTTTTGGTAAGGTTTTATTAGCGTATTCTATAGGGATGAAGAAGCTTAAGAAAGAATGAAAAACGAGAAAAGACTGGTATTTTATGCCTTTCCGTTAGTGCACGTGGCATCAATAAGAACGACGAAGCTAATTTTAATTGGCTTTTACGCGACAGTCTGAGACTATGAAGCTGATGTCGAAGCACTATAGTTTGAGGAAAGCAATTCTTTTATAGTATTTGAGCTACTTTCTTTCTACTCATAGAAAGTTGAAACCGGCAGCAAAGCATTTTATCTGCTAACCTTGTGGTGGTAAACAATGTTCAATTTAAGAATAGAGAACAAATTCACTAAGCATCAGAGTGGGAATGTAGCCACCTTCATAGCCCATTACACTAGATTTGTTAATAATTCGATCAAAATAGCTAATTTTAAAAAACTCTATTAGCTTTTACTTTTTATAAGCAAAATCCTAAAAATTTGCACCTGAATTAAATCTCTGTCAGTAATAATTTATATAAATTGCTAAATAATAATTTTTTATTAAAAAAACATAATTAAATAACAATGGCATAACAACATGTAATTTATTTTAATTAATAATGGAGAAGCATAGTGTGCAAATCTTTAATGCTGATTTAGTTATAATAGGAGCTGGTGGAGCTGGTTTAAGGGCAGCAATTGCTGCTTCTGAAACTAATCCACATATGAAAATTGCTTTGATTTCAAAAGTCTATCCCATGCGTAGTCATACTGTCGCTGCAGAAGGTGGCGCAGCAGCAATTACTCAATTACATGATACCTATGATTATCACTTTAATGATACAGTTTCAGGAGGAGATTGGTTATGTGAACAAAATGTAGTTGAATATTTTGTAAAACATTGCCCAACCGAAATGACACAATTGGAATTATGGGGATGCCCATGGAGTCGTAAAAGCGATGGCACCGTAAATGTACGTCGCTTTGGAGGAATGAAAATCGAGCGCACTTGGTTTGCTACTGATAAAACAGGCTTCCATATGTTACACACTTTATTTCAAACCTCACTCAAATACCCACAAATCCAGAGATTTGATGAATATTTTGTGCTAGATATCCTTGTTGATGAAGGAAGAGTACATGGCCTAGTCGCTATCAATATGATTGAGGGTATTCATATTCAAATTAGAGCAAACGCTGTTATTATGGCTACCGGCGGAGCAAGCCGTGTTTATCGTTATAACACTAACGCTGGAATTGTTACTGGTGACGGTATGGGGATCGCATTACGACATGGCATTCCATTACGTGATATGGAATTTGTTCAATACCATCCAACTTGTTTGCCAGGATCTGGAATACTTATAACTGAAGGATGTAGAGGTGAAGGTGGGATTCTAATCAATAAAAACGGCTATCGTTATCTACAAGATTATGGTTTAGGGCCAGAAGTACCAATAGGTAAACCAGAAAATAAATGTATGGAATTAGGACCACGAGATAAGGTTTCTCAAGCTTTTTGGCATGAGTGGCGTGCAGGCCGGACAATAAAATCATATCGTGGTGATGTCGTACATCTTGACTTACGTCATCTTGGAGCAAAGAAACTACATGAATGCTTGCCATTTATTTGTGAATTAGCCAAAGCTTATGTTGACGTCGATCCAGTTACTAATCCAATTCCTGTTCGCCCAACCGCCCATTATACAATGGGGGGGATTGAAACAGATCATAAATGTAAAACATCAATAAAAGGCTTGTTTGCTGTGGGCGAATGTTCATCGGTTGGCTTACATGGAGCCAACCGCCTTGGTTCTAATTCTTTATCAGAATTAGTCGTTTTTGGTCGATTAGCTGGCATAGAAGCAGCTAAATATGCTACTGAATCCTCCTTAGGAAATAACAACATAATTGAATTAAAAGTATCTGAAATTGAAACTAATTTAAATAAACTGATAAACCAAAAAGGTAAAGAGAAATTAGCTAACATCCGTAATGAAATGGGGGTAGCAATGGAGGAAGGTTGTGGAATATATCGTACACCTGAATTAATGAAAAAAACTATAAATAAAATAGCTGAACTTAAAGAACGCTTTAAACATATTGAAATTACAGATCATAGCAGCGTTTTTAATACTGAACTTCTCTATGCTATCGAATTGGGATTTAGTCTAGATGTAGCGGAATGCATGGTTTACTCAGCTTTCTATCGCAAAGAATCTCGTGGCGCCCATCAACGTCTGGATAAAAACTGTACTAAACGTGATGATGTTAATTTCTTAAAACATTCTCTTGCCTTTTATAACTCACAAGCTAGTACTCCGCACATAACTTATAGTGATGTAAAAATTACTAAATTACCACCGACTAAACGTGTTTATGGTGGTGAAGCAACAGCACAAGAGCAAGCAAAAAAGGTGCAGACGAATGGCTAAGATAAAAAAACTAAAAATAGAGATCATGCGCTATAACCCTGAAAATAATTATGCCCCCTATTCTGTTACTTATAAAGTTCCTTATGATGAACAGACCTCTTTACTAGATGCTCTTAGTTATATTAAAGACAATTTATCACCTGACCTTTCATACCGCTGGTCTTGTCGTATGGCAATATGCGGCTCTTGCGGTATGATGGCTAACAAGGTACCTAAATTAGCCTGCAAAACTTTTTTACGAAACTATACTAATGGTTTAAAAGTAGAAGCATTAGAAAACTTTCCTATCGAAAGAGATTTAGTGGTAGATATGACTCACCTTATTAAGAGTCTTGAAGCTATTAAACCCTATATTATTGGTAATAATCGTAAAGTTAGCGATGGACCCAATAAACAAACACCTAGTCAAATGGCTAAATATTATCAATTCTCAGGCTGCATTAATTGCGGCCTCTGTTATGCAGCTTGCCCTAAATTTGGTCTTAATCCAGAGTTTATTGGTCCTGCTGCAATCACACTTGCAGAACGTTATAACCTCGATAATCGTGATAAAGGCAAAAAAAAACGAATGCCTTTACTAAATAGCGTTAATGGTGTATGGAACTGTACATTTATCGGTTACTGTTCTGAAGTATGCCCTAAACATGTTAATCCTTCCGCTGCAATTCAACAAGGAAAAGTTGCAAGTGCAAAAGATTTTTTTATCGCTATGCTAAAACTAAGATAAAGAAGAAAAAATAACGATAAAACATAATCCATATATACGCAAAAATGCGATTAAATTAATGGCAACAGAGGGTTAGATCTTATTGTTTTATATTGTAGTAGAAACAACCGCCACCTCTTAAATTTAGTTTAGTTTAGTTATGCTTTATGGCGTCTTTTATTAACAACAAAAGGGAAGGTTAGTCTAACTATGTTAACTTACTCCATAATCCAATCGTTTTATTAATTAATATTTTTACTTCAATAATAACTTCATTTCATACAAAAATTTGGTTTGAACTCAATAAACGATTATGAAATTACTATGGTATAACTTTTCTAGTAACAATTATAATCTTAGCTATAGCGCCAAGATTATCTAAGGATAATAATTATCAATCATTCTAAAAACCTTCTGATAAACCTATTTTTGGAGATTATTATATATTTGGTGCTGGTTGTATATGGAATGTAATTGTCTCTTTTTGTTATTATACTTTTCTTAGAAATCTTAATTGCTCTAGGTGAATTCTAGATAAAAATATTTAATTATGAACAGATTCTGGCATAGTTTTAGTAAACCTTTATTTAGCTGTATTTTCTATTAATGATTATTTAACCTATTTAGTGTGGGCTACACATTGACTTCATTATGAGCTGCATGATTTAAAAATAGCAATTTAAGCTAGCAAATAGATTTTTATGTGCTACTACATATTAGCATTAGTATCGTTTACATGATTATTTTTATTAAACCATAATCAAAATTAATCTAATTAAAAATTAAATATTTATAATCATCTATTTTTATTGTTTGTGATAAGCATTAACTAATTAACTTACAGACAGCATAGCGATCGCTTGTTCAGGTTCTCTATATTAGAGACCATCAGATTCGGGATAATTAATTATAAACTCCACCGAACTAAACTTATAAATATTAATAACTTAAGATGATTAATTAACAACAAAAAAAATTCTGGCACTTAACTAACCATTACACTAATCCTATTAATTAACTGTTAGATCCAGGAAACTAGATGGTTTTAAATAATTTTATTTAACTTTGAACTAATCTCTCATAAACTGCAATGAAATTTTAGTACCTAATGCTGATTGTAGTAATTCCTGATTGTACACAAAAAGATATCGATCCACAGTAATCTCAATCTCTTGACTAGAATTGAAATGATGGCTTTTCAACTTGTTTTCTATGCACCTATTAAATCGTTTGATCCATACAATTTGTTTAAAGATTCACCGGCGATTAAGTTAGGTTTATATTAATCTATGTACATAAACGATTGAATTCCTATTTTCTGGTAACTAAAGGTTTTCACAGACCAAAAAAAAGTGATTTATAATTTTTCTATTATTTGTAAGTACCCAATGGATAATTATTGAATATGCTTGGTTAAGATTACGTAATAAGCATAAAAAATTGGCTAGAGTCTTGGTTTTGTAAAGACGGATAAAAACCTCTCAAGTGGTCTGAGCTATATCTACGAAAAGATAATGTCGTGAAGTTTTGTTTGGAATTTTTGAAGACATTTTATATTTATGGCATATACTAAGTTAATAGTTTTAAATGCTTTATAGAAAATGGTTTCTGGTATTTCTGGCTT
This sequence comes from Arsenophonus sp. NC-PE1-MAG3, assembly GCA_052174455.1. Lineage (GTDB taxonomy): Bacteria > Pseudomonadota > Gammaproteobacteria > Enterobacterales > Enterobacteriaceae > Arsenophonus. The sequence continues at coordinate 372,431 of JBQMRP010000004.1, read as the reverse complement.
CATTTCACGAAAATTCCACCTCTGTATCTGTGTAAAGAATTATATAGTTAATAAGATATTACGCGTGGTTTAGGAATTCAGGTACTACTGTCAATCTATCTTCGAGAAAGAGAAATATTTTGTAAGAAAACGACTACGAGCCTACTTAATAAACGAGACAGCCGTCTCGTTTGCAAACGATAGTAAATATATGGCTGTAAAAGTTATTCTTATTTCTAGTATATGGACTTTCGGATATGAATATGGATAGCGTATTCTGGCTAATTAATTTCGTAAATGATTTCAATAATCAGAGAGATATATACCATGAAATTCTACCATACAGGTAATCCAAAAAAATTAAATATTATCGGTAATCTCTTAAATGAGCTCATACAAAATACTGCCAGGCAAGATGGCTAGGCACCACTGTTGATGATGAGCTTTAAACCATCCTATAATAATATGCTGAATGCTGCCTTATTGATAGGCTCTCCTCCTCTTCTTCCATGCTCCTCGTCTATAACAATTATGTGCTACAGAAAATCATGTAGATTCCGTCTCAATATATATTGAGATTAAATCGTCTAAAGTTAAGAATCCGTAGCGGCAGCGGAATATGATTCTAAAACTCCTTATTACTATTTTACCTGAAGCGTGTAAAAGTAGGAGGAGTTTTAATATAACCTGTATATACTAAGTATTATCCACCGATAATTTTCACGAAGCAATTATAGGTGAGCTCTGGACAAAAAGAACATGGGTCTCTCTCTAGTGTTATTAGCAGACTGAAATAACAACGGCTTTAAGAGTATTGGGAATCTGGTACTTTTGTAATTTAAGTAATACACGATATATTTATTTCTAATATGATGGCATAATCGTTCTGTCAGGTAAAGATGAGCACTTTGCCTGCTTCTTATTATCAACGTCACTGTGCATGGATGTAAGGAGCTAACTGAATTCAAAGATGGTTATTGAAAGTCAGAATCAAGCTGAGTATAACTTTTCAATGACTAGTGAGCGCATTGTTTAAGTATATCTATAGGCTTGTTATGGAGCAGATTATGCTTTTTATTTTTAGAATATAACAGAAAAAATATTTCCAGACATGTACTACAAATACTGTTGATGAATAATATAGCTGATATGTTGACTTCACTCACAAAAAGTATGTAACCGAAAGTTAATAATGAGCTGCAGGAGGTGTTGACTAGTAGAATTCTGTGATGCCGCTAATAAATCTCTTGATATTTTGCTGAAAAGATTATCAACTATCAAGAAGCTGGAGAATAATTGGAGAAAAATAATAGCTAGCATTCTATGAATTTCTAATCAATCAGCCGAACTAGTGTCAATAAAATGACCAATTTGATTAAATTGTATTTTGTAACAGTGTCATGCTACAAAGCTGATACGCGAAGTTCTGTAGCTTATAAACAACCGCTTGACTTTATAGATAAAAAGGTAGTATACTACTATTTCATAGTATAGTTTATTACTTTATGCTCTTTAATAATTAACTAAATAATGCCTTTGGGCAAGGCAACCACTTAAAGATACTACAATTCAAATATATTTTGAATTTTAAAATTTTAAAAACTAATAAAAATAATTCGTTAACATATAAACCAATAAACAATAACGCTACTTTAGCAGTCAGCAGCAAGACAAAAACATTAAAAAAAAGCTATCTGAACAAAAAAATTACGATAAGTAAAATATTCTTTTAGCATCAACTTTTTAATTAAAAAGTTTAATTATAGCTCATTGAGCAAGCTGGTGACAGATCTAACACACACAGGGTGATCAGTAGCCGGTGTAAAATATGGAAAGATATAGCCAAATGGGGGAGGGGGTAACCACTGAAACGAGATGCCTGATACTGCCTAATCACTAAGGAGCAAAAGTAAGAGGACCTTTTAATCTCATACATTAAGGTGAACAAATATGAGATTACTAGGTAAGGTAAATTTATTACCTAGACAATAATTTCTAATTAATCTAACAGGATGATCATATGTATTGGAACTGAAACACAGATCAGGACTACTATAAAAAGTAAAAGTATAGAATATTGCAAAATTATTGCAAACTTGACGCAACCATTATAGATATATAAAAAGATTTTCAAATTATAAAACACCTTCAGTCATGAGAAAGATGTTATAATTAAATAACATTATTAATTAACATTAGCGACAAAAGAAGTGCAGGCTAACTCCGTACAAGCCACTCCAAATAATACAGAAGGTGTGGAACTTTAATCAAATTATTAGGCATAAAATTACATAGATGGTTAATTACATTAGATATAATTCCTTTATCTTAACCTGGTAATAACACTCAAGACTACTTAGTTAAATTATTGTATAGGTTGAATTTAATTTATAGCGGTGAAATGCGTAGAGATGTGGAGAAAGGGATACTGATATAGCGAAGGCAATCCTCACTAGAGAAGACTGAGGCTTATGTGCGAAATCGTAGGAAGCGAATTTTATTCGCTTCCTTTAGTAGTCACCGTTATAAATAATGTTAAATTTAGTGGTATGGTCTTAGACCTATACCATCCGAAGCTAACGTGTTAAATCAACCGCTTAAGAAGTAAAACACAGGATTAAAAACTAAAATAAATCTATGAGGCCACATATATCAGCGATAAAATATGTAGTTTTTAATACAACGCAAAAAGAATCTTACATACTCTTCTTAATGTCCAGCAACTCCTTTATAAATAAAGGAGTTCCCTCCGGAAACCCTAAGATAAGTTATGAATCCTATTTAACCTTGTGTTATAAAATGTTATGTTTGGTTAAGTATAGTAACGAACACAACCCTTATCCTTTGTTTACCAAAGATTCAGTAAGAAATTTAAAATGGATTGGCAGTAATAAACCAAAGAAAATAAAGATAACGTTAAGTCATCTCATTATCCATTACGAATAGAGTTAATACGTGTTAGAATTGGGTATGCAGAGAAAGATAAATGAGTGAGAAGGAAGCAAAACTAAAATATATCAAAAATCTGAATTTGAATCTACAACTCAATACCATAAAATCTTAATCCCTAATAATCACAATCAGCATATTGCAGTGAATATATTTCTAGACCTTCTACAAATCATACTTCACTCCATAAGGAGTAAGATTACAAAAAAAATTAGTAACAAAAATGGGGATCTAATCTTCGTGATAGCATTTACCACTTTGTGATTAATGACTAAGATGAAATTGTAACAAGATAATCATAGAAGAACCTATTGTTAAATTATTTCTTTACCTAGATAAATAGAATATAAATGATTACATAGATTGTATTATAAAGATTAAGCAAAAACTATAATTAGGCTTGTAGCTCAGATGGTTAGAGCGCACCCCTGATAAGGGTGAGGTCGGTGGTTCAAGTCCACTCAGGCCTACCAACATTATTAAAAATCAAGATTAGCAGAAATATTTAATGATACAAAAATCTTAATGGGGCTATAGCTCAGCTGGGAGAGCGCCTGCTTTGCACGCAGGAGGTCAGCGGTTCGATCCCGCTTAGCTCCACCATTTTGTACAATACAAATAGATAAAAAACTTTTTCAAAAAAAGTACAACAAGAATTATGCTACGCATAATAATACTCTTTAATAATCTATAACAACCTAACAATTAAAATATTAACCATTAAATGGTGAGGGATTCTTAAAACTCCAATTAAATTAGGTTTTATTTTCATAACAACAAAGCATTATGAACGAGCAACCAGAAATTTGATATTCATTAAAGTCCTAATTTATCAGGTATCGCCATTGATATAGAAAGCGCCACCTATATTAAATAGGTGAGTATTGCGAGCGCTGTACAAAAAGAATTGGTGTGAACATGCAGCAATAACTAATAAACTTACACAGTAGATGCCTAGGCAGTCAGAGGTAATAAAAGCATCTGCTAATCCTCGAAAAGCGTCGATAAGTTGACATAAAACGCAATATCCAGAGATATCAAAAATAAAAAAAACCAGTTTATTATACATTAAATTTTGATAAATTCATACTAAAATGAGGCAAACTGAAAAACTGAAGCATCTCAGTACAAAAAATTAACAAAGACCTCTTAACCTCCTAGAGGGTAAGAGCAAGCAGCCAAAAGTTAACATCGCTATTTACACACATCAGGAAAAAGGACATTGAAAGATAAGTATACAAAAGGATAAATAAATGAGCTATAAGAGTAGAAGGAAGGATACATGTTATCCTAACTAACTATGTTAGTTTAATCTACAAGGATGAACAATTTTAACTAACAATAATACACCAGAGTACCATGAAAAATGCGGAATAATGTAAAACAATTATAGCATGAGCAGCGAGGGGGCACCCCTGCACTGTTTTTAGGAAGTTTATAATCAGAGTACTGTTTTTGCTCTGTAAAATATCAATATTTATAGTAATTCATCAATTTAGGAAAAATTGTAAACCAAGTAAATCAGAAAACAACACGCAATTTCACGTGTTACACTAGCTATTTATGCGAAACGATTTATTATTCTTCATCCAAAATTAATGATCAAAAATCAATTAATTTTATCATACCATAAAGAAGGCTCATACAGTAATCTATTCGCCTCTCGATCCCCATTTTTTTCTTGATATGCAAATATTATTCGCCTCTAGTCATAATTATTCTAGATTTTAGCAACAGAATAGCCAAGGCTAAGCCGATTTTGCTAAATATAACTGCATTAAGTGTCAATTAATGAAATTATGCTTGCCGATGAATTCATCACCTATAAAGAAGTAAGGATAATCCTCATTTCCTTTTTCTCCACTACAAGAAACACAGGAGGTAACTTGGAAGCTAGAATTAATAAATGCGAACAAGAATTACGATTTCTATTTATCTAGCAGATACTCAGAGGTAATTTCGCAAATGTACATTCCCCCAACTAAACTAGTTTTCAGCATTGATGACGACTGTAGAATATTTTTTTGAAAAACACGATGAAAATTTTAACTAATAAATCAATCGATACTATCGAGAGAGCGCTTATCTGCAGCACTTATACCATAAGTAAAAGGTTTTTGTACCCATCGATCGGGCCTTATCACTACTGCTGCGTCTATTCTAAATATTCCTAGAACTCTTTTCTGCCAAAACTCTAATTAAAAAAACCTGAAGTTCATGCGGTGTCAAAACTATCGAGCAATGGTTAGCAGCGCAAGTCTATATTTTACCTACCTATAACTAAAAACACATTATTTTTACTATCCCTAATTTTATTTAGCTTTTTCTAAAATAACTGACAAGCTACTCAATATTCTATTTCGAACCGTCACACATGAACATTATGTGCATTACAAGGTCAGATATCGATTGATATCTTCCATGTCTTTCAAGATTATGTTCAAGAACTCAATCAACCATCGCATACTCATTTATCCGTCACCCTGTGGAAGCTTGAATATTAGCATACTGTTATGTGGTGTTGAGTTTATCTTTAAAAAAAGCGGTATAGGGGATTTAGCAAGACGCTGTCATCCAGATTCTACGTCATAACTATGGTCTCATAAATACCAATAGTCTTATTAACTCTCTGGAATGTCATCTGCACAAAGAGGCGCTGGCAACGTTACCTGAATTCCACAAGTAGGAATATTACTGAAAAGAGCGCTTATTAAAAACACGAAATAGAGCCCTCTTTTGTGGAATAACGTGAAATACTTCGCATTCTATCTTAGATGTTCCAGACTCGATATCCACATTCGAAACTCCGGCATTACTGAGGAGGAGGTAGCTATATATCATTACATCATTACATGATTACATTATCAAACGAACTCAACAAGAAGTAGAAACAGGTACTAACAAAAGAAGAGATGATCAGACGCTATATCAGCCACATTCTAGCGAGGCCTTTTAAAGTAGTGCATTTATTTGCTTTTTTGTCGAGTTGTAAATAAAATATACTATTATTGAAGCTATATAAACCACGGAAAATGATGCTTGCAAAAACCGGAAAATTATAATTTGCTATTTTTATGAAACGGATTCCTGCCAAGATACATGGAAATTCATTCTGAATGACAATAGATTACTTTTATAGAGGTTCAACTTGACTAGTTTGAATAATAGAACTATTCTTAGAAATAGTAATAAAAATAAAAAATTATAGATTTTAAGCTAAAAATATGGTTTTTTATCTAAAATTAGAACATTAAGTCAATGACTACAACTATAATGAATTTTTCACCTACAATAGATTTAGCAAACCAATTCTATTTACTTTAGAAAAAAAAATATAACTTTTCCTCTCCTCTTGAAGAGGAATTCAATTTCTTAACTATCAACTATTCAATATAAATCATAGATAATTAAATAATTTATCCTTATAATATATTTTTGCCATAGGACTTTTAGTAAGATTGTTAAATGCTTTTCTACAATCTGGGATTTTGCAACGGTATCGTTGTAACCACCATAATTAATGTCTACAGCAGATAACATATCATCCTGCGAACAATATAGACAGAATAAAATAAAAAGAATGAGTTACTTCAATGCATAAATCGATATTATCCAATAGATTATTGTCGCCAAACTAACTAATAAAATGCTTCTCTTTCTCTTGAAAGAGAATAAAAAGAATCTCTTTAATCTAAATGACTCTTTGCTTTTTCATGACAACTTTTTGTAGCAAAAATTCTTTATACAGTATAATGAATTTCTACCAATAACTGTTTTTTTTAACATAGCTTTTAATTCTTGGAAATATCTCGAGATCATTCTGCATTAATATATTTGGTTGTACAAGAAAGAGGAATTTACCTCAATAAATATTGGTAGTAAAACTATATTTCAGTCTATAAAAGTTATAATTTAAAAACTATAACTAATTATTTAAAATAATAGAATATATTTCAGGAAATAATAAAATTAATGCTCAGTTTTTTATAAATTTAAGTTATTAGTAAATCTTGTGTATGACAATCATACTACACTCCGATCTAATGCTTTATAAATTATTTTCCTTATTCTTAAAGGAGATATTGTTTATTGCCATAATTAAACTAGGTCAAATCCACTTAGCTGGTTTCAGCTTTTCTGAGCAGATAGGAGTAGCTTAATTAGTATTAAAAGTATTGTTTTTCTTAACTAGAATGATTTAAGTTTCGCACGTCAGCTTCATAGCCTCACTGTCTCAAATACTCATTCAATCTGATTTTTTATCTTTATTGATGTTCAGTATACTGGCAGGAAGAGATAGAATGCCAATCGTTCTTCTTTATCTTTTCCAGCTTCTTCATCGCTGCAGAATACGTTGAAATCTTGCCAACAAAACATCAATATATTTATTAGCGACATCACAACTCTCTGCTAACCAGAACTCCTATAGCTCAAGTTATAGCTTTTGCTTACAATGGCCTTTTGAGAATAAATCTAGCATATTAGCTATTTTGTGTAGTTAATAGAGTTGGTGCTACATGTCCATAAATATCTTTACTGTTGCATTCTAAAAAACAAATAGCAAAGTCTTCCGTAGAAAATCATAGCCTGAAAATAGGGTTAAGCTCTGCGCTTTCGTAAGCCATCATGCAGTGATATCAATAATGAACAGCAGGAAAAGGTGATCATCTTTTCTTACAGGACGGTTATATGTTATTGATCCAGAAATAAACGTTTTAGGCATATTGCTTAAATCACGTAAGGTACTACTTACCTTGTCTACGTTTTTAAGCTATTTCTATTTTAGTTTGTTAAAAGCACTAACAGATAAGATTAAGTTTTCTCGATGAGAGAAAACTTAAAACTTCATAAAAATCACCAATAGGCATACCTTCGCTGGAACACCTTAATAGTAGCAACTCTTTACCTATTTTATCGTCCTCAAGTAAGACAACAATGATCTCTTGAAGGATATTCTGTTTCCGTTTCGATCCATGACCTTAGTTACTTTAATCTAAACATCGCTAATAGAAGTTTGTATAATTCGATGTAACAGATATCTACCGTTACGGTAGATGGAAAAACAGCAATGAGGATGCACAGCACATAGACTTCAAATTCAACCTCAATAACGGTGTTTATCAGCTGTCTGGCATAGTAATTGCGAATAAGTTCTTATAAAATAAGAGGAATAATATATGATTTTTCAGATATCTATAAAGATAGATTTTTAATAACATAATACCTCTCTATTATCGAAATTATTTACGAAATTACTCAGCATGATGCATCAGAACATCTTCTAAACTCATCACTAGAAATAAACATAACTCAATATTAATTACTGTCATTTTAAAAAACATTAAATTAATTCAAGTAGCATATAACACTAATTATCATTATTAATATAAGAATAATAATATTTTTATTAATTTTACTATTCATATAGTGTCCATTTGCGATATTTCTATTTTTACCTTAATAGAAGTAAATTTCTATTGATTATTCCTAATAATCAATAGAAATTATCGGATCTTCCTAAGAAATAAATCCGTTTTACCGTTAAAAATTACTTTCTTTAGCATGTTACCTATATCTTTTTAACGCTATTCGTTATAGCTAAGCGCTTTTATTATTATATTTAAATTAAAACTCTGGGTATAAATTTAATAATATTAAGAAAAAGATCTTACCTTATTAAATTTCAACGATATCAGCAACCAAGCAATATAAAATATTTTTATGATAGTTAAATAGTAACCTATTATTTATTACTTACCTGACACTAAGACTATGAAATCATTAACTATTAGTCTTACTGAAACCCTAACAACAGTAAAAGAACACTTTTTAATAATTAATAGGCACAGACGCAGAAGAGAAATCCTGTGGAAACAGGATTTCTCTATCACCATTGAACAAAAGGTTTTGTATTTTTAAAAGTTTGGAATATAATATTTAATTAGTTAACCTGACGGAATCTATTCAATGACTATTAATTCATAACAAACTTTAATTGATAAAGAAATTTTCCTGTTATTCATTATGAGTAAGAAAGCGTATATATTGATCAATATTATTGATGCTGCTAAAACCTAAATTTAATCTTTATCTAAAATTACAACTTATTGAATTACCTATCCCTTGTGTCGTCGCAATTAATATAATAGATTTTATTAGAAAAAATATTCAAATTAATAATTAATGAACTTCAAACAAACCTAAGTTGTTCGATTATTTCATTAATCTTAACTAGTGGAAAAGTATCAGAAAATTACATAAGCGATTAATAAAAATCACAATAATTTTATTTTAATTCTCATCCAGTATCCAAAAATTTTCACTGAAGTAGAAATTTAAGTTAAATTATCGACAATAACAAATTCAATCATCAACAGCTCTATTGACTAACAATTCAAATATTAAAAGCGATATTTATATCTTTAAATGGGTACCACTATTTACACTAATAAACTAAATAAAATTAAAGATATTTATAATTTCAAAAACAAGAAGAGCCTAAACTTATTATCATTATTGATGCACGCTATTAAAATATTACAACCTTTTTCAAAAAATCTATTAATCCTGAAACAGCAAAACTGAATCTTTTAATATAATTTATTGATAATATACTACTTAATTTCTAATTTTTATGCCTATATTCTTTTTATCATGCATTTTATATTTATATTTTCTATCAATACTTATGGTGCATTACATCTTCTCTTTAAAAAAGTCTCAGAATCTATTTTTTATAGGTAATTCATGTGCTGTCTATACTTTTACTTGTTAGAATAGTTAACAGCCACTTTTTACTCAAAAATATGGGGAGAAGGGGGTGCTGGTATCAATACTGTATTTCTATTAATTTCTAAAATTAGTTTAATATATTTATTTCTTTCTGTATTGAAAGATCTCAAAGTTATATGGCAAATATGTAGCATCTCTTATAAAGAGATTGATGAAGCATCAGATTTACCTGATAAATATTTTGCTCCTTTTATTCTTTGTTTTGCCTGTAATGTGCCTTCTATTACAAAAAAGGATGGATATTAAACGCTCTCCCTATGAAATGATTAATTAAGATTTTAATGGTACTTTTTATGTCTTGTACTACAAAATTGGCTATTTTGTTTTTATAGTTCTTTTTGAAAAAAAATAACGTAAGAATTGTTTTCTCTTTATTTATTAAATATTTTATTTCTACCTTAACTAAGTTGGAGTTTCTATTAAATATACTATTGCATGGGGCAAATTAATCCCTTTATCATGAAGTTATTAGTTAACATCATGACCATATTTAAAAATATTACTATTGTAAACTTGACAAAGACTAAAAGGTTTTTTTAAAATTAAAATGATTATTATTACCAGTATAATTATCAGGTACTTAATAATTTTATTTACCCGGTAAAATTATTGATAATATTAACCACTTAAAATTAACCTAACGTAAATAAAACAATTATCCCATTATTAAACTCTATCATTAATGTGATATTTTCTAAATAACTTTTGAACTTTTTACTAACGCATTTAGATAAATAAGTGGTTATCTTCACATTGAATACTCTGATACATCTCAAAAATATTAGTCAAACACTTTTAATGGTAAGCAATTTAATCTGTTAGATGAATTAGAGAATGTAGTTAATTAAACTTTGGATAACCTAAACATAAAGAAACATTCAGATTAAGTGTTTTCTTCAATCCAAATGAAGATAGTAAAGATGATAGTAATATGATAGTATTATTTGATACGCCATTATACCACAAATCGGATCAACTCTTTATTAGTCCAATAGCTATTTAATTTTTATTCTACTTTATGTTTCTTATATTTTTTCATTGGATATTATTTTAGGGGAATCCAATCAAAATTTGATGACATTTTTATTCTAAAAGACTTGAATATTATTTCTGTTTTTATTTTTTTACTAAGTAGCCACTTTTCAGAACATTAATAATATAATGAGTAGCTTATTTAAATTCTCGGAGTCTTTAATTTAATGCTAATTATATTGTTATACATTTCACATAAATATAACATTAAAACTCTATGCATAACGTTCATAAATGTAACCATAGGCAAAATAGCTATTACCACTACAAAAGGATAACAAGATGATTAGTTTATTACAAGTTAGGGACATGGTTGCGCTATATGGTAGAATGGATGCTCATCAAATAAGTCAAAAATTTTCTGCTTCATTACCTATGATTGAAGCTATGTTAGATAAATTAACTGCCATGGGTAAATTAGAGCAAATTGATCAATCATCCTGCTTAAATTACTATAGTTGTAAACAATGCTCAGAAATAAAAAAATGTAACCTAAAAATTTATCAAGTCACTTCTTTATAATTTATAAAAGTAGGCAATTATTTTTAATAAATTATCACTTATTTGTATAAATAGTCTTTTAATTTCATTATAACTTCTATATTCATTTCTCTAAATCGCAAGAAAAATCAACTAACAATTGAATAAACTGATTAGGATCAGAAATAAACGGGGCATGGTCGGCATGTTTTATTACTACTGAATGGGAATTCGGTAACCATTTATCCAGAATTGGTACTATTTTTTTGGGTACTAAACTATCAAGCTCGCCATAAATGCGTAAAAAAGGTTTTTTTAACATTAATAATGATTGCCGTAGATCAGTTGTTCGTAAAATTTCTAAACCTGCGTTTAATACAGCAACTGAAGGTAATGATTGTTCTAACATTACCGATTTTAACAATCGTATATCCCCATTAGCTGTTTTAGTTCCCAATGTTTGCAATACAAGAAAACGTTCTACAGTACGCTGAAAATCAGTCTGTAATTGTTGCTCAAAACCACTAAGTACTGCAGGTTTAATACCTGGCCAATTTTCTTGTTGCCCAAAACAGGGTGATGAAGCCACTGTTATTAAACCCGCTATTTCATCTTGATGGTTAATTGCAACGATACTGGCAATCAATCCACCTAATGACCAACCTAACCAAATAGCCTGCTTAGGTGCTTTCTCCCAAATTACCTCTGCCATTTGTTGCAACGACATAGGCGGAAAAAAATTACTACGACCATAGCCAGGTAAGTCAACAAAATGTAGACGAAAATGGGAACCACATCCAACTTCAATGATACGCCAAACTTCTGCATTCAATCCCCATCCGTGCAATAGCACAATATCTTGTTTTCCTTTACCAAACTGCTGCCAAAACAGTGTCGTCATAACCATTCTCTCTATATACGTATAAAATGACATTGTTACGTTAATAACAGCTGGGTGATATTTTAGCTACGTATGACAGAAAAACACTAAAATGTTACTTTCATGACATTTATACTACTGTTTAAAAGTTTTCCTTATCTAAAATAAGTTTGTCATAACTGTGCTTTATTAATAGAACAATTTACTCTTGTTTGTAGTCAATAATTATAAAATTTATCCTTCCAGCCTATTAACAACAATCTTATTGTTATTACTTCCTATATACCACTATTAAACAATCTAATACAACAGTACAAATTTGAAAATAACCTAAATTACTTTATCCTTACACGCTTATTTCTACCTTATTAGCAATAAGGACATCATCAATAACGATAGCGCAAAAAACAGCTATCATAATAACGATCCTACTTCATCATAGTAAATATTAGCAATATGAATTTAATTAAGCTGATTAATAGCAACTTAGTTAGATTATTAGCTAATATATCAATTTAAACTAATTTAATTATTCAGACTAATATTTACATTACGCCATTACAAACTCAACTTTGCTCTAAAAACACATAAAAAATCTTAATAATGTTTTAGCGTATAAAAAATCGTTTAAAGATCATTATTACTACCTTATCTGATATTGTTCTTATAACAGGAATAATAATTAATAAAGTTGCTAAATTGCTGATTAGTAATAGAGAAAATTCAGTCTAACTCTGGGTAATATTTAAAAAATTAATCTACTATTTATCTTATATTTAGCTTCAAAATATCGCACGTCACACATCAGCAAATTAAAAGCGTTTACATCAATATAACATTGCTATCAAATATCTTGTCTTTATGTGCTTTTTGCTCGTATCAAATATTTTGTCTTTTAATATCAAATAATTTGCCTGCAAAATATAAATAAAAACAATCTAGTCAATTATTTATTTAGAGCGGATTAATAATTAGCTTATCTGATTACATCAAGTAATAGATTTTAAGATAGAATATTTTAAGAACTGCTAGTAAGTAAGTTACTCTAATTTCTGGTGTATGGAGTTTATAAATTCTGTGGCTTATTTTGTTAATTAATTTTGTAAATGATTTCAACAATAGAGATATGCTGATACCTCTAACAGAAAAACTATGCGCTCTTCACCGAAAAGCGGCATTATGGGATTTGTGAAAATTACCTGTGGCTTATGGCTCATAGCTATAAACATGAGAGCATAAACTTTTCGATATTTTATATACTTCAAGTAAAACGGAAAAATAAATTATTAAAAACATATTCCGTTACCAGATATCCCTAACATAGCACTGATTTTAGGAACTTTAATCTCAACATTATCAATAACCCGTCTGTATAGTTCTCTGTGGCAAATAATCGTTACAGACGATATAATAAATATTTGTTGACAAAGGCGACAGTTCAGAAAGTGTTATCGCAACATGACTTCAAGCACCCCCTCAACAGTGGTGTTTTTATCAGTTTCCCGGGATAATTATAAATTAATTCATGCAAGGGGAAATCATAGATAATATTTGGTTTTATAGATCTTGTATGGTAAAATTTCATGGCACATTACCTCTCTATTTTTGATACTATTCATAAAATCAATTAACTAGATACACTACATCTCCGAAATTTCATACATCAGAAATCAGCATAACTTAATTTTTAATAGAAAAGTCATAAACTCAACTTTTTTCTATATTAGTAAAGGTTGTTTGGTATAAAATCCTTATCCTGTAAAAATTTTCAATACAGATTGATAGTTACTATAAAAAACAAACAATCATAAAGATCAAAGAAACTCTTTCTTTATTCCATACCAAATAAATCTATATCTTATTAGTTGACTCGTCGATAATTTATCGGATAATGTCGATTTATGCATTAAAGAAAGTCTTTATACTTTATCACTACCCATATTGTCATAGTAAACATATTATCCACTGTGGGGTCAAAATTAAAGTTACAGGAATATCATTACAAAATTTTAATTACAGGAAAACATTTAACAACCCGATCAGAATATTCTCTGGAAAGAGGATATCAAAAGGATAAATAATTTAATTATCTGCAATGTATATTGCATAGTTTAACTTTACAGAAATCAATGAAATAAATAGGCACTTATTTAAAATCAATATTTAGATGATGTCACTGTCTCCTTTCTTCATCGGAGACAGCCAATATAAATGTACTAAGCGCTATTATTGAAGTCGATAAAAATATTTTTTCTCTAAATCCTTTAAATGTAAGCGTTATTTCCACATAGGAAAACTAGAAAAGGATGGAGATGAGGAAATAAAAAGAAAGAACGAATCGCGATATTAATGGTCCAAGACATTAATAGGGTTATATAACCGATAAAATTCTTAAAGAGTTTATTGTAAGTGTATTAGCAGATTAAAAAAATCGCTAAGTAGCTACTATAGTTATAGTAGAAGATCTTTTATTTAAGATTTTTCTAGCCTAAAAAAGTTGCTGAAATCACAATAATTGAAATATAAATGTGATTATAAATTTGCTATGAGAGCAAAGCAATAAAATTTACCAACATAACACTTTTTTTCAAAATATTTATTATTTAATGTGCTTCATCCCAATTATCACCAATACCAATATCAACTTTTAGTTGAACTGTTAATTTCATACTTTGTTCCATTAACTGACGGATTTTTTGTTGTGACCGATCAATTGCAGACGTCTTTACTTCAAAGACTAATTCATCATGTACTTGCATCAACATATAGATATCAGGCTTTACTGTTTCAATCCAATTATCTAATGCAATCATTGTTTTCTTTATAATATCTGCAGCTGTTCCTTGCATTGGTGCGTTAATTGCTTCACGTTCAGATGATTTACGTTTCATTAAATTACGGGAATTGATATCAGGCAAATAAAGTCGGCGCCCTGCTAGCGTTTCAACATATCCTTGTTGCACAGCTTTCTTACGGGTACGCTTCATATAACTTAAAACACCAGGATAGCGCTCAAAATAACGATCTATATAATTCTGAGCCTGACTACAAGTAATTCCTAACTGACAGGATAATCCAAAAGCGCTTATACCATAAATTAAACCAAAATTAATTGCTTTTGCGCTACGACGCTGCTCACTAGTTACATCAGTCAACAATATACCAAAAACTTCTGCTGCTGTTGCTCTATGAATGTCTTTCTCTTCTGCAAAAGCATCAAGCAATCCTTTATCCTGAGAAAAATGAGCCATAATACGCAATTCAATTTGCGAATAATCTGCGGCTACAATTTTATAACCTTCACGAGCGATAAACGCTTGACGAATCCTTCGCCCTTCATGAGTCCTAACTGGAATATTTTGTAAATTAGGATCACGAGAAGAGAGTCTACCAGTTGCCGTTACTGCCTGGTGATAGCAAGTATGTACTCGTTTTGTTTTTGAATGGATCATCATGGGTAATTTATCGGTGTAAGTTGATTTCAATTTTAACAAGCTACGATGTTGCAAAATAATTTTTGGCAGCTCATGAGTAAAAGCCAACTCCTCTAAAACCCTCTCATTAGTAGAAGGTGCCCCGCTAAGAGTTTTCTTTACTACTGGCAGTTGAAGTTTTTCAAACAAAATACATTGTAACTGTTTAGTTGATGCTAAATTAAATTCTTGCTTAGTGATACCATAAGCTTCTTTTTCAATTTCTATTAATCGATTTCCTATTTCTTGAGATTGCTTATCCAGCTTATTTGCATCAATAAGCACTCCAACCTGTTCCATGCGAGCTAATACCGGTACTAGCGGCATTTCTATCTGTTGAAAAATTTCTTTTAATTTAGGTTCCGCTTCAAGTTGAGGCCAAAGTGTTTGGTGTAATAATAACGTAATATCTGCATCTTCAGCTGCATAATTTGACGCTTGCTTAAGTGGAATTTGATTGAATGTTAACTGATTTTTTCCTTTACCGGCAATCTCTTTATAGGTTATAATTTTATGATTAAGATGTCTTTGTGCTAAACTAGCCATATCATGACGACCAAGTCCAGCAACACTATTCAATATATAAGATTCCAGCATTATATCAAAAGCCATATTTTTTAATTCAATATCATAATTTGCCATTACTCTGTAATTGAATTTTAAATTCTTGCCAATCTTTTGAATATTTTTGTTAATTAAAACTGGTTTTATCATAGCTAATACCTCATTTAATGGTAATTGTTGAGGTGCATCAAGATAATTATGCCCAAGCGGAAGATAAACAGCTTTACCCTCCTCAATGGCAAAAGAGAGTCCAACTAGATTGGCTGATAGCATATTAAGGCTGTCAGTTTCAGTATCAAAGGCAAAACACTTTGCTGATTGCAATTTTTTAACCCATTGGAGCAAATCAGTTTTAGTCATTATCTTTTTATAATTTTCTATTGATAGCATGTCTGCAGGATCTTCAGCTAAAAAATATTGCTGTTATTAACAGAGAGATTCATCGGAGATTTAATGGTTTTTTGTTAGCCAAACACTATTTTGTATATCAACTAACCAACGTTTAAATTCATAACGACTAAAAAGCGAGTGTAATTTTTTAATATCAGGGGCCTTCATAAGTAATCCATCATAATCTATGGTTAAATCAATATTAGTCTTAATTGTAGCTAATTTATAAGATAAAAAAGCAATATCTTTATGTTGTGTCATTTTTGCTGCTAATGTTTTCGATCCGCGAAACTCTAACGAAGAAATTATAGATAAATCATTATAAATTGTGACAAGATCACCAATTCCTTGCAACAAAGCTAATGCTGTTTTTTTTCCTACACCAGGTACACCTGGAATATTATCGGATGGGTCTCCCATTAAAGCGAGAAAATCAATCATCAACTCAGGTAACACACCATATTTAGTAACAACTTCTGTTGGCCCTAAAACACTATTTGTCATGGTATTAATGAGCGTTATATTAGAGGTCACTAATTGAGTCATGTCTTTATCTCCTGTACTAATCAATACAGGTAAACCTTTTTTGTTAGCCTGTAAAGCTAATGTCCCTATTACATCATCACCTTCTACACCAGCAACAACCAACAAAGGAATACCCATAGCAATAAGGATTTCATGTAATGGCACTATCTGTTCACGCAAATCATCAGGCATTGGTGGTCGTTGATATTTATACTGCTTAAACAATTCATTCCGAAAAGTTTTCCCTTTAGCATCAAATACTACTGCAATATGACTCGGCTGATATTGGATAATTAAACTACGCAGCATATTAAGAACACCATATATAGCACCAGTTGACTCCCCTGCACTATTAGTTAATGGGGGAAAAGCATAATATGCACGGTAAAGATAATAGGAGGCATCAACTAGAATAAATGGGTTTTCTACAATTTGAGCCATAATCTTTTCATCATTAAAATAATTAATAGTTCTCTCGTCTCATACGAGAGTATAGTTTTTTTAAATAATTTAAATTTAACTTTGAACTAATATTTATAAACTTCAATAAAGTTTTACTACTTAATAGTGATTAAGGAATTTCTAATTGTATAACCAATATATCGATGAAGCCATCTCAATCTCTTAAGCTGAATTGAAATGATGCCTTTACAGCTTCTCCTCATGTATCATTATATCTTTTAAGCATACCATTCGTTTGAGAATTCCTAGGTGAGTTAAATTAATGTTCTATAACAAGTTCTCTATACACAAATGAAATCGACGAATTCTATTTTTCCGTACTGAATATTTTGCAAACTAAAATTTTGTCTGTAATTTTTCCATTTTCTATAAGTATTCCGGATAGATAACCATGGGAAGATGGTTAATTAAGAGCATGTAAGAAACGTCAAATATTTGGCACTATCTTAGCATTATAAAAACAGATAAAAATCTATCGAGTGTCGCGATTTATACCTATAAAAAGATATGTCATGAAGTTTTATTTTGCATTTATGAAAGATATTTCACATTTATGTAAAGATAATCAAGTTCGTAGCTTTTAAATGCTTTATACTTTAGCTTCATAACTTATTCTATTACTGCCTCATTTTATAAGAATTCCATTCTTTAATCCTGATAAATAACGATTAAAGCTAAATAGAGATCAACACAGGATTCAGAAATTCGCATACGACTTCAATTAAATCCATCGAGAGAAAGATATTTCATTTTGCAGGAAAATAACTACGAATTTTAAACTAATGACAGTATCGCCGGCAAACCATGAAAATATAGTTACGATCATTAATATCAGTTCGTTTTGCTCTTTAAATAAAGATAAAATTATAAAATGCATAACGCTTATTTAAAGTAGATTTATGCTATTATTTGCTGGCTTGAAAAATACTTCTAATTTTAGGCGTTGGAGTTATTTTATTATGGAGACTCATTATTATAATACTTTCATTTAACTATATTCATCAGTAGACATCTTAGCATCAATAGTGCTATGCTGCGAGTGTCTCTCTATATAATAATTTGAACTAAGATTTAAAAATGCTAGAGTAGTGATAAATAAATCTCTATAATTATATATTAGGTAGATTAATTATGTTTAGAATCGCATTTGTTAAACCATTCATCTAATTTAAATTCTAATTTATCGATACCTATTTTTTTTAATGAAGAAAAAATTTCAACCTGTATATTACTAGCCACTATTTTTAGTTTATCACGTACTGCTATAATTTGAGCTTTTTGTTTATTAGGTACTAATTTATCTGCTTTAGATAGCAATACTAATATTGGGATATTCATTACTACAGTCCATTTAATTATTTGTATATCTCCATTTTTTAATGGATGACGAATATCCATTAATATTATCAATCCTTTTAAAGATTTTCTTTTTTGTAAATATTCACTTAATGCTTGTTGCCATTTCCATTTAACCGATTCGGGAGCTTCTGCATAACCGTAGCCAGGTAAATCAACTAATCTAATACCATCTGCAACTTCAAATAAATTGATTAACTGTGTTCTGCCAGGTGTTTTACTGATTCTGGCTAGATTTTTTTGTTTCGTAAGTGCATTTAATGTGCTGGATTTACCAGCGTTAGAACGTCCAGTAAAAGCAATTTCTATACCATTATCGTTTAGTAAATGATGAATATCAGGCGCACTTATAACAAATTTTGTCTGGTGATAGTTATAATTTTTATTTGTCATAATTATCTCTCTGAGCTCAATTTGCCTTAAAGTAGATACTTCTACTTGTACGTAGATAAATTAAGATAATATAACTACATAAAAAATAGATGATTATTTATTAATAAGTTTTATTAAAAAACATTTTAGCATAAAAAATATAGAACATGACAGAATAGAAAATTATTAACACATCTAATGTAAAATAATCATGGCAACACTTCCTCACATAAAGGAAGTGAATCTATTTTGCATCTTTAAATTAGATATTGTTTACCACTAGATTAAATGCTAAATATCCTTAGTCCTGCTACAGTTTTTAAGAAGACAGAATCAGCTTAAATATTCTTGAAAGGGTTATTTTACTCGAACTACAGTGCTTCGTGCGTAAGATTCTCAGCCTTATACTGTCGCGCAAAAAAATCGATTTAATCAGAGACTCATCGTTTTCTTATTCAGGCCCAGTGCATTAAAAGGAAGCTAAGATATCATGCGTTCTTCTTACTCTTTCTCCAACTTCTTCATTGCTTCAGGATACTCGCTGAAATCCTTCTCAACAAAGTATCAAGAAACTTATTAGCGGCATCGTGAGTCTCTGCAAGCAAAATATCCCGTAGCTCAAATTTTAACTTTTGATTCCATAACTTTTAGAAGTGAAACTAACACATCAGCTATTTTATGCACTCAACAAGATTGATGCTGCGTACCCAGAAACATTTTTACCATCACATTTTAAAAAACAAAACACTACTCCCCGTACCAAGTATAGGAAATACGGTTAATCTCAACGCTCGCAAGCAATTAAAAATTTAGGCTAAATTTATTTTTAACTCTTGATAGCATCTTCGAGCGCAACGATCTATTTACAATCCATCCAGTGCCGCCGATAATGATCAGGAGGCAAAAGTGATCAGTTTACTTAACAGAAACGGCATATTTCATTGACTAAGAAATAAATGTAGGTGTATCACTTAAATCACACAACTTCCATTGTCTATACTCTTCAAGGCATCATTGTTTTAATCTACTAATAGGTACTTGGTATAGAGATCATCTGCTTTTACCGAAAAGCGCTAACAGAGTAGAGATTTGTAAAAATCCCCGGTGGGATACGATTCGCAGATATAGATATGATAACAATTATTTACTGTTTTTATATTATTCAGATAAGACGGAAGAAAGGAGCTGTTGAAGCATATTTCATTTCCTACTTTCCATACCCTTAATCTTAGTCACTTTAATCTTAACATCCACAATACTAGTCTGCATAGTTCATAGTTATAAATTTTAATTACTCTTTAAGCACAATAAAAACTATTCCTTATTTCTAAAAAGAATAGAAATGATTTACTAATTCTATGATAAGTGAAATTTATAGGAGTGCGTATTTTTTGACTTAATGCTTTAATTTTAAAGATATTAATTATATATTTAGCTTAATAGCTATCGTTTTTATTTTATGCATTCTTTCTAAAAATAATTCTTATAACCCCTAATTATACAAAACTGAGTATTAATAAAAGTAGTCTATAGGGACACAGAATACATTTGTACAAATCTGTGCGCAAGAATCCTTTCATTAGAACAGATAATTCCGGTTTTTATAATTTTTTACAAGCCGGTTATCTTTAGTCCTTTATACACCTTCAGTAACAGTATGCATTTCTTACTATTAGACAAGAAACTATAATAACGAATCATCTTAAAATACCTCGCTGGAACATACCTAACCATAACGCCGAATTATCTATTTCTATTTCAGTATCTGCTACTGGTGATTATTTAGTCCGGGTGGTATAATAATTATATAAAATCACACTCCTAATCGTAATGTCGTAGTTTTGAAGTTAGATACAAAAGAGCGTTTAATATAGCGCCGGAGTATTTCACGTTATTTCATCACACTTATTATTCGTCTTTTTAGCGAAGTGTATTTTACAGTAACTTCTTTACCGTGCCTTCAGATGTACGTTCTGCTACTACTTACTGGGACGAATACACCATTATAGCAGGAAGACAAACTGGCATTTATAAAATCATAGTTATAATGTAAGAGGCTGTATAACAGAGCCTTACTAGATTTCTTAGAACTCTATTCAAAAACATACAGATGTTGATTGAGTTATCAACCATAAATGTGCAAAGCACAAAAGATACCAATTTCTATATCCTATTTGCGAATTTACTACATCATAGACTACTGTCAGCTCAAAACAAAGCATTGAGTAGCGACTAGTTATTGTTGAAAAAAACTAAAGAAGATAAAAAAATGGGTAGTAAAAGCAATTTGTTGCTAATTGCAGTCGGATAAAATCCGAACTTGTTATGATAATAGTGTTCGGTAGCATTAAAAGCATATGAAATCTAAAATTTTAATTTATAGCTTTAGCAAAAAAACATCGATCAAGACATTCAGAAGAGGTAAAACTAGTAGTTTGGACAACTTATGATACAAGTGCGCAGTCAATATTTACTAAACAGATAGACGATTCCATGAGTTAACACTTTTACCATGTTTTTCAAGAAAGGTTACTTAATTGTTATTAATGACGAAAAATAGTTTAGTTAGTGGGTATATATCTTTATATATTACTTCTGAGTATTTCTCTGTAGAGAAATAAAATTATAATCCTGTCTGAATTCATCAATATCTATTTGCCCCAGCTATCTTTGTTTTTTATTCAAGCAGGTGAAGGAGGCGGAAATTATTCTTATTTCCTTATAGGTGATAAACTCATCGGGAATTACACTTTCATTAATTACCCATCAATGCAGTTATATCCATAATTATTGGCTTGACATAGGTCGCGTGTTTGTTAAAGTTCCAAACAATTCTAACTAGAGGTAGATAATTTACGTGATAAAAATTTTTGATCAAGAATTGGACGCATTAATATAATAGACTTTTTAAGGTATCATAAAAAATTTAATCTATCTGTTATTATTAATTTTAAAAAAAAAAGATCATGAAGCGATTTGGATAAACAAGCAGTATAAAATGTAAAGTTACGTACTTTTTCCTATTTTACCTAATTCATGCTTTCTAAGAAAATTTTTTCGAGTTATCTATATGAATTCCTAAAAATCTTACATATTTTAAAATATAAAAATAAGACAAAGATCATAAACATTTACAAAGCAACATAATTACACACTATACCATAATAGTGTGCTACGTCCTTACACTATTATCAATACTAATTGCTGTAACAACGCTAAACAGATTCCAATTCTCCGAATTATCTTCGGCGACTTTTCTTGTTCAATATCGTGCAGATTACCAGCGGTTTAAGCAGCTGTTGATTCTGATATCAGTAAATTGATGCAGATTGATATTAATTTTAAGGCATTAATCAATACCATTGCCGTAGGCAAATAACTTACGGTTCGTAAGTGTGGTTGATAATAAATACAACCAGGTATCAATCAGCATTACTAACTAGAAATTCCAATGCTTGATGAGCACAATAAACCGCTTGTAATCGTTATTATTATGTGATTAGTTAACAGTATTGTTACTAGTACCACATATTGAGGTTATATTCATCATATTATCGCCGGTAGGAAAACCCCTACTGCAAATCCGATGTTTACGCCATAAACTTTACCTGTTTAAAAAACTTACTGCAAAAAGTGATTTCTAAAGTGGGGTAAAGGCGATCTGTAATCGTGCTTCAATCTCATCCAGAATCGTCTTCATCAGCAAAAGTACTACTATTATTGTTGGTGAATTAATTATGACAGGCATTTTTCCAACTCATGCAAAACTTATAATAGCCAATTTACCACTAACGCTACCTGAAATAGATATACATCACAATCTATGGTACAAAGATAATCTGCATTTTCTTGTAGTCACTTTTTTGATTCACTGCAGTAAATAGTGGTAGCGTAAAGTATGCAGAGTTTGGTTGATTACTATCAGTGATATTAGGATACCGATCAGAATATTTTAATGCACGCTTAGTACGTAATCACAACACCGGCTCCTAATTTTCATAAATTACCCCCAATCACGACAAGATCCGTTAAATATTATGTATTCAGAGTGTTTCCTTAAAGCGGCTAAATATACTTGTTACTAAATTAACAATCATCTTCTTTAGATGCGGTTAAATAACTTTTAATTGCGTTAACTAAACTATTGATAAGCTGATTTATCCGCATCAGTAAAGTTAGCGGGCTATTTAATAACTTAAATAGCCATTATCGATAAAAGTTTTATACAATAGGTTAAACGGGGATCAATTAAAGATATGTTTTAAGAGATTAACAAATACTGAAGAGAACACCTACTTTACCTTACCTAAATGATCTTTAAAGAAAGCACTTATCGAGTGTCCATTATTGATAAACTAGATAAAACCACAGTGACAATAGGTAAGACTGATAAAGATAAATATTCAGTACATGACCCAGAGCTACAGCAAAACGCCTAGTCTAATAAGATACTAGAATAGTTACACATAGTCCCACTTAGACTCCAATATTACACTTTGTAAAATTATTCCACACCGTCATACGGAATAAGATTAAACGACAACCAAGGTCAAAATGTAATACTACATGATAACTAAACGTTACATAATAAACTCCTCTACAGCAAGAATATTAGTAACTGCAACAAATTAAGCACTAAAGAATAACTAACAGCATACTTTAAATAACAGGATTACTCCAGAGTTTTAGTGATACTACTGTACAGCTAAGGATATGTTTTAATGGTTATATTAAAAAAGATTATTAATTTTCTTTCAAAGAAATTTGTAGCTACATTTATATTTCAATTGTTCTAAGTTTAAACTATCTTCTCCAAGACTAAATAATTTTGGTAAACAAAACGATCCTACATAATGTAATCTAATCAGTCATCCTTTTAATCGGATAATATATAAATATTAACATTTTAAATATAAAAGTTATATCAGCTAATTAAAAAGAATGTACCAAATAAATTCCATAGTGGATGATCATTTTATTTACCGAATTATCTAACCTAGAGAAGATTTTTTAAAATAAGTTATGCTAATTTCTAGTGTATGTAGTTTCAAAGATTGGTGCAATATTCTGCTTAATTGATTTCGTGAATGATTTCAATAACAGAGATTGATATGTCATGAAAAACCTACTCTATAGGTGTTTATGAAATCAGATATTACCGCTGATCCCTTGCATGAACTCATCTATAATACTACTAAGAATCTGATAGATACTGATATGTTGATAGTGATCTTTAAGGAATGCCGCAATAACGTGCTAAACGCTACATTGTCGGCTAGCCTCATGCCGTCGACTGTAACGGTTATTTATAACAACCAAACTACAAAACGAGTATTTATGATGTTGAGATTAAAGTGCCTAAGGCAGGAGTGAGATCGCAGCGGCAATGGAATATCCCTTTAATAACTACGTTGCTACCTTATCTAAAGCCTGCAAAGCGACGAAAAGTTGTTACCATAGTTGGTAGCTGTTAGGCATCTCCACCAGATATTTTTATAAAGCTCTTGGTTATTTCTTGCTAAAAAATACATGTTTTCTCTACTAGTAGCATCAAGATACTGAAACAGAAATAGATTGAAGAAGTTGCGCAAATAGTAGTACTTATATTATTTAAGCGATACAAATTACGTTTATTTCTTGACTAAAGACATATGTCATTCTTTTAGGCAAGCTAATCGTCTTTGCCTGCTTAGTTATATTGTCGGTACTGAGGATGAATATAAAGAGCTTATTGCGATTAATGATGTTTATTAAAAAATTAAAAAAGTAGAAATTGAGCCGAACTTTTGGATAATCACGATCGGTGTTCATTAACCATATTTTTAATTTTTTACGGCAGATAGTAGCATTAGTTTTGGAATTAATAGCAAAGATATTCCCAGGCACGCAGCATCAATCTTGATAGATAGATAAAATAGCTGATATATTCAACCTGAATTGCTCAAAGGTGTATAATCGAAAATTTAAGGTGAACTACGATAGATTTGGATAGCAGAGAGCTATGATACTGATCATAAAGCTTTTGATGTTTTTTTTGCAAGGGGCCTTTTCAACAAACATCCTGCGGCGATGAAGAAGGTAAAGAAAGAGCGAGAAGAACGGCTGACATTCTACGACTTCATATCAGCACACTTATGTATTAATAAAAATAAAAAATCCGATTAAATTAACATTTGCGACAGTATGAGGCTATGGAGCCAATACGTGAAGAAACGTAGTTCTAAGAAAACAATCCTTTTATGGTATCTAAGCTGCTTCCGGCTGCTTAGAGAAATAAGAAACCAATAGTAAAAGATTTTTTCTGACCTTATGATGACAAACTCCATCTAATTTAAGAATGGAGAGCAGATTTATAAAACATCAGAGTGAAGCATAGTTCTTGATAATCATCCATCAAATTTACTAATATTTCATATTTTTTCTTCTGACAAGGATAATAAACAAGATTAAAAAAATTTGAATCGCTAATAATTTTATAAATAGAATTTTAATTACTTAGCATAACAAATAAAATGTAAACATTATAAATCTTTCCTATAAAGGATGATAATTACTTTTTGTACAATTACGACGTTTCATTAACCATCATTTCATAGAAACGAATTATTATCTGTAATAATACCTACTAACTTAGCTCATATACCTATATGCTACATAAGCATTTCTTGTATATGTATAAAATAATACATGCTATAATAACAAACTTTAAAATAATAAAAGTTAATTTATATAAAATCGGAATTAATTCCGATTTTATATAAATACAAATTTATTATGTAGTTAATTCTGCTTGAGAGTCAACAGAACGATCAACAAGCTCAATATAAGCCATCGGCGCATTATCACCTGCTCGGAAGCCATACTTCATAATACGAGTATAACCACCTGGACGGCTCGCAAAACGCGGTCCAAGTTTATTAAATAATTTTGCTACAATCTCATTATCACGAGTACGAGCAAATGCCCGACGACGATTAGATACACTGTCAGTTTTAGAAAGAGTAATCAATGGCTCAACAACACGGCGCAACTCCTTTGCCTTTGGCAAAGTTGTTTTGATGATCTCATGCCGAAGCAAAGATCCAGCCATGTTACAAAACATAGCTTTGCGATGACTACTATTACGGTTCAATTGACGACCACTCTTACGATGACGCATAATCATTATCCTTCTCAGTAAACCTTAACCTGTAACCTCATCAATCAGCAATACTTATCGGAGGCCAATTTTCTAAACGCATCCCTAGCGATAAACCTCTTGATGCCAAAATATCCTTAATTTCAGTAAGTGATTTTTTACCAAGGTTAGGTGTTTTGAGTAACTCAACTTCAGTACGCTGAACCAAATCACCTATGTAGTGAATAGCTTCTGCTTTTAAACAGTTAGCAGAGCGGACAGTCAATTCTAGATCGTCAACTGCACGCAATAGAATTGGATCGAACTCTGGCTTCTCATCTTTAACTTCAATCTTAGCAACATCGCGTAAATCAACGAAAGCTTCAAGCTGTTCAGCCAAGATAGTTGCTGCTCGACGAATTGCCTCTTCTGGATCGATTGTTCCATTAGTTTCCATTTCGATAATTAACTTATCCAAATCAGTACGTTGTTCTACACGTGTCGCCTCAACATTATAGGCTATACGTTCTACAGGGCTATAGCATGCATCAACTAATAAACAACCTATTGGGCGCTCATCTTCTTCCGAATGAATGCGGGTAGAAGCCGGTACATACCCACGACCACGCTGTATTTTAATACGCATATTAATAACAGCATTCTTATCAGTTAGATGACAGATAACATATTCTGGCTTAACGATTTCGATATCATCATTATGGGTAATATCATTAGCAGTTACAGGGCCAATTCCAGATTTAGTTAACGTCAGAATAACTTCATCTTTACCGTAAATTTTTACTGCAAGACCTTTTAGATTAAGGAGAATCTCCAAAATATCTTCCTGAACACCTTCTTTAGTACTGTACTCATGAAGCACACCATCAATTTCAACCTCAGTCACAGCACAACCCGGCGTAGATGAGAGCAAAATACGGCGTAGCGCGTTACCAAGAGTATGGCCAAATCCACGTTCTAAAGGTTCAAGGGTTACCTTGGCGTGCGTTGAACTAATTTGCTCGATATCAATCAGGCGCGGTTTAAGAAACTCTGTCACAGAACCCTGCATAGTGTCCTCTCTTTAGTACTAAGCTTTATTTAGAGTAAAGCTCAACGATCAGGTGCTCGTTAATATCAGCAGATAGATCAGCACGTTGAGGAATATATTTAAACACCCCTTCCATCTTAACTGCATCAACTTCCAGCCAATTTGGCTTCTCACGCTGTTCATAAAGCTCTAAAGCAGCCTTAATACGAGACTGTTTTTTTGCTTTTTTACAAACGCTAATAACGTCATTCGGAGAAACCTGATAAGAAGCAATATTAACGACTTGACTATTTACCATGATAGCTTTATGGCTAACTATTTGACGTGCTTCTGCACGTGTTGCGCCAAAGCCCATACGATAAACAGTATTGTCTAAACGACCTTCAAGCAAATTTAATAAATTTTCGCCTGTATTACCTTTTAATCGCGTTGCTTCTTTATAATAGTTACGGAATTGACATTCTAGAACACCGTAAATACGACGAATTTTTTGTTTCTCACGTAACTGAACACCATAATCAGATAAACGCAATTTACGTGCACCATGTTGTCCTGGTGCCTGTTCTAATTTACACTTGGTGTCAATCGTGCGAACCCCAGACTTAAGAAAAAGATCTGTATTCTCGCGACGGCTAAGTTTAAGCTTAGGACCCAAATATCTAGCCATTTTCTTTCTCCAACAATCCTAAAAAACGCAACATAATTAAACACGACGTTTCTTTGGTGGACGACAACCGTTATGAGGGATCGGAGTCACATCAGTAATATTAGTAATGCGAAAACCAATCGCATTTAATGCACGAATAGCTGACTCCCGGCCGGGACCAGGTCCTTTAACCATAACTTCTAAGTTTTTAACTCCGTATTCTTTTACTGCCTCAGCACAACGTTCTGCTGCAACTTGAGCTGCAAACGGAGTAGACTTACGAGAACCACGAAAACCAGAACCACCTGCAGTTGCCCAACCTAATGAATTACCTTGACGATCGGTTATCGTAACAATTGTGTTATTAAAAGAAGCATGGATATGAGCTACACCGTCTAAAACTTGTTTCCTTACATTCTTGCGTGCACGAATGGATGCCTTTTTCATTATTTAATTACCCCGGCTTATTTCTTGATTAACTTACGCGGGCCCTTGCGAGTACGAGCGTTAGTCTTAGTTCGCTGACCACGCACAGGAAGACCACGGCGATGACGTAAACCACGATAGCACCCAAGATCTATTAAGCGCTTGATGCTTAAGGTAACCGAACGACGCAAATCACCTTCAACAATATATTTAGCAACTTCGTCACGTAACTTGTCAATTTGCTCTTCAGACAATTCACTGATCTTAATATACTCAACAATACCAGTTGTTTCACAGATTAACTGTGAACGGGTTTTGCCAATGCCATAAATGGATGTTAAACCAATAACAGTATGTTTATGATCAGGAATGTTAATGCCTGCTATACGGGCCACTTATTGCACTCCTAAATTTAAATATTCTATAACTATCTTGAAACAGGCTTTCAAGATAGTTATAGAGTTACTTTTTTCGAAAAAAAAGTAACAATCAAAAGAGCCAGATATAGCGCAACCCAATTTTGCAAGAAAAAATACTTTTTAACCTTGACGCTGTTTATGTCTTGGTTCAACGCTGCAAATCACACGAATAATACCATTACGTTTAATAATTTTACAGTTACGACATAATTTCTTGATTGAAGCACCAACTTTCATTTTTACTCTCAATAACTTATAAAGTGTATTAATTTAAAAGCAATTATTTACCTTTAAGATTTGCTTTTTTCAATGCAGACTCATATTGACTTGACATCATAAGAGTTTGCACTTGAGTCATAAAGTCCATAATAACAACAACGACTATAAGAAGTGAAGTACCACCAAAATAAAATGGAACTTTCATTGCATCACGCATGAACTCAGGGATTAAGCAAATGAAAGTAATGTACATTGCGCCTACTAATGTTAAGCGCGTCATTACTTTATCAATATACTTGGCTGTTTGCTCTCCCGGACGAATTCCTGGTACAAATGCGCCGGACTTTTTCAAGTTATCTGCTGTCTCTCTTGGATTAAAAACTAATGCTGTATACAAAAAACAGAAGAAAATAATTGCAGATGCATAAAGCAAGATATAAAGCGGTTGTCCTGGCTGTAAATACATTGAAATAACTGTTAACCAACCCCAACCTATTCCTGTTACATCACCAAACCAGGAAGCCATTGTAGCAGGAAACAGTATAATACTGGAAGCAAAAATTGCAGGAATAACGCCTGCCATATTCACTTTTAATGGTAAATGTGTGCTTTGAGCAGCAAAAATTCGACGACCTTGTTGACGTTTTGCGTAGTTGACCACTATGCGACGCTGACCACGCTCCATAAAAACAACAAAATAAGTTACAGCAAATACTAAAACTACAATCAACAATAACAAAAGGAAGTGCAAATCGCCTTGCCGAGCTTGTTCAATGGTATGACCAATGGCTGGCGGAAGCCCCGCAACTATACCTGCAAAAATGATGATAGAGATACCATTTCCAATGCCTCTTTCAGTAATTTGCTCACCTAGCCACATCAAAAACATTGTTCCTGTTACTAAACTAACAACAGCAGTGAAGTAAAATGGAAAACCAGGATTAATAACTAATCCCTGCATTTTTGCCATATTTGGTAAACCTGTTGCAATTCCAATAGATTGGAATATCGATAATATCAAAGTACCATAACGCGTATATTGACTAATCTTACGGCGACCGGCTTCCCCTTCTTTCTTGATCTCTGCTAGGCATGGATTAATTACAGTCAGTAATTGAACAATAATCGATGACGAAATATAAGGCATGATTCCCAATGCAAAGATAGAAGCACGGCTAAGCGCACCACCAGAAAACATATTAAACATTTCAATAATAGTGCCTTTTTGCTGTTCAAGCAATTTAGCAAGCACACTGGCATCTATCCCAGGAATGGGAATAAAAGAACCAATACGGAAAACAATCAGTGCCCAAATAACAAATAAAAGTCTGCGTTTAAGTTCACCTATACTATCTTTAGCACTTTGAAAATCTAAACCTGGTTGTTTCACTATCTGTAACTTATTCCTCAATCTTACCACCAGCCGCTTCAATTGCAGTCCGTGCACCTTTAGTTACACGAAAACCACGTAGAGTTACTGGACGATTAATTTCACCAGAAAGAATAACTTTCACATACTCTATTTTAATGCCAACTATATTAGTATCTTTTAACGTATTTAGGTCAATAACATCACTTTTAACTTTAGCAAAGTCTGATAAACGAACTTCTGCAGTAATCATTGTTTTACGTGAAGTAAAACCAAATTTCGGTAAACGACGATATAGAGGCATCTGACCGCCTTCAAAACCACGACGGATGCTACCGCCAGAACGAGATTTCTGACCTTTGTGACCACGTCCGCCGGTTTTACCTAAACCGGAACCGATACCGCGACCTACGCGTTTAGGTGTATTTCTAGCACCTTTAGCTAGAGACAGAGTATTTAACCGCATCTGTTACTCCTCAACCTTAACCATATAAGAAATCAAATTGATCATGCCGCGGATCGCTGGTGTATCTTGATGTTCTACAGTATAACCGATACGACGCAGACCTAAACCGATCAAAGTTGCCTTATGTTTTGGCAAACGACCTATAGAACTGCGTAATTGTGTAATTTTAATAATCTTAGCCATAATAGTATATTATCTCAGAATTTCTTCGATGAATTTACCACGCTTAGCTGCAACCATTTCTGGAGATTTCATATCATCTAAAGCATTCAACGTAGCACGAACAACGTTAATTGGATTCGTGGAACCATAGGTTTTAGCTAGTACGTTATGAATACCCGCTACCTCCAACAGCGCACGCATTGCACCGCCTGCGATAATACCAGTACCTTCATGAGCTGGTTGCATAAATACACGAGAACCTGTGTGAGTACCTTTTACAGGATGATATAAAGTACCATTATTGAGAGCGATATTTTTCATATTGCGACGGGCTTTTTCCATCGCTTTCTGGATTGCTGCCGGAACTTCTCGTGCTTTACCGTATCCAAAACCAACACGACCATTACCGTTACCAACGACAGTTAGTGCTGTAAAACTAAA
This sequence comes from Arsenophonus sp. NC-PE1-MAG3, assembly GCA_052174455.1. Classification (GTDB taxonomy): domain Bacteria; phylum Pseudomonadota; class Gammaproteobacteria; order Enterobacterales; family Enterobacteriaceae; genus Arsenophonus. Next base: position 340,864 of record JBQMRP010000004.1, on the reverse strand, counting down.
AATACGCCCACCTTTAACGGTTTTTGCTACACGATTTACTGCAATGAGCTTTTCCTGCAATTCGCCAGCTTGCTTTTCGATGTGAACCATCTTACACCTCCACTTTAGAACTGAAGACCAGCTTGACGGGCAGCATCTGCCAGTGCTTGAACTCGACCATGATATTGGAAACCAGAACGGTCAAAAGCAACTTCTTTTATGCCTTTTTTCAACGCGCGTTCAGCAATAAATTTACCAACTACTGCTGCAGCTTCTTTGTTTCCTGTATACTTTAATTGCTCATTGATAATTTTTTCTGTAGTAGAAGCAACCACCAAAGTTTCAGAACCCTTTAGTGCAATAACCTGCGCATAAATATGACGATGGGTACGGTGTACCACCAAGCGCGTTGCACCCAGTTCATGGAATTTATGTCGTGCACGGCACGCACGACGAATACGAGCTATTTTTTTATCCATACATTATTTTACTTTTTCTTGCTCTCTTTAGTGCGCATAATTTCATCAGAGTAACGAACACCTTTACCTTTATAAGGTTCAGGACGACGATAAAAACGTAATTCTGCTGCAACTTGGCCAATTTCCTGCTTATCTGCACCTTCTAATATAATTTCAGTCTGTGAAGGACATTTCACAGTAATAGTTGCTGGCAGTTTATGCTCTATCAGATGAGAGAAACCTAATGACATACTTATAGTATTTCCTGTAATGGCTACACGATAACCAACACCAACAAGCAAAAGCTTCTTAGTGAAGCCTTCAGTAACACCAATAACCATTGCGTTCAATAAAGAACGTGTCGTACCGGCTTGTGCCCATGCATCAACAAAACCTTTACGCGGTGAAAAAGTTAATTTATTATCAGCATATTTAACTTTAACCGCTTTATGGATTGTGCGAGTAAGCTCGCCATTTTTACCTTTAATCGCTATATCTTGACCGTCAAGTTTAACCTCTACGCCGACAGGAATAATGACAGGTGCTTTTGCCATACGAGACATTATTTTCCTCCCTAATTAAGCTACATAGCAGAGAATTTCGCCACCTAAACCTGCTTGACGAGCTGCACGATCAGTCATGACACCTTTAGAAGTAGAAATAATAGAAATACCTAAACCAGCCATAACCTGTGGTAGCTCATCTTTTTTCTTATAGATACGCAAACTTGGTCGGCTTATACGTTGAATGTTTTCTACAACAGCTTTACCATGAAAATATTTCAATGTAATTTCCAATGTTGGCTTAATATCGCCTTCAATTTTATAATCTTTTATATAACCTTCTTCCTTAAGAACTATAGCAATCGCTACTTTTAATTTAGCGGAAGGCATGTTGATTATAGTTTTATTAGCAGCTTGACCGTTACGGATACGAGTTAAGATATCCGCGATTGGATCTTGCATACTCATCTACCTTTACTCCCTTGATTCAATTTACGGTAATTACCAACTAGCCTTCTTAATACCTGGAATTTCACCACGCATAGCGGATTCACGGACTTTAATACGACTTAAACCAAATTTTCGTAGAAAACCATGTGGCCGCCCTGTTTGTCGACAGCGGTTACGTTGACGAGAAGGACTAGAATCACGTGGTAGTGTTTGCAGCTTAAGAACAGCGTTCCAACAATCTTCATTAGAAGTATTTACATTAGAAATAATGTCTTTCAATTTTATGCGTTTTAGAAAAAATTTCTTAACTAATTTTGTACGTTTAATATCACGTGCTTTCATTGATTGTTTAGCCATGAATATCCTGCCTTATTTCGAAACGGGAAATTAAACGCCATTAACAGTGCAAGCCCTTCATCATCTGATTTCGCAATAATTGTAATAGTAATATCTAAACCACGTACACGATCTACTTTATCATAATCGATTTCAGGAAAGATTATTTGTTCACGTATACCCATACTGTAATTACCGCGACCATCAAATGATTTAGTAGATAAACCACGAAAATCACGAATACGTGGCACAGCAATATAAATCAGACGCTCAAAAAATTCCCACATACGTTCACCACGCAGTGTTACTTTACACCCAATTGGGTAGCCCTGACGAATTTTAAAGCCAGCAATAGATTTTCTCGCTTTGGTAATAAATGGTTTTTGCCCTGTTATTGCCGCTAAATCAGCAGCTGCATTATCAATTAGTTTTTTATCAGCAACAGCTTTACCAACACCCATGTTTAGAGTGATTTTCTTGACCTGAGGAACTTGCATGACAGAATTATAGCCATACTGAATCATCAACTTTTTAACTATCTCGTATTTGTAGTAATCATGCAGTTTCGACATCGTATAATCCAAAAATTACTTAATAGTTTCATTGTTAGATTTGAAGAAACGTACTTTTTTACCATCTTCAATTCTAAAACCTACTCGGTCAGCCTTTCCAGTTGTTGTTACATTAAAGATTGCAACGTTAGAAACATGAATTGCTGCTTCTTTTTCAACAATGCCACCTGGTCGATTCATAGCTGGAACAGGTTTCTGATGTTTCTTAACCATATTAATCCCTTCAACAATAATCTTTCCAGAAGAAAGAACCTGTTTTACTTTACCACGCTTACCTTTATCTTTGCCAGCTAAAACGATGACATCGTCATCACGACGAATTTTTGTTGCCATTATTCTAGGATCCCCCCGCTTATAGTTTAGAGAACTTCTGGTGCCAGAGAGATAATTTTCATAAATTTCTCAGTACGAAGTTCACGAGTTACCGGCCCAAAAATACGCGTACCGATAACTTGCTTATTTACATTGTTTAACAATACACAAGCGTTGTGATCGAAGCGAATAATAGAACCGTCAGGGCGGCGAACACCCTTCTTAGTGCGCACTACCACCGCTTTTAGAACGTCACCTTTTTTTACTTTACCACGTGGAATTGCTTCTTTAACAGTAATTTTTATTATATCACCTACATCTGCGTAGCGACGATGAGATCCACCCAGAACCTTGATACACATCACGCGGCGTGCGCCAGAGTTATCAGCTACGTTCAGCTTAGTCTGTTCTTGGATCATATTAGTGCTCGCTAATTATCAATTATAATCAAGTTTTCTCTTGCTACAAATTAAAAAGAGAGTTCATCTCTATAAAAATTAACAAAATTATAACACTAAAATATCAATATTGAAAGAAAAAAATAAACAACCTAGTTTATTAAGTAGCGCTTATTCTATAACCGAACTACCCTATTACAGAACAGCTTTTTCTAGAATGCGAATAAGTATCCATGACTTTGTTTTTGACAATGGACGAGTTTGATGGATTTCTACTAGATCACCGATACCACATTCATTATTCTCGTCATGTACATGCAATTTAGTTGTACGACGGATAAACTTACCATATAAAGGATGTTTTACCATACGCTCAATAGCAACCACAATAGATTTCTCCATCTTATCGCTAGTTACACGACCTTGCAAAGTACGGATTTTATCACTCATTACGAACCTGCCTTTTCAGTCAATAAAGTCTTAATACGTGCAATATCACGACGCACCAGTCTCAATTGGTGAGACTGTTTCAACTGTCCACTTACTGCCCGTATACTTAAGTTAAACTGTTCACGTAGTGAGTTAAGCAGTTCAGTATTCAACTCTTGAATGTTTTTTTTACGCAGCTCTTTTACTTTCATTACATCACCGTCTTAGTTATAAATATGGTTTTAATAGGCAATTTTGCTGCCGCTAACTTGAATGCTTGATGAGCTAATTCTTCTTGAACACCATCCATTTCATAAAGAACTTTCCCAGGTTGTATCAAGGCAACCCAATATTCTACATTACCTTTACCTTTACCCATACGGACTTCAAGTGGCTTTTCAGTAATAGGTTTATCTGGAAATATACGGATCCAGATTTTACCCTGACGCTTAACTGCACGGGTCATAGCACGTCGTGCCGCTTCAATCTGACGTGCAGTCAGACGTCCACGACCTACTGCCTTTAGACCGAAAGTGCCGAAGCTAACATCCGTACCTACAGCTAGACCACGATTGCGGCCTTTATGCATTTTACGAAATTTCGTATTCTTTGGTTGCAACATCATCGATTCTCCTTGCGGCTTTTACGCTGATGCTTTTTAGGCTGAACTGTAGATTTCTCAATCTGTTCAACAGTAGCCATACCACCTAAGATCTCATCTTTAAAGATCCATACCTTAACGCCGAGGACACCATAAGTGCTGTGCGCTTCTGCAGTATTATAATCAATATCAGCCCGCAAAGTGTGCAACGGCACACGGCCTTCACGATACCACTCAGTACGTGCAATTTCAATACCACCTAAACGACCACTGACTTCCACTTTGATGCCTTTTGCTCCTAGACGCATAGCATTTTGTACTGCTCGTTTCATAGCTCGACGGAACATAACACGACGTTCTAGTTGTGAAGCAATACTATCAGCAACTAATTTAGCATCCAGTTCAGGTTTACGTACTTCAGTAATATTGATTTGTGCAGGAACACCAGAAATATCTGCTACTGTTTTACGTAGTTTCTCAATATCTTCACCTTTTTTACCGATAACGATACCAGGACGGGCAGTATAAATAGTTACACGGATGCTCTTTGCAGGACGTTCAATAACGATACGTGAAATAGATGCTTTTACTAGTTCTTTGTTTAAAAACTGACGTACTTTAAAATCGCTATCTAAGTTGTCAGCAAATTCTTTTGTATTTGCATACCAAGTAGAGTTCCAAGATTTGACAATACCCAGGCGAATACCATTTGGATGTACTTTCTGACCCATTGTTAGTCTCCAAAACACCGATCGGAGACACCCACAATAATGTGGCTTGTACGCTTCAAAATACGATCTGCTCGGCCTTTCGCGCGAGGCATAATGCGTTTCATAGTTGAACCTTCGTTAATGAAAATTTTTGTAACTTTTAAGTTATCAATATCAGCACCATCGTTGTGCTCAGCGTTAGCAATAGCAGACTTTAGCACTTTCTTTACTAAACCAGCAGCTTTCTTATTAGTATAATTCAGAATTTCCAAAGCTTTTGAAACTTTCTTACCACGAATTAGATCAGCTACCAAACGAACCTTCTGAGCAGAAGAACGAGCATGACGATGCATAGCGATAGTTTCCATCTCTTCCTCCTATATTAACGTTTATTAACGTTTCTTGACCTTTTTGTCGGCCGCGTGGCCGCGATAAGTACGGGTCGGCGCGAACTCACCTAATTTATGACCAACCATTTCATCGGTAACATAAACTGGAACATGCTGACGACCATTATGAATACCGATGATCAAACCAATCATCTTAGGGAAGATCGTTGAACGACGGGACCAAGTCTTGAGAGGCTTTTTATCTCCGCTTTCCGCCGCTTTCTCTACTTTTTTCAACAAATGTAGGTCAATAAAAGGGCCTTTCTTGAGAGAACGTGGCATTCTTTATCCTTTAATTATTTTTTAGAACGATGACGCACGATATATTTATCTGTACGCTTATTGCTACGAGTCTTTTTACCTTTAGTTTGAACGCCCCAAGGTGTTACTGGATGTTTACCAAAGTTACGACCTTCACCACCACCATGTGGATGGTCTACTGGGTTCATTGCTGTACCACGAACAGTAGGACGAATTCCACGCCAACGGCTAGCACCGGCTTTACCCAAAACACGCAGCATATGCTCCGCATTACCAACTTCACCTAATGTCGCACGGCAATCAGAAAGTATTTTACGCATTTCGCCAGAACGTAAACGAATAGTTACATAGCTATCATCACGTGCAACGATTTGTACATAAGCACCGGCTGAACGAGCTAATTGACCACCTTTGCCTGGTTTAAGCTCAACATTATGAACTGTTGAACCAACAGGAATATTACGCATAGGTAAAGCGTTACCTGCTTTAATTGCTGCATATCCACCAGACTGAATTTTTTCACCAACTTTTAAGCCTTTTGGTGAGAGAATATAACGACGTTCTCCATCTTTATAGAGAACTAACGCAATATTTGCAGAACGGTTTGGATCATATTCCAGACGCTCAACAGTAGCAGGAATACCATCTTTATTACGTTTAAAATCAATCAGACGATAATGTTGTTTATGACCACCACCAATATGACGCGTAGTAATACGACCATCGTTATTACGTCCACCGGTTTTGTTTCTTTTTTCTAGCAACGGAGAATAAGGTTTACCTTTATACAATTCATGGTTAATCACTTTAACTACGTGGCGGCGACCAGGAGACGTAGGTTTACATTTAACAACTGTCATTATTATTTACTCCTCCGATTTACCCTGCAGCACCGATGAAATCAAGACTTTGGCCTTTTTTCAGAGCAACGTAAGCTTTTTTCCAGTCGCTACGATGACCAATTCTCTGAGCATGACGCTTAATTTTGCCTTTAACCAGCAAAGTATTTACACCGTTAACTTCAACTTCGAATAATTTTTGTACAGTAGCCTTAATCTCTGATTTAGTCGCATCTTTCGCCACTTTAAGCACGATGGTATTACTTTTTTCCATTATTGTAGAAGCTTTTTCAGAAATATGTGGTTCATGTAGTACTTTTAGTAGACGTTCTTCATAAATCATACTAGGATCTCCTCAATATGCTTTACAGCATTAGCAGTCATAACTACTTTATCAAAAGCAATTAGACTAACAGGATCTATACCAATTGCATTACGAACATCAACTTTATATAAGTTACGAGCTGCTAAAAACAAGTTTTTATCAACCTCATTCGTGATGATCAATACATTATCCAGCGCCATTTTCTTTAATTTTTTTATTAGAACCTTAGTTTTCGGTGATTCCAATACAAATTTTTTAACAACAACTAGACGATCCTGACGTACTAATTCAGATAAAATACTTTTCAAAGCACCATGGTACATCTTTTTATTTACTTTTTGACTATGATCCTGTTGTCTCGCTGCAAAGGTGACACTACCAGAGCGCAAAATTGGACTTTTAACTGAACCAGCACGTGCACGACCAGTGCCTTTTTGAGACCATAGTTTTTTACCAGAACCTGAAATCTCAGCACGAGTTTTCTGAGCACAAGTACCTTGACGAGCACCAGCTGCATACGCAACAACCACTTGATGTACAAGCGATTCATTGAAATCAATTCCAAAGGTAGTTTCGGAAACAGTCAGCGCACTTTGCGCATCTTTCATTATTAATTCCATGCCTACATCCCTGATATTACGATTTAACTGCTTGTTTTACAAGCAGATTGCTTCCAGTTGCACCTGGAACAGCACCCTTAACCAATAGAAGATTACGCTTAGCGTCAACGCGTACTACATTCAAACTTTGAATAGTTACACGTTTATTAGCTAATTGGCCTGGCATTTTCTTGCCTTTAAATACCTTACCTGGAGTTTGGTTTTGACCAATAGAACCTAGAACACGGTGTGATAAGGAGTTACCATGAGTGGTGTCCTGAGTGCGAAAATTCCAGCGTTTAACTGTACCAGCAAAACCCTTACCTTTGGAAGTACCAGTAATATCGACTTTTTTAACGTCAGCAAAAATTTCAATAGTAATGGCTTGACCTACAGTAAACTCTTCGTTTTTACTGAAACGAAATTCACGTAGGATACGACCAGCTTCAACACCAGCTTTAGAAAAATGCCCAGCTTCAGGTTTCTTTATACGGCTTATTTTTTTACTACCAGTAGTAACCTGAATTGCATTATAATAATCTGTTTTTAGACTCTTAACCTGAGTTACTCGGTTATTTTCAATTTCTATAACAGTTACAGGAATAGAAACACCATCTTCAGTGAAGATACGTGTCATTCCTACTTTCTTTCCTATTAAACCAATCATTGTTTCAACCTCTCAATAGCGCAACGACCTGATTAACCCAGGCTGATCTGCACATCTACACCCGCAGCTAAATCAAGACGCATTAAAGCATCAACTGTTTTCTCAGTTGGCTCAACAATATCAACCAGACGCTTATGAGTACGAATTTCGTACTGATCACGGGCATCTTTATTAACATGCGGCGAAATCAAAACGGTAAAACGTTCTTTACGTGTAGGTAACGGGATCGGGCCACGTACTTGAGCGCCAGTGCGCTTAGCAGTTTCAACGATTTCCGCAGTTGATTGATCAATTAAACGATGATCAAAGGCTTTTAGACGGATACGGATTCTTTGGTTCTGCATGAGACCAGAACTCCAACTATTTATAAACGTAAAAATTACTCATTTCCCTTATAAATTGATAGGGAATATAATTATTTTCATAATAACCTAAAAATCAGAGTTATTATTATTAACACAACTTTAATTCTTGCTAACTTTTATAACTAAGCTCCTAAATTAGAATTAGAGAGCCCGTGCATTATACGTAATTTCAAAATAAGAGCAAGCCGTAGATAGAAAATTCTATAAATTTTATTTATAAAAATTTTAAATAAAATTTAAGATATTTATAAAAAAATACTAGTTAAATTATTTCTTTTCACTCAGGCTATGAACTTGTAGGTAATTTTTAAACTATGTATCACACACCAGAAGATAGTATGAGGTTTTTTTAAATAAAACAGATTTAACTTTTAAGCAATCTTTATAAACTGCAATGAAGTTTTACTACTCAATACTGATTGTTGTAATACCCTGATTGTACATCTAAACATATCGATACAGAGTGATTTTAAGCTATTAATCGGAATTGAAATGATAACTTTACAGCAAAAACCTCTATTCACCTATTAAGTTGCTTAATTATACCATTCATTTAGAATGTATTGACGGGATAAAGTCAGTATTCTATACAAAACTCTGTATAACAAAGGGGTTAATTCCTGTTTTCGGTAGATAAACTTTTTGCTCTGCAAAAAGTCGCTGTAAATTCTTTACAATTATCTGTAAGTATCTGATGAATAGCTATAGAACTCTTAATTAAGATCACGTAAGAAGTGTCGAGAATTTTTGCAGAGATCTTTAACATTGTAAAGACGGATAAAAACCCATCCAGTGGCGTAATCCATTACCTATCAAAAGGTAACTTCGTAAGGTTTTGTTTTCCATTTATAGAAGACATTTAAAACTACATACATATAATCAAAGTTGTAGCTTCTAAACCTTTTATGTTTCGGATTTAATTCTCTACACTTCATTTCACAAAAATTCTTTACTCTTAGTCTACATAAACAGTGATTCATGCTATAGATCGAGAAATAAAACTCTTATATAGTTCAAAAATTCGCATACAATTCCTTTGTCAAGAGATGGTTCTCGAGAAAAATAGAAAACATTTTTTTTGTAAAAAAATAATTACGACTTCTTTTTAACAAACAATAGCGTAGTTGCAAACTATGAAGAACATACCTGTGATCTTAGGCTATATTAGCAAAGTTACTTGATAGAAAACCATTCTACTATATAAATATTTTTCGCTATAGAACAATTCTTAGGAAAAGAAAAACAATTATAGAGATCAAAGAGATTCTTTCTTTACTTCCCTACTAACATAAAGTTATATCTTATTAGTTGACTTGTCGATAATCTGTAGAATGACGTCGATTTATGTATTAAATAAAGTCTTTCTACTTTATCACTATCCATATTGTCATAGTAAACATATTATCTGCTTGAAAATTTATTATAATTACGATATCGCTTTAAAAATTCGCGATTGCAAGAAATATTTAACAGTCTAATTAGAAATCATCTGGTAAAACCAGATCATAAGGATAAATAATTTTTATCTGAATGCATGTTAAATAATTTAATTTACGGAATCAGCGAAATAAATAGTCATTTATTTAAAAACAACGTTTATATGCATAATTGCTTTCTTGATTCAGCGGTAATATCTAATATTAATATACTAAGTGATATTACTAAAGTCACGAAACATTTTTTCCTAAATCTTTAAAATAAAGCATTATATTCCACATAGAAAAGGTAGAAAAGACGAGAAAAGAGAAAACAAAAGAAAAGAACAAATCTCGGTCTTATTTACCTGAGATAAATAAGATCATCTGAGTAATGAGATTCTTGAAAAGATTAATGCAAAGTGTATTAGCCGTTTTCTTAAAATAATTACTGATAAAGAGTCTATTTTTTAATCGGATGGATCTAAATGGTACAAAATCTTTGACGACAAGCATGCAATTAGTCACTGTCGACTAAATAAGGTTGGTAACCAGATAGTTATTAGTAAGAATTCAGCATTTAAAATGTAAACAATTATATTAGCCAATTAAAAGATGGTTAAGTAGATTCTATCATGTATAGAGTTCTTGTATTTACCAAATTATTTGGTCTGAAGAAAATTACTTGAAACTAGAATAATTGAAATACTGACATAACTATAAACTGCTTTGTTAACAAAGAAAGAAGTTTTTCAATATAGCAGAAAAGTACATACTCCCTTTGAATACCATCAGTAAAGTGAAACAGGAATTACCTTGAAGAGAACGTAGATAATGGTACTTATCTGATTTAAACGATACGTTTATATTTTATGGCATACAACACGAATACTATTAGTTATACAAAACAGCTAGTATACGAATAATTTACTTTCTAAAGATATATAGCAGCGAAATTTAAGAGTGAGTGCGGAGGTTCTGGCTAGTAGAAAAGCTTATGATACCACTAACAAACCTTTAATGCTTTGTTCGCAAGCTTCAATGCATTATGAAGCGATAAAAGGATGATGAAAAAATTAATAAGAGAACGTATGGCATACCTAGTTTCCTGTCAGTAAACTAGGCGCCGATAAGGAACGATAAGTCTGACGCACGAAGGATAGTGGTTTTTAGAAAAAGTACTCTTTCAATGGCATTTAAGCTGATTCAAGCTGCTCATGGAGCTGATAAGCTGCTAAATTTAATGAATTTGGTAAAAATAATATCTAATTTAAGAATGTAAAAGAGATTCATGAAGGATCAGAGCAGAGCCTGATTATTCATATACCAGATTTTATAATAATTTTAAAAAATGATTATTTTTATTGCTTTTTATTTTATCCTCTATTTCTAGTAACTAAATGGAGGATACAATTGTTCGACAAGTAAAATAAAAAATCTCTCTATTAAAAAGAAAGGAGTAATTTTTACTTAAAAAACTAAAAGGTACTACATACTATTTAAATTTATTCTATTAATTTATTATACTGTATCAATTCCTGTAATAACAGATAAATTTATTTCCTTATTTTTAATTTTTTAAGTTGCCTGAGTGAGGTATTTTCTATAAAGGCTAACAATAACAGCCATTATTTAATCTATTAATGGAAGTTATGTAATTATTCCGAATTGAAATTTTATGATTTTATCATTAATTCGATTACATCGATAGATTAAAATCTTATTAGTAATAATAAATAATAATAATTTTATAACTATTATAAAAAAGAGGCGAAAGCCTCTTTTTAAATTTAATAGCTTATTTAAGCAATAATTTTAGAAACGACACCCGCACCAACTGTGCGACCACCTTCACGAATCGCAAAACGCAGCCCTTCATCCATTGCAATTGGTGCTATTAACGTCACTTTCATTTTGATATTATCACCCGGCATTACCATATCTACGCATTCTGGTAATTCGATTGTGCCAGTTATGTCCGTCGTTCTAAAATAAAACTGTGGACGATAACCTTTAAAGAATGGCGTGTGACGACCACCCTCATCTTTGCTTAAAATATAAACTTCTGATTCAAATTGAGTATGCGGATTAATTGAACCTGGTTTTGCCAATACTTGACCACGCCCTACATCTTCACGCTTAGTACCACGTAATAAAACTCCTACGTTCTCACCTGCACGACCTTCGTCCAACAACTTACGAAACATTTCTACGCCAGTACACGTCGTTTTTATCGTATCTTTAATTCCAACAATTTCGATTTCTTCACCAACCTTAACAACACCATGTTCTACACGTCCTGTTACTACAGTTCCACGGCCTGAGATCGAAAACACATCTTCGATTGGCAACAAGAAAGGTTTATCTATCGCACGCTCTGGTTCTGGGATATAATTATCCAGTGTATCCGCTAACTCTATAATTTTCTCTTCCCACTCTAGAACGCCTTCTAAAGCCTTCAATGCTGAACCTTTGATTACTGGCGTGTCATCTCCTGGGAAATCATATTGGGAAAGCAGTTCACGTACTTCCATTTCAACCAGTTCTAACAACTCTTCATCATCAACCATATCACATTTATTTAAAAAAACGATGATATAAGGAACACCTACCTGGCGACCTAATAGGATATGCTCACGCGTTTGTGGCATTGGGCCATCTGTTGCCGCAACTACTAAAATTGCGCCGTCCATTTGTGCCGCACCGGTGATCATGTTTTTTATATAATCTGCGTGCCCTGGGCAATCAACGTGAGCATAATGGCGAGTTAATGTATCGTATTCTACGTGAGAAGTAGAAATGGTGATACCGCGCGCTTTTTCTTCCGGTGCATTATCAATTTGATCAAATGCACACGCAATTCCACCATATTTTTTTGCTAAAATGGTGCTAATTGCTGCAGTTAAAGTTGTTTTACCATGGTCAACGTGACCGATTGTACCAACGTTAACGTGCGGTTTTTTACGTTCAAATTTTTCTTTAGACATTACATTATCCCTCTAAGATACGGAATCGGTGGTTTCACCCATTAACCAATCAGTGAAAATCATATACTCGTTTCTTATTTTTTCGCAGGAAAAATCAGGGAACAATTAAGAATACATTCTAGGGAGTGGTGCTGATAGGCAGATTTGAACTGCCGACCACACCCTTACCAAGGGTGTGCTCTACCAACTGAGCTATATCAGCACATCTTGGAGCGGACAACGGGAATCGAACCCGTATCATCAGCTTGGAAGGCTGAGGTAATAACCATTATACGATGCCCGCAATAAACCTCGGCTACCTGACTTTAATAAGCTGAAAATTTTATCTTAAGTATTTTGTATTAAGGTACATCTTAATCTGAATACTTAAGATTAAACTTATGATGGTGGGAGAAGGATTCGAACCTTCGAAGTCTATGACAGCAGATTTACAGTCTGTTCCCTTTGGCCGCTCGGGAATCCCACCTTTTACTTATTATATAAACTTTAATGGTGCCGGCACCAAGAATCGAACTCGGGACGTACTGATTACAAGTCAGTTGCTCTACCAACTGAGCTATGCCGGCATCAAGTATTATGAATTTTAGGTAGAGAACGAACATGTTGCAACAAAAAATTAAAATTTTTGTTTATTTTTATTTTTTTCTTATGAAAATGTTCAATTTAACTTTTCCCTGGTTTTTTTCTAAAAAAAAATACTTAGATACGAGTAGGTTGAGAAATATTATTAGTATAAATCTCTTTTATTTTATAAAAGATTATCCTTATAGAAGTTACCATAAAAAAGCAAATAGTTATACAGATAAAAGAGATTCTCTCCTTATTCCATACAAACTAAACCTACATCTCATTAGTTTGGCTAGATGACAATGCTTTAGATAGCATTAATTCATACATTGAGCAATTTATTCTACTTTATCCTATCCATATTATTATAATGAACATATTATCCGCTCTTAACATATTTATTATAATTAGCTATATCATTGTAAAACCCTGATTGCACGAAAATATTTAATAATCTGGCTGGAAGCCAGCTTCCGAAACTACATCATAAGGATAAATTATTTAGTTATCTGCAATATATGTTGAATAGCTTAACTTTATGAGAGTTAGTAAAACAAATAGAATTAATTTTAAAACAGTGTTTAGGATGGAATCATTGCTTTCTTGCTTCAGTGGTAGATAGAAAATATAAGTGCTTAAGTGGTATTTGTTTAAGTTAACGAAATATTTTTTCTGAACCCTTTAAAGAGAAACATTATATCACACATAGAATAAAGCTAAAAAAAACGATGGAGATAAAGTAGATAAAAAATAATAAATTATGCTGTCTTAATCGCTTAAGATCAATATTGAGTCATTGTAACTAATAAGATCTTGAAGAGTTTAATGCAAAATGTGTTAGGATATTTTCTTAAGCTGATTATCGATAAAGAGCTTATCCTTTGCTTTGATGGAGTTAAGAATGGTACAAAATTTTTTTATCAAAGATAAAATTATTCACTATTGCCTAATAAGGTTATATAATAAGAGTTTTATTAATAAAGAATTTTATATTTAAAATATGAATGTAGTACTTTCTACAGTGTGAGAGGTACAGGTATACTCCTTTAGAGATATTCATGATCTTAATAGTGTTTTATATTCTGCGATATATTAATTTTTAGGAATTCAGCCAGATGATTGTAAAATAAATCTCCTAAAAAGGAGGAAACAGATAAATTAGGAAGACAACAGACAACTTCACGAGTTACTCTCCCTAATTATAAAAAATGTTATATAATCTCTCTTCTGAAATTAATAATGACAGACGACTAAATTTTTATAGGTCTGAATTGGCTTCAATTTTTTCGACAGACAAGTATTATCCATTTAGTAACGATTATCTAAGGTTTTAAGCAAATGGGTTGATTCTCCAGGAAAAAGCTAGGTCTAGGTCTAGCAAATGATATTAGATACAACCACATTAAGAAGCAATAACTAAAAATATGCTTGCCGATGAACTTCTCACTTACAAGGAGAATAGAGATAATCTTAACTGATTTTTTCTCCTGGAATAAACACAAAGATAACTAGACAGATAGACCTTATAAATTCAGACAAGATGATAATTTCTATTTCTCTGGCAAGATACCCAGAGGTAATTTACCAAAATATAACTGCAAACTAAACTGCTTTTTATTATTAATAATGGTTGGAATAATTTCTTGAAAATATGCTGAAAGTGTCAAGTTATTGACCAGTCTATCTGTTATATAAATGATTATCTGCGGCACTTTTTTTATAGGTATTCAGCGCTACTACTACTGTTTAAAGATCGATTTAATTACCTAACCATTAAAAAATAGGGGGGAATCTTCTCCACCACATTTACCATAATAAACCTAGGAATTACAGTTAAGTAACGGCCCTCGTCAGGGTATTAGGAGTTCAGTACAATTTATTTTTGATTCTCGATAAGTATCGAGATTGGAATAAAGCTCCTTACATCTACGCACAGTGTCATCAATAATGAGCAGCAAGGTTCAGGTGATCTCTTACCTGATAGTATAGTGTATTTTATGCCATCAAAAAAGAACTAAGCGTATCGGCCTAACATAAATTAGGCAAGTACTGTATTACTTGTACTCTTCAAGACATACCGTTTCATTATGCTGATAATCTCCAAGATAGAAAACAGATGTGATTTTTATCGAGAAGTGGTAACAAGGATCCAGATCCTTCGTGAAATCACTGGTAAACATGCCTCCTAGTCATAGGCATGAGAGCAACTATTTGACGCTTTTTGCACGATTCAGACAAGACAGAAACGAGCTGTAAGAATATTTTGTTGTTGCTATAATTCCATAATTTTCGATACTTTAATATCAATATTAAAATAACAACCTGTATAGTTTACTTCTGTACTAAATAACCATTACAATTGATGGAATATCCGGCCATCGATAAGGTTCCATTAAGTATGTTGTTGCATCATGAATTAGATAACCGCTTTGCTTTAACAACGGTGCTATCAGCTGGCTCTTAGCTTTATGAGTTAGTTTATTAAAGATATTACGGTAATATCTGATTTCGTAGATATATCCACTAAGGTAAATTTTATGGAATATCATCTTTCTGTTACTAAAATCATCTATGAAATCAATAGCAGGATATATGCCAGCATCTCTAAAACTCCATACATCAAAATAAGCATAATTCCTTACATAACGATGAAATCTCATCCTTATTATAATTTTGTCTAACATACCCCTCAGTGCCATATTGCCATGAATAGAGTTGTGAAACGAAGGTCTATATAATAACCCTAAACAGAAGAATTAATAAAAAGTTATTATTAATAATGCAATTTTTTCTAAAAAACGGATAATTTGTAATCAATTACTTAATAAGTATAAAATTATAAAAATTCTACGTTTAAAGCTATGCAATCGTTATTATGCAATGTATTTTTATTGATTAAAAATAATTCTGACAACTTGTACACAGGTAAATATTGACTTATGAAACAACAACAAAATTCTTTAATAACACATTATTTGGAATTTGACCGTGAATATTGGGCAACATTACGTGACTCTGTTCCACTAGAGCTACTAACGGATAAAGAATTGCTAGAACTGAAAGGTATCAATGATGAAATTTCAATGGATGAAGTAAATAAAATTTATCTTCCTATTTCACGGTTGCTTAATTTCTATATCAATTCAAATTTACTTAGACAAACCGTTTTAGAGCAGTTCTTAAGTACTAATGGTACTAAAGTACCTTATATTATTGGTATCGCAGGTAGTGTTGCTGTTGGTAAAAGCACAACAGCTCGCCTATTACAAACTTTATTAAGTCGGTGGCCTGAGAATCGTAAAGTTGATCTTATTGCAACAGATGCTTTCTTATATCCAAATCAGATTTTAAACGAACGTGGAATAATGAATAAAAAAGGATTTCCACAATCCTATGATATACATCGTTTAGTAAAATTTATTTCTGACATAAAATCAGGAGTTAAAAATGTTACCGCTCCGGTATACTCCCATTTCACTTATGATATTGTTCCCGGTAAAAAGCAAGTAATTAAACAACCTGATATTCTTATTTTGGAAGGCTTAAACATTTTTCAAAACGGAATGGATTATCCAAATAATCCGGATCATGTTTTCGTATCTGATTTTATCGATTTTTCTATTTATGTTGATGCCCCAGAAAATTTATTGAAAAAATGGTATATTAGTCGATTTTTGAAATTCTGCAAAGGCGCTTTCTCCAATCCTAACACCTATTTTTATTATTATTCTAAATTAGAGAAAAAAGAAGCAATCAATACGGCTAAAACAATATGGGAAGAAATTAATAAAATTAATTTAAAAGAGAATATAATACCAACCAAAAAAAGAGTCAACTTGATCATGACTAAAGACTCTAATCATTCAATTACAAATATTAGATTAAGAAAATAATTTTAAATATTAAATAGTTGATTAGCTTCAACTCAAGTATTCTAGATTATGTAGCCGTAATGAAATTTCACCACCTATATAAGAAACAATTTTACCATTTTGTTCTAATAAAATTGCACCGTGTTCATTAATACCTTTCACGATACCAACTTCAATATGGTCACCAATATGTAATTTTACTTTTTTAAGTAAAAAGTTATCCAATACCTGCCAGCGTTTAATAAAATGAACAAGACCATATTTCTCAAATTGCACTAATTCATGACGCAATGCTAAAATAATTTGACTAGCAATTACATTTCTTTCTATTTTAATACCAGCATCCTGAAGATTACTCCATCCTTGATTTATATTTATTTCATAATTGCGATTCATTGCGATATTAAGTCCAAGACCAATTACAATATGCGATGAAGTAACAGTTTTACCTATCATTTCAATTAAAATACCAGCAAGCTTTTTTTCGTTAAGATAAAGATCATTAGGCCATTTAACTTTTATATTACTACCATTCAGTTTATTAAGAGTCTCTGCTATTACAATACCAGAAACTAAACTTAACTTCATGACGGTAGCAGGGCCACCTTGATATAAATACCAGTATAATGATAAATAAAGATTACAGCCAAAAGGAGAAGTCCAATATCGACCAAATCGACCTCTACCGGCTGTTTGATATTCAGCAATACAAGCATCACCTAAATTTAATTGATCAATACGTTCAAGTAGATATTGATTAGTAGAATTAATAACTTGTTTTATAATTATATTTCCGCATCTCACTAAACTATAAATTTTCTCATAATCTAACAAATCTATTTTTTTAGTAAGCTGATAACCATTACTAGAAATAGCATTAACCTCTATACCCCATTTATATAGGATATTAATATGTTTATTAATATCCACTCTCGTCATACCAAGTAATTCACCTAATTGTTTACCTGAATACATTCTACCATCGGAAAGTATTTTAATAAGTTTTAAAGGAAAAATTATTTCTTTCATGAAATAGTATCCATAGCGTTTACTTCACCATATTTACCAATAAAACGTACTTCAGGTTCTAATTTAATAGCAAATTTCTCTATAACTTTTTTTTGGATATAACGGGCTAAATCTACAACATCTTCTCCAGTCGCATTATTTTTATTAATTAGAACCAACGCTTGCTCCATATGTACCGCAGCACCACCATATTGATAACCCTTTAAATCACATTGATCAATTAGCCATCCAGCAGAAAGCTTTACTGTACCATCAATTTGAGAATATTTTGGACATAAAGAATAATGAGCCTTTATTTTATTTGCAGCTATATTAGAAATAACAGGATTTTTAAAAAAACTACCCGCGTTTCCTATTAAAAATGGATTAGGTAATTTATTTTGTCGAATTTTACAAACAATATCAAAGATAGTTTCCGCTGTTACTTTTTGCGATACTAAGGATGTTAAACCTATATATGTTAATACAGGTTTCCATAGTTTATTAAGTTTCAAGCCAACTGAAACAACAGCGAAATTTTCACGATATTTATGCTTAAAAATACTATCTCGATAACCGAATTGACATGCAGCGACATCTAAACAATATTGTTTACCATTGTTAAGATTAACAATATCAACATAATTACATATATCTTTAAATTCCATGCCATAGGCACCAATATTCTGTACAGGAGCTGCCCCTACAGATCCTGGAATTAACGCCATATTTTCTAATCCATAGATACCATTTCTTATAAGTACTTCAACTAATTGATGCCAATTATTTCCTGCACCAACATGAATAAACCATTCTTGAGATGATTCAGTTATATCCAAAGCCGTAATTCGATTTAAAATAACTAGACCATCAAAATCACTAATAAAGAGAACATTACTCCCACCACCCAATAATAAAACAGGCCACCCTTTAAGTCGTGCGTTCTTCCATAAGATAAGCAATTCTTCTATTGAAGAAGCTGAATATATTTCTTTTGCCTTAGCTGAAAGACTAAAAGTATTATAATTTTTTAATTCACTATGATTATCAAAATGCATATATTAAAAACTCAATTCATATATAGTTATTATATGGTTATTATATTCCTGAATATAATATGGTTTTTTTGAATAATTGAAGTTTAACTTTCAACTAATTTTTCATAGACTGCAATAATGTTTTAATGAGTAAAACCAATTTTGCTGTATGAAGTTTCAGAAATGCTAATGTATAATCTGATTAATTTTATAGATGATGTCAAAAACAAAGAGATGATATGCTATGAAAAGTCTACCCTAAGATATCCGCAAAACCAGATAGTACCTCTGATCCTTTACATGAACACATCCATAATGGTGTACCAGGTAGATGATATTACCACTGTTAAAACTGAGCATCGAAGATATGCTATGTAATCTGCTCAACGCGGCTTATTAACGAATATTATTCGTTCGTTAATAACAATTATTTACTACAGAGAACTATGCAAACTAGTATAGGTAATTTTTAGATTAAAGCACTTATAATTAGTGGGGTAATTAGTAGTAACGGAATATACTTCTAAATCTACTTGCTACTAACTTATATGAAACGTGCAAAAATATTAAAAGTTACTTACTACTATAGCTGTATCTGTTAGATATTTCCTTTGATGATTTTTACAAAGTTCTTGATGACGGGCAACTCTTGGTAAAAAAGAACATGGTCTCTCTCTATTATTATTAGCAGACTGACTGAAACAGCAATGTCTTGAAGAGAATTGGAAATGGTAATACCTATGTGATTTAGTGATACGCCTAACGTTTTTTCTGGGAAAATGGCATATAATCACTATCAGGCAAGCTGATTATTTTGCCTGCTGATAATTATCAGCGTCACTACGCATGAAGCTAAGGATACAGTTGTAATCAAAAGGTGATTATCTAGAGTAAAAAAACGAACTTATCTGAACTTCTGAATGAAGTTGATAAACGCGTGATTTAACCATACCTTCTAACCTTCCTACAAAGGTGGTGCCCCTTAGTTTTAAGGATGCAATGGAAATGCATTCCCGAATATGCAAGAATAACACCTATATAGATATACAAAAATAATTTACTATAGGTATCATAGCACTGAAAACAAAGTGAACTTATAGAGTTAGAGTATTAGGAAGTCGTGATACTGTTAATAAATCTCTTGATATTTATTTGTAAGGTTTTTAGCGTATTATCCAATAATCAGAATTCTAAAGAAAGATAAAAAAAACGAGTAAAATTTTATAGCATCCCATCAGTGCGCTAGTCGTCAATAAAAACAACGAATTCGATTGAATTAATTTTTGCAACAGTGAGTAAAGCTTATAAAGGTTATGTATGAAGAAATATGATTCAAAGAAAACAATCCTTTTATGATATTGAAGCTGTTTCCCGTCTGCTAAAAACTAGAACTGGCTAATATATTATTCCTAATTTACCCTATAAATAATCTTTAATTTAAAGATCAAGAACAGATTTTTAAGATATCCAGAACGGATCCCGTAGCTTATAAACTACGATAGATTTGCTAATAATTCAAATTTACTACCCAATACTAATTTATCTAATTCCTAATTGTACAGCTAAATATATTAATCCAAAGTGATCTAAAACTATTCAGAAGAATAAAATGATGATTTTGTAGCCCATCTCTTTCTATTACGTAATTAAATTGCTCGACCTACCACTCGTTTGAGAATGCCTCAACGAGGTATGTTAGTAATGTATACAAAACTGTTTATACAAATGGTTGAATTCCTGTTTTCCGGTAGCTGAATATTTTTGCAAAGTAAATAGTCTATAAATTCTTTTCCATTACCTATAATTACCTTATAGGTGATTATAGAAAATTTTCAGTTAAGATTACATAAGAAGCTGTCGAGTATTAAGCACAATTTTATCCTTATAAAATATATGAAAAACCATTGAGTGGTTAAATATATTCTTATTAAAACAATAAGGTCATCAAGTTTCTTTTAGTATTCACGAAAAATATTTTATACTACGTATAAATAACTTGTATCGTAATTTTAAATGCTTTATAGTTTGCATTTAGATCTTTTCCTACCTAATTTTACGAAAATTCCTGTTTTGTTCCTGTGTAAATAGCAATCCAAATTAAATATTTTGGTAAATAAAATGATCATCTACCATGGAATCTACTTAGTCACCTTTTTATTTACCTGATATAATTATTCATAGTTTAAATATGGAATTTCTTACTAATAACTTTCTTATCATCATTGCATCAATAAACAATGATGATTAATTTAATATTTTCTGATAAAGTTTTTATACAATTCAACTCCATCCGAATTAAAGTATGAACTCTTATCGATGATTAGTTAAATAAAATAATGACCAACATACTCTGTATTAAACTATTCAAGAATCTCATCACTCATATAACCCTTATTAATCTGAGGTAATTAAGATCGTAATTTCTTCTTTGTCTTTCATTTCCTCCTATTCCGCGTTTTCTAGTTTTTTATGTGAAAAGATAACACTTCATTTTAAGGATTTATGGAAATATTTTATCTACTTCAATAAATAGCACTTAGTACATTTATATTGATTGTCTCAACTGAAGAAAGAAAAAGCAGTGATGCCATTATTAACTCTGTTTTTTAAATCAATCCTTGTTTGTTTTTCTAACTTCTGTAAATTTAAGCTATTCAATTACATCGAAGATAACTAAATCATTTATTCTTGTAATGTAGTTTCGGAAGTAGACTTTCTTTCAGAAAGATTGTTAAATATTTTTCTGTAATGGAAAATTTACAACGATATCTCTGTAACCATAATAAATACCTTCACCAGATAAACACATTTATTATAAGAATGTGGGCAATATAAAATTGGATAAATTGCTGAATGCATTATCGATATAATTCGATATTATATTAGTGAATACAACTAATAAGATGTAATTTATGTTACTATGAAAATAAGAAATAATCTCTTTGATCTTTATAACTGGTTACTTTCATGGCAACCGATATAGCAAAACCTTTCATGTAGTATATGCATTTCTATACAATAACTTTTAGAAAATAGCCGATTATCAGAATATGATTCTGTGTTATTACTTTTTAATAAAAGTAAACTTAAATATACTTTAGAACTTAGCTAAAGTAGACGCATGTTCTTCTGTCCTGAAGAACATCTTTATAATTGAACCTAATCATCATTATATTCATCTTAACTATATCTTTCAATAACTATCTTTATAGCAAGAAGTTGTGCGACAAGGTCTATATAATAACCAAAAAAATCAATTATCTGTTAATAACAGCAGATCTCTAGAAAATAGACAATAAAGAATAGTTATAAACTTAAATAATAAAAATTCAAAAAAACCACCAAAAAGATGGTTTAAAATAATTAAAATCTGGCAGCTCCCTACTCTCACATGGGGAGACCCCACACTACCATCGGCGCTACGGCATTTCACTTCTGAGTTCGGCATGGTATCAGGTGGGACCACCGCGCTATTACCGCCAGATAAATTCTTTTTATTCATCTTATTTCATTTCAATTATTATTTACAACCTTCGCTTTTAGCCATTTCAGATACCTGAGTATAATTCCTCACTAATATTTACAACCTTAATTTATCAGATAAATTCTACAAAATCCAATCTCAAAAACAACCTAAAATTATTTTTCTCTCTCAAAACACCTTCGGTGTTGTTAGGTTAAGCCTCTCGGGGTTATTAGTACTGGTTAGCTTAACGTATCACTACGCTTACACACCCAACCTATCTACGTCCTCGTCTTGAACACCCCTTATTGGACATTATTGTCAGGGAAGACTCATCTTGAGGCAAGCTTCCCGCTTAGATGCTTTCAGCGGTTATCTCTTCCGCACTTAGCTACCAGGCAATGCCATTGGCATGACAACCTGTACACCAGTGGTGCGTCCACTCCGGTCCTCTCGTACTAGGAGTAGCCCCCCTCAATCTTCCTTCGCCCACGACAGATAGGGACCGAACTGTCTCACGACGTTCTAAACCCAGCTCGCGTACCACTTTAAATGGCGAACAGCCATACCCTTGGGACCTACTTCAGCCCCAGGATGTGATGAGCCGACATCGAGGTGCCAAACACCGCCGTCGATATGAACTCTTGGGCGGTATCAGCCTGTTATCCCCGGAGTACCTTTTATCCGTTGAGCGATGGCCCTTCCATTTAGAACCACCGGATCACTAAGACCTACTTTCGTATCTGCTCGCGCCGTCACGCTCACAGTCAAGCTGGCTTATGCCTTTGCACTAACCTCACGATGTCCGACCGTGATTAGCCAACCTTCGTGCTCCTCCGTTACTCTTTGGGAGGAGACCGCCCCAGTCAAACTATCCACCAGACACTGTTCTCAACCCGGATTACGGGCCTAAGTTAGAACATCAAACATTAAAGGGTGGTATTTCAACGTTGGCTCAATATAGACTAGCGTCTATACTTCAAAGCCTCCCACCTATCCTACACATCAATGCTCAATATTCAGTGTCAAGCTATAGTAAAGGTTCACGGGGTCTTTCCGTCTTGTCGCGGGTACACTGCATCTTCACAGCGAGTTCAATTTCACTGAGTCTCGGGTGGAGACAGCCTAGCCATCATTACGCCATTCGTGCAGGTCGGAACTTACCCGACAAGGAATTTCGCTACCTTAGGACCGTTATAGTTACGGCCGCCGTTTACTGAGGCTTCGATCAAGAGCTTCGCCTTATGGGCTTAACCCCATCAATTAACCTTCCAGCACCGGGCAGGCGTCACACCGTATACGTCCACTTTCATGTTTGCACAGTGCTGTGTTTTTAATAAACAGTTGCAGCCAGCTGGTATCTGCGACTAGCTTCAGCTCTAGATGTAAAACCCTTCACCTAATGCCAGCGTGCCTTCTCCCGAAGTTACAGCACCATTTTGCCTAGTTCCTTCACCCGAGTTCTCTCAAGCGCCTGAGTATTCTCTACCTAATCACCTGTGTCGGTTTGTGGTACGATTAAAAATTACCTATCGCTTAGAGGCTTTTCCTGGAAGCTGGGCATCAACTACTTCACCACCTTAGTGGCTCGTCATCACACCTCAGTGTTATAGTAGTGCGGATTTTCCTGCACTACCCACCTACATGCTTAAACCGAGACAACCGTCGCCCGGATAGCCTAGCCTTCTTCGTCCCCCCTTCGCAGTAACTCTTAGTACGGGAATATTAATCCGTTTCCCATCGACTACGCTTTTCAGCCTCGCCTTAGGGGTCGACTTACCCTGCCCCGATTAACGTTGGACAGGAACCCTTGGTCTTTCGGCGAGCGGGTTTTTCACCCGCTTTATCGTTACTTATGTCAGCATTCGCACTTCTGATACCTCCAGCAGATCTCTCAATCCACCTTCTACGGCTTACAGAACGCTCCCCTACCCAGTAACACTTAGTGTTACTGCCGCAGCTTCGGTACATGGTTTAGCCCCGTTACATCTTCCGCGCAGGCCGACTCGACCAGTGAGCTATTACGCTTTCTTTAAAGGATGGCTGCTTCTAAGCCAACATCCTGGCTGTCTAAGCCTTCCCACTTCGTTTCCCACTTAACCATGACTTTGGGACCTTAGCTGGCGGTCTGGGTTGTTTCCCTTTTCACGACGGACGTTAGCACCCGCCGTGTGTCTCCCGTGATAACATTCTTCGGTATTCGTAGTTTGCATCGGATTGGTAAGTCGTAATAACTCCCTAACCGAAACAGTGCTCTACCCCCAAAGATGAATTCACGAGGCGCTACCTAAATAGCTTTCGGGGAGAACCAGCTATCTCCCGGTTTGATTGGCCTTTCACCCCCAGCCACAAGTCATCCGCTAATTTTTCAACATTAGTCGGTTCGGTCCTCCAGTTAGTGTTACCAAACCTTCAACCTACTCATGGCTAGATCACCGGGTTTCGGGTCTATACCCTGCAACTTAACGCCCATTTAAGACTCGGTTTCCCTACGGCTCCCCTATGCAGTTAACCTTGCTACAGAATATAAGTCGCTGACCCATTATACAAAAGGTACGCAGTCACCCCATCCTCAAATGTCCCACTTATTTTTACTCTAAATCTTGTCCATTTTATTAACTTCTTGCAAAAACTAAAACTGCGACTATAAAGTCAATAACCTTATAATAAGAAGGTCTACCATTGCATTATGTGATATAATGTCACTATACTATAGGTCGGACACTTGAGTGATGGGGCTTCCACTGCTTGTACGTACACGGTTTCAGGTTCTATTTCACTCCCCTCGCCGGGGTTCTTTTCGCCTTTCCCTCACGGTACTGGTTCACTATCGGTCAGTCAGGAGTATTTAGCCTTGGAGGATGGTCCCCCCATATTCAGACAGGATAACACGTGTCCCGCCCTACTCTTCGAGCTCACTCTATTTATACCTTTAGATACGGGGCTATCACCCTTTATTGCTGGCCTTTCCAGACCATTCTCCTGATGTAAATAGCGATGTTGACTCTGGGCTTCCTCCCCGTTCGCTCGCCGCTACTAAGGGAATCTCGGTTGATTTCTTTTCCTCGGGGTAATGAGATGTTTCAGTTCCCCCGGTTCGCCTCGTTTAACTATGAATTTATCAAACGATAGTGCATAAAACACTGGGTTTCCCCATTCGGATATCGCCGGCTATTGCGCTTCATATCAACTTACCGACGCTTTTCGCAGATTAGCACGTCCTTCATCGCCTCTGACTGCCTAGGCATCCACCGTGTACGCTTAATTCGCTTAACCTCACAACCCGAAGGTGTTTTTAGATTATGAGTACATGTTCACTAATTCTTTATTGTGCAGTATTTATAATACTAACATACTTAATGTATACATCGGTTACTATACGTTGGCTACCTCTAACTTAATTACTAACTGTTCGTTCATAACCTTTTATCATAAAAAAACAAAAAACCAACTGATTGGAGTTTTGAGAATTCTCCACACTATTTTTAGTAATGTGCGTTTCAATTTTCAGATTGTTCCAAATTATTAAAGAGCTTTATTATTAAACCAACTCATTGACTTTACTTAACTTTTATTGATCTAAGTGTATTGATCTAAGTGTTATAGGTGTATAGTATAGAAAGCAAATTATTTCCAGGTGGCATCACAAGCACGCACTAAAATAATGATGCCGTAATCTTTATTATCACCGAAGTCGCACCTAGAAATGCGAACCCCCTTTCCACCCTAAAACGATGATACTCTATTCCCTTATATTAGGGGCTAACAACATTTCAGCTAATCTAAACTTAGCTTTTACTCTCTGATGTCATAAGACAATCTATGTGAACTCTCTCTATTAACCTAATAGAGAGTAAAGTGGTGATCTAACTACAGGTTCTCCCTACGGTTACCCCTTGTTACGATTTTATCTAAATTATGAATTACAAACTTGTAATCTCCATCTTGAAGATTAAGTACTTACTTCTTTCATAACCTATTCACATAATATGTGACGGACGATCTTATACAAGGTCCATAAGATATTCACCGTGATATTCTGATCCGCAATTACTAACGATCCTAACTTCATGAAATTAAATTAGAGGCTCCAATCCTGCCTTCAATGTACTTTTTGAGTTACGCTTCTTATTCTAGACTCACCTCTCTCTATATACGAAATTATAGCGTGCAGGCACCCACCCATTAGGGTGGATAACTTAAAATCACCCCACCTTCCTACAATTTATCACCATGAATCTTTTTTCAATTAAATTCATAGCAATTAAAGAATAATAGAAGGTTTATACGGAACTTAACCAAAAACATTTCAAAAAATATAAAATAATAACATCATACAATATCTATCTCAGAGCGCCAAAATCCTCTCCATCTCTCTTTTCTGAGAGACTACTCTGAAATATTAAAAGTGGTTAATTTTTACTTTGCAAATAATTAACCTATACGCTCCAGTGCTTCCAAGCCACCGTTACTTCATTTGAAGTCTAACCTAAAGTTAAACTATTCATGCAGTTGATTTAACAAATTAGAATTGTAGTCTACAGTTAGAGACTACAACCTACAAATCGATATCATTTACAGTGTTAGACTAGCGGATGCCTAATTCTATTTTCTTCCTACGACCTCGGACATGAGGGTCAGTATTTATCTAGGAACTACCCCCTTCATACCATCGGTATTCCTTCTAAATCTCTAGACATTTTCACTGATACGTATGGAATTTTATTCCTCTATAAAACTTTAACTAATTAGCCTTGTATATAAGGCCTCCCAGGTTACCTGGGGAATTTTACACTCAACTTAATTAGTCGTCTATGTGCTCATCTTTACGTCCAGTGATTTCGATTAATCCTTTCACCCTCTGTATTACCGAGACTATAGAAACAAATTGACCTGTTCTTCTTCTGTTACTAACTATATTTACTAAAAAATAATCCTAAATTCTTTTATAACTAAAAAAATTTAACAACCCGAAGACCTATTCAATACACGAGATATAATCTGCATTATGTTTGTGGTGATTGTGTAATTCTACCTACTGTAGAATCAGTATGAGTCTGAATCTATCTTAATCACAGTGTAGCTAATGCTTTCAAGTATTAGACAAACCCCCCTCACTTTGCATCCTTAGTTAGAATGCAATATTAACCCTCTTCTCTAAGAGTTATTCTTCACCTTCATCTAAATCTATCTATACCTTACTCACGCATACATTACTCACTGGTAATAAATTAAAAATCTTACTGCTGACTCTCAACTTGTATGTCTTAAATCTTACGTCAGAGATCAACGCGATCCCCATGATGAAGCTCTTCAATTAAAATCTTGATTCTAAAATAATATTTTTATCATTTGTGACACATTTTTGTTCAGGTAACTTTTTTTGACGTTTTATTATTTTTCACTGCCTAATAAAATCTCAGTTACTAACTATTAAGTCATAATTCATTTATGAGTTAACTATTTTGCTACTATTAAAGACTTTTAAATTAAATTATTTTTATTTTTTAATAAAATCTTGCAAGTACCACACAGATTATCTGATTAATTGTTAAAAAACGTGCTAGTTATCTGATCATTGATGTATATTACAGTTTTCATCTATAAAGTCAAGTAGTTATTTTTACTTTTTTTTTTACCTTAAGTCAATAAAATTCTATTCAATCGATTCGTTCTATACTGAATCAGTGAAAATACATTATAAGCAATTTTACGCAGCTAGCAAGTAATAATTTGAAAACTTATCTGTTTGCTCTTTTTTTTTGATAAAAAGTATCTTGTTTATATTATTAGTTATTTGTAAATTTAAAATTTAAATTTATTTATCAGAAAAATAATAAAAAACTACCTACCGTAAAGCTATATACGGAATAATTTATTATATATCTAGATCTAGAACTTTAATTTTCTAATAAATAAAATATCTATATTTAGAATTTTATTTATTTTACCTTATTTAAGGTCATTAAATATTAAAATAATATAAAATGTATTTAGGTTACCCAACCCTAGTAACGATAGCCTTTTTATGCAATGTCTAGATGTAACTATTTAAATACTGGATTGGCTGAAATAGCTAAAGTCTTAATCATTCTCTTTTAGTAATGCTATCTACTAGAATAAGTTATACATTAACTGTTGTTTTCCTTATAATGCCTGTTATGGGATGTTTAACATATCGCTTCGGTATAAAATTTTATAAAAGTAACAGGAAGGCAGGATCTTAATTAATTTCCAATTAGTCTATTTTTAGGTTTTTTCTTAATTCTGGATATCATTATCTTAAGGTAAGATTTTATTTTGCAGATATCTATAGGATAGACTTTTATAGCATATCATCTCTATGTTGTTGAAATTATTCACAAAAAACAATCAGAGGATACGCTAGCATCTCCGAAACACCATACACCAAAATAAATATAACTTCATTATACTGTATGACGATCTGGATAGGGGATTCCACTCAGATAATTCGTGAATCTATTTACCCGTCCCTTAAGTTAGGTATTAATTATCACCAGTATTACTGCAGGTTAAATCCTTTAAGTTTCAACTTTTCTGAGTAGACGGAAGCAGCTTAAATAACATTTAAAATACTTGCTTTCTTGAATTAAAGTTAGTTCACACGTCGGCTCCATATCCTTCTTACACTGTCACGCAAAAGCTGATATTTAAATTAAATTCATCACTCTTATTGTGACGCTACAGTTCCCTGACAGGAAGGCACAGGGATGCCAGCCACTCATCTGGATCTTTCCCCAGTATCTTCATCGAAGCAGAATATTCTGCTAAAACTTCTTACCAAAAAACATCAAGGACTTTATCAGAGAAATTACGGTTCTCTCTGATAGCCAAATCTCCGGCAGTTCACTCTTATTAATTAATATAGTGTGTTACTATGATTTATTATTGAGCCATAAACGAGAAGCTCTTTATTACCGAAGTATAAAAACATTGAAGATTACGGCTCGAAAACAATTAGGTTTCACTGTTATAATGAAAGAATTTCTGCGTACAGATGATCCTGTAAAAATGCATTATATGTAACGACAGGTGTTTTACCGACCTTCACAGCCTTTAAAAGGCATGCATAAAGTTATTCTTATAAAAAACATAAAAAATAAAAAAATTATAATTATCAAATCAAACCCAATAGAATTATATATCTCTATAATTAATACTTTAAATTAAAAATACAGACTCCGATAAAATTTTCACTTATAATAAATACATAATATAAACTTATTCTTTACCACTATTTAAGAAATAGAGGTAACATTAATCTCTGTTAAAGAAAATTAAATTTCCTAACTATGAGCAAATCGCGAAGATTAATATCGTTTGAGATTGATAGGAGTCATATGTGACCCTGTAATATTCTTAAAAAGTTTAATACAGAGTGTATTATCGTTTTTTACACGATCATCGATACAAAATTCATAATTAGCTTGAATGGAGCTAAAGTACAAAACTTTTGTAGTCGAAGAACGTAAAATTAGCTACCATAGTCTAATAAGATTTAATAATCAGATAGTTATTGATAATGTATTCTACAGACAAATGTAAATAGTTATATAAGCCGATTAAAAGATTCCTGAGTAGATTTTTTCATGGCGTAGAATCTTATTTATCAAATTATCTGGCTTGGAGAAGATTGTTTAAAACCATAATAATTAAAATATTAGAGATAGCTATAAATTACTATATGAGCAAAGTAACAACCTTTGCCAACTTTACCTTTTATCCATAGGTAAATTACAACTAACTCTTAGCCAAATAAGAAGCATTGTTTTAAACAATGGTATTTATAATACTAAAAGTAACATTAATAACAAATTGCACTATATGAAGCGATGAATATATTACTAGTTATACCCCATAAAATATTGAAAAATAAAACTGTGATACTAAAGTACATACAATTAATTTTTAGAAAATTACTAAAAAAGGTAATTTATTATTAATAAACTCTATTATAGAGTAGATAAATTATCTAATATATACAATCTCTAACAAATAAGTCAACAAACAAAGCTTAATCTTAGCTAAATTAATTATATTTGCAATCCATAAATTAGATCAACAACTAAAGGATCATCATACAAAACTTATTGAAGCACTATTAGTTCTTGATATTTCAGAACATAAAGTACTAGAATATCTTGCAGAAATTTGCATAAAAAGCGAAAGGATAATTTTATGGAATTGAATAAACAAAAATTAAATAAATATGAATAACTTTGTGAAAAAGAAGAAGATAACTTATAGTTATCTATAGAATAAACTTAAATATCAAACCTAGTTGTGCATAACTAGCTATGTTAATCCCAGCTTATACTGAGTATAAGCACATGTTATTAACAACTAAAAATAATAACCAACATGTTGATGTTATTAAATTATTTATAATTACCAACAGAATATCTCGATACTAATAATGAATATAATAAGTAATATTTAAATAAAATATATTACTGCTAATAAGCGGTAACTTAAACTCTCTCTTTAATAAAACTCGATAGAAATTCATTCGCTAAGTAGCATTTTAAGACTAAGGTTTATTATGTTTTACCCCAAAAAATTTGACGTTATTATTATTGGTGGAGGTCACGCTGGCACTGAAGCAGGTATGGCTACTGCTCGTATGGGACGTCAAACTTTACTTCTGACCCATAATATTGATACGCTGGGTCAAATGTCATGCAATCCAGCTATCGGTGGAATCGGCAAAGGACATCTAGTTAAAGAAATTGATGCTTTGGGTGGCATTATGGCTATTGCAACAGATAAAGCAGGAATCCAATTTAGAACCCTTAATTCAAGTAAGGGTGCGGCAGTACAAGCAACTAGAGCTCAAATTGATCGCATACTTTATAAACAAGCAATTAGAATTGCTCTAGAAAATCAAAAGAATCTAATGATTCTTCAACAAGATGTTGAAGACTTGATCATAGAAAATAACCAAATTATTGGTGTAATAACTAGCATAGGATTAAAATTTCATGCAAGGTCTGTCGTACTAACCGTAGGTACTTTTCTTAATGCTAAGATCCATATAGGATTAGAAAATTCTAATTGTGATAGATCCAATGATTACCTTACTATAGGTTTATCCCATAAGTTAAGAGAGTTGCCTTTACGAGTAGATCGCCTTAAAACAGGTACACCTCCTAGAATAAATGCAAGAACTATCAATTTTTCCCAATTAGCTCAACAATTTGGTGATAATCCCGTTCCTGTTTTTTCTTTTATCGGGTCTACTCAACAACATCCACAACAATTACCTTGTCATATTACTTATACGAATAAAAAAACTCATCAGGTGATTCACGATAACTTAAATCGTAGTCCTATGTATACAGGTATCATTGAAGGAATAGGACCACGCTATTGTCCTTCCATTGAAGATAAAATTATGCGGTTTTCAGATCGCTCAGCGCACCAAATATTTCTTGAACCAGAAGGGTTAACAAGTAATGAAATTTATCCTAATGGAATTTCTACTAGTTTACCTTTTGATGTACAAATAAAAATTATACATTCGATTAAGGGTTTAGAAAATGCTTGTATTATTAGACCGGGATATGCAATTGAATATGATTTTTTTGATCCTCGAGATTTAAAACTAACTTTAGAAAGTAAATTTATAAAAGGGTTATTTTTTGCTGGTCAGATTAATGGAACAACAGGTTATGAAGAAGCTGGAGCTCAAGGATTATTAGCTGGACTTAATGCAGCTCGTTATGCTTTTGAACAAGAGGGATGGTTCCCTCGTCGTGATCAAGCTTATATTGGTGTTTTAGTTGACGATCTTTGCACATTAGGTACAAAAGAACCTTATCGAATGTTTACTTCAAGAGCAGAGCATCGCCTTATCCTGCGTGAAGATAATGCTGATCTTCGTTTAACTGAAAAAGGATATGAGCTTGGTTTAATCGATGAAAATCGTTGGAAAAATTTTTGTCGTAAAATTGAATTAATTGAACAAGAACGTCAACGTCTACGTAATATTTGGTTACATCCTAATTCAGAGAAAATTAGTGATCTTAATGAAGTATTAACTGTTCCACTTTCAAAGGAAGCGAATGGAGAAGATTTACTTCGTCGTCCTGAAATGAGTTACAAATTACTTACTTCGTTAAATCATTTTTCACCTGCAATTAATGATTTTCAAATCACAAATGAAGTTGAGATTCAAGTAAAATATGAAGGTTATATTCTTCGTCAACAAGAAGAAATAGAAAGACAGGTTCGTAATGAATATACTACATTATCGACCAATTTAGATTATAAACAAATAATAGGTCTTTCTAATGAAGTGATTGCTAAGCTCAATGATCATAAACCTACTTCTATTGGTCAAGCGTCACGTATATCAGGTATTACGCCAGCTGCAATATCTATATTATTAGTATGGTTAAAAAAACAAGGTTTATTACGTCGTAGTACTTAAATGAGCTCAATAACTATTTTAAAACTTTTTATATAAAACGATATTATTTGACTGATTAGCAAATACAACACTTTATTGTCTACATTAAATTATAAAATAAGTAGAATTTAACTATAATTTAACTCATTAAATCACCTAAACAAATGCTTATTTGTTATATTTTAGATATCATTTTTGTTGATAAATACCTGTTAATAAACAATCTATTTGATAATAGAATGCATTTGTACGAATATTTCTGCGAAAATTAATTCTTTTATTAGAAAAAATCGGCTATCCTATTTCCAGTTTTTTTGTAATCCCTCATACTTAGAGGCTTATTACACTTCAGTAGTAATAAGTGTCGTTTATGTTTCGATAAAAACCATTAATAATGCACAATCTTAAAATCGTTAGGAGAAAATATAGCAATGTAGCGCTCGATTATCTCATCCTGTGTCAAGGAATCTACTGTCAGTACTGCTTAGTCTGTTGATCATAGTAATGATATGTAACTTTTCCTTCAGTTAATGTCGAAGTTTTAATATAAATATTGGGTTAAGGTAGCGCCCAAGGTATTTTACGCTATGTTACGTCCGTTTTATCTTTTTAAAGTCGCACTTTTCAATAACGTTTGCACTATGTTCTTCAGGTTATGCTGACACTGTCTACTTGTGCGGATATAATACTTCAGACCAGGAAATATTAGTTGGATTTATCAGATTGTATCCGTGATGAAGCAGTCCTATGATATCGCCTCGCCAGATCTCCTTTGATCATTATTTTTTAAATAACGTCTTCATGCCATACAGTATGTTTAATATCAAGACCGTTAGTAGGTGACAGATATAAACATGTAGATTTTAATTAAATTATTATACAAGTATGTAAGGCACAGAAGATGGTGATTTTGATTACTCTATTTGTGTACTCCACCACTGCGGCATAAATGTGGGTGTGTAGTGTGCCCCAGAAATAGAACATTGAATAATTTCTAGTCATTGTTAAAAACACTAAATAAGATGAGGGATAGTAAAAGTAATATGTTGCTAGTTAGAGTCGGGTAAAATATAAACTCGCTCTGCTAACTATCAATCGGTAGTTTTGATGTAGAATGAATTGAAGTTTTTAACTTACAGCTTTGGAAAAATGTAAGTGGGAATATTTAGGAGTGGCATAGGAGGGAGTAGCTTCATCACTAAATGATATAAGTGCCGCAGTCAAATATTTGCTCAACAGATAGGACGGATATACGAGTTAATACTTTTACTGTATTTTTCAAGAAAGTTATCCATTAGTTATCAATGGTGGAAGGTAGTTTAGTTGGTTGTGGAGGATATACATCTGGATAAATTATTCTCTAATTATCTTAGTAGAGAAATAGAATCGTCATTTTGCCTTCATTCGTTAGATCTATCGGTTTAACTATCTTTTTGTTTGTTGTAGTAGGTGAAGGAGACGGGAATTATTCTTATTTCCTTTATAGGTAATAAATTCATCGGCAAGAATACTTTTATTAATTTCTCATCAATGCAGTTCATTCTTTGCCATTATCTTTACTTGATAGTTTTCAAAAAATCCAGGATAATCATAACTATAGGCGAAGAATATTTGCGTTTTGAAAAAAGTTAAGGACCGGAGTCGTCGGATTCCTTATAATGGCTTCTTTTAGAGTATCATAAAAATTCAGTCGGTTATTATTATTAATTTGAGGAGAGAGATCATAAATCGCTTTTGGTAAAAAGCCAGTATAACACATGAAGTCGTGCCTGTTGCCTCTTTCTGATTTATCTAATTTCTCCTTTCTAGGAGATTTATTTTGAGCGATCTGACTAAATTTCTAAAAATTAACATACCGCAGAGTATAAAACAATACTTAGATGATGAATATCCACGAAGCACCGTAACTGCCCAATTCATACTATATAACCCGTTATATTCTTCAACTCCCTTTAAGAATTAGTAATAAACTGTTCATGTAACAATTGAATTTGATCGCGTAAACTGGCTGCTTGTTCAAATTCAAAATCTTGCGCATAACGATACATCTGTGCTTTTAATATCTGAATTTTAAGACTAAATTCTTTAGTCGAGAGTTTACGATAATTTTCGATAGTCGGTAATACTTGCAATTTCTTATGTTTAAGTTTTATAGATACTGGTATATCGACTTGAAAAATATCGTTAACTTTTTTATTTAAACTTTTAGGAATAATACCATGTTGTTGATTAAAGGTAATTTGTTTTTCGCGACGACGTTCCGTTTCTATAATCGCCTTCGCCATTGAATTAGTAATTTTATCAGCATATAAAATAGCTTTACCTCGTAGATTACGCGCTGCACGTCCAATTGTTTGGATTAATGAACGTTCTGAACGTAAAAATCCTTCTTTATCTGCATCTAAGATAGCAACTAACGATACTTCTGGCATATCTAATCCTTCACGTAACAAGTTAATACCTACTAAGACATCAAATAATCCTAATCGCAAATCACGGATAATTTCTACCCGTTCAATGGTATCAATATCTGAATGCAAATAACGAACCTTAATGTCATGTTCTTGCAGATAATCGGTTAAATCTTCCGCCATTTTTTTAGTTAACGTTATTACTAGGACACGTTCATTTACTGCTATACGAAAATGGATCTCAGATAATAAATCATCAACCTGAGTGGTAACTGGACGAACTTCAATTTCAGGATCAAGTAATCCAGTTGGCCGAATAACTTGCTCAATAATTTCATTAGCTGACTTTTCCAATTCATACTTACCTGGTGTGGCAGAAATGTAAATGACTTGTGGGGAAAGTATTTCAAACTCCTCAAAACGTAATGGACGATTATCTAACGCAGAAGGTAATCGAAAACCATATTCTACCAATGTCCCTTTACGAGATCTATCACCACGATACATACCGCTAATTTGTGGGATGGTAACATGAGATTCATCTATAACTAATAGACCATCTGTGGGTAAATAGTCAAATAATGTTGGTGGCGGTTTTCCGGTTTCTCGGCCGGAAAAATAACGTGAGTAATTTTCAATGCCAGAACAATAACCAAGTTCGTTCATCATCTCTAAATCAAACTGAGTACGCTGTGTTAATCTCTGTTCTTCAACTAGTTTATTATTTTCTAGTAGCAATTTACGTCTTTTTGCCAATTCAATTTTAATCTGCTCCATGGCTTCAAGAATACGTTCACGCGGGATTACATAGTGAGTTTTAGGATAAATTGTAAATCGCGGTACATTATATCTCACCTGTCCGGTTAAGGGATCAAAAAGCGCTAATTGTTCTACTTCCTCATCAAATAATTCAACTCGTAACGCATATTCATTTGATTCAGCTGGAAAAATATCAATTACTTCTCCTCTAACCCTAAATGTACCTCGCTGAAATGCTTGATCATTGCGAGTATATTGTAAACTTGTAAGGTGGCGTAAAATAGAACGCTGATCAATAATCATGCCTTTAGTTAAAAGAAGCATATTTTTTAAATAGCTATCAGGATCACCTAAACCATAAATGGCTGATACCGAAGCAACAACAATAACATCACGTCTTTCAAGTAAAGCTTTAGTGGCAGAAAGTCGCATTTGTTCAATATGGTCGTTAATAGAAGCGTCTTTTTCAATAAAAGTATCGGAGCTAGGAACATACGCTTCTGGTTGATAGTAATTATAATAAGAAACAAAATATTCTACTGCATTTTTAGGAAAAAAAGCCTTCATTTCACAATATAATTGTGCAGCTAGCGTCTTATTATGAGCTATTAGCATTACCGGGCGATTAATCTGCTCAATAACATTAGCGATAGTGAATGTTTTTCCTGAGCCTGTAACACCAAGTAACGTTTGATGAGCTAATCCATCTTTAATACCTTCGATTAATTTCTTTATTGCTGCAGGTTGATCGCCTGCAGGTTGAAAATCAGAATGTAATTCAAAAACTTTACTCATCTAATTCTCTCTCTACTAAAAATATTACTTTATTATTTTAGATAAAACAGTTTTAATGATAGCAGAAATAACAAATCAGTTTCTATTGCAACTAATTATATAGATATATTTAGTATGTTAATAACTTAATTATCCTCAAGATTTTCTCACTTTCAATTATATTTTATTCTAATCAAGAATGGTAAAACAAAATGATATATCATTTTTGGCTTGTTTGTAATAACATATTAAATATTTATAAATTTTAATTTAAAGCTGAAAATGATATTGATTACCTATTATGTCTTATATTAGTTTGGTTAGGCTAACTTTTTTAAATCTTAATTAATAAGATTATCAACATAAATAGTGGATGACTTAAGATATTCTTTTTAGTATTTATAGTTATAAAAGTTACACTTAAGGATTAGTAAAAATTTTTTGCTAGAAAATAATTCATAAAATTTTTATAAAGAAAAAATAAAAAACAGCATTTAATTTGTTATAATTAAGCACTTTTTTAAGCAAAAGCAGCATAGCGTGCTTCTTTAGCCTAAAATTATTTTATTACAGTAGGCTATTTAAATTAATGAATTTTCCAATTGAATTGGATTGCCAATTTGGTAAATGCGGAATAACGCCTAAGCATGGTGCTGATAGCCACTGCTTTAATGTTAGCAAATAATCATGCTGATACTGATTCGGTAAAATAATTTCATTTGCTACCCAGCCTACTAATAATAAACCGCTTTGCTTAATGGCTTCTGCGGTTAATATTGCATGATTGATGCAACCTAATTTAATAGCAACTGTTAATATCACTGGTAATTGCTGTTGTATAACCCAATCGGCCATAGTTTTGTCGGTACAAAGTGGTGTGTACCATCCGCCAATACCTTCGATAATGATCCAATAATTAGATTTCTTTAATTTATTTAATCCTCCATTCATGATCTTCCAATCAATATGTTTTCCTGTTAGTTGACTGGCAATATTAGGTGATGTTGTTTGAGTAAAAATAATTGGATTAATATCATAGTAATTCAGTTTCACGCTACTATTTATTCTTAATAACTGAGCATCTGAATTTCTTAATTCAATCATTAATTGTTCGCCACCTGAAGCTACTGGCTTATAGCCTGCTGTTTGATAGCCATGATCCGCGCCAGCCTGTAGCAGTGCGCAACTGACTACAGTTTTACCTACATCTGTATCAGTTCCGGTGAGAAAAAAACATTTATTCACGATATAACATTCCATAAACCAGTTGATAAGTTAAAGGGAATTGCGCATTGATATGAGGATAATGATCAACTAATTTATATAATTGATTTTTTGTCATCAGACCTCGCTGTTGACGCCCATCTGTTATATAAGTTGCACCAATGCCTTTTATAGATTGAAGTAAACAAGTAAATGAAGGGTAAATTAAATGCCAGGATTGTTGTTCTAAACTATGCGGCCAATCCTGACAAGTTTGCTTAATTTGTTCAAACGTCATAAAAGAATTAATATGACGGTTATTGTCAACTTTTTCCCAACACTGTTGTAGCTCTTGTAATGAGCCATCAATTAAAGTAGAAAAAGCAACTACTCCACCCTTTTTTGTAATACGATATAGCTCACTTAACGGGATTGATAAATTACTGCACCACTGAATAGCAAGATGACTAAAACAAAGATCAATATTTTCATCAGCTAGCGGTAAATATTCCATGTCAGCCTGAATATAACTCATAGCCGTTTGCTTTTGTTTAGCAATGGCTAACATTGATTCAGATAGATCAAGTGCAATAACCTGTTTCCCGGATAACTGCCACTGCTCACTGAAATAGCCAGTACCACATCCAGCATCTAGAATTGTGTTACCTGACATGACAGATAAGGAATCAAATAGATGTTGACCACTTTGTTGTTGAAATGACGCAATATTGTCATAATTTTTGGCTGCTCGCCCAAAAGCATGAGCAATAGCTTGCTTATTCATCATCGTGGTTGTCAAAGAATTGATTTAATGTTTCCATTAAATGCGCAATATCGGCTAATTGATGATTAGCCATCAAGGTGATCCTTAATCTTGCACTACCTTCTGGTACTGTTTGTGGCCGAATAGCTTGCACCCAAAATCCCCGTTGACGTAAAAATTGAGATAATTGTAAACAACATTGGTTATTACCAATAATCAGTGGCTGAATTGCACTATGGGAATTTAATAAGGGTAAATGATAGTGGTTAGCTAATTTACGGAAATAATTGATATTGCGCTGTAGGTTAGCTCTTAATTCATCAGCTTGACGAATTTGCTTAACGGCCTCAATTAATGCGACTGCTTGAGCAGGTGGCATTGAAGTACTATATATTAAATGGCGAGCATATTGAAGAAAATAGTCAGCGGTATTTTCATCACAAAGCAATGCAGCACCACTAAGGCCAAACGCTTTACCAAATGTCACCACTAGCAGTTCAGGTTTTACCTTATGTAGATAACAACTACCTCGTCCTTCATCACCATTAACACCAATACCATGGGCATCATCTACTAATAACCAAGCTCGTGCTTGCCTCGATACTATTTGCAATTGCTGTAAAGGGGCGCTATCGCCATCCATACTAAAGACACCTTCTGTGATAACTAGTGTTTTTCCAGTATGATTGATTGACAAAAGACGCTCTAAGGCGTCAGGTTGATTATGGGTAAAACGTTGTAATTTTGCTGGCGATAACATCGCGGCTTCTAGTAAAGAAGCATGACTAAGTTTATCAGCCATAATGTGATCATTTTTATTCATTAATGCTATAATTACACTTTGATTTACCGCATAGCCAGAAATAAATAACAAAGCACGGGGGTAACCTAGCCAATCAGCAAGTTCTTGCTCTAATTTAGCATGAGCACAATTAAAACCAATAATATGTCCTGAGCTACCACTACCTGTTCCATATTGTCTTAATCCTGTTTGCCAGGCTTTAATAATTGCAGAATGATAGCTTAATCCAAGATAATCATTACTTGAAAAATTAATATACTGTTGTTGATTAAAGATTAGGGTACGAGCATCATTTTTTTTAATGATTTTTCTCTGCCGCCACAATTCTTTCTTCTTGCACTTATCAAGTTGATGAGTTAAAAATGTTGACCAATTCATTATAATGCCGCGTTATAAAATTGTTCCGTATTTACTTGCATCATAGCTTTCTAAGCACTCTATTTGCTTCTGGTTACCCAAGGTTGTTTCAATGGGTTGTGCATTAATATTTAGCTTGTGAAAAAATTTTTGATCTTTATATTTTTTTGGGTTACCTGCCGTTAATAACTTGCAGCCATAAAATAGAGAGTTAGCTCCAGCCATAAAACAGAGTGCTTGCATCTGTTCATTCATTTGTTCACGGCCAGCGGAGAGCCGAACAAAAGAGGTTGGCATCATAATGCGGGCAACAGCAATAGTTCGAATAAAGTCAAAAGGATCGACATCTTCATTATCTTCAAGGGGCGTCCCTTTTATTTTTATTAGCATATTAATTGGCACACTTTCTGGAGCCTTCGGTAAATTAGCTAATTGAACTAATAGAGCTGCGCGATCAGTAACCTTTTCACCTAAACCGACAATTCCACCAGAACATACCTTCATGCCTGCTTTTCTAACTAGATCAATCGTATCTAAACGATCTTGATAGGTTCGGGTAGTAATTATATTACCATAAAATTCGGGTGAAGTGTCCAAATTGTGATTATAATAATCAAGTCCTGCTTTCGCTAATCTGCAGGCCTGCTGGTTATTTAATTTACCTAGTGTCATACAAGTTTCTAAACCTAATGCTTTAACTTCTTTCACTATAGTTTCTAAATATGTCATATTTCGTTCATGTGGATTTCGCCAGGCAGCGCCCATGCAAAAACGCGTTGAACCGGATTTTTTAGCTTGTTTAGCTGACTCGATTACTTTCTTTACTTCTAATAGTTGTTCCGCTTTTAATTCTGTCTTATAGCGAGCACTTTGTGGACAATATTTGCAATCTTCTGGGCAGGCTCCAGTTTTAATGGAGAGTAAAGTGCTAATCTGGATTTGTTGCGGATCAAAATATTGACGATGAACTTTCTGAGCTTGAAAAAGTAATGTAAAAAAAGGTAAATCAAATAATTTTTGTGCTTTACTAAACGTCCATGATTTTTCCATCTTACATTATTCTCTCTTCTAAGACAAAATGTATTGATAGTTTAAATAACTGCGTTATTATGTCAACTAAAATTAACTAAAATTAACTAAAATTAAGTAAAATTAACTAAAATTAAGTAAAATTAACTCAACTAAATAGTTGACTAGACAAAATGAAACTCGACGATATTAGTTTTGATGCCAAACATATTTGGCACCCATATACTTCAATGACTCAACCAATACCAGCTTACCCTATTGTGCAAGCATCCGGTGTCGAACTTGAATTAGCCGATGGTAAAAAATTAATTGATGGTATGGCTTCTTGGTGGGCAGTAATTCACGGCTATAATCATCCCGTACTTAATAAAGCCGCTACAGATCAATTAATAAAAATGTCACATGTTATGTTTGGCGGTATTACGCATCCGGCAGCAACTGCTTTGTGTCGACAATTAATTGATATAACTGATGATAAATTGGAGTGTATTTTTCTGGCTGATTCTGGATCAGTAGCCGTAGAGGTAGCATTAAAAATGGCATTACAATATTGGCATGCACGAGGAGAAACGCGCCACAATTTTATTGCCTTACAACGAGGATATCATGGTGATACCTTTGGTGCTATGTCAGTATGTGATCCGGAAAACTCAATGCATAGTCTTTATAATGGCTATCTGCCTGCGCATTTTTTTGTTCAAGCGCCTCGATGCGGTTTTTATCAGCAATGGAAACCTGATGCTATGATCCCATTGAAAAAAATGCTAACTGAACAAGGTGATAAAATTGCCGCTATTATTCTTGAGCCTATCATTCAGGGAGCAGGTGGTATGCGAATTTATCATCCTAATTATTTAACAGCAGTGAGAAAATTATGTGATCGCTATAATATTTTACTGATTGCTGATGAAATCGCCACCGGCTTTGGCCGTACCGGGAAATTATTTGCTTGTCAACATAGCGCAATTACACCAGATATTTTATGTTTAGGTAAAGCGCTAACTGGTGGTTATGTCACGCTATCAGCTACTCTAACCAGCCGGCACATCGCAAATACCATCAGCCAAGGTGAAGCTAGCTGTTTTATGCATGGGCCTACTTTTATGGCTAATCCATTAGCCTGTGCAATTGCTGATGCTAGCATCAGCTTATTAAGGAATAGCCCATGGAAAAAATGGGTGAAAAATATTGAAACTCAATTAATGGCTGAACTTTTTCCATTGCGAGATCAACCACAAGTTACTGACGTACGTGTGTTAGGTGCAATTGGTGTTGTTGAAATGAAAAACAACCTCAATATACCTGAATTACAAGATTATTTTGTTACTGAGGGGGTATGGATTAGGCCATTTGGTAAATTAATTTATCTAATGCCACCCTACATCATTACCACTAAACAACTAACTAAGTTAACCCAAGCGATAAAAAAGATAGTTATTAAACTGTAAATCAAAAATAGTTCAATTTTTAATTGAATGGGTTGTGATCCAGATTGGACCGGTGTTAACTGCATAACGATCTAATGTTTGTAACGCGCCAGTAACAGCATTTATTTTATAAACAACAATGTAATTGGATTTTTGACCTGCGGCTAGTAAAAAATTACCACTTTGATCAATATCAAAACCACGTGGTTGAGTTTCGGTTTTATAAGACATCATCGGCAATAATTTGAGTCCTTCAGCTGTCACCTTGAAGTGGCGAATAATACTGGAAGAGCGTTCACTAGCGTAAAGATGCCGTCCATTTGGAGTGATATGGATATCTGCAGCCCAAGGTTTACATTCCGATACAGCAGGTAAGATATTACAATTTTGCATTTGTTTATAAGGTTCAAATGCAGAATAAACATTAATTGTTGCATCTAACTCATTTAAACAATAAAAAACGTTTTGGTTAGGTAAAAATGTTAGATGACGTGGTCCTGCGCCTTTATTAGTTTTAATACGTTGAGCAATATGTTCAGTTAAATATCCATTGTTATTAATAGCATAAATACGAATATGATCTTCCCCTAGACAAGGAACAAATAAGCGTGAATTATCAAAATTTACTCCTGAAGAATGGGGATGTTTTAAATCATAAATAACTTGAATTGCTGACTGAGCGACCCCCCGTTGATCAATCGGTAACACCATTAAATTACCTTGATGATAGGAGGAAATAAATAACCAACGACCAAGTTTATCAATTTCAATGTGGGTTGGGTTGCCGGGAATGGCAGTAATGGCCTGTTGTTTAATTTTTCCTTCAGGTGAAATAAGATAAGTAATAATTCCAAAATTAGGATGAATACCAACATAAAGCTGCCGACCATCACGACTAATCTGCATTGGTTGTACTTCACCTGGTAATATCAATTGTTGCAATAATATCAGCTTTCCTTTTTTATCTATTGACCAAACATGAATTTGCTTGCTTTCTGGGGTAGCGACATATACCACTTGTTTCATTTGATTAACTCCTCAGAAATGATTAAAAGATACTCATACTTATAATATATAATATGATGCTAAATAATAATAAAATTAGCATAACAGTTATGAAAAATTTCACTAGCTGACTGATATTAGTAAAATAGATTCTTTTATTTTTATAAGTTATTGTAGTTTAACTAAAGTTAGAGTTATGCTTATTTCTAGTTTATGAAATTTTAAAGATGTCGACAGGTATCTTCTACTGTCTGATTGATTTTGTGGATAATGTCAAGAAGAGAGAGATAATTGTCATCAAAAATCTACTCTACAGGTATTTAATAAAACAGATATTATCTGTAATAATTTACATGAACTCATTTGTAATATCGTAAACTAGCTAGATAGCTGATAGCACTGCTATTGAAACTGAGCTCTAAGTTATACTGCAATAATATTCTAAATATTGCCTTGTTTACAGATCTTATCCGTTATTCGTAACGATTATTTTCCTAACGAACTATATAAACTGCTATTTGCGATATTAAAATTAAAGTACCTAATGGTTAGGGGATTGCAGTGGTAACGAAATATACTTCAAAGAAGCTCATTACTGCCGTCTTATCTGAAGTGTATAAAAGCAACGAAGAGTTACTAGCATAGTCTATATACGCGAAGCATTACCCACTGGTAATTTAACAAAAGCTCTAGGGCTTTTCTCGATCAAAGCGTACGCTATCTTTTGAAGTGGTACAAGTAAACTGAAATAGGGATAGCTTAAAGAGGATAGGAAATGAATGCCTGTATGATTTAAACAATACACGGTATCTTTATTTATCAGCTAAAGAAGACACATGTCATTCTGTTAGGCAAGCTGATCGCTTTTACCTTGTGATTAAATTGTGGCATCACTGAGAATAAACTTAAGGATCTAATTATGGTTAAATATGGATATTGAAAATC
Organism: Arsenophonus sp. NC-PE1-MAG3; assembly: GCA_052174455.1. Classification (GTDB taxonomy): domain Bacteria; phylum Pseudomonadota; class Gammaproteobacteria; order Enterobacterales; family Enterobacteriaceae; genus Arsenophonus. Next base: position 296,415 of record JBQMRP010000004.1, on the reverse strand, counting down.
ATAAGAGAACTTAAACCTAACTTATTAATGATCTGCGAACATTTGATTTAATTATATCCTCAGGATTGCTATGAGAGATGATGCTATTAGTTTTGAATGCAATGCCAAAAATATTCCTGTATATGCAGCAATAACGCTATTAGCTACATAAAATAATTCATGTGCTCGCTTCATTATCTAAAGGGATGAAGTACAGAAAGTTAACGCGATCTGTAAGAATTATATTAGGGGGAAGTTTCGATGCCGATAATAAATCTCTTGATATTTTATTGGCAAAGTTTTCATCGTATCCTGAAACTATGAAAAAGTTGCAGAAATATCGAGAAGAATAGCTGATATTCTACCTCTTTCCGTCATCGCATTTGGCATCAATAAGAGTTATGAATCCGATTGAATCGGTTTTTATTATAATGAGCCTAGGAGGAATCCCGCCGTACAAAGAACTGTGTGCTTCGAAAAAATAACCATCTTAGTGGTATTTAAGCTTCTTCCGTCTGCTAAATTAAAGAGGGGAATGGAACCGACTAAAGGAATTTTCCTTATTAATCATTGCTGTATACAATGACTAATTTAAGGATGTAGAGTAAATTCACAAAGCATCAGAGTGAAATGTATTCTAATCATCTACCATATATTAAATTTTTTAATAACTAAATAAAGGAATTATTAACGTAAATAGGAACTTGTTTTCGTAAATTTTTATGAAGAGGTAGTTCGTTTTCTTACCTAATTTAGATGCAAATTTTTATTTGATAATAGAAAAAATAATTGAAGCATTGTGCTATGTAACATAGCACAATTTATTAAAATTAATAAATATTTCTATTTTTGAAACAAAGAGATTTATCTTGTATTTAATAAACTATTACAAAGACTTTAATAAAGATAATTGTGTTTAATTGAAAGAATGTCTACTTATCAGACTGCGTCTGAATTACAAAATATTTTGCTAATTGAGGTAAATGTTAAGTGAGTAATAGTCAAACACAAGCTTACCTGCTGGATCCTTATTGTTTACCTCTCTATGGACAGCGATTGATAGAAGCTTCAGCAGGAACAGGAAAAACCTATACGATAGTTTTACTTTATTTACGATTATTATTAGGTATTGGAAAAAAAAATGCATTTTTTCGCCCATTAAGTGTTGAAGAGATTTTAGTGGTCACTTTTACTGAAAAGGCAACCGATGAACTACGATCACGTATTCGCTATAATGTTCATCAGATGAGAGTGGCTTGTATTAGAGGTGGCGTTGGTTTTTATAAAAATTCAATATTTCAAATCTTGCTATCTTCTATTTTAGATAGAAAAAGAGCTGCTCAATTGTTACTTTCTGCTGAACGTCAAATGGATGAGGCGGCGATTTATACCATCCATAGCTTCTGTAAACGCATGTTGGTGCAGAATGTTTTTGAGTCAGGAATACTATTTAAGCAATCAATAATAAAAGATGAACATACTTTACAGAAACAGGCTTGTGCTGATTTTTGGCGTTGCAATTTTTATCCACTGGATTATTATATATCAAAAATTATAGTTGAGGAATGGAGTAGTCCAGAAGCGCTTTTAGTTGAAATAAAGCCTTATTTACAAGGTGATATTCCGATTTTTGTTAATCAATCCATTGAAATTGAATCAATAAGGCATCGTCATCAGATCTTAATTGACACTATAAAAGAAGTAAAAGTTTTATGGCTTTTAAATTCAGCAAGTTTTATTGATTTAATTACTGATTCCACTATTAATAAACGTAGTTATAGTCGCCGTAATTTACCGAATTGGGTAGAGTCGATTACTAGTTGGGCGCGGTTACCAACAGTCGATTATAAAACACCTAAAGAACTAGCACGTTTTTCTCAATCTGAATTGATAGATAGAACATCCTCAGGTAATGCACCAGAACATAAAGTTTCTCTTGCTATTAATGATTTATTAAAACAATCACGTACATTACGCAATCTTATTATTTCAAAAGCTATTATTAATGTTCGCCAAATAATTATTAAGGAAAAAAGACGACGTGGAGAAATTGGATTTGATGATTTATTAACTCATTTAGATCAGGCGCTACATACAGAAGATGGAGAGGAATTAGCTAACGCAATCCGAAATCATTATCCCGTTGTTATGATTGATGAGTTTCAAGATACTGATCCGCAACAATATCGAATTTTTCAACGTATTTATCAGGATCACAATCATTGTTGCTTGTTATTTATTGGAGATCCTAAACAAGCTATTTATGCTTTTCGTGGAGCAGATATTTTTACTTATTTTAAAGCTAAAGATCAAATTGAATCACATTATACTCTTGATATTAATTGGCGCTCTTCATTAAGTATGGTTACAGCTATTAATCAATTATTCAGTCGGGTAAAAAAACCGTTTTTATTTAAGGAAATACCGTTTAATATAGTTAAATCAGTCTCTTCAAATAAGAATTTATTTTTTATTCATAACGCAGAAAAATTATCAGCTTTAAATTTTTGTTATTTAGATAAAGAAATTGTTTCAATATTAGATTATCAAGAAATAATGGCTTACCAATGTGCTAGTCAGATTTGTGATTGGCTTAAAGAAGGTGAGAATGAAAGAACTTGGTTATATCGAGATGATATTAAGCATCCAATAACAGCTGCAGATATTATGGTCTTGGTCAAAAGCAGACGCGAAGCAATGATTATAAGAGAAGCGTTAAATAAATTTAATATTTCGTCAGTTTTTCTTTCTAATCAAGAAAGCGTCTTTTCTACTGATGAAGCGCGCGATATATTATGGTTATTACAAGCCGTGCTCTCACCAGAAAATGAGAGCACGCTGCGTTGTGCGTTGGCTACTCGTTTAATCGGACTAACTGCACAAGATATTGAACAATTAAATCAGGATGAAAATAAATGGGAGATACGGGTTGAAGAGTTTGCAAATTATTTATTAAAATGGCAGCAATATGGTATTTCTCCTGCATTACGAAATATTATGATTGACTATCGCATTGCTGAAAACCTACTAATGGATCATATAGATGGTAAAAGACGCTTAATGGATGTGATGCATTTGAGTGAATTGTTGCAAGAAGCTGAATTACAACTTGAAAGTAAGCATGCTCTAATTCATTGGTTAGCTCGGCAGATTGATCAACCAGATCCTTTAGTAGAAAATCAACAAATACGTTTAGAAAGTGACAGTCACTTCGTTAATATTAGCACAATTCATAAATCTAAAGGTTTAGAATACCCTATTGTTTGGTTACCTTTTGCTTGTCAATTTTCACAGCAAAAATTGGCCATTTTTCATGATCGTAAAAATTTTCAAACATGCCTTGATCTAGCTCAAAACGAAGAGAGCATTATGTTGGCTAATGAAGAGCGTTTAGCTGAAGATTTGCGCCTGTTATATGTTGCACTAACACGATCAATTTATCATTGTAGTGTTGGTGTAGCGCCTTTAGTAAAGAGGCGGACTAGTGGAGAAAATTGTGACACTGATTTGCATCAAAGCGCATTAGGTTACTTATTGCAAAATGGACAACCAGGTAATGCAACTTTATTACGTAAAGCTTTAGACGCATTAGCTAGTAAAGATATTAGTATCACACCTATTAATGATATTAATTTATCTCCTTGGTACCATAAAGAAAATAAATCTGTAAAATTATTAGCTCGAAATTTTACCGGTCATATCCCAGATACCTGGCGGGTTACTAGCTATTCAGAATTAATTTATCATGATATTAATTTATTATCTGATAAGTTTAATGATAGTGATATAAATATTGATATTCCTATAAACGTTTTGGCATCTAAAATAGATGTTAATACACAAGTTGACAATTTCTTACCTCAAGGTGGAAGAGTAGATAGAAGTGTTCACACCTTTCCTAAAGGTCTTGAAACAGGAACTTTTTTGCATTCCCTATTAGAGTTACTACCATTCAATCAACATCCGCAAGAGTCTTGGTTAGCTGAAAAATTAGAACAATCCGTTTTTTCTGTTGATTGGGTATCAGTTCTTAAAATGTGGTTAATAAATATTTTTGATACCCCTTTACTTAAGGGTAGTTTTAGCTTGTCAAAGATAAGTCATGAGTATAAATTAAATGAAATGCAATTTTATTTACCAATAGAAAATTTATTATCGCCATCTGCATTAGATGGTCTAACTCATCAATATGATGCTTTATCTAAACGATGTCCACCACTTAATTTTAAACCAGTAATGGGCGTTTTAAAAGGTTTTATTGATTTAGTTTTTTGCTACAAAGATAAATTTTATTTGCTTGATTATAAATCAAATTGGTTAGGGGAAAATGATCTTGGATATACCCAAGAGGCAATACAAAATGCTATGATTAATCATAGATATGATTTACAGTATCAGCTTTATACATTAGCTATGCATCGTTATTTACGAAATCGTTTACTTAATTATGACTATCAAAAACATTTTGGTGGTGTTATCTATCTTTTTTTACGTGGGATTAATGCTAATAATCCTGATTATGGTATTTATCATACTATTCCATCTTATGCCTTTATTAATAGTCTGGATAAATTATTTAATGCAACTATTTAATGAATTATTAGAAAATCTGCTGTATGGACGGTCAAAGGCTCCGCTTTGATACTTTGTAAATCTCCTCTCTATCGTTAAATTTAGTGTTGTTTATCATCAGATGGTTAACTGCTTAAACCTTATTAAGCCGCAGTTCCAGTTTTATTATGAAGACGGAAGAAGTTAAATAGAATAAAAGTTTTTTATTGAATTATATTCTCCCGTATCGGATACGTAGCTTGAGTATTGTAAAAGCCGACTCAATTAGATTTGTCGTTCTTATTAAGAATTATGCTTATTTTGTGCATGAAGTTTCGGAGATGCCGGCATATCTCCCCATTTTTTCTGATTGATTTCGTGGATTATTTTAAAAACAGAGAGATTGATATGCCATGAAAAATCTACCCTACAGGTATCCACAAAATCAGATATTAGCTTTGATCCATTACATGAATGCATCAGTAATGGTAACAGGTAACTGATAGCACTCTTGTTGAAACTGAGCTCGAAGCGATTAAACTGCAATAATATGCTGAACACTTTCCTTATTAACGAGGTTTGATGTTGTCATCTGTAATGATTATTTCCTACAGGAAATAATACGGACTGGTATTGGTGATGTTGAGATTATAGTATCTAAGATTAATGGAATCCTAGCGGCAACGGAATATCCTTCAATAGTTTGTCGTTACCGTTTTATCTTAAGCACGTAAAATATCGAAGAGTTGTTAGTATTGCCTGTGTATGCAAGGCAATGTATACGATTATTTTTGATGAAGATATAGAGAGTTCTAGGTAAAAATCACATGTTCTCTTTGCAGAAAAACCAATCAGTAGACTGAAATATCGATTCCTTAAAGAGCGCAAGCATTAGTAGCTGCGTAATTTAGTGATATTTGCTACATTTATTACTTAACCGATGATATTATACCGCTTTATCAATCAAACTGATCGCCTTTGCCTGTTTCTAAATTATCGGTATTACTGTTCATCACCGTAATGAGATAGATGCAGTAGAAAATGCTTATCAAGAATCAGAAGAAAACTTGGACCTAACTTTTCAATGGTTGTTGAGCGCTGAGCTTAACTGTATTTTTTATGGTTGCTACTGGAGCCGATGTCTTTGATTTTTGAATTCAGTAGTAAAAATATTCACAAAGATGTAGTATGAATCCTGTTGTGTACATAATATAGCTAATATGCTGGCTTTTGTTCCCCAAAAGGCATGTGACCAAAAGTTAATGCAGAGCCTGCCTGAGGTTTGGCTAGCAGAGAACCGCGATGCTGATGATAAAGCCCTTAATGTTTTTATTGGCAAAGTTATTAGCATAAGTATCCCTGTATCGATGAAGAAGCTGTTGGAAGATCGAGAAGAACTGTTGTCGTATCATAACGTCTTATTAACGTACTGGGTATCAAAATAAGAATGCCGAATCTGATTAAAATCAGATTTTGCGACAGTTAGCCTATAAATTCGATATATAAAGACTGTTTCTATAAAACAACTCTTATGGCATTTAAGCTATTTCCTTCTGCTAAGAAAAGATGAAACCGCGGCCTAATGGTATTTAAGTTGTTTTGATCCTGCTAGTGTAAACAATATTCCAGTTAAGGATGGAGAGGGGATTTCAGGAAGCATTATCGCGCGTGGGAGGACGGACCTTGACTATTATACACCAGATTTTTGCTAAATAACTTATACAAGATCTAGTAAACCGACTCTATATTCTTTTAGAATAATGGATCGATTTTGGTCTGCTTTCAAAAAGTGATTTAATTTTTAACCATAAATATTTTAGTTATCTGCGATATAGATGAATAGCTTAAATTTACGTAAGTTAGAGAAATAAATAAATATTGTTTTAAGAATAGCGTTTAGATGTCCTTTCTACTTTTTTGCTTCAGCGGCTGCAGCTAACATAAATACACTAAGTAGTATCATTAAAATCAATGAAACATTTTCTAAATCTTTTTAATAGAATTGTTATATCCTATTATAGAAAAGATAGAAAATTCAGGAGAAGAGAGGAGATAAAAAAAAGAACGAATTGCGGTCTTAATCGCTTGAGATTAACAGGGTTATATGAGTAATGAAATTCTTGAAGAATTTAATGTAGAGTGTATTAGCCGTTTTCTTGAGCCAATCATCAATAAGGATTCATTCTTATCTTAAATTGAGCTAAATAGTACGAAATTATTTTCTAGTGAGTATAAATTAGTCACCATCGTTTAATAAAGTTTTGTAATTAGAGAGTATTGATAAGGAATTTTATATTCAAAATATGAGTTATATCAATCGATTAAAAAGATGGTTAAGGAATATTTATGATTCAGGGTTTTTATTTACAGAATTTTTTCTAACCTAGAAAAATTGTTTAAGACTATAATAATTAAAATACAGAGATATCTATAAATTGCTCTGTGAGAAAAGTAACAATCTTTGCCAAATAGCCATTAAATTATAGTCTCTATCTGTAGAATTACAAATTTAATTGTCATATTATTTTATATGAATTAATAATAACTTTAAAAATTAAATTGTTGTTAAAATTTATCTTTCGCTACATACATTATATGTATCTTAAATTTTCGAATCAGTGGTATATTTTTCTGATATTTAAATGATAACCTATAAATAAATAAATAAATTAATTAATTTATTTATTGAAAATACTTTATAAAATGAAAAATTATTCATATTAGTGGTTATTTAACTTACTTCTTAAGGAGAAGAGTAGTGAGTGTAGCTATTATAATTAGCACTCATGGCGTTGCTGCAAAACAGTTGCTCATGACCGCTGAAATGTTGATTGGTAAACAAAAAAATATCGCTTATATCAATTTTGTTCTAGGTGAAAGCGTTAATACTTTAATTGAAAAATATAATCAAAAGCTTAATAAGCTTGATGTTTCTCAAGGTGTGTTATTTTTAGTAGATATCTGGGGAGGTAGTCCATTTAATGCTGCTAGTCGAATTATCGAAAGTAAAGATAAAGACAACTATGATATAGTTACTGGTATTAACGTCCCTATGTTAATTGCTACGTTATTATCCCGTGATGATGATCCCATTTTTAGTGAATTAATCAGAACTGCTATTGAAACAGGTCGTAGCGAAATTAAATCTCTCAATAGTCAACAAACTAAAAATAAACTACAAAATTTACAATCACAGGTACAGATAGCTAATTCAGCTACACAAGGTCATATGTTCATTGCTCTTGCAAGAATTGATGATCGTTTAATTCATGGTCAAGTAGTTACTTGCTGGATCAAAGAGACAAGAGTTAAACTTATTATCGTGGTAAGTGATGAAGTTGCTAAAGATCATGTTCGTTCAACTTTATTAAAACAAGTTGCACCGCCAGGCGTTACTGCGCATGTAGTTGACGTAGAAAAATGTATTCGTGTTTACAATAATCCTAAGTATGCTGGTGAACGAGTTATGCTGTTATTTACCAATCCAACAGACGTTCTGCACGTTATAGAGGGTGGTGTCAAAATAAAATCTGTTAATATTGGTGGCATGGCCTATCGTGATGGTAAAACACAGGTTAACAATGCCATATCGATTGATAATAAAGATATTGATGCTTTTAATCAGTTATCTAAACGAGGCATTGAGCTTGAAGTGCGTAAAGTTTCTAGTGATAGAAAACTGGATATCTTATCTCTTATCAAAAAAGTAAAAAATTAAGTTTTTTAGTTATTTATTACAACTTAAACATAGATTCACCAACGTTATTGGTTACAGGAGATAAACAATGGAGCTTACCGTTGTTCAAATCATACTTGTTTTTTTTGTTGCCTGTATTGCAGGCATCGGTTCTGTTCTAGATGAATTCCAATTTCATCGTCCTTTAATTTCTTGTACACTAATTGGTCTTGTACTTGGTGATATAAAAACAGGGATAATTATTGGTGGCACATTGGAAATGATTGCGCTTGGATGGATGAATATCGGTGCAGCTGTAGCTCCAGATACTGCCCTAGCTTCAATTATTTCTACTATTTTGGTCATTGTTGCCGGGCAACATATCAGTACTGGTATTGCACTAGCAATACCTTTAGCGGCCGCAGGACAAGTATTAACCGTTATTGTTCGGACAATAACGGTTGCTTTCCAACATGCATGTAATCATGCTGCATCATCTGCTAATTTACGTGCATTAACCATAATTCACATTCTAGCTTTGTTATTGCAAGCTATGCGTATTGCTGTTCCCTCTTTAATTGTTTCCATCTCTGTAGGTACTTCAGAAGTTCAATACCTACTGGATTCAATTCCTAAGGTTATCACTAAGGGATTGAATATTGCTGGCGGTATAATTGTTGTTGTTGGTTATGCTATGGTAATTAATATGATGCGTGCAGGTTATTTAATGCCATTCTTCTATTTAGGTTTTGTAACTGCTGCATTTACAAATTTTAACTTAGTTGCACTAGGTGTTATTGGTATTGTAATGGCTATTCTCTATATTCAACTCAATCCTAAATACAACCAATCAAAAGTTACCGATTCGAGAAATAATGGTAATAATGACTTAGATAATGAACTAGATTAATAAGGAATTGAATAATGGTAGATATAAATTCAGTAAATCAAATAAATAAAAAAAAGCTTACTGCTAGTGATATTCGTAGAGTTTTTTTACGTTCCAACCTTTTTCAAGGATCATGGAACTTTGAGCGTATGCAAGCTCTTGGTTTTTGTTTTTCAATGATCCCAGTAATTCGCCGTTTATATCCTGAAAATAGTGAAGAACGTAAACAAGCCATTAAACGTCACCTTGAGTTTTTTAATACACATCCTTATGTTGCAGCGCCTGTTTTAGGTATCACCATAGCGATGGAAGAAAAAAGAGCTAATGGTGCAGATATCGATGATGCTGCTATTAATGGTATCAAAGTAGGTTTAATGGGCCCTTTAGCAGGCGTTGGTGATCCTATTTTTTGGGGCACAGTACGTCCAGTGTTTGCGGCTTTAGGTGCCGGAATTGCAATGTCAGGTAATCTACTAGGACCTTTATTATTTTTTATTTTATTTAATGTATTTCGGTTATTTACCCGTTATTATGGTGTTACCTATGGCTATAAAAAAGGGCTTGATATAGTTCAAGATATAGGTGGTGGATTTTTAAAAAAAATGACTGAAGGTGCTTCTATATTAGGGTTATTTGTCATGGGCGCATTAGTCAATAAGTGGACTAATGTTAATATCCCTTTAGTCGTATCAGAAATAAAAAACCCCACTACTTCTGAAGTAACAATTACAACTGTACAAACTGTTCTCAATCAATTAATGCCTGGTTTAGTGCCATTGTTACTAACATTTGGCTGTATGTGGTTATTGCGACATAAGGTTAATCCATTATGGATTATTGTTGGTTTCTTTATTTTAGGTATTGTTGGATATTGGGCTGGATTTTTAGTCTGAGAAACTAAATATCTTAATTGTCAATTGGGGGAGTAGATTTAAAACTTCCCCGTCTGTTTTTTTATTTAATTTTTACAGCAGAAAATGATCTCTTAGACTCCTTCGTTCATGAAGATGAATAATATTGTATTGACAATCTTCATTCTACTGAAGATAACTTATACTATCTATGATAGTATAGATTTTTAATTTATTAAATGAAAAAATAAAATTAAAAATAAAGTTAAAACGTAAAAATAGAATTGATGTCATCATTTTTATGATATTTATTGCGATTATTATTATAAATAATATATTCAATATTGTTGAAGTTAGATAATAACCTATTTATTGATAATTATAGTTATTGTTTCTGTTTACTTAACATTAATTCGTCATTCTAATCTTTCTTTTAAAGAAAAAGGTTTTTATTGCAATAATGGGTATATTTTATACGAATATATTAAAATAATTAATTTATCTAAAATTGGAATCTTAATAGTTTACTTAATAAATAAAACTTTTTCCGTTAAATGGTTTCTTGATTTAGATAAGATGTATAATCTTATGATAAATTTAAATGATAAATGATATAATTAATTATATCATTTTATTATGATTGTTTAATCTAAAATTTATAAGTAGCTTATTTTAAATCAGATTATGTATTAGCGATTAATTTAAAAATTCATATTAACATATTTGTTATGTTACCGTAACTATCCTGAATACTTTACAAAATTTTAAAAACCGTAGATAAATTTTTGCTTAAAGTTATAAGTAAAAATATGGTTAGAATAAAACTATTCAACTAAGATAGTGTAATGATTTTATACGCAATTCCTAGTTAGCTGATAAGCACTACTGTTGAGACAGATTTCGAAGATATGCTGCAACAATATGCTAAAACGACGTTTTGTTTATGGACGTTCATTGGTTAATCATAATGATTATTTGCTAAAGAGAGTTAAATAGATTGGTATAGTCAATATTGATATTGAATCGCCTAACGTCAGGAAATGGAGCAGTAACAGAATATTCTTATAAAGTTCGTCGTTGCCATATCTGAAGTGTACAAAAATACCGAAGAGTTGCTACCAATAGCTGCACATGTAAAGTTATTAGTAAATCTGGTTTATGATGATCAAATTATCTTCTGCTCTAATGCTTCAGATAATCTGCTATCCATCCTTAAGTTAGATATTATTTATTATAAGGATGAGAAAGAGAATCCTACTTAACTGTTTTCTGATTTTTAATTAGATGAGAGTAAATTAAGTACCATTGAAATAGTTGTTTTTTAGAACTACAGTGCTTCGTGTATCAGTTTCCATATCATTATTACTGTTACAAAACCAGACTAAATCAGATCCGTCGTTCTTATTGATCCTCAGTGCATTGAAGAGAAAAAACGTAAAATCATAGCTATTATTCTTAATCTTTCTCTAATTTTTCATAGTTTCAGGATACACTGAAAACCTTGCTAAAAAATATCAATGGCTTTATTAGCGACATCGCGATTCTCTGCTACCCAAACCTCAGTCAGATTAACTTTAACTTTCGGTGTTGAATTCCTTTTGAGGGGGAGTAAAATAGTCCATTACCTATTTTAGGTATCCATAAGCATTGCTGCATGCCTAGGAAAGTCTTTGGCTAATGCATTCTAAAAACCAATGACCTTGTCTCCAATAGAAAATTTTGAGATGCAGTTAAGCTACGCGCTCGCAAGCCATTGATAAATTTAATCTAAGTTCACTTTTGATTTTCGATAAGCATCCTCGATTACAATGAGCTCCTTACTTTTATGCGCAATGTTGGTAATAAAGTCTTCTCTGCCAGTAGCATTAACAGACTGAAATAGGAGTGACTTAAAAAGAGTAGGAGATTGTATCTACGTGATTTAAGCGATATACTTAAGTTTATTTATTTCCTTAAGGTGTAAGCTATCCTTATCAGGAAACCTAATTGTTTTTGCCTGTTTGGACCATATGCGCTTTTAATCGAAAAACTAGCTAGAACTTCCTAAAATTACCGATGAATATCCGTAGAATAACGATGATTGCAACTTTTTATCGCTTTTGTATGCTTTTCAGATAAGGAAAGTAGCAAATGAGCTCTTAAAATCTATTCTGTTGCTGCTGCGGATCTTTTTAGACTTTTAAGTAGTTAATTTTAATATAGCCACCATACCAGTTTGTATGGTTCGCTGTGTTAGATAATCGTTATGCTTGACGGATAAATAACGCTCATCGACAAGGCAGTGTTTTTAGTATCTTCTTGCAGAAGATAGTTATAATCACCTCATTAAGATCAGATCTATCAACTACCTGTTATCATTATAAACAAGTTTATGTAATAGATTAGGTAATACCTATTTTCGGATACCTGTAGATTATACTTTTCATGCTATATCATCTCTCTGTTGTTGATATTATTAAAAAATCAATCAGGTAGGATATACTGCTATCCCCGAAATTATATCGTTAGAAATGAGTATAAATATAAAAAATATTTTTAACTTTTTATTTTTTAACTTAAATAGCTTTATTTTATATAAATATTTCTAGTGTGATTACAGTAAATACACCTTTAACAATTAAAATAAACACAGATCCCCAAATAGCCGCTGATAATAAGCAAATACTGTATACCTTAGTTCTATTCATTAATAACATACCGGAGACTAAGGGGATTATGTACCTTAATACAGCAATAAAACGTGAGGTAAATAATACCGTTACTCCTTGGTTTTGTAATTTATTATGGGCATTATTAATAATTGACTGGTAGCGATTAAAAAATTGATTGAATAATTTTCTAGTAGTTATTTGATTACCCAAATAATAAGAAATTATTGAACCTGAGGTTGCACCTAAAGTAATGGCTAACCAAACTAAACTAATATTTAGTTTTGGTAGACTGGCAGTAATACCTGTTAATAACATAATGGATGCAGGAGGTAGAAAAGAAGATAAAACAACGGTAGATTTGCTCATTGCAATGCTAAATAATAAGGTAAATAGCCATATTGGATGTAAATTAAACTCTGACCAAAATACATTTAAATATGTCATAAATTCTTCTGTTTTCATTGCGTTATTTTCTCTTTAATTAGTTTTTTTCGAAAAAAAAATAAAAAAGATTATATTAATATAATCTATAGAGTTATGCTCATTTCTGCTGTGTAGGGGTTTTGTAGATGGGTGACGTATCCTGCTGATTAATTTCGTGAATAATTTCAACAACAGAGAGATGATATTTCATAAAAAACCTATCATACAGGTATCCAAAAATCAGATATTACTCTGATTCATTAGATGAACTCATCCGTAATAATGATTTCCAGATAAGTGTAAATAGGCACTATCTTTGAAGATAAGATCAACGGTATGTTGTAACAATATACTCAACGTCGCATTATTAATGCGGTTTCATGCCATCTTGATAAAAGGAAAGCTTGATCGATTTACCCGTTGGTTGAATCGGTGGGGCTTTCCCCGAATTGATATAAGGAGATCCTTATAGTAGAAAATAGTTATCAAAAATCAGAAAGCAAACTGATCTGAACTTTCTTAATGAGGCTGTGATCCGTATTGTTTAATCGTATCTCCTAGTCTTGCTATAGAGGACGGATGTCCATTAGTTTTAAAGGGTAATGGCAAAAATATTTCTGAGAATCTAGCACCAATGTTATTAACTACACAAAACATCTAATGTGCTAGCTTGACTCCTAAAAGGATAGAATAGAAAGTTAAGAATGAGTCGCGAGAAGTCTGCCTACCAGAGAATTGCGATGCCGCTAATAAAACCTTTGATGCTTTATTAGCAAAGTTTAAATTTATCCTGCAGCGATGAAGAAGCTGGAGAAAGATCGAAAAGAACGGGTGGCATTCTATGACTTCCTGTGAGCTGGACTGGCATTAATAAAAATGACAAATTCGATTAAATCAGTTTTTGTGATAGTAAAATTATCAAGTCGAGTGTAGTTCAAGAAAAATAATCTTTTTCAATGGTATTTAAGCTGCTCTCGTCTTATTAGAAATCTGAAAGCGGTTAAGGAATATTTCCTTTCTGATCTTAATGATAAATAACGTCCAACTTTATGGATGAATAGATTTACGAAGCATCAGAGTGAAGCATAGCTTGATCGTTATACACCAGATTTACTAATAACTCTAAGAAATATGAACTCTTTATCGATGATTAGATTAAGAAAACGTCTAACATACTCTTCATTAAACTCTTCAAGAATCTGATCGGTCATATCATATTTATCGATTTCTAGCGATTAAGGCCGCAATTTCTTCTTTTCTTTTACTTCTCCTTCTCCCGCATTTTTTAACTTTCCTATGTGGATATAATGTTTTCCTTTAAAAAGTTCAGGGAAAATATTTTGTCATTTAAATGATATCACTTAGATACTTAAGTTAGGTGTTGCTGCTAAAATAAGAAATAGTGTCACCAATCTAAAGGTTATTTTAAAATCAATCCCTTTTTGTTTTACTAGACTCCGTAAAGTTAAGTTATTCAATCTACATCGTAGATAACTAAAATATTTGTTCTTGTGATCTAGTTTCACCAGAGGACTTCTAATCAGATTTTTAAATATTTTTTACAATCGCAAATTTTGCAACGATTTCAGTGTAACCCTAATAAATCTCCCCTCAGCGGTTACATACTTACTGTAACAATATGAGCAAGATAAAGTGAAATAAGTTACTTCAATACATAGATCGACATCAGTCAGAAAGATTCTACTAAGTCAACTATTGAAATATAGTTTTATATTAGTAAGGAGTTAAGAAAAGAGTTTTTTTTTAAAATGTATAATCATTTACTTATTCATAGCAACTTCTGTAGAAAAAATTATTTTTATAATATAAGGGTTTTTACTAACAACCTTTACCAATATGGCTATTTTAATTCGTATTTACAACAACATGACTATGTTCAATGTTCAATGATTCTTATTTGATATTAACCAAGAATACATAGCTATCCACCGGGGTACTACAGGCAATGGCAAAAAATTTATAGACTACCTTTTGCTATGAAAAAATGTTTAGCCATCAGAAAACAGAAATTCACCCGTTTGTTATGCAGAGTTTTGTATAGAGCAGCGACTTTATCCTGCAAGACACCCCTTAAACGAATACTATGGTTGATGGATTTAATGGTATATAAAAAGTGAATTGAAAAACTATTATTTCAATTCTTGTAAAGATCTTAAGATCACTTTGTATCAATATGTTTAGTTGTACAATTAGGAATTATTCTAATCAGTACTGGGTAATAAACTTCATTGCAGTCTATGAAAGATTACTTCAAAATTAAATCTGAATTATTAAAAAACTATCATCTTTCAAGATATAACACGTTAGGGATAGAAAATATTGATGATCTACTTAACGTTTTAGAGTAAGACTTAATTTTAATACTCAGTTAAAGAAAGAGGTATCAGCAATGAATAACTACGGAATTTGGACAGTAATTACACCACTAATCACTATTATATTCGCAACAATAACACGACAAGTTATCTTGTCGTTATTGATAGGTATTTTAGTTGGCTATACTGTTATTAATGATCATAATATTTTATTAGGTATTAAAGCAACACTTACAGGAATTATTGCTACTTTTGCTTCTCCAGGAAATACACAAACTATTATTTTTATTTTATTAATTGGCGGAATTATGCGATTAATTAGTGTTACCGGTGGTGTTAGAAGTTTAGTATATTTTTTCACTAATAAAATTAGTTTTATAAAAAATAAAAAAGCAATTCAGTTGTTAGCTATGTTTATTTCAATAATCATTTTTATTGAGAGCTCTATTAATCAATTAGTCGCTGGTGCTTCTACTAAAAATATTGCTTGTTATTATGGTGTTTCCGCAGAGAAAATGGCTTACATTATTCAAACCTCTGGTGTCTCTGTATGCTCTTCTGTTATGATCAATGGTTGGGGAGCTGCAATGATGGGTGTTATTGGTGTACAAGTCTCTAAGGGATTTATTTTAGGTGAACCTTTTAAAATTCTGACTGCTGCTATGCCATATAATATTATGGCTTGGTTATCATTAGCATCAGTATTGTTTTATATCATTACCGATTATTCATGGGGCCCAATGAAAATAGCTGAACAGAAAACTATTCCCAATAAACATGAATCGTATCAGCTAAATACTATTTCTGATGAAGAAGTCATTGATCATCCAGCAACTCACACTGTATTGAACTTCTTTATTCCTATTCTGGCAACGGTTTTAATGGTACCTGTTGCTCTATCTATCACAGGTGATGGGGAGCTCACTAAAGGCAGTGGTTCAACCTCTGTTTACTGGGCAGTAATGTTTGGTACTTTAGTTTCTTTTATCTGGTTTTTAGCCCGTCGAATTTTAACGATCGAAAAGTTTTTTAAAGAAATTTATATTGGTTACGCCAGTATGATTAAAATTAGTTCAGTTATGATTTTAGCTTTTTTAATGGGTAATGTTTCTGCAGATCTTAATACTGGTGCATATATTGCACAAATTTCCTCTAGTGACTTACCAGCAGAATTCTCTATCGCCTTTATTTTCTTAATCAGCGCTATCATGTCATTAGCAACTGGCACTTCTTGGGGAACTTTTTCTATTATGATCCCTATTGCCGTTCAATTAGCGCTCTCAGTCAATATGTCTACTGAATTAATGATCGGAGCAGCGATTACCGGTTCAATTTTTGGTGATATGACCTCGCCAATCTCTAGTGACGCCATTGTTGCTTCAATGGCGACTGATTGTGATCATATTGAACATATCAGAACACAAATGCCTTATGCTATTGTTACTGGAATAATCGTATTAATTATTTATCTTTATTTAGGATTCAACCAGTAAGATGAAATAGTATATATAGAAAGGCCATGTTAGTGAATGTTGTTGATAAAAATCCATTCTACTGTATGAATTATTTTTGTGCAGAAGTTACTATGAAAAACAAACAATAATAAGATTAAATGGACTATTTCCTTACTCTGTGTGTAACATTAATTTAGATTTTATTAGTTTGTTCGGAAACAACATGTTAGATGATGTTGATCTATATATTGAAGCAATTCATTCCACTTTATCTTAGTCATGTTCTTACAGTAAATATGTTAATTACTGGATACCATTCATTAGGGTTACAGAGATCTTATTGCAAAATCCCCAATTACAGAAAATATTTAACAATCTTACTAGAAGCCCTATGGTAAAACTATATTGGAAGGATGAATGGTTTAGTTATATTCGATTTACGTTGAGAATATCTTAACTATGTAGGAATAAATGGAACAAATAGGAATTAATTTAAAACAGCGTTTAGGTGGCCTTACTGCTTCCTTGCTTTAACGGAGACAGCCAAGATAAATCTAAGCAATATTCTTGAAATCGATGAAATATTTTTTTCTAAATCCTTTAAAGAAAAAATTGTTATCTGCATAGAAAATCTAGAAAACACGCAAGAGAAGAAGATAAAAGGAAAGAGAATAGCAATCTATAACTTATAGTGTAAGGTACCATAACTACGCTTCTTAAGGGATATTAATTAGCTGAGTATTGTTTATATTTTGCAATGTATTAATATTAAAGGAATTCATATAGATGGTTCAGAATAAATATTATAAAAAGCGTAAATCGGGTAAATCAAGACAAGCACGTGACTTAACGTGTTAACTACTAATTTATTCAAAGTGTTTTATGATCTCACTTCCGAAATAAAAGGAGTGTATAGACTGATTAAATTTTATGACATCAAAAATAGACTATACAGCGATGTGTCCGATCCCTATCCCTAAGTTCTTATTTTTTCGACATACAGATATTATACTACTTTAGTCATGATTATCCTAGATTTTTGATAACGCTCAGATTAAGTTGATGGCAAAGGATGAACTGAATTGAGGGGTAATTAATGAAAGTATCCTTAGCAATGAATTCATAATCTATAAGGAAATAAGGATAATTTCTGTTTCCTTCGTCTCCTGGAGTAAACATAAAGATAACTGAACCTATAGATCTGAAAAATTCGGACAGGATGACCATCCTGTTTCTCTAGTAACATGTTTAGATGGTAATTTACCCAGATGTACATCTTCCACAACTAATTAAACTGCTTTTCACAATTGACGACATCTGAATAAATTTCTTGAAAATATAGTAAAAGTATTAACTTATAGACCTGTCGCTTTGTAAAACGAACGGTTGCCCTGTAGCAGTTTGTATAATTGTTGTTTTATCTTGTCGTTCTACTCTGTCTCTCTTGAATGTTCCCACCACCGTTTTTCTGCCAAATCTATAAATCAAAATCTTGCATTTCATATGGCTTAAAAGCTACCGAGTACTATTAGTATAACAGGTTTGTATTTTTATCCGACTGTAACTCGCGACATATTACTTTCAGTAGCTAATCTTATTGGCTTTTTAATAACGATTAGATGATATTCAATGTTCTGTTTCGGGCCGCCACTTACAATTATACCGCAGTGAGCACGCAAATAGGATATTGAAATTGGTATTCTTGTGCCTTATACACTTATTATTAATAACTTAATCAATATTCGCATGTTCATCTTTTTGTTACCCTGCACAAGTCTGAATATTAATCATTTTGGCATGGCGCGAGTTTCTCTTCAAAAAAAATAGCGGTCTAATGGATTTAGCAAGGCGCTATCATACGACTGCTTCATAACAATTATGATTTAATAAATCACAATAGTCTTCTTGCTATGTGGAATATCATCTGCTACAAGAAGCAGTGGCAGAGTTACCTGAAGCCACAAGTATAAATATTACTGGAATAAAGTTGATTTCTATAAAAAAATGAAAAAGCGTGTCATGCTGTGAAATAGGTTTAGCGTCATATTAATTCTGTTATTTACGTTAAAGCTATGACATTACCGAAATAAATTGATTGTACATTATTACTATAACCACTTAACTAATTAGTGCCAGAAGATATTCTGACGCAGGAAGATAATTAGGCACTTATATTCATATTCGGCGAGTCATTTCAAGTGGTGTATTACAGTGATTCATTGTCGAATCCTCAACGAGGTACATTATTACCAAAGGTCTAAAGACGCTGGAGATGATGGCCAGCAAAAAATTGGGATTTAGTAGTTATGATGAAAGAATTCTTATGCATAGATCTATACAAATGAATTCTCTATGACGATAGGATATTTTTATTGATTCTCAGATTGGCAAACAGATAACGAAATTGTTCTCAAAAAGAATGAATAAAATTAAAAATGAGAGTTATTAAGTTTAACCTAGAGTTAATGTATCTAAAATTAGTGCATTAGATTAAAGAATGTGTACTGCAATTAAATTTTAAGTTGTAAGAGACTCTCAGACCCAGTAAACAGATTTTATCTGCTTTTAGTAGAAATTAATGCCTTTGATCGTTCTTAAAGAGTAATTTAATTTCCTGATCACCATGATGAATTGCGGTTTTAATCACCTTAGATCGATAAGGATTATATGAGCGATAAGATTCTTAAATAGTTTAATGCATAATGTGTTAGCTGTTTTCTTTAGATAATTTTGATAAAGAGTTCATATTTTACTTGGATGGAGATGAATAATATTAAAATCTTTGCTAGTAAGTATGAAATTACTAACCATCACCTAATAAAGTTAAGTAATTAGAGAATTATTTCCTAAAAAATTTCACATTCAAAATGCGGATATTTATATTAGCCAATTAAAAGGATGGTTAAGTAGATTATATGGCTTTAAGGTTATTTGTTTATCGAATTATCGTACTGTAAAAGATTGTTTGAACCATACAATTGAAATATAGAGGTAGATATAAATTGCTTTGCTCGCAAAGCAACAACTTTTAGAAAAAGTTATAGAAAATAGCGCTATCAATAAAGATATAAGATGAATTATTATTATTTATAATATACTGAAATTTTTATAAAAAATTATAATTAATTATAATTTAAATAGCAATAGTAAAGAGAGAAGGTGTGCAACATCAAAAAACTATTCATCGTTTAAGGCGATTACATCAAACAAAAATAATTCGCGATTTATTCAAAGAAACAATTTTAACAAATGATCTTATATTGCCTATTTTATCGAAGAAGAAATTTAAAATATCAGCTTATTGCAACTATACCTGGAATTTTTTGTATTCCGGAATAGAGGTTACCTTATGAAATTGAGTGGATTGCTAAATCTGATCTGAAGTCAGTGATATCATTTGGTATTTTACATAATCTTGACGAAATAGGTAGCGATACCTGGAAATAATATGGTTTAGTTACTCGTATGTTAAAAGCCTGCAAGGATACCACCGTACCCGATATCCTAGTTATTTTAGATACTTGTTTTTGTGAATACATCTCTCACGGTCACTATGGTGTTTTAGGTAGAAATTGCGTTGATAATGACGCAATATTATTTAATCTACTCCGATAAGCAGTAATTGCGGCAAATGCTAGTGCTGATTTTATCGCACCTTCTGGCCGCGATGAACGGGCAAGTCAGCGCAATTCGTGAGGTACTAGATAAACCAGGTTTTACTAATACTGGCATTATGTCCTATTCAACCAAATTCGCGTATAACTTTTATAGCTTTTTTTGCGAAGTTGCAGGATCTTGCTTAATTGCTGATAGTAAAAGTTATCAAATCGACCTATGAATCGTCATGAAGCAATTAGAAAATCATTGATAGATAAGCAAGAAGGCGCTGATGTTTTAATGATAAAACCTGCTAGCGCTTATCTTGATATTATTCATGATATTCGTGAGAGAACTGAACTACTATTAGCAGCTTACCAGGTCAGTGGTGAATTTGCCAAAATTAAATTTGCTGATCAAGCAGGGCACGATTAATGAAATCGATGTTGTTCTAGAAACATTAGTCGCTATTAAACGTGCTGGTGCTAATCTAATTTAGAGCTATTTTGCATTATATTTAGCAGAAAAAGTATTTTTTAAATAATTTATATTGATAAAATTTTCGTATACTAGGCGATTTAAAGTTAATTGGTAAATCAGTATATCAATGTAGGTTACTAGTAGTTTGTACTAACAGCATGAATTAAGATTTCTAAAAATTTATGATAATAGTGCAGTTACTGAAATGAGAACATCATTTCTAATGAAATGCTAGAAAAAGTTGATGAACCACCATAAAATTAATTATTACTATTAACCACTATTTAAGTAATAACTTATAATGATTATAAAATAAGCAAAAGGATACATAATATAAAGCTAACAATAATATTTGAAAGATAAATTCCTAGTACTAAAAGTACAATTAATAGATCAATATCATTGATAAAATCTACAAAAAATATTACTAACCTCAGAGTCGATTGAGGTCGATAAAAAGATTTTAATCTTAAATATTTTTATTAAATAAAATATATTATTATAAATATTTTGTACGACGATAGTAATCTTACTGCTATAAGAAATAATTAAAATAATTAATACGATAATAATTTATTATTCAGCTTATAGCTGAAATTATGCGTCTAGTCTACTGCAAAAAAAATCACGCATTCGTTTAATTTAATCTTGCTCAGTTAAACTGACTTAAAAGGTATACTTTAATACTGTTATATTATTTTATTTTTACCACAACTTTATAGTTCTCACTTAGCAACACTGGTCAAGTAGTCCTTAAATACAAAGAAATTATGCCTTTGTAGACAATCTTTCTATTATTCAATTAAATTGATTGACCATACCATCTTGTTTGAGGTTTCATCAGTGGGCTAGGAGTTGGCGTTCTATACCAATCTTTCTATATAAACGGGGGTGAGTTTTTATTTTTCAGTGCCTGAACGTTTTCGTAGATGAAAAGTTGATCTATAAATTTTTTGCCATTGTATAAGTACCCGATGGATAATTATGGAACATTCTCGGTTAAGATCATATAAGAATTGTTGAACATTGGCTGCGGTTTTAGGATTCTAAATACGGATAAGAACTCATCAAGCGTGCGATCTATACTTATAAAAAGATATAGATCGTCAAGTTTCGTTTTGTATTGCAGAAGATATTTTAATATACGTGCAGATAATCAGGCTTGTAGCTTTTAAACACTGTATATCTCAGTTCGCTTCTTCTTCCTTTATTTTACCAAACTTTCCCTCTGTACCTGTGTAAATAGCGATTCAGTTATCGTATGACTGCCAGCGGATCTCGTCGAGAAGAAAAAAAATGTTTTTTGCAAGAAAACGACTACATATTTCTTATCTGGTCGATAGTATTCAGATTAAAAAAACTCTTTTCTTACTCTCTGTTAACATAAAGCTTTATTTTCATTAGTTAGCTTAATGATAATCTGTCAAATGATATTAATTCATATATTGAAACAACTTATTTATTTTATCCTGTTCATATTATTACAGTGAATATCTTATCCGCTGGAGACCATTCATTATGGTTTATAGCGATATCATTGTAAAATCTCTGGATTGCAAGAAAACATTTAATAATTTGATTAGAAGTCTTCTGATGAAACTACATTGCAAGGATAAATGATTTAATTATTTATGATATATCTTGAATAGCTTAACTTTACTGGGTGAATAAAATAGGTATTGATTTAAAATAGTGTTTAGATGGGCGTTGTTACTTCTTTACTTTAGCGATAACAGCTAATAAATATCTAAGTTGTATTGTTGAAGTTAACGAAAAATTTTTTCTTAATTTATTTAAATGGAAACATTATATTAAATATAGGAAATCTAGAAAATGCAGTAGAGTAGAGATAAAAGAAAAGAAAGAATTTCGTTTTTAATTGCTGAGATTAAGAGGGTGATGTGAGGAATCATATTCTTAAATATTTAATATAGAGTGTGTTTGTCGTTTTATTGAGCTAATTATTGATAAATAGTCCATCTTTTACTTGAATGGAGAAAAATCATATGAAAACTTTACTAACAAGTATGAAATTAGGCACTATCGCTTAATAAAGTTAGATAATTAGAAAATTATTAGTAAGGAATTCTAGATTCAAAATATGAACAATTATTCAGGTAATTAAAAAAAACCTTTAAGTAGATTCTATCATGTAGAGTCGTTTTCTTTACTGAATTATCTAGTTTATAAAAAGATTATTTGAAAACGCAACAGTTAAATATAGAGATTTATCTACAAATTGCTCTGCAAGCAAAACAACAACTTTTGCCAAAATACAGTTGAAACTTCTTTATTTCTATTTTGTAAATAATTTTAATGGTACCTAACGCTCTGTTAGATTACGAATCATGGCGAATTTATTAAAGGCAGTGTCTAAACTTCGCTTTACTGGCTAGTTTAATGTTTGATATTTTAGTCACCTTTATCTAGTTTTTATTCTGATGCATTCTATAATCAAAAGTTTTTAATGAAATAATATCGGTTACACTATTACCAGTAGAAATTATTTATTTAAATTAAATTAATTATTGTTCAGAAACATTCTGTTCTGCTTTTTTGTATTTTTAATAGAATTTTTTTTAAAGAAAATTTTTTCTAAATATATTAATTATGAATATAAATTTAAGTTTTCAATAAATTTAATTTTAATAATTTTTATTGTAAATCATGTAGTTAAATGTTAATATAAAAAATAAATTATTTAAAAATATTGAATTTTATTTTTTTTCTTTTAAAGAAAGAAAATAACTACTATTGTATAGTAACCTTAAATGTAATAATATATTTATTATCAGTTATAAAAAACTAATAATAAAATTATTTATAATGCATTATGGTTAATAAATTAAAAAATAAATTAGTAAGATTTATCTGGTTACTTCTTTTTCTATATTTTAAATGTTATTTATATCTTTGTTATAACAATTATTAAAATAATACAATTGGTTTTAAAAAATTATATTTATCTAGTACTCTTTTAGTAATTATAGCAATCTTTTTCGTCATACTAAATTAGTTACCACTATAATAGATATTAATATATAATATCTTATGCAATCGCTTTAGCAAATTTTATTGTTTGTGTCAATGATTTTAAAAATATGAAATTTATAATTTTAAAAAATAAATACTAAATAAGTAAATTCTTAATAGAACATTTAAGTATTAAAGTTATTGTAATTACCCTATTAGGGTATACATTTATTTCATTTTTGTGGAGGTATATAAAACCTGTTTATATATAAATTTGAACAAAATTATGTTAATAACAATTATTATTAGTATTCTTTTTATGCTTATTATTATAAATATAAACCAAATAAAATAGTGATCTTTATTATTTAATGTTTCTCTAAATGCGAGAATTACTTATACTACTCCTTGGTATTTTATTAGTAGTTATTTTCTTTATCAAAATCATATTAGTAATATAAAAGTTATTTTTACACACAATATTAAAATTTCTCATTTAAAAATTAGTCATAGTAATGATACTTCTTCAAGAACATTAATGTTGATTGATGATGAGTAAATAATTTTAGACCGTATGAGTTTATATAATATTGCTAAAAAATAATGCCATAATTAAGCGTATTAAAAGCATAATATCCAAATAATTTAATATATTCAGTAATATAGTTATCTCTTGTTCTTTTACTATAGAAGTATTAAAATTAAAAATTATTTTTTTCCGATAAATACATCTATAACTGTATAATATAATTCTTTTTTAATGAAAAATTAAGGTAAGCAAGTTATAAAACTTTTGTATTTACCAATCAAAAGACCATAACTAAGTATAATATAATTATAACTGTATTTTTGCACACTTAACAGATAAAGAATATTATCTCAACAACGATATGATTTAAAGTTAACAGCAATATTACATATCAGAATTATAACTTTTCAATTAAGAGTTAAAAGATGGAGTATAAAAGGAATTATTTATTGCTTAGATATTTGGCACACATATGAATATAACTATTGTTACCATAAAGGTAAGTGCGTATATTGATAATAAAAAATAAATATTATATCAATTATTCTAAGTAAAAGTAATAAAGTTGATGATAATGGCTATTGTAATATACAACACCTCAACGATAAGGTGGACGGACCAAATTTCTACTAATTTAAAATTTAAAAGTTTAATAAAAATTGTTTTTTAATCTGTTTTGATTATAGTAAAAATTTTTGATAACAATGTAAAATTTTATTTAGTGTATAAATAATCATCACTAACTTGATCTCTGTATCAGATCCTTTTTATTATATAAAACTCACCACAATTAATTAATGCTCACCAATACTATTTATATAACATGGCAAATATGCCTTTTAATATTATTGAAGTTATCCATGTTTAGTTGGATTTATCTGGTATTTAATTATGATTAAATGTATGTCAGTAAAAATGTTACTAACAAAGATTTTCATCTTTTTACCGTTATATTGGTAATCATTATAATAAACAATAACTACTAAATCTATTGTCAATTAAAATACTTCTTTTATTGTTTATTTTTCTTAGATCATTCTTATGGAATGACTAAACTGCAATTGTATCTTATAATCAGTTTCAGACTATCTAATTTTTAGATAAGTTTACAGTGTCGTACTTTTATTAAAAATAATTAATTAATAGTTAAAAGATAAAGTATTAGTTAATATTAAAAATAAATATTACTTAACTTTAACATTATCTGTATCTATACTAGAATAGTAAATTAATTTTTATGAAATAAAACGATATGATTTAATCAGTTTAAATGCATTTATTTAATATAATTAAAGAAAATGGTAATTTAGTTAATTATTTAGTCTCGGATTACTATATAGACCATTGTCGCATAGCTACAATTATCGAAAATTTCCGCTAAGGAATAATAGCTGAGGTAAAATATCATGATGAGGCTATATCGTCAGAAAACTACAACATCTAAATTAGAGTTACTCTTCCAGGCTAGTAAAGCTTGGATCTACTTTTGATAATCGTATAGTATATCTGAAATTACTTTTTGCTAAAATAAAAAAATAAGATGATATTGATGATTATATATATTATTTCCTATTATTTT
Organism: Arsenophonus sp. NC-PE1-MAG3; assembly: GCA_052174455.1. Taxonomy (GTDB): domain Bacteria; phylum Pseudomonadota; class Gammaproteobacteria; order Enterobacterales; family Enterobacteriaceae; genus Arsenophonus. The sequence goes on along the minus strand of JBQMRP010000004.1, from coordinate 270,447 downwards.
CTGATGAAACTCTCGCTTGCTTAGGAAATCGTAATCCAGGTTTTTTATAAGAAAAGCCTTTTCTTTTTCTCAATGAGAAAAAGAAAAGGCCACGCTATAAATCCGAAGTGTAAAGGGTTTAAAAAGATACGATTTTGTTTATTTGCACATAATGTAAAATATCTTCTAAGAATACTGAACGAAACTTGACGATCTTATATTTTAATAAGCATAAATCTCACATCTAAATAGATTTTTATCTGTTTTTACAAGATTAAGATTACAACAAATGCTCAATACTTCTTACGTGATCTTAATTTGGGCATGCCTCATAGACTAGACATACATCGATTCTTACAGAATGGGAAAAAATTTATAGACTCTCTTTTGCTCTGAAAAAAAAAAGGTTTAGCCACTGGAAAACAGAAATTCGACCGATTATGTTATATAGAACGTGATATAGAATACCGACTTATTATGGTGATGTATCCTCAAATAAATGCTATTGTTGAGCGATTTAATGGCGAATAGAGTAGTTGTAAAGCTATCATTTTAATTCTGATTGAGAGCTTGAAATAACAATCTTGCGTCAATATGTTTGGATATATAATTAGGAATTACCTAATCACTATTAGGTAGCAAAATTCTATTGCAGTCTATGAAAGATTAGTTAAAAGTTAAATCTGAATTATTTAAAAAACCATACCATATTTAGAATGTAGCAGGTAATAATAGTGAAATACTAATTCAGAGTTTATTAAATAATATGAGATTTAACATTAGTCTCATAAAAGCGGAATCATTATGAAATTAAAAAATTTAACTACTTGGATTATTATAAGTCTGATCACGGGAATCATAGTCGGGTTTTCATTAAATTTACTCACCAATGCAGAAGTAACAATTAGCTACGCCAAAAATATTTCAATTATTACAGATATTTTTTTGCGTTTAATTAAAATGATTATTGCACCATTAATTATTTCGACCTTGATCGTCGGAATTGCTAAAATGGGTGATGAAAAAATGTTTGGGCGTGTTTTTTCAAAAACACTTTTACTGTTCATGATCGCATCTTTCATTTCAATTATCCTCGGTCTGATTATTGTTAATGTTCTTAAACCAGGAGTAGGTATTGATTTTACGATAAATACAAATTCAGCGGTGATAAATATTAAACCGACAGCTTTTTTTTTCTATAATTTTATTACCCATGCTATACCTACCAGCATCATTGAGGCGATGTCGCGTAATGAAATTTTACAGATTGTAATTTTCTCAATTTTTATGGGGTGCAGTTTATCTGCTATAGGTAAAAAAGGTGAACCAATTATTAAAATTCTAGATTCACTAGTTTACGTAATGTTAAAGTTAACAAATTACGTTATGCTTTTTGCCCCTATTACGGTTTTTTCTGCTATTTCAGCCATGATTGCTGAACGCGGATTAAATGTATTGATCAGTACTAGTATTTTTATGGGAGAATTCTATTTTACTTTAGCATTACTTTGGGTGATCTTAATTGGGTTATCCGTATTAATCGTTGGTCCATGCATTTTACGTTTAATTAAAAACATCATGGATCCGGTCTTACTCGCTTTTACTACCTCAAGTTCTGAGGCTAGTTTCCCTGCTACTTTAGAAAAATTGGAACAGTTTGGTATTTCTAATAAGATTGCTAGTTTTGTTTTACCAATTGGCTATTCATTCAATCTTGTTGGTTCGATGGCTTATTGTTCATTTGCAGTTGTCTTTATCGGTCAAGCATATAATATTTATTTAAGTATAGATAAACAAATTACTATGTTATTGATTTTAATGCTAACATCCAAAGGCATGGCCGGAATACCACGAGCATCGTTGGTTGTTATTGCAGCAACATTAAATCAATTTAATATTCCAGAAGCGGGTTTAATTTTATTAATGGGTGTTGATCCTTTCTTAGATATGGGACGTTCAGCAACTAATGTTATGAGTAATGCCATGGGGTCGGCATTGGTTGGTCGTTGGGAAGGTGAACATTATGGTGACGGGTGCCGAGGGAAATCGAAAGAAAAGTCTAATAATTTTATTCATTAAATAAGTTTAAAACCTTAATAGCAGATAATATTCCAGCTAAAATAGAACAACAAGACGAGTTTATTGGGATTTATTATTTAAGCTATAATACTTTTATTTATTTAATTAGTTAATTATCTCAATCTGAGAAGGGTTAGCTCTATTTTTACTTTTTAGTACAATTACTGATTGTAATTTTTATTTTTTTTAATTCTCATTTATGATTAATAGATAACAAATATAAGCTATAAATTATACATGTCAAGTTATTATAATATTAATATTTTTGTATTCTATTTTATGTCTTTATTTAATTAAAAGACGTAACTATAATGCTAAAGTTTTTTTATTGATTATACACGTACTTTACGATATGATCATCCATGAATAGAGAGAAAGGAACCTATCAATGAACAAAAAAATTTTAAATATGTTAATCTTAGCAGGTGTAATAACTGCTGTTATTGGTTGTAATGAATCACCTAAAGTTGACGACGCTATCAAACAGACTAAGGATAGCGCTGAACAAATAAAACAGAGTGATGCAGAAAAAACTAAACAAGTGATTGATGATATAAAAGAATCTGAAATCGATATAAAAAATAAAGAAGCTGAAGAAGCTGAAGAAGCTGAAGAAGCTGATAAATTATCAATAAAAGTAGATCAATTAAAAGAAACAAACAAAGAAAAATATCAGAGTTGCAACAAAATATTTTAGATAAAGATATTGAAACTATAAGTTAAGCCAAAGAAAAACAACCCAAGTTAAAGAAGGGTTTAATTCTGAAGTACAGGCTTTATTTAATAATGGAAAGTGGTTAAAGAGGATATAACAAGTAAGGCAAACGCTTTAAGAAAAAGCACTAAAGAAAAGCGGTTTACCATGCAACAAAATTCTCAATCACAAAAACAATAGAATTCCATTAACTTAATAGAGTAAAAAAATTACTTAAAATATTGATTTTATTAAAAACCATTAAAATAAGAATATAATTTCTATATACTTATTTTAACCTGATAAGGCCAGAAGTTCTGGCCTTGTTTTAATTTAGAGAAATTAATTATAATTACGTTTATTTTTAGTGTATGGAATTTAGGAGACGGTGCGTATCATGTTTGATTGATTTCGTGGATGATTTTAACAACAAAGAGATGATATATCATAAAAATTTTACCTTAAATATATCCGAAAAACTAAATGTTATCGTAATCCCTTTTATGAACTTATCCCTAATTATACTAGATGATGATAGTATCGCTTTTTAGGTTGAGTTTGAAACTATATGCCGTTAAATATTCTGAACTCCCCTTCTTGTGGCTTCAATTTCATCGCTCATAACTAGCATTTGCATAATGAACCATATAAACACTGCTATTGGTGATGTTTAGATTAAAGTGCCTAAGATTAGAGGAATTGTATCGGTAATGGAATATGCTTCAATGGCTAATTGTTAGCACCTTATCTGAAGTGTATAAAAGTATCAAAGAGTTGTTATCATAGCTGTGTAACTGTTAGGTATCTCTGTCGCTGATTTTTACAAAACTCTATAGCGATTCTTGATAAAAAGCACATGCGCTCCGGATCGCTATCAACAGACTGAAACAGTAATGCCTTGAATAGAATTGGTAATTGTATCTGTGTGATTTAGGAATGCACGCTACGTTTGTTTTTGTGCTAATAGCACATATCTTATTCTTGTCAGGGGCAAACTAATCGCCTTTGCTTAGTAGTTATCATTGATAGCAATTATGTATAGATGTAAGGATCTCGTTGTGCTTGAAGATACTTATCGAGAATCAGAAGTAAACTGTGCTTAATTCTTCAATACCTTGGTGGTTGGGCAAACCACCTGACTTAACTATATTCCAAAAGATTGCTAAGGAAGACTTTGCTCTTGATTTTTATAATGCAACACTAAAGGTATTCTTGGATATGTAGTGCTAATGCCATTAGCTACACAAAATAGCTGATATCTTAGCTTTACTACCAAAAGGCATGCAAGTAAAAGTTAAAATTTGAACTACGGGAGATTTAGCTAGCAAGAGAGAACCACGATATTGTTATAAAGCTTTTTTTTGATTTTTTTTTTTGATTTTTTTTTTTTTTTTTTTTTTTTTTTTTTTTTTTGGAAAAGTTTTCAGCGTATCATTCAGTGATGAGGTGTTAAATAATAAGCAAAAAAGAACTGCTGGAATTCTATTCCTTCCTCTCAGGATATTGTCATCATAAGAATAACGAGTTCGAATTAAATCAGCTTTTATGATAGTAAAGCTATAAACCCGATACCTGAACACTGAGTTTAAAACAACCCTTCTATTCTATTTGAGCTGCCCGTTTGTTCAGAAAATCTGGATTTGGTTAAAGGAATTTTACCTGCTGACACCTAGTTATGTAAATAAACTCTCATTTAATGATGGAGAATAGATTTACGAAGTATCAGAACTGAGTTTGACTATTATACAGCAAGTTTGCTAATAACTCTATGCGATGTAATGCTTCATTTTAAATTAACTCAGGAAAAATGTTTTGTCGATTTTAAAATGCACTTAGTTCATTTATAATTAGCCATTATCGATTAAGTAAAGAAACAGTAACAAAGTCTCACGGCCGCTTTCATATGAATCTATGTTTGTTTCGCTAATGCCCCGTAAAGTCAATCTATTCAATATATATCGAAGATAACTTAACCATTTATTTTTGTAATGTAGTTTCAGCAAAACACTTCCAGTAAGATTATTCAATTTTTTTAGAATTTGGAGATTTTACAATGATATCGCTGTAATCCTAATGAATGTGATGGTGATGGGGAAGGATAACCAAGCGGATAATATATTCATTATAACAATATAAATAGTAATAAAGTGGAATATGTTTCTTCAATGTATGAATTGATATTCATCCAATAAATTATTATTTAGCCAACTAATGAGGGTGCATCTTTATGTTATCAGAAAATAAAAAAATTTTGATCTATATGACCGTTTGCTTTGTTATAACGATTTCCTTATGGGAAATATTTTTTACAGTATAAGTAGTTTTTACTAACAACCTTTTCTAACATTAATAGAAATTAACATATCACAGAGTGTAAACAGTATTAAGATTATGAAGATCTCGGAAGAAGCTTAACTGTGTCACTCACGTATAGTGCGTTACGTTCTAATTATAAAAACATAAATTGATTTTAACTATATTATTATCATTAATTATGATGTAGAATAAAATAAAATAAGATTGTGATAATCTGCGTTGTAATAACTACTAGTAGTGTTATTAGGTTAGCGTATAAAACAACAATGGCAGAGCTATGATATTGCTTTATTTGATATAAAATCTCATAGTATATACCTGATAGGTATATTTATAATCTTAATGTTTAATCTATGATAGTTTGAAATTTTTAAAATGTGAGAATAAGCATCTGGTACTTATCTAGTGGTACCAATGTCATTGATCCTGGCATACAATTTTTCTTTTGGTTTTGTGGATGGGGTATATAGCAATCGCTGTAATTAACTCTCTAAGATTGAGAGTACCTGTGTAGATTAAACAGGTATGAGGATTTCTATATGGCAGAAATGTTAGTGATTATTGAATTACTCTTTTATTTTAAAAGGATATAGTATACTTTTATGTACTGTATTTTATGTTCTAAAGTTGTTAACTAACCCGCCATCTGTTTTTCACGTATTTCAGCTAATGTTTTGCAATCAATGCATAAATCAGCTGTTGGACGAGCTTCTAAGCGGCGGATACCAATTTCAACCCTACAACTTTCGCAATAACCAAAATTTTCATTATCAACTTTTTTTAATGTTTTCTCGATTTTTTTAATCAACTTACGTTCGCGATCGCGATTACGTAACTCAAGGCTAAATTCTTCTTCCTGTACCGCTCTATCAACGGGGTCAGGAAAATTTGCCGCTTCATCCTGCATATGAGTTACAGTTCGGTCGACTTCATCTCTGAGTTGGTTTCGCCATGTTTCAAGAATGCGCTTAAAATGTGCTAATTGGGCAACGTTCATGTAGTCTTCGCCAGGTTTTTTTTGGTAAGGATCTACTCCAGCGATAGCGAGAATACTTAATGATGAAGTTTCAGGTTTTTTCCATTTTTGCATAATACTTTCTCCTACATAAGAAATGTTTAAAAGAACCCCCTCAAAGTGGGAAAACTAAGATCCCTATAAATAACAGAACACTCTATAGTTAGCAATGGTTCTTACAATTTGTTTTCTTGTACCAAGAAATGCGCATGGTTATTTGATTTTATTTTCATGTAAAAATGAATTTTTCCTAATAGGAAAAATAGGATGGTTCATTTAATGAATGGTATTTCATCTATTTCTAGGCAATTTTTTTAAATTTTAAACTAATAACAAAGTATATCCAATACTAATATTGTTATTTTCTGGAAGAAAATAACATATTAAGAATCAATATAGTTTTATAATAGAAATTTTATTTATATTTTATCAATATTAAATTACTGGTAAAGAGCAAATCTATTCTTTCGCTTAGTTTGACTATCAAGAATAATTCATGTAAATATTTCCTTCTTTTATTGTAAGAACATGAAAATAATCAATTTTGTTTTCTAGTAAAAAAGTCGATATGTTTAATAAAACAATTAACTTGCTATTTCTTTAGCATAAGTTCGATTTAACTATTTTTGTCGATGTATTTTACTTCCCGGTTAATGTTATTATACTTAAATAATTCTGTAATTTTATTTTTGGATATAAATTAACTAATAAATTATTTACTAAATAAGTATTAACACAAAAATAATCACTAGTTTATGTTTGCGTTAGTTTCTAGGTATTTGTGGATTTAGCTATCTTAATTAAAGGACTTCTTGTCCTGCTTACAGAGTAATTTGTAGACAGGTCTGTATTTTAATTGTTGTGGTTTTAAATAATATTCTCAGGCCAGATGATTTAATAAATAAAATATTTCCACTATGGAAAGTTACTCAGTCATCCTTTAAATCGGCTTATATAACTATTCAGATTTTAAATCTGAAACTTCTTATCAATAACTTTCTGGTTACACTAGTCATATTATATGACGGTGATTAACTTCATTTTCACTAGAAAAAGTTTCGTGCTATTTAGTTCTATCCGAGAAAAGGATAGGTTCTTATTCATACATCAGCTCAAAAAAACGGCTAATCACTCTGCTTTGCATTAATCTTTTCAAGAATCTTGTTTCTAACAAGATCTTCTTAATCTTGAGCGATTAAGAGCAAAATTTATTATTTCCCCTTTACTTCTTTTTCCGCGTTTTCTAGGTTTTCTATGTAAAATATAACGTTTCCATTTCAAGGATTTAGGGAAAGATTTTATCAACTTTAACAATACTACTTAGTATATTTATATTGGCTGGTGCCAATGAAGCAAAAAATGATGGATTCTATCTAAAAATACTGTTTTTAAATTAATACTATTTATTTCATTAATTTCTGTAAAGTCAGGTTATTTAACATACATCGCAGATAACTAAAGTATTTAATTTTGATAATTAGGAAATAAAATTGTTTTTAAAAAATAGCATAAATTATTTTTTTTGCTAAAAATAGATAAAATCGATTTACTTAATTCATTTTAAGTTAAATTAATTGGAATGTATATTTTTTGACCTAATCCTCTAATTTTAGAGATATTAATCATAGATTTGCTTGCATAACTATCATTTTTTTATTTTTGTTCATTCTTTCTAAGAATAATTTCATTGCCTATTCAGCTATACTGAAGATAAATAAAAATATCCTGTCGGCATATAGAATGCATTTTTACAGAATCTGCACACAAGAATTTTTTCATCAGAACTGCTAAACCTAGTTTTTTTAGTTTTTTTTCTAATTATCATTTATCTTCAGTATCTTATATTCCTTAGATAATAGTCATCTTTGTTGATGACTCGATAAAAATCATATAACATGTTATCTAAAATATTTAGCAGAAATATGAATAATATAGCGCTCGATTATCTCTTCCTGTGTCAGAATTATCTTCTACCAGTACTGATAATCTAGCAGTTATAGTAATGATGTTACTACCTTTCCACTTTCTCTTGGTAATGCGTATTTTAAGGCAGATAATGGGAGGGTATTTAGCGCCAGAGATATTTTACTCTATTTCACACCCTCTCATCTTTATTAGTAAAGTGGACTTTCCAGTGATATCCATACTGTGCTTTAAGTAAAACTTGATACTTCTTCCTGGCGCGAAGATTCCTAAGACCAGGAAGATGTTGGGATTTATCAGGTTATAGTTATGACGGAGAAGTCAGATGAAATCGCCTCGTTAATTTTTTTTACCACTCTTTTTTTGATAAAAAGCCCTGCTATACAGGATATTTAATATCTAGACTGCTACTAGTAACGAAGATATTAGTATAGCGATGTTGATTAAGTTATCAACCATAAGTGTGAAAGACATAGAGGATGCTAATTTCAATATCTTGTTTTGCGTACCCATTACTCCAGAATAACCTGTTGGAAGCTTGAAACAGAGTGTTAAATCTTAGTTATTCTTGAAAAAAAACAAAGAAGATAAGGATAGTGAAAGTAATATTTTGCGATTTATATTTGAGTAAAATATAAAACTGTTTTTCTAATTACTGTTCGGTAGGTTTTAAACTATATCAACTACAGGCTTTTTATTTACAGATTAAGCAGAAAAACAGCTGTTAGAAATTTATGATAGTTGACAACAGTACCACTTGATAGACACCCATGGGGCAGTGAGTCCAGATAGGATATTTACTTGATAGGTAAATAAATTTACAAGTTAACGTTTTCACTGTGTTTTTAAGAAATTTGCTCCAGTCATCATCAATGGTGAAAAGCAGTTTAGTTTTATGGGGTATACATGTTTGGATATTACCTGAGTATTTTGCTAGAAAAATGAAAATCGTCATCTTCTCTGTATTCGTTAAGTCTATCAGCCCGGCTATCTTTGTGTTTATTCAAGGAGGAGGATGTGAAGGAGAGAAGGATTATGCATAGTTGTCTATAAGTAATAAATTCATCGACAAGTATACTTTCATTAATCCTAATCAATGTAGTTATATCCATTATCACCGGCTTTTGTACCCTAAGCCTTATCAAAAATCCAGGATAATCGTGACTAGAGTCGGATAATACTGAATTGTGGTTATTTATTGTATATTGGATTTTGAGATGGTAGTTCATATCCTATTGATTAATTTTATGAATAATTTCAACATCAGAGAAATGATATGTCATAAAAATCCTATCATATAAGTAGGCATGAAACTAGATATGACCTATGATCCCCTTCCATTAATTTATTCGTAATGCTACCGGAATTGATATCTACTACCGTTAAGATTAAGCACCAGAAGGCATGTTGCGCAACATGCTCAACAGCGCCTTGGCTACGGACGACGCCACATTTGATTCGAGCATAACGATTGTGCGCTACAGCGAACTATATAGACTAATATTGACAATGTTAAAATTAAAGTGCTTAAGGTTTAGGGGATTTCAGGGGCAACAGAATATCCCTTCAATAGGTCAGTGCTATTTTCCTTAGCTGAAGCGTGTAAAAAATCGTTACTAATTACTATTAGTACTGTACTCGCTAGACCTCAAACTACAGGTGATTTTTACGAATCTCTAGAGTGGTTCTTCAGTGAAAGAACGTGATCTCTTTAATTACTGTTATTAGCAGATTAAAATAGTTAATGGTGTACTACTTTTACTTCGTAAAGGTATATAACTAAAAGTTAAGGCTTAGCTGAAGGAGATTTAGTTAGTAGAAAGTCGTGATACCGCTAATAAATCACTCTGATATTTTCTTGATAAGGTTTTCAACAAAGTATCCTGCAACGATGAAGAAGCTAAAAACCGCGACTAAGAGATTTGATCTTCTAACTATTTAGTACTAAAGAACATCTAATTTAAAGATGGAGAATAGATTTACGAAGAATTAAATATTAAAGTTTATATATTCAAGTTACACTAAATTTGATAGTTATTCAATAATATTTGTATGCTAAGAAAAATTGAGGACTGAGTCAAAACATATTTTGTATGCTTCTTTTGGAATACCATAAAAAATTTAGTTGATTTGTTATTATTAATTATGGAGAGAGATAATAAAGCATTTTTTGGTAAATAGACGGTATAACATGTGAATTCTCGTGTTATTTTTTTGATTTACCCGTTTTGCAATTTTATGAGATTTAGATTAAGCACCTGCATGAATTCTTAAAAAATTAATATATCGTAGAGTATAAAACAGCATCATGGGATGAGTATGCTCAAAGTAGCATAGCTCTATACCTTTCACACTATATGGTTTTTTACCCTAATATAGTTTTAACATAGGATTTTTAATATGATTATTAAATGTTTTTCTGTAATCAAGAAGTTTATAACAATATCACTATAACCTAAAAATGTAGAGGATGTTAAGTGGGCCTTCCATCAGATAATATGTTCACTGTGAGAATATGAGTAGGATAAAATGGAATAAATTGTTTTAATGCATAAATAGATATTATCCAATAGATGATCATTAAGCCAATTAATAAGATGCAACTTTATGTTAGGATTGAGTAAGTAAAAATTTCTTTGAGCTGTATAACTATTTACTTTTCTATGGCAATTTCTTTGTAGTGAAAATTCTTTATACAGTATAAAGAGTTTTTGTTAAAAATCCTTCCAAGGTAGCCAGATTTTTCGTTTATCGTTATTTGATTTGAGTACTAAATTATATCCTATGGTGTTGAATAGTTTGTTATGCCAATTATATTGGCGCAATGAATGATTAATAATTTACTGTAGGTGTAACAACTTCAGAAAAAACGTTTATAACACTTTATTAATTGAATTTTTGTAATTTTAGTGGTTGAAACCGATATATTGTTAATTACTCTAGTTACGATAGATGCAGCTAAAAGAAAAGCAATATTATAATATTTAGCGCTAAAAATTAATAGTCATTGCTTTTTATATAAATTAGTGAATAGATAGTATTTATTAGATTTAATAATAATAAAATGGTTATTATCAGAGTGTAAAACTTCTATTTAAAAAATTTTTATTATTTTCTTTTATAAAAAACTATTTTAATTAGATATATAAAAGAAACAGCTGTAAATTATGATTAAGATTTTTAATTAAGATAAAATTAATTAATAAGTAAAGATTTATTTTATATCATGTTTTATAAAGATGGTTATGAACCTATTATGGGTAGATCTAAGAAAAAAAGCCATATTGATAAAAATTAAAATTTCATAAAATAATTAGTTAGATAACTATGATTACAAATATTAAAATCTTTATAAGAATAATATTAAAATCTTTATAAGAATAAAGAAGAGGAACTAATGGTAAGTAAAGACAATAAGTCTCAGCGACCTAAGAATAGATGGCGTTGGTTTTGGTTATTTGGCAAAATTGCCATAGTCTTATCATTATTAATTGGTATCTATGGTGTCTATGGTATCTATTTATATCAGAAAATTAGTGATCGTCTTGATGGTAAAGTTTGGGATCTACCGGCAGCTGTTTATGGTCGAGTTGTTAATCTTGAACCAGAGATGAGTTACAGTAAAGAAGATATGATTCGATTATTAGATGGCATGCAATATCGCCAGGTAAATAAAATTACTTTACCCGGTGAGTATATTGTTAAAGATAATACGATAGAGATGTTACGTCGGCTATTTTCTTTTCCTGATCAAAGAGAAGAACAAATTTTAGTTAAATTAAGTTTTGAAGAAACTCGACTCACTAATATTACTAATATGGAAAATGGACGTTCATTTGGTTTTTTTCGACTTGATCCTAAGCTTATTACTATGATGCAATCGGCTAATAATAAACAACGATTAGTTTTACCAAGAGAAGATTTTTCTGATTCTTTAGTCAAAATATTACTTGAAACTGAAGATAGATATTTTTATTGGCATGATGGTGTAAGTATTTATTCTATTGGACGTGCGGTTATTGCTAATTTAATGGCCGGTAAGACTGTTCAGGGTGGTAGTACACTAACTCAGCAATTAGTTAAAAATTTATTTTTAAGTAATGAAAGAACCTTAATACGTAAAGCTAATGAAGTTTATATGGCAATTTTAATGGATTTTAGTTATAGCAAAGAACGTATTCTTGAACTTTACCTAAATGAAGTTTATTTAGGACAAAGTGGTGATGATCAAATTCGGGGTTTTCCTCTTGCCAGTCTTTATTATTTTGGTCGACCAATCAATGAGCTGAGTATTGATCAACAAGCATTATTAGTTGGCATGGTTAAAGGAGCATCATTATATAACCCATGGCGTAACCCTAAACTGGCTCTTGAACGTCGAAATTTAGTGTTAAAGCTATTGGAAACGCGTGAAATTATTGATCATGAAATGTATAATATATTGAGTGATCGTCCTTTAGGCGTTAAACCAAGAAGCGATGTTTTGACACCACAACCTGCTTTTATACAGTTCGTTAGGCAAGAATTAGCTGAAAAATTAGGCGATAAAGCAAATAATTTTTCCGGAGCTAAGATCTTTACTACTTTAGATCCAGTTTCTCAACAAGCAGCTGAAAATGCCGTCGAACAAGGGATAAATGATTTACGTAAAACACATAAGTTGCCTGATCTTGAAGGCGCAATGGTAGTTGTTGATCGTGTTAATGGTGAAATTCGCGCTATGGTTGGTGGATCGCAACCACAATATTCTGGTTTTAACCGAGCGTTAAATGCTCGTCGTTCAATTGGTTCACTAGCTAAGCCATCAACTTATCTTACTGCATTAAGTGAGCCGGACCGTTTTCGCTTAAATACTTGGATACCTGACGAGCCAATTAGCGTTAAATTTGATAATCAAATATGGGAACCAAGAAATCATGATCGTCGTTTTCGAGGGCAGATTATGTTGATTGATGGCTTAGCTAGTTCGTTGAATATTCCGACGGTAAATATTGGCTTGAATATTGGCTTAGATCAGGTAAGTAAAGTATTAATACGCCTTGGTATGCCAAGTGATTCTATTCAGAAAGTACCGGCAATATTATTAGGTGCCTTGAACTTAACACTAATGGAAACGGCACAAATGTTTCAAACAATTAGTAGTGGTGGAAATCGAGCATCATTATCAGCATTGCGCTCCGTTATTGATAGAGATGGTAATGAGCTTTATCAAAGTTATCCATCTGCAGAGCGAGCAGTATCTCCACAGGCAGCTTATTTAACACTTTATGGCATGCAGCAAGTGGTTGAGCGTGGAACATCTCGTTCATTAATGAATAAGTTTGCTCAATATCATTTAGCCGGTAAGACTGGAACTACAAATGATTTACGCGATAGTTGGTTTGCCGGTATTGATGGTAAGGAAGTGGCAATTGCTTGGGCTGGTCGTGATAATAATGGTCCGACAAATCTTAGTGGTGCAAGTGGTGCATTGCATCTATATCGTCGTTATTTAGAAAATCAGACTCCATTGGCATTGGATAATCACCCACCAGAAGGAATTATGGAGATGCAAGTGAATATTGATGGAAGTTTTAATTGCACAGGTAGTGGGTATCGTATTTTGCCAGTATGGACAGAGGATCCTGAAGCCTTATGTCAACTAGGGGTACAATCATTGAAGCCGATCTTAAATTTAAATGAACAACATAGTAAAAGTAATGATGCACCTGTTTGGGTGAAAGAGATATTTGGGCGGCAATAAAAATCGATTAAATCGGCGCCGCTATGATAAAAAATTAGTATTAGTTTTTATATTTAAATAAATAAATAGTTTATTCTATTTATCATTTACCGTAAGATAGTATAGTTTTTTTGAATAATTTAAATTCAATTTAAAACTAATTTTATAGACTGCAATGAAGTTTTATTAGCCAATACTGATTGGCATAATTTCTGGTTATATAATCAAATATGTCAATGTAGACTAATCTCAAGCTTCTAACTAGAATTAAAATTATGACTTTGCAGCCATCTTCTTGTAGGTGATAAATCGTTTAACTATACCGTTCGTTTAAGAATACCTCAGTGGGATAAGGTTGGTATTTTATATATAGCTTTGTACATAAACAGTCGAATCCCTGTTTTCAGTAGCTAAATATTTTTGCAGACTAGAAGGTAGTCTATAAATTATTTATAATTGTCTGTAATTACTTGATAATAACTATTAAAGATGCTCAGTTAAAATTATGTAAGAGCATCGTGTATTGGCCGCAGTCTTGAACTTGTATAGACTGATACAACCCATTGAGTGACGCGATATATATATCTACAAAAATATAACGTTGTAAAGTTTTATTTATATTTGCAGAAGATATTCACATATACGTGCAAATAAGCATGTTCGTATCCTTAAACGTTTTATGTTTGGATTCGTAGCTTTTCCTTTATTTCATTTCAGACAGATTCCCTATTTCATACCTGCGTAAATACCAATATTTAGCCTAGATTAAAGTGCAAACGTGGTTCAGTAATTCGTGTACAACTTTACCAGCAAGTCGTTAATAGAGGAAGGTTTTTTTCGCAGGAAGCACGACCATGGCATTCTGAGTTGGTAATAACATCATTAGAAAACAATGGGAAATATAGATGTATGATCGTATCATATTGTTTTTATCCATTAGAAATGGTAAGTTCAAATATCCTTTAGCCTTTAGCTAAAATAGACGAAAATTCTTTCTAGCCCGAAGAGTAGCTGTAATTTTATGTGTTGAATTTGCCTAATAATGGATGTTTATCATCATGATATTTATTTCAACTATATTCTCCTTAGTGGTATTTTGGCATAAATGGAGTTGTGCGACGAGGATCTATATAATTCTTTCTAAATAAAATGCTTATTAAAAGTATTTTTTACTGATTTAATAGTGCGATCAATATCTTCATAACTATTGGTAATGGATATGAAATCAGCCTCAAATTCAGAAGGTGACAAAAAATACTTTCGTCTAACATCAAATGGAAGAATTGCTTAAATTTCTCAACATTTAATTGCATCAAATGTTAATAATCTTTAACTTGTTCTGATTTAATAAAAATAGATAAAAACATGCCACTCACATCATTAATAATAAACGGAATGTCCGCTTGTAGCGGTTTTTTTATAAGTTTTTAACTAGTTGTGTTGTTAGTTTTGCTAAGTGTTTATAGGTATTGGTTTAGCGACTTCAGTTAGGTAAGGAAAGCTTGCTGACATCGCTAATAAGTTTTTTGATAATATATCTGCTTAATAAATTAGTCCTATTGAAGTAAGTTTTTTCCATTACTTCTCGTCGGCTATTAAATGCATCAACAGGCAATACCATCGTTAATTATTTTTCCTAAACAGGTTAAAAAATCAGGTTTAACTTAATAATATGCTTGCTTCGCCACCTAAGGTAATCAGAAAGACAGTTATAACTTCGTCAATAAATTAGTAGTCCACTAAATTGATTGCATCATGTATTATAAGCTCAGGCAGGAATTCATCATCAGGTAAAATATAATTTATATTGCCTGTTACTGGATCTACAATGATAGAAGTAACTTCTTGTGGATACTAGGCAAAAGTGCGTCGAACTGAATTTAAATCATTAAATGTACAGGTGAGAGTATGTTTAGCAATATTAATATGTGCGGTAAGGGAATTAGGTTGATTAATAGTTAAAGCGCCTTAGTCTAATTTAAGTAATAAGAAGTCAGTATATCCATGATAACAACCTTTAAATTTAATAATCTTATCACGCTTTATATAGCTGTGTATCAATCGTATAACATTGATTGTAGTTTCTGTACCTGAGTTTATCATGCGAACTATTTCAATAGATGGAATAAATTGACTAATAATTTCTGCTATTTTTATTTCGATGCCGGTTGGGACCTCAAAACTTAGGCCATTTTTTCTGCTTTAGTGATCGTTTTCTTAATTGCAGGATGGTTATGATCTAAAATCATCAATACTAAGAGTCAATGTAATCAATATATAGTTTGTCATAAATATAACAAATATAAGCACCGTTTGCATTTTAAATAAATAAAGGATAGCCGAGAGTACCATTATAAATGCTCGTACCAGTAAATTGACACCGTCAAGAATAAATTTTTAGCTTTTAGCTAAAGTCTTTCAGATTTACTCATTAGATAACTACAAGTATTTATTCAGTAGAATTTTCCCTTATCTTAAATAAGGATTAACAGTAAATCAAAATAGAAGATTTAGGGTGATTTTTCAAAATTAGTTAATTTAGGATGGATCTTGAATCAATTGGTTAACTATTAGATAATTAGCGCTTGTTCAGTGAAGTGTTAATGCTTCCTGTGTCTATTGATTGGTATGTCGGATTGGAGTTAGAGATGAGTAATGATATTGCATTGCCTATACAGTTTACTGATGCTGCGGCGAATAAAGTTAAGACATTAATTGCAGATGAAGAAAATCCCAATTTGCGTTTACGTGTTTATATTACTGGTGGAGGTTGTAGTGGTTTTCAATATGTCTTCACTTTTGATGATAAGATAAATGAAGATGATTTAACAATTGAAAAGCAAAGTGTTGAGTTAATTGTTGATCCTATGAGTTTGCAGTATCTGATTGGTGGTTCTGTTGATTATATTGAAAGATTAGAAGGATCACGCTTTGTGGTAACCAATCCAAATGCGAAAACAACTTGTAGTTGTGGTTCTTCATTTAGTATTGAATCACTTAACTTACTGAGGTAAGTAATAACTTATACTATTATGCACTAATTTAGATTCCCGAGTTGTTAATAGCTTTTTTCAGCTTAGACTTGAGTTAGTTAAATTTGCCAATATGGTTTGCATTATTGTACTTGATTGACGAGCTGAGACTGTAAAAAATTCCTCAAAAGAAAGATGAAACTCTTTATCAGCTATATCAGAAATTGCACGTACAATAACAAATGGAATACCAAATTGATAATATATATGACTAATTGCAGAGCTTTTTATTTCAACAGCAATAGAAGTAAGGAAAATTTGGCGAATATAGATTAACTTTTTCGCGTCATTAATAAAGGTATCATCGGTACAAATTAAATCACGAACAGTATATAAATCCAATTTTTGGATACATTTTTCTGGCAGTTCTATTAATTTTTATTTTCTTTAAATGTGGCTGGACATTGTTCCGTTTGACCTGGTTGGTAACTAAAAGCGGCGATATTGACATCAATCATGATAGCAAACTTCGGTTGAAACCACGATATCGCCAATCTGTAAAGTAGGTGCTAATCAACCTGAGGAACTAGTATTAATAATAAATTCAGGTGAAAAATGTTCTATTAGTAACATTGCTCCTAGTGCCGCAGAAATTTTACCAATTCCTGATTTTAATAATGTGATATCAATCTTGTTAAATTTTCCTAAGTAAATTTGCAGCCACATAGTGATAATGCCAACTAGTCATTTATTTGCTTACGTAATAATACGAATTCTTACTCCATTGCACCTATTATCACATCTTTCATTATGTCATACTCATAGTTAATTAATTAGATATGTTATTAAAGATATAAACTATTATAACATTGAAAACAAAAAATTAACTCAACTTATTAGTTATGGATGTTTAATTATCAGAATGGTGAATGTCTAAAATTGATTTTAGGTATAAGCTTAATTCTATTCGTAAATATTCTAATTACAATGTTGATAAAAATAATGAAGAATAAATTAATTGTTAATTTGAAAGTAAATTTATTGAGTATTATTAATTCTGCTATAATAAATCAATTACAGCAGAATACTCAAGTTTTTACTTTAAAAGGATGCTTGGAAGTTTGCAGTTATCTGAATTATTAAGTTAAAGCTGCAGAAAATTTTATGTTTTATTTAAAAAACTATAATCAGCTAATTAAAAGTTGTTAGCAACTTATTGTCTATATGAGTGCCTTGATTCGTTTGAAAGTTTAATTAAAAATAATTTTTGATGTATAATATTGATTATTCACATTTTTAATTATTTTGGTCAATATGCAATTAAGAATTGCTTTTTAATATTACTTAACGATAAATTTATTTTTTTAAAATTAAAGATTATAAATTCATGCTAAATTAATTTTATATAGTTAAAAAATAAATCTAACAAGGATTTCCTCTGTTGCTAATTACGTAAAATTTTTGTTAATTTGAAGGTAATGCTTCAGAGGGTTTAGAATGATCCATTAATTATTAAAGCTGAATATCACTTATGTAGAATAAGTTATTAGAAAATCTAGCGTATTATAGTTAGATTATTCTCTGATGTTTTGTAAATCTATTCTCCATTATTGAACTTGATGTTATTTACTACTAGTGTCAGTAAATTAACACTAATTAGCTGGTTCCAGATTTTCTGAGTAAACGGAAGTAGCTTAAATATCATAAAATGATTATTTTCTTTAATTCATACTTCTTTGCGCATCAGTTTCGTGTCTTAACTATCGCAAAAACCAATTCAATCAGATTTGTTATTCTTAATTGACGTCCAGTTCGCTAATGAGAAGTTGTATAATGCTGGCGGTTTTTCTCACTTTTTCTACAGATTTTCAATCTCTGGCAGGAGATATACTGAAAACCTTGCCAACAAAGCATAAAGGGTTTGTTAGCGGAATAAACGGCTCTTTGCTACTAAAAGATACAGCAAGCTCATCATTAACTTTTAGTTGCATACATTTATAAAATGAAACCAGTGCATTAGCTATTTATCCACCCAATAACATTGGTGCTTCATACCAGGGAATATCTTTGCTATTGCATTCTAAAAATCAAGATCACTATCTTTCATAGTAAGTTTAGGAGATGCAGTTAATCTGCGGTCGCAGTTCATTGAGAAGTTTGGTTCAATTCGCCTCTGACTTTTGATAACCATTTTCGAGCACAACGAGCTCTTTACTTCCATGCGCAGTCCCGTAGATAATGATTAGCAGATAAAAGCGATCAGCTTGCTTGATAGAATAGCATATGTTTTCGGCCAAGAAATAAATATAACGCGTATTGCTTAAGTCACCAATCTACCATCGGCTGTGTTCTTCAAACCATTATTGTTTCAATTTACTGATTGGTATTAGCAAAGAGAGATGATGCACTTTTTTTATAAAAAAGTTCCCACAGAGCTTTCGTGAAAATCGTTGCAGAATAATATATGCTGGCTTGCAGGTGCAGGAATGGTAGCAACTCTTTGATGTTTTTGTACTATTTGTATAAGATAGTAACAAATAAGTTGCTAAAAGATATTCCGTTGCCGCTGACATCCCCTGACCTTAAGTACTTTAATCTAAATATCACCATAATAGCACTTTATATGGTTTAATGTGGCACGTAATCGTTACAGACGACGGATGACATCCGTAGATAAGTTGACGTTGATTATTTTCTCGTAGTATGGCTTTAAGTTTAGTCTCAACAGCGGTGCTATCAGATTCCTAGTAGGATTACAGATGAGTTATAAAAAATATTAGAGGTGATATCTGGTTTCAGAGATATCTATAGAGTAGAATTTTTATGGCGTATTATCATCAATGATATTGAAATCATTTACTAAATCAATCAGAAGGATACGTAAAAATTTCAAAAACCCATAAACCAGAAATGAGTATAACTTGGTTTAAAATTTTTCTCCAGGCTAGAAATTCAGTAAAATAAAATGGCCTTCCATCATAGAAGCTACTCAAGCATCCTTTTAATTAGTTAAAATGAGTGTTCATATTTTAAAATATGAAATTTCTTACCAATAATGCGATATTTATCTAGCTTTATTAGGCAATGGTAATTAATTTAATGTTCATTAGAAAAGGTTTCGTGCGATTTTTCTCTATCCAAACAAAGTATAGATTCTTATCGATGATTAACTCAAGAAAATATCTAACACACTCTGTATTAAACTATTCAAAAATATCATTGCTTACATGATTTTGTTGATTAAGATTGAGTAATTTGTTCTTTATTTTTATCTCTTTATCTCCCGTATTTTCTACATTTCCTATATGGAATATAACGCTTCTATTTAAAGGATTTAGAAAAAATGTTTCGTCGACTTCAATAATACCACTTAGTGCATTTAAGTTGACTATTTTTCTTGAAGCAAGGAAACAGTGACACCTATATAAACGCTGTTTTAAATTAATGTTTGTTTGTTTTACTGACTTCTGTAAAGTCAATCTATTTAAGATAGATTGCAGATAACTGTCTTATTTATTATTATGATATAGTTTTAACAGAGGATTTCCAGTCAGTTTGTTAAATATTTTCCTTGAATTCGGGTATTTTGCAATAATATCGCTGTAACCCTAATGAATGTTTCCAACGGATGACATGTTCACTGTAATAATATGAGTAGGGTAAAAATGGATTGAGTTGCTTCAATGCATGAAGCAATATCATCTGACAGATTATCGATAAGCCAACTAATGAGATTTAGTTTTATGTTAGCAAAGGGGTAAGCAAAAATTTTCTTTGATCTGTATAATTCTTTGCTTTTTATAGTAACTGGTATAGAAAATCCTTCTTAAGAAGATAAGTGATTTTTACCAATAATATTTGCTAATGATAAGCTGAAATAGATAGGAAATGTGACTCGTATGATTAGAAAAGATATTGCTGAAAAGATTAGCGTAAATATCATTTATTGTGCATTTGAACATGTAAAAAGTAACAACCTTTTATATTCTCGGAACAACTAATTCTACCAACCAGCGTACCGACATGAAGATACTGGAAAATTCTGATAAGCCCTGGATTTGACTATCGGAAGAATGTCATATAAGCATTCTTCTCACATTTCTGTACCGTGTAGTCATCTTATAATAACTCTGATTCAATCAATATGAAGATATCGACAGACAAGCTAGTCACAAAGGTACGGTTAATTTAATACTTTCTATGATCGGGTACGTCTAATATTATTAGCAAGTTAAGATTTTATGATAAGGTAACTAACTATAATAACTTTGAGCCGATATTTGCACGTTATAGACCTATTTCTAAGAAATAGTTAACCGGGAAATAGTTCTTTTGTAGTTATCTTTCAATTAGGCATTGTGTAATGGGTATCTTAGGGATTAAGTGCTCATTAAGTATTGTAGATTGATTATGGTAATAGTAAAGTTAATTAACTTAATCAGAACAGCATTACGACGATGTTTAATAGTTTTAGTAGCGAATTACGTTTCTAGAATAAGCGTACGGCGGTTTATCCTATCGTGATATAATTAATAATTATAAAAATGTGCGGCGCACGAGATATGATTAATGAGTGCATCTCCATTTTAGTCTTCAATATTTTTAACGCTTCCTCAGTCTGTAGTTGATTGAGATGTTAATATAATCGTTGAATGGAATATGAAGTCGTCTACCGATTGTCAGTGTTGGTTTTTGTTTGGTTTTTACTACTCTGACTTCTCTAAACAACACGAGAGACGCGCTTAGTCTTAAAAATTAAAATTGAATTAAAATACACTCCATATCGCCAATGGAGCTTCTTAACCTTTGATAGAAAAACACCGATGAGTTTTTAGTTTCTTAAAAATTGTTTTTCCTATGAACATTATGGACACGATTAATAAGATAATAATAAGTAGGGCATTATGGTAATAATCCACTGTATTTTATGACTACTAGATTAGTGATTTGCCTGAACGACAATAATCTGTTGATGGATTGGGTAAAAAATCAAGTTATTGGAAATCAATATTATGTAGTAGAAGCATCAATCAGTAGAGATGATTGGTAAAATTTATCTGTCATGGCAGTTTTTATAATCTAGATGGGAAATTTATTGGACCAGTTTATATAAAGAGCTTGTTTTTTGGGTACTAGCAATTTTTTTATAGCTACCAATGCAATATTGTGGTAGCCTACAGCGGTATAAATCCGGTAACAGGATCGGGACGGGATAAAAGTACCGGTTGGCGCTATTTTATGACGATGATGTTAAATAAAAATAGTCTGGCAAATTTAAAGTAGCATGAGGAGCTGGATGCTAGTAGCAGTTTTACTTATAGCTATATTAATTGGATCATGAATGGTTAGAGGTCTTGCTAGAATTGAATGTGATAGTCAATATTTTAAAATCAATGGTGAAGATATACTCATTTGACTATTACGTCAATCTGAGTTCTTACCTGAAAAATTCAAGGAATGATAAAAGATCGTATTCATTATATTTTGGATACCCCATTAAATACGCTAAAGGGTAGTGAAATATTCATTCATGTCAGCTTAAATTAGCTTAAAGTTAGTGATGTAAAGATGTTACACTGTTTAACTAAAATGTTAATAGCTGTGACAGCTTACTTATTACCAGCATACTCGGGCTAATACAGGAATATATTGATAATATTGATTTAGCGGATTATCAGTAGTTGCAAAGCTACTTTTGTCAGTTTTTGGAGCTAGATGCAATTCTCGAAAGCTATGTATTAAGCAGAGGCTTTATTTAGCGACGAGAGGTTTTACTTGTAAAGCTGAGTAAATTAGATGTATTAACGGTGGTGGAATTTTATGGATATTTACAGGTAAGCATTAATCAGATGTAAACAAGGATAAGTTGTGTGATGATTAAAGGCTTAATAGGCTAAGAGTTAGCTTGAAGGTACCCATTTCGCTAGGTTATACGACTCATTTCTCGATATAGACTTAAATAACTTGGATGAAACTAGTTCTCGTCTGTAGATCATGTCAGTAATAACTTATCCAGCAATAACCAATGTATTGGCAATTGAGCAGTAGGCTGTCGTATAGTCCCAATAGGTGGACCGAGGTAAATGGTCTAGATACTTTCGCATCTTGAATATCATCGTCGTCGTTTACATTGCACTATGATATCCAGTTAGATTTCTAGGTAACCAATAAAACACGTCCTGATGAGACAAAAATTAGAGTTAAAGAGCCCAAGTACAGCAGAAGAGGGTATGCATAAGTCCAAACACCTCCGGCTGTTAAATAATCATTTCAATGACCTTTCAGGATAAACTAATTGACATGGATATTATTTTGCCGGTTATGATACTGTAACTCTCACTAGAACTAAAAAAAGATATCTGTGTCTTGGGGCCACAGTAAGAACTAGTAGTAAAACTTAGACTTAGGATGATTTATAGGATGCAATTAATGCTGCTCATTGGTAACAATATTGACCTTTTTAATTATATTAACTCCACCATGGTGCGTCATAGATTGAAGTGCAATCGCAACCCGTATTTCGACTAAACTTTAGGTTGACATAGACCGTCGGTAACTACACCAAACAGTCTCTTAGTATTTCAGGAAAAAATTTGCATTGGTAAAAAAGATTATGGCGCAATGAGTATAGATTAAGTTATTTGAAATTTTTTGATAGGTGAAGTTAGTTGTTAGATCCGGCTCAACAAATGCTAAACAGTAGTCCATATATGGCAAGGCGACAGTATTAGAAATAGTCTCTGTTCTTTTAGGTAGCAAATGTATGCCAGTAATAGGGATAAAGCGATGAATAATTCTATAAACCTATCTAGCATGAAAAAGTTTCTGGACATTGGAAATTTAAATAAACGATAGCATATCAAAAATTAGACTGCGCGTTATAAAGTATTATTGATTCTACAGTATAACTTTATGTTAGGTAAGCTTGTTTTATCGCGATATACGGGTGATGGCATTTTATCCGTTCGATATCGCGGCAATAATGAGGTAAGTATTGGCAAATCTCGCATAAGCTTTTGGCTACCGCTGATAAGGATGTATTAGACGGTGATTATAAAAATGTTTTGAATCATCGATTCAGCAGATAAAAATTAGGTATCGCTAGTCAAGATTTGTTTATAAGTGTTGGTAAAGTATTAAGACTAGAGGTTAAGGCTTTTAGCTGCTACGCTACTCTGTTTTTTATGTAGATACGGCTAATAATTTAGTCAAATAGCCATTTTAGCAAAGGTTGTTAGCAGAAATTCATTCTACTGTATAAAAGATTTTCATTACAAAGGTTGCTATAGAAAAGTAAGTAATCATATAGATCAAAGAGACTCTTTTCATTTCTTGGCAATATAAATTTATATTTTATTCATTAGTTAGCTCAGTGGTAGTTTATCGAATGATATCAATTGATACATTGAAGCAACTTATTCACTTTATCCTGCCTATATTATCATAATGAACATATTTCCTTCTGGAGATATTCATTAGGATTTAACAATATCATTGCAAAATCCTCGATTGCATGAAAATATTTAAAAATCTTATTAGAAGTCCTATGGCAAAACTAGATAAAAATGATAACTATTTTAGTTATTTTTGATATACGTTGACTAACTTGACTATATAGGAATAAACGAAACAAACAGGCATTGATTTGAAATAAGTTTAGAATTGCGACATTGCTTTCTTAATTCAGTGACGACATATAATATATATGGACTAAAGTGATATTATTGAAGTTGACGAAAGTATTTTTCTTTAAATATTTAAAATGAAAGCGTTATATTATAGATAGGAAATCTAGAAAATACGCTAGAGTAGGAGATAAAAGAAAAAGAAAGAATCGCGCTCTTAATTAACAGAGATTAAAGGATAATGTATGTAATAAAACTCTTAAATAGTTTAATGTAGAGTGTATGTGATTCGCCATTTATTTAGTTAATCATCTATAAGAGTTCATGATTTGCTCAGATGGAATTAAATAGTACGAAGCTTTTGTTAGCGAGCATTAAATTAGTCAGTATCGCCTAATAAGGTTAGATAATAAGAGAATTATTGGTAAGGAATTTCACATTCAAAATATGAACAGCTATGTTAGCTAATTATAAGGATGCTTTAGTAGATTCCATATTATAAGGTAGTTTATTTATCAAATTATCTGCCCTTGAGAAGATAATTTGAAACAATAACAATTAAAATATAGACGTGCCTACAAATTGCTCTGCGAGCAAAACAATAACTCTTTACCAACATAGAAAAAATCATCAATAATATCTTGTTTTCACTCTTTAGCAATGCTAAGTTTTAGTATGCTATAATGTTTAAAAGTAGATAGAATCTCTTTTTGACTGAAGAGTAAGTTGTAATTTTATATCTTGGAGTTGCCTGATGCTAGCGCCTTATGATTATGATATTTTTTAATTATACTACTAAGTAGTGATTTTGTCATAAATATAGCAGTCCGATAAGAATTTATGTAATGGGTCTAGATAAACAACAGTAAATAGAAGTCTTATAGTATTCATAATTTTATTAAATATTTAGCTGAAATTTATTTTAGAAGTTTTAATAGTGCTTTATTAGAAGATAAAGGTAATAATTATACTATTTTATAGGATAGTAAGTCTTTATCTATAAATATGTATTTATAGATCTGGAAATTGAATAATTAAAATTATAAGATGATCTAATCATTAGTGTTTTACTAAATTTTATCGATATTTAATAATACTATTTATTAATTATACTTAATTTTATTAAAAAGTATCATAAAGAATATTTCATTGAAATACCTATACTTAATAGGTTATAAATTAAACATTATTTATCTTATAATGATAAGATTGAAGAAATTCGCACTATTGATAAGATAATAAAATATATTAGAATTTTTCTTATTTAGTTCACCTTAGATAAGTGAATATTATTGGTAATATAGATCATTATCATTATTACTAATGTAAAAATTTACGGTCAAAATTAAATAATATTATTTAAATATTTTAAATAATAAAATAAGAATTGCTTAAATATATAAATAATAAAGTATATTAACTAATACTTAAGGTTAATTATTTTAATTAAATATAGATTTATAACTTGTTAAGTAAAACATTTTAAATTTAAAGACAATTGTAATATAAGTTATTATATTGATATGATAAAACTGATTTTTATAAAAATGTTTAATAGAAATTAGATAAGAATTTAATTATTAAATAATTCAGAAATTGAAATTTTCATAAATTTTGTTATATTTTAATTTAATAAAAGTTATTTAGAAAATATAATGATTCATTTTATTTTTTAAGAATTTATTTTTATCTCTACTTAAAATTATATTTTTAAAAAATAAATACAAATTTAATGGTATATATTTTATAATACTAAATTTAGTAAGTTCGCTATCTTTATTTTCTTAATAAAATAAAGATAGCGAACTTAATTTTTTGGCAATCTATTAGATTTTAATTTGGTTTTAATAAACCAATAAATTTTATATCTATAATGATATAGTGCAATTTTTTAAAAATATCGTAAAGTTAAATCTGTTAATCTAACAATAATATCTGAAAGCCTTGATGTTTATGGTTAATCTGATTTCTTTTTCAAGAAAAGATAATTTTATTAGTAATTTACTTCTAGATGAATAATTATAAATTCAACTTTCTTCTCAGAAAGTTGAATTTTACCAAGGAAAAGTGAGTAAATGATTGAGTGAAAGGCTTGATCGGCTTCTAATTTTTCGTTATTTTTCTATCTATGATAGAATTTAACAATAACATCTTACTCCTTGACTTCAACGTGCCGTTAAAACTGGTAAGTTTAGATTATTATTTAATCTGAAATAGCAGTGCGCTAAAATCATTGGCGGTATCTCAAGCAGTTAGTATTTATATCATCGTAAAATAATCCGGGTTTGGTTTTTCACTACTAAACATATAGCTAATAGCATCGTTTACTCATTGTATGTCGGTCCATAGTTAATAAATGTATTAGTAGAACTGAATATGTGTTGCATTACAACCTAGAACTAGAAAAATTATTACTTCCTGTTCCTAATTGTTTAAATAAATTAGTAAAAGTTAAATATTCAGGTCATGTTAATCTTGTTAATGTGGATAGTGATGTAAGTATTATTCACATCATCTTAAACTATTAGTTACTGATGATTAAATATTATTAACTGATTTGTCAGGCACTATAATATCAATGTTTATTTGGTTGATAAAAGTGAAAATTGATTTAAATTTATTAGTTTAGCAAGTAATGATAGTAATCATATCAATTCTATTGAGAACGTGAAATTGATATTTGATCTGCAGAATTTTATTCAAGTAAATCTAGAAATTAATAAAAAATTGTTGTTTAAGCCGTTGTATTGGTGTTAACGCTTAATAAGAAAATAGGGTTTGGATTTATTTCTAGGATAGAACTTACCTACCTATACTGTATGTCATATTAATTCTATTGTTGGTGTCGAAGATGTTGCTGAATTGGGAGTGCAAAAATGTTATAATTTTAGTTTAAGTCAATTAACTAGAGTTGAGCTGAGCTTTATCAAGCTAATCTTAAGGTTAATATAGATTATTAACTTTTTGCATAAATAGACTTTAATAAAATCTTATTAGTCCTACATTACATACGCCGATACCTGATGATCATCAGGCCACATATTATCAAATTTAAGGCAGAATGGGTTGTTTATATTTTTTATAACCCAGCGATCTTAGTGAAAGATACTAAACAATTACTTACAGCCAGTTATCAACTTATGAGTGTCAGGATATTAGATATGTTCCCGCATACTAGTAATCTAGAGTCTATGGCACTTTTTGTCGTAATTCAAGCAAAATAGGCAAGGAAAGATTATGGTTGCAATTAGAAGCACTCATTTGACATCTACGAGAGAATTTACTATTGATAAATGGATTGCTAATCTAAAACTTACCAACAATGACTCAGAAAAAAAGTTAATTGAACTTTGGCATTACTGCTATAGAAAAGTTCAGCAATATGAAAATCGTCAATTGTTTCTTTGGCGTGGTATTGAGATGGGAGAAATCTTATCAACGTTAAGTATAGATCTTGATAGTCTACGTGCAGCAATGCTATTTCCATTAGTTGAAGCTAAAATCCTCACAAAGGAAATTATTAATATTGAGTTTGGTAAATCAATTCACGTATTCCTTAAAGGTTTAATGGAAATGGATGCCATTCGCCAATTAAACGCTAGGCAATTATGCGAAAAGAGTTCTAACCAGGTAAACCTTATTCGCCAGACTTTGCTGGCTATGATGGAAGACTTTCGTTGTGTGGTGATTAAGATAGCAGAACGCATTGCTTATTTGCGTGAGGTAAGAGAACGCTCTGAAGATGAAAGAGTTTTAGTTGTAAAAGAGTGCATAAATATATATTCTCCTTTAGCTAATCATTTAGGAATTGGACAATTAAAATGGGAATTAGAAGATTTCTGTTTTAATTATTTATATCCGGATGAATATAAACAGATTGCTGAATTACTTCATGAACGTCGTATTGATCGTGAACGATATATTGATGATTTTGTTTTGTTACTAGAACATTTTATGTTACAGAAAAACATTACAGCAGAAATTTATGGCCGCCCGAAGCATATATATAGCATCTGGCGAAAAATGCAAAAGAAATACCTGGTTTTTGATGAGATTTTTGATGTTCGCGCCGTTCGTATTATCGTTGAACGTTTACAAGACTGTTACGCTGCATTAGGTATTGTGCATACCAATTTTCATCATTTACCTGACGAGTTTGATGATTATATTGCTAATCCTAAACAAAATGGCTATCAATCCATTCATGTTGTGGTATTAGGGCCAAATAGTAAAACGATTGAAATACAAATTCGAACTCAAAAAATGCATGAAGATGCTGAATTAGGTATTGCCGCTCATTGGAAATATAAAGAAGGAACAGTAATAATAGGCAAAAGCAATAACTATGAAAATCGTATTATTGGTTGAGAAAATTGATAGTCAGGCAGGAAAAGATGCCTGATTCAGAGAAAATTCTTGATGAAGCTCGTAATTAGGATTTGATGAAATTTATATTTATTTTAGTCTATGGTATTTTAAAGATGCTGGCAGGTATTTCATGCCTGATTGATTTCGTAGATGATTTTAATATATAGAGAGATGATGTGCCATGAAAAAGTCTACCCTACAGGTACCAAATAAATCAGATATTATCTGTAATACCTTATGTGAATTTATCCGAAATTGTGCTAGGTAACTTGATAGATACCTCTGTTAAGAGAGAGTTTAAAGTCATGTTAAGCAACATGCTCAAGGCCCACCTTGTCGATAAGCGGCTATGCTAATCGAATCTAACAGTTATTTATCATAAGGAACTATGCAAACTGATATTGGCGATGTTGAGATTAAAATGTCTAAGGTCATGGATTGTAGCGGTAATGGAATATCATTTAATAAATTATTATTACTGCCTTATCTAAAGCGTGTAAAAGTGGTGAAGAGTTCTACCGTGGCTTGTTTGCTGTGATATATACCGGTGATTTGATAAAAGCCCTAATGGGTGTTTCTTGATAAAAGAATATTGCTTTTCTGCCAACAGTATTAGCAGGCTGAAATAGCAATAGATTGAAGAGTATAGGCTCTATCTTAGAAAAGCAATAATCGGTTCGGAGATTTGATATATTTATCTTGGTCTAAATAATATCTAATTTAAGGATGTAGAAGAAATTTACGAAGCATTATAGCAGATCCTGACCCTTATACATCAGTTTTTCTAATAACTCATAAAAGATATAGATTAATGGTATTAATTTGTTACCATTGACTGGAATATAACTTTTACTGAGGAAAATTTAATGTCAAAAATTGTTAAAGTCATAGGGCGTGAAATCATTGATTCTCGTGGTAATCCGACTGTTGAAGCAGAGGTTCACTTGGAGGGAAAATTTATTGGTTTAGCAGCGGCACCATCTGGCGCATCTACGGGTTCACGAGAAGCATTGGAGCTACGTGATGGTGATAAAGATCGATTTTTAGGTAAAGGTGTTTTAAAGGCAGTTGCAGCAGTGAATGGGAAAATTGCTAATGCATTGATAGATCAAGATGCTAAAAATCAAACTAATATCGATAAAACCATGACCGAATTAGACGGTACAGAAAATAAATCTAAATTCGGTACTAATGCAATTTTGGCTGTTTCACTAGCCAATGCAAAAGCGGCTGCAGCTGCAAAAGGCATTCCTTTATATGAACATATTGCTGAATTAAATGGTACACCAGGTAAATTTTCTATGCCGTTACCAATGATTAATATTATCAATGGTGGCGAACATGCGGATAATAATATTGATATTCAGGAATTTATGATCCAACCAGTAGGTGCAAAAAGCTTGAAAGAAGCAGTTCGTATGGGGTCAGAAATTTTTCATCACTTGGCAAAAGTGTTAAAAGCTAAAGGTATGAATACAGCGGTGGGAGATGAAGGTGGTTATGCCCCAAATTTAGAATCTAGTTCTGCAGCTTTATCTGTAATTAAAGACGCCGTTGAAGCAGCAGGTTATGCATTAGGTAAGGATATTACTTTAGCAATAGATTGTGCTGCATCAGAACTCTACAATCAAGAAACGGGTAATTATTACCTGAAAGGTGAAGGTAAAACTTTTACTTCACAAGAATTTACTCATTATTTAGAAGAATTAACTAAACAATATCCTATTATTTCTATTGAAGATGGACTCAATGAGTCAGATTGGGATGGTTTTGCCTATCAGACTAAAGTGTTAGGAGATAAAATTCAGTTAGTTGGTGATGATTTATTTGTTACTAATACCAAGATTTTTCGAGAAGGTATCGAAAAAGGTATTGCTAATTCTATTTTGATTAAATTTAACCAGATTGGTACATTAACTGAAACTTTTTCTGCAATTAAGATGGCTAAAGATATGGGTTACACTGCGATTATCTCACATCGATCAGGTGAAACTGAAGATGCTACAATTGCAGATTTAGCGGTAGGAACAGCAGCTGGCCAAATCAAAACAGGTTCAATTAGCCGTTCTGATCGGGTAGCTAAATATAATCAATTAATCCGTATTGAAGAATTATTAGGTGAAAAAGCGCCTTTTAACACTATAAAAGAACTAAAGACAAAATATAAATTTACATTTATTGATTAATTATATATTAAAGGCGAAAGACTTTATCTTATCCCTACTTTTAGTAAAAAATACTTCAACTTTGTTTATGTTTTTGCGCTTAAAAGTATGAAAGCTTATTAATGTTATTAATTTATTTATTAAGGTTGCCGATTAAAGATTATCGATTTTGAATGAGTTATCCTTATTTATATTATATGGAGTTTTAGAAATGACGGTGTGTAATCCCACTTCTAGTGATTGATTTCGTGAATAATGTCAACAACAGAAAGATTAAATGTAATGAAAAGTCTGCCCTATAGGGGTCTGTGAAATGAAATATTGTTCTGATCCCTTAAATAAATTTATCCGTAATACTACTAGGTAGCTAATAGGCGCCGCTGTTAAGGCGGAGATCGAAGCTATTGGTTGCGATAACATACTGAATGCGGCTTATCGAAGGGTATCAAACTCGTAATTCGTAACGGTTATTTGCCCATTTAAGCTACAAAACGGGTATTAAAATATAAAAATTAAAGTATCTAAAGTCCATGGATCATAGCAGCAACAGAATATACTTCAAAAACTTTTTTCTACTGCCTTATCTGAAGCCTGCAAAAATAGGTGAAGAGTTACTGACATCCCTGTATCTGAGAGGGTATATACTACTACCGGTGATTTTCAATAAACTCTGGGCAATTATTGATAAAAAGTATATGATTTTTCTTTCAAGCACCATTAGCAGATTAAAACAGCAATGCCTTGAAGAGCATTGGTAATAGTATCTGCGTGATTTACCAATACACTACGTTTATTTCTGTGCTGATGACATATTACCGTCCTGTCGGAAGACAGGAAATTGATCTTGACTAATAGTTATTATCGTCGTCACTACGCATTGAAGTAAGAAGCTCGTTGCGCTCGAATATATTTATTAAGAGTTAGAAGCGAACTGTTTGGTAAACTTTTCAATAACCTACTTAGAGGATGGTTTAACTATATCTACTAGGTTTACTACGGTAGATGATACTTGGTTTTTTTTGAATGTAAATGGCAAATATATTCTCGGACATGTGGCAGCAATGCCATTAGCTACATAAAACAACTAATGTACTGCCTTTACTCTCTAAAAGTATGCAATCAAAAATTAAGGCTTGAGCTATAGTATCTCTGGCTAACAAAATAACCGCGTATACTGTTAATGAATCTCTTGATATTTTTTATCAAGTTTTCAGAGAAGGTATCATCCTTCAGCAATGAAGCAACTGGAGAAAAATCGAGAAAAACTGTTAGTATCTTATCCCTTCATATCAGGATGCTGAGTATCAATAAGAATAAAAATCTAATTGAATCAGGTTTTGCGATAGTAAAGCTATGAAGTTGACGCGGGAAGCTCGAAGTATTATGGCTCAAATAAAAATAATCCTTTCAATGATGCTTAAGTTGCTCCTCTTCTATCCAGAAGAGGCTTAAATTGGTTAATAGAGATTTGACCTTTTTTGATCCTATTGGTAAGAATGTTAAATTTAAGAATATAGAATAGATTTACAAAGCATTAGAGTGAATATAACCTGACAGCTATATATTGGATTTACTAATAACTCTCCTAAATTTTCAAATAAACTATTTTTATATAGAAAAATTTTGTGCATGAGCGAGTACTGTTTAATTGGATATTATTATTTGCATAAGTAATTATCACTACATTGATGAGAGTAGTTTTATAAAATAATATTTTTCTATTAAAAAGGGTTTAACTAGTTAAAGTTTAAGTTAATTATGTGCAAATAAGTTATATTAGCATCTGTCCTGATTAAGTGCTTAAATTTAATGTTAACTTGGCGAAAGGTATAAGATATTGCTCCAGTTAGAAGAAGGTAGTGTTGTTGTGTAGAATCAACAGAATGCTATTGTTTATGAGATTTTTTAATAAAAAGATTAAGTTTAGCAAGATTTATTAGATATTAGTGAATAAAGAAATTTTTCTATCGTCAGTTAAATTGATACTCCTATCTATTGTAGTGGTAAATTTAAACTTTTACTTTTTAAACGCTTTTCCTGTTGTAATTTCAGCTTATTATGATAAGCTGTATTTTAACGTATCTGTTTTATCAATTTCTAACTGATCTATCTAATTAGGATTGGGAATCTCTCCTTAAATATCAGTAGTGTTTTATAGATTATCCTGTTTATTGGGTTATGTTAGCAAAGGTTGTTTCTTTTCTTGCAGAGCAATTTATAATCACATCTGTATTTCAATTTTTGTAGTTTCAAGTAATCTTCTCCAGTCTGGAGATTTAAATAAATAAAACGTAGAACTCCTAACACCAGGATCTATTCAGTCATTTTTTAATCGACTGATATAACTTTTAATATTTAAAATAAAGAATTCCTTACATATAAATCCTTATTTATCAGCCTTATTAGGCGATGTTGATTAATTTCATATTCGCTAGTAAAGATTTTGTATCATTTACCTTTATCAGAGTTAAGGATAGATTCTGATCGATGATCAGATTAAAAAAAATGGCTAATACATTCTGGATTAAGTTATCCATGAAATTTCATAACTCACACATAACTCTATCAATCTCGGATGATTAAAACCCCGATTCTTTCTTTCCTTTTATTTCCTTCTTCTCCTGCATTTTTTATCTTTAATATGTGGAAGATACGCTTCCTTTTTATGGAGTTACGGGAAAAGATCCCGTTAATTTTAATAATACTACTTAGTGTATTTATATTAGTTTACGCCAATAAAGGCAAGGAAAATAGTAACTATATCCCCATTTAATAAGGTACAATGTTCATTATTTAAATAACACTTTATATTTTTAATGTAAGTTTTTGCTAAATCTTATATATCTTTGTCGTACTAACACTTCCACTCTAATCATTTGTAAATATATTCTATATTTTTAAATTTAATATTGCTTATTACTAAGAATCAAATAGGTTAAATCCTATTACCCGATTAAAGCTTTTCTCAGTATACGGAATCAGCTTTAATACTGTTGAAATAGTTGTTTTTTTGATTTTAGATTTCTTTGCGAGTCAGCTTCATATTTTCGCTGTCGTAAAAGCTTATTCAATTGGATTGATAGTTATTATTAACGCCCAGTTAGCTCATAGAAAAGCGGTAGAATACTAGGAACTTTTTTCGATCTTTCTATAGCTTCTTAATCGTTCTAGGATTATGCTAGAACTCTTGTCAACAAAAGATCAATGGTTTTATTATTGAAATCACGATTTTCTCCTAGCTAAATTTCTCGCAGGTTAACTATTAATTCTGTTGCATATTTTTTGGAAATGAAGTCAACATATCAGTTATTTATTTACCTAACAGAGTTAGTGATTCGACGCTCAGGAATATTTTTTCATTACATTTCAAAAAAAACTAAGGCTATCTACTCCAGTAGCAAACATAGCCTGGGAGATATGGTTAAATCACACGCGATTGCAGGCTATTGATAAGTTTCAACCCAAGTTCGCTCTGACTCTTAATAAGGATTTTTTATTGCAACCTATATCTCATTAAAATCCATGTGCAGTGCCGTCAAATAATAACTAGTAGGCAAATTCGATTAGCTTGACTGACAGAATGATACATCCCTTTAGTTAAGAAATAAAAATAACGCGTATCGCTTAAATCATGAAGCTACCTTATTTGCCTCTGTTCTTTAAGCCATCGCTATTTCAGTTTTCTGATAGTACTGACAAGAGAGGACTATGTACTCTTATTAAGAAGAGAATTAGTGATTCATGAAATTACCTGTAAATATCCGTAAAAATAGCCGTAGTAAAATTTGAATGATTTTTACGCTTCAGATAAGGTGGTAAGCAATGAGCTGTTGAAACATATTTTGTTTGCTGCCGAGATCCATGATCTTTAGGTGCTTTAATTTGATATATCAATACTTGTTTTGTAAGTTAGATGTAGTAAATAACTGTTAGAATTACGGGTGATGCTTGCCGACAAGTCGCGTTTGGTACGTTAGCGCACAACCCACCCCATGGCTTGTATCGAATTTAGTCTTAACAGCGCTGCTATTAACTTCCTAGTAAAATTACGAATGAGTTCATGTAATGGATTAGAATAACATCTCATTTCATAGTTCCATGTGGGATAGACTTTCATGGCAGATTATCTATCTGTTATTGACATATCCATGAAATCAATCAGCGTAGGATATGATTGTTATTTCTAAAACTCCATATAATACAAATAAGCATAACTTCTTTCCTGACAATGCGAATAACCTTTATTACTGTAAGGTTTTTTCTAAACTTAAACCCTCAATAGTCATATTCTACTGAATATGACTGTGCAACGAGGTTTATATAATGATCCGAGATTAAAGAAAATACTGTTAAAATTATATATAATATTTGAGTATAGATTAAAATAATAGATTGATAAATCTATTATTTTATATAGTTTTAAACTAAAAATATAACTTATATTAATTATTATGACAGATAAGAAAAATTCTATAAACGATAAGGTCTAAAACTGGAAAAATAAAAATAGCGATTAATGCAGCACATTAATACAATTTAATTCTCTAAATGCAAGTTCTAAACGTTCAATCATAGAAATCTGACCCGCACGCAGCCAAACACGAGGGTCATAATATTTTTTATTAGGTTTATCTTCACTTTCTGTATTACCTAATTGGCTTTTTAGATAACCTTCATTTTTCTTATAATAATTTAAAATGCCTTGCCAAGTCGCCCATTGAGTATCAGTATCAATATTCATTTTTACTACACCATAACTGACTGCTTCTTTAATCTCCTCAGAAGTAGAGCCTGAGCCTCCATGGAAAACAAAATTTAGATTATTTATTGTTGGTAAATTAAATTTTTGTGCAATGTGCTCTTGCGAGTTCTTAAGAATTTTTGGTGTTAATTGAACGTTACCTTGCTTATAAACACCATGTACATTACCAAAAGATGCTGCAATAGTGAATCTATGACTAATTTTACTTAATTGCTCATAGGCATAAGCGACATCTTCAGGCTGTGTATAAAGTGAAGAACTATTTAAGCCAGTGTTATCGATACCATCTTCTTCGCCACCAGTACAACCTAATTCAATTTCTAATGTCATACCCATTTTGCTTATCCGTTGTAAATATTGAGAGCAAATTTCAATATTTTTTTTCAATGGCTCTTCAGATAAATCGATCATATGGGATGAAAATAGTGGCTTACTGGTGGTTTTATAATATTCCTCACCTGCATCTAGCAGTCCATCAACCCAAGGTAGTAGTTTATGTGTACAATGATCGGTATGTAAGATTACAGAAACACCGTAATGCTTTGCCATATGATGAACATGATGAGCACCTGATATTGTTCCTAAAATAGCAGCTTGCATGCCTTCTATTTTTAGACCTTTACCGGCAATGAACGAACCACCACTGTTAGAGAATTGAATAATTACCGGAGAATGAACTTTAGCAGCAGTTTCCAAAACTGCATTAATTGAATCTGTACCGATACAATTTACTGCTGGCAATGCAAATTTGTGTTTTTTTGCAAAAACAAAAACTTTTTGCAGATCATCTCCGGTAATAACACCTGGTTTTATAAAATACTTAGACATAAGATAAAGTCCTATTATTGGACAGGCGAATAATATTACCTGTCTTTTTTTTCAGATATGATTACTGTTTTCCTCGTTCTTCTAATACTACAACTGCTGGCAATTTTTTACCTTCTAAAAATTCAAGAAAAGCACCACCTCCAGTAGAAATATAAGAGATTTTATCTGCAACACCAAAAAGATTGATAGCCGCTATCGTATCACCACCACCAGCAATAGAAAAAGCGTTGTTTTCTGCAATCGCTTGTGCAATTACTGCGGTGCTATGACGAAAATTAGGAAATTCAAAAACACCAAGCGGGCCATTCCATAAAATTGTTTTTGCCTTTTTAATGATATCGACCAAACATTCAGTAGTTTTATCAGCTAAGTCTAAAATCTGTTCGTCATCTTTAATGTCATTGACAGATTTTATTACTGCTTCTGCCGTTTCAGAAAATTCTGTCGCCACACGAACGTCAGTTGGTATAGAAATGTAGCAAGTTGATAATAATTTTTTTGCTTCTGGGATTAAGTTTTTTTCATATAAAGATCGGCCAATTTTATAACCTTTAGCAGCAATAAAAGTATTAGCAATACCTCCGCCTAAAATAATCTGATCGGCAATTTTTGATAAAGAATTTAAGATAGTTAATTTAGTTGAAACTTTTGAACCACCAACGATGGCAACCATTGGACGGGCAGGATCTTTTAATATTTTACTTAACGCGTCAATCTCAGCTGATAAGAGTAGTCCTGCGCATGCTATAGGTGCAAATTTTGCTACACCATGAGTTGATGCCTGAGTACGGTGCGCGGTACCAAATGCATCCATTATATAGATATCACAAAGCGCAGCATATTGCCTAGATAAGGTTTCGTCGTTATTTTTTTCACCTTTATTAAAGCGTACATTCTCAAGAACTACCAGCTCACCATTATAAATTTTAACCCCATTTAAATAATCTTTTACCAAACAAATAGGATAGTCGAACTTATCTATTAAATAGTCTACAATGGGTTTTAATGAAAACTCTTCATTATACTCACCTTCAATCGGGCGACCTAAATGAGATGTTACCATTACTTTTGCACCTTGTTTTAAAGCAGTTTCAATCGTTGGTAAAGAAGCATAAATTCGTGCATCAGAGGTAACTTTTCCATCTTTGATAGGAACGTTTAGATCAGCTCGGATGAATATTTTTTTACCATTTAGATCTAGATCGCTCATCTTAATTACAGACATTGTAAATCCTCTTATTAATTTTCTAAATTATTAATCTCTGTTGCGTATGGGGAAGCGATACGCCCATACTGTCTATTAACAGATAAATTTGTTAAAACCAATAGCAGCCATTGCCACTGTTGTATCAAGCATACGATTGGCAAAACCCCATTCATTATCACACCAAATTAAAATCTTAATCAGGTGTTGCCCACTAACTCGTGTTTGCGTGCTATCTACAATAGCACTATGTGAGTCATGATTAAAATCGGTTGATACTAACGGCAATTCAGTATAATCAACTATACCATGAAATAAACCCTTTGCTGCCTGTTGCAAAATTTGGTTAACTTTCATAACCGTTACTTTAGATCTTACTGTCACATTAAGATCTATTGCCGTTACATTGATAGTTGGTACCCGAATTGATATTGCTTCAAAATGATCTTTGAATTTAGGAAATATTCGTGTGATTCCAGCAGCTAATTTGGTATCAACAGGAATAATAGATTGACTAGCAGCACGTGTTCGACGTAAGTCTGTGTGATAAGCATCAATAACTGGTTGGTCATTCATTGAGGAATGAATCGTTGTTACTGTACCAAACTCAATATCTAAAGCATCATCTAATATTTTTATTACAGGAATAATGCAATTTGTGGTACATGATGCGTTTGATACTAATTGATCACTATTCTTCAAACTGGTTTCATTAACACCATAGACAATAGTTGCATCAAGATCAGCGCTCCCCGGATGAGAAAATAGAACTTTTTTTGCACCACTAGATAAATGCGCATAACCATCGGCTTTTGAGCCATAAACACCGGTACAATCGAGTACTATATCAATATCTAGTGCTCGCCATGTTAGTTTTTTAATCTCAGATTGATGAAAAATATGTATACTGTCATTGTCTACTACTAAAAAATCGTTATTCAACCGCACATCACAAGCAAATCGACCATGACTAGAATCATACTTCAATAAATGCGCTATTCCTTCTGAAGCGGCAATTTCATTAATTGCAACAACAGTAATTTGAGTTCGGTGATCTGATTCATAAAGCGCTCTTAATATGCTACGCCCTATTCGCCCAAAACCATTAATTGCTACTTTAACTACCATACTATTCCTTCAATATAACAAGTAATTTATTAATGGTAAGAATACTGATAATTACAGATTTTGTACTTAGAATTTTTATTATCAATCATAAAAAATGTGATTTATATCAATAAATCTATTAATTTCATAAAAAAGAAATATTTCAACTTAATCTGACCGGTACGATATTGAAAAGAAGATTACAATACAGCAGAATCATATCTGCTGTAATAAAAGAGCGTATCTAATCATATAAAATTGTAATAATACGCTCATATTATTTTAGTTAATTAAGGTAATAAAGATTTAGCTTTTGCAATCACATTTTCTACGCTAAAACCAAATGTTTTAAATAAAACTTCCGCCGGTGCTGATTCACCAAAAGTATGCATACCAATAATTTCACCGGTTGTACCAACATATTTATACCAATAATCTGCAATCCCCGCTTCAATAGCAAGTCGTGCAACTGAAGAAGGTAATACAGATTCACGATAAGTGGGGTTCTGTTTATCAAAAGTATCCGTTGATGGCATAGAAACAACTCGTATTTTATAGCCTTCGGAAGTCAACTTTTCGTAAGCCTTAACCGCTAAACCAACTTCAGAACCAGTTGCAATTAAAATAAGCCTGGGCATTTTTTTACTATCTTTTAAAATATAACCTCCTTTAATAATATTATTTAACTGTTTAGTATCTCGTGACTGCTGATCAAGATTTTGACGAGAAAAAATTAACGCACTTGGCCCATTGTTACGTTCAATCGCATATTGCCAGGAAATGGCTGATTCAACTTGATCACAAGGGCGCCATATACTAATATTAGGCGTCATACGCAAACTGGCTAATTGCTCAATAGGTTGATGAGTTGGGCCATCCTCACCTAGACCGATAGAATCATGAGTATAGATAAAGATACTTCTAATTTTCATTAATGCAGCCATGCGTACTGCATTAAGCGCATACTCAACAAACATTAAAAAGGTTGAACCATAAGGTATAAAACCGCCATGTAAGGCGATACCATTCATAATAGCCGACATACCAAATTCACGTACACCGTAGTGAATGTAATTGCCTGCTGGAGAATTTTTTATTGACTTAGAAGCTGACCACATAGTTAAATTACTGGGTGATAAATCAGCGGAGCCGCCTAAAAGTTCAGGCAATACCTTACCAAAAACTTCTAACGTATTTTGTGAGGCTTTACGACTGGCAATATTAGCAGGATTACGTTGCAATTCTGTGATAAAATCATTAGCAATAGTTTGCCAATTAGTCGGCAATTCACCTTTGGTGCGACGGATAAACTCATTTGCAAGTTGCGGGAAAGTCTGTTGATATACAGCAAATTTTTCATACCAGGTCGCTTCTTTTTTCTGACCTATTTCACGAGCATCCCAGGCTTGATAAATATCAGATGGTATTTCGAAAGGTAAATATGACCAATTTAGTGCGGTGCGGGTTTCTGCAATCTCAATTTCACCTAAGGGTGAACCATGTGCTTCTTCAGAACCGCTCTTATGTGGTGAACCATAACCAATTATTGTTTTACAAATTAATAAAGAGGGTTTATCAGTAAGCTTATGGGCTTGCTCTATTGCTGACTTGATTTGTTCAGGATCATGTCCATCAATACCATTAATAACATGCCAGCGATAAGCAATAAAACGTTCAGCAGTGTTATCAGTAAACCAACCTTCTACCTCACCATCAATTGAAATGCCATTATCATCATAGAAAGCGATCAATTTACCTAATTTTAGTGTTCCCGCAAGTGAACAAGCTTCATGTGAAATGCCTTCCATCATGCAACCATCACCCATAAATACATAGGTATAATGATCAACAATAGTATGGTTTGGACGATTAAATTGAGCCGCTAATGTTCGTTCAGCAATAGCAAATCCTACTGCATTTGCAATTCCCTGTCCCAGTGGGCCAGTCGTGGCTTCAACACCTGGCGTATAACCATATTCGGGATGCCCCGGTGTTTTTGAATAAAGTTGACGAAAATTTTTTAATTCTTTGATTGGTAAATCATAACCGCTAAGATGTAGCAAGCTATAAAGTAGCATAGAAGCATGACCATTAGATAATATAAAACGGTCACGATCTACCCATTTAGGATTAGCAGGATTATGATTCAAATAGTCACGCCATAATACTTCAGCAATATCCGCCATTCCCATTGGCGTACCTGGATGCCCTGATTTTGCTTTCTGTACTGCATCCATACTGAGGAAACGGATAGCATTAGCAAGGATTTTACGAGTGATCATTATTTACTATATGAATGCATCTCTGTTTGCAAGACATTCGAATTTCAGACATTGATAACAAGGGGGGTGGCAGTTCTATATACGGCCTTGTTGTAGCTGTTGCAGTAACTCTCTATGTAATTTTGTGATTTGTACCTTATTTTCCTAATAAGATTTAAGTTCAAAAAACAATATAAGTTTAGCAAGTTTAGATCTTATATATCGATGTCATCACTACGATTGCCTAGGCAATCTTTTAGCATTCACCCTTAATATTTAAAAGAGTTTATGTTTATCAACGCATATTACTTAAAATGATTTTACGTTGACGTGCTTTTGTCGTAGCTCTGATCATGAATTATCAAAGCCAACAATCATCTGTACCGCACTATCTTGTTAGTTATTCAATTACCGAACTATACACTGTTGGACAGTTGCCTTTTATTATAGCGGTATAACCCAACCGGAGACAGTTTTTTTGGTAGCAGTGTAGGTTGAAGGACCATTATGCCAAGGATAAACAACGTTCGCAAAGTAAGTATACAGTACGTTTGCTGATACTCAGTAATCAGACTTTCCAGTCAGCGCCAGTTTATTTTGGCACTAGTTTAATATAAATAGAGAACTCTTGTTATGACTAGAGCGTGTTAGCATAATTCCCTATAGTGGTAACTACTATAGCAGTGGAAATAAGCGGTCTAACACCTAGATATTTAGATAATTTTCTGATCGTAACCTTGTTCTGTTTTTCCCAGACAGCAGCTACCTGCTGCTCAATCTTGTAAATCAAAAATGGTAGCAAGTTTTACTTCAAGCGATAAATTACTTATGATACAGTATTATTAAGTAATTTCCGCAGTATTATCTATTGTTTCGTAAAACTCTATTAATAATCCATGTAGTTCGTTGATCTTGGTCGTATAAAACTTCACCAGCTGGCGATAAATATTATGTAAAGATAGTGCAGCCTGTTGTTCTTCGACTTTAATAATTGTTTACTTGATTATTGAATAATAATCCAGATAGCGCGAGAATCCATAACGTTATTTTTGTTGCCATCAGGTAATGTTTTAACGAATTTACATTTAAATGATCGAACTTAAATCCCTAGTTTTCTAGTTCACTAGCTCAACACTAATAATCTCTATAGACTTTTTATGCCAATAAAATAAGGTTTACGATTACTGAAATATTATAATAAAAAATCTCGTTTAACTCGTTTATCGATAATTTCATCCTGTATGCTCATTAATAAAATGAGCCTTGTATCAGGTGTTTTGAGATATCAACGTTAATAGGGTTATATTCATATCGTAAATCCTCTACTTATCAGAGCATTTTTACGTATCCCGTAATTTAGCATCATAATGCGCAAAAGTTTTCTGGGATTTAACATTTTACTTATTGAACTCTTCGCTGTGGTTAAATAGTTAGGATGATTTTATTTGATTACTTAATTCTAATAAATAGCATTTTTATATTGATTTTCTTAAGGTTGCTTTATTAGCTTAACAGCTAGAATCTAATCTAGATATCTGTTATAACTAATTTAGTGGTAATAAATTTTAATCAACAGAAAAAAAATTAAAATAACTCAATCAAACAATAATAACACACACTTTATACTATAACGAAATTCAAAACATGAACCATAAATGTTATAAATAAAAAGGCTGTGAGATTGGATCTGATTTTTTGGAAAAAGAATTTTTTTCAAAAAAACCCAGAGGTTTTTTGTGCTCAGGGTTTTATAATATTGGCGGTGCGGACGGGACTTGAACCCGCGACCCCCGGCGTGACAGGCCGGTATTCTAACCAACTGAACTACCGCACCACAGTATAATTGATTTAAAAACGGTCATAATATTACGAATGAATAATCTATACGTCAATATTTTTATAAATCACTGTTTGCGCATTTTCAGATAACAGTATTATGGTTAATATTTAACCTAATTATTTTTGCTATTATATGAACGCCAAAGAGAAGTTTTTCTACTTTTTTTTTCAATTAGATCTAATTTTGCTTCATGGGCAGCAATTTCTTCTTTATTAGCATAAATTACGGCTAATTCTATTGTTTTTTGTTCTATTCGTTTAATGTCAGCTGCATAGACTTTACTATCAGACTCTGAATCATCTGAAAAAGCTAAAGTGGTTTGTCCTCCCGTCATTGCCATATAGACTTCAGCTAAAATTTCAGAATCGAGTAATGCTCCATGTAATGTACGTTTTGAATTATTGATATGATAGCGGTCAGATAAAGCATTAAGATTATTCCGTTTTCCTGGGAAAAGCTTTCTGGCTAATATCAAGGTATCAGTAATCTGACAAAAGTTTATTATTGGTGGAATATCTCTTTCTAACTTAGAAAGCTCATAATCTATAAAACCAATATCAAAAGGGGCATTATGGATAATTAACTCAGAACCGCGAATAAAATTTAAAAATTTATCTGCTATTTCAGAAAAAGTTGGCTTAGTTTGTAAAAACTCATCACTAATTCCATGAACCTTGAAAGCCTCAGGATCAACTAATCGTGTTGGTTTTATATAAACATGAAAATGACGACCAGTTAAATGGC
This sequence comes from Arsenophonus sp. NC-PE1-MAG3, assembly GCA_052174455.1. Taxonomy (GTDB): domain Bacteria; phylum Pseudomonadota; class Gammaproteobacteria; order Enterobacterales; family Enterobacteriaceae; genus Arsenophonus. The sequence goes on along the minus strand of JBQMRP010000004.1, from coordinate 226,843 downwards.
GATTAATAACTTCTACTGCGCCAATTTCAATAATATTATGTCCTTCATAGTGGATCTTTCCTAGCTTGTTCATGCCAGTAGTTTCCGTATCAAGAACAATTTGTCGTGTAATCACTGTATACAGTTCCTATTATATCAGACTTAAGGTAATAAATCACGAATAAAATGAGTTTATAAAAAATGACGAAACAGGTAGAAATTTTCACCGATGGTTCTTGCTTAGGGAATCCAGGTGCAGGTGGTTATGGTATCTTACTACGATATTATAAACATGAAAAAACATTAAGCAAAGGGTATTTTTTTACTACAAATAATCGTATGGAGTTAATAGGTGCAATTATTGGCTTGGAAACACTTAAACAACCCTGCCAGGTTATTCTAACGACTGATAGTCAATATGTACGTCAGGGGATCATGCAATGGATACAGAACTGGAAAAATCATCAATGGCGACGGGCAAATAAATCGCCTGTTTTGAATATTGATTTATGGCAACGATTAGACGCCGCAATTTTCCATCATCAAATAGAATGGCAGTGGATCAAAGGCCATACAGGGCATCCAGAAAATGAACTATGCGATGAATTAGCAAAGAATGCGGCAAATTCACCAACAGAAAAGGATAGCGGTTACCAAGCAGAGAAAAATTAATGACCTTTAAGCTAACATTTAACAACCCCTAATATACTACCTATTTTTATGCGGGTTCGCATAAATTTTATTGGTGTTGATGTTAATGGTAACGTTCTTTTACGGGCAATTATAAGGTTCATGCAACCAGCAAATTGTAGATTTTTATTGATAAAATGATCAGGGGTTATCCAAGGTATAAATTGAAAACTTTGTTGCTGCAGTACTTCGTAATTTAATAAGGTCAGCCAATCAACTTGACGCCAGGTCGAAAACATATGACTATAATAGGGTTGCCGATTACGAAAAATAGGAATGCATTTTCCTATCCCTAACAAACTAAAGGGATTAAAATTAGATAAAATTAGCCAACCATCATCAACTAAAACTCTATCGACTTCACGCAATAACCAATGTGGATTAGCACTGTAAGATAATTGTTGTATCAAAAGACAGGCATCGATCGATTTATCTTCAAAAGGCATTTCATTGGGATCACCTAATAATTGACAGTTACTTCCACCTATATTCATGCTAAATTGATGGGTAATCAATGATGCTTGAGTATCAATCTGTAAACTTAATTGACTAATTTTTAGTAAATGGAAACCAAATATTTTTGGCCACCATGGTTGTAACTGCTGATTCAATGCAATAAGATAATATTTTCCCCATGGAATATCTTTCCAGGAGTCAGGAATTTTAGACCATTTAGCAATACAAGCTGATTTCATTGTAATACGCCCTTTTTAACTATGAGGCATTATTATATTATGGAGCTTATCAGAATTCCTTCTTTAGTTGATAATTATATATGGCTATTAATTTATCAAGGTAACTGTATTATTATTGATCCCGGTACCGCTAAGCCAGTACTAAAATTTTTACAACAAAAAATTATAAAACCGATTGCTATTTTACTCACTCACCATCATCATGATCACGTAGATGGTGTCAAAGAATTACAAAAATATTATCCTGAATTAGTCGTTTATGGTCCATTGGAAACTAGTGATAAAGGAACGATATGTGTAATAAAAGGTGGAGAGAAGCTAAATTTTTCTGATTTTTCATGGAAAATTTTTGCCGTACCAGGGCATACATTAGGACATGTTGCTTACTATAAAAAACCTTATTTATTTTGTGGTGACATATTGTTTTCTGGTGGCTGTGGACGTATTTTTGAAGGAACAATTGAACAAATGTATCACTCAATTGAAACGCTTAAAGCTTTACCTGATGAGACGTTAGTCTGTTGTGCACATGAGTACACAGCTGCAAATATGGCATTTGCAAGTTATATCATGCCTCATGATGATGCGATAAAAGCTTATACTTTAGTCGTGAATAAAAAACAAGCCCAAAAACAATCTACTCTGCCATCAAAACTTAAAGTTGAAAAAAAGATCAATATCTTCTTAAGATCTAATGATCCTTATTTACAAAAAGTATTGGGATTTTCCCCTGTTACTTGTTCAAGTTATGATGTATTTGCTAAAATTCGCAAACTAAAAGATCGCTTTTAAATTTGTGGTTATTATAGTTAATGAAAGCAGTATCATTTCTGTGTTATTCAATATTTGAATAAATAAGAATCTAGAATGGGTTATATTAATGAAGATAAAAGCGACACCATTTGCTTCTATTTTGTTTATTAGATTTTAAATAATACTAAATAAGCAATCACTAGATCCGTTTTAAACCAATTAGAATATTAAAATCGCAGTTTGGCAATTAAGCTATTTAATAGAAAATAATTTATGGTGGATTATATTAGTAATGAGCTGAAAATAGATATTTCTGATAATAGTAGGATTAGAAAAAATCTTATTTAACCAAATAAGATTATCTGCGAAATGTGATATTTTTTGCAGAGCCTTACATGTACTGAATTCTAAAAAGATTGATTAAGATAATCTGGTAATGGAGATTACCTGATTTTTATTGTTGAAAATGTTTTTAATTACCATGCACTCTTACAGGCATGAGTGAAGAGGTTTATAGTAAATTATTTTATTAATTGCTCATAGTTATATGGATTAAAATAAAATAAATGGATTGATAAATGCAGAGATATTGCTGACAGACTATCTAAACTGTTAAATTTACTTAAATTATTAAGTAACCCATTCATGATAAATAAATTTTAACACTTTCTGCTTAAAATTGTGGTAAAGATTATCTACTTATTACCATCAAAAAATGAAGACCTTAGGTTAACTACTAATTATTGTTCATTATTACTATCTAAAGAAATAATAAATTTTTATAAGAATTAAGTTATAGTTATTTCTACTCTATTTGATTTTGTAGATAATAACGAATCTTGCTGATTAATTTCATAAATAATGTCAAGAATAGAAAAATGATATGCCATGAAAAATCTACCCTACAGGTATCTGTAAAATGAGATATTACTTTGATCTATTGTATGAATTCGTCTGTAATCCTATATAGGAAGCTGATAGGACACCAATATTAAGGTGTAGCTTGAAGTCAAAATGGCTGTAACAAAATATTTAACCTTTGCTTTTTATTGACGGTTATCTCATCATTTATAACTGTTATTTATCATAGCAAAATATATAGACTAGTATAGGTAATTTTAAAAATTAAAGTGCTTAAGATTACTGGGATAGAGCAGTTGAAACAGAATATCCTTCAAAACAGATTATTATTACCGCCTTATCTAAGGGCTGTAAAGGTAACGAAGAGTTCCTACCCCATGGTTGAGTAGTTGTTAAGTGTTTCCACCGATAATTTTCATGAAGCTCTGTGGATGTTTCTCAGTAAAAATCACATGATTTTCTTTGCATTATCTCAGTATATTGAAACAGAAATACCTTGAAGGGATTGGCAATGTAGTGCTTGTGTGATTTAGAAATACGCATTACGTTTAAATTTTTAGCTGATGACATATACCGTTCTGTCAGGACGGTGATTTCCTTTGCCTACTGCTCATTATCAGCGTCACTACGCATTGAGGTAAGAATCTCAATTCGCTTGAATATGTTTATGAAGAGTTAGAATCGAACTGTTTGGTGAATTTCTTAATAAAACCTACTAGAGGATGATTTAACTATATCTCCCAGGGCTTGGCTACAGGAAACAGTGCTTGGTTTTTGGAATACAATGGTAAAGATGTTATTGAGAGCCTGGCAGCAACGCTGTTAGGTATATAAATTTCTAAAATGCCGCTTTCACTCCCAAAAGGTATGTAACCGAAAGTTAAGGATGAGCTCTGAATACTTGACTAACAAGAAAGATGTGATACTGATAAGAAAGTCATTAATGTTATTAAAAAGATTTTTAGCGAAATTACCTCTTGTAGCGATGAAGAAGCTGGAGAAAAATTTAAAAAGAATGACTGAGATTTTATGATTTTGCCTTACTGCACTAAGAATCAATAAAGCGACTAATCTGATTAAATCGAATTTTGCAACAGTTAAGCCTATGAGTCTGACATGCGAAGAACAGTAGTTTAAAAATAACCTTTTCAATGATATTTAAGCTGCTTTCGTCTGCTAAAAAAAGAAGACGAAAGTCAAGGTAATGGAATTTAATCTGCTAACACTAGTGCCAAACAATGCCTAATTTAAGGATTTAGAACAGACTTACAAAGTATCAGGGTTAAATAGTATTTTGATCGCTATACATCAATTTACTAATAACTCGTACTATTATTGAATAAATTTTTCTAAATTCTATCTTTTTAAGAATTTCTTTATTAACTTAACGATAAGAAAATATTTAGTAAGGATTAGAACAAAGGCAAAATCTTTTTTTTAAAAATTTTATACCATGACTATGAATAAAATTATAATTAATTCTGTTAAGTTAGAAACTATACTTTATTTGAAAAAAAATTAAATTCTATTTCTATTCTTATCTAGGTGAACAGAAGTAAAAACGGAACTGTTTTAAATATACCATTTAAATACGCATTTTTATCTAAATATATTAATTTTTAATGGGTTCATATATAGGAAAATAAATCTGAGTTGTTAGAAAATCTAGTATATATCAGTCAAGCTACGTTTCGCGCTGATGTTTTAAAAATCTATTCTCCATTCTTAAATTTTGACGTTGTACTACCATGGTAAATAGGTTAAATTCTATTATTCATTTTTAATTTTTTGAATAGACGGAAGAAGTTTAAATACCATTAAAAGGATTATTTTTTGAATTACACTTATTTGCGCATAAGTTTAGTAGCCTTAACTGTCAGAAAATGTTAATTAAATTGGATTCATCATTCTTATTGACGCCCAGTGTCCTGACGGGAAGAATAGAATACCAGTCATTCCTCTCGCTCTTTTTCAAGTTTCTTTATCACTGCAAGGGTAAATTCGCTAAAAATATTGCTAACAAACATCAATGGATTTTTTAGCAGTATCACAGCTTTCTTGTTAGCCAAGTATTCAGAGCTCATCCTTAATTTCGATTGCATGCTTTTGTGGAGTGAAGGGGCGGCACATTAGTTGTTTTATTTACCAACAGCGTTGCTGCTACGCTTTCAGGAATATCTTACCATGTATTCCAAAAATAAAGTGTCGCGCCCACACAGAATTCCAAGCTACGGGAAATACAATTAAACCACATGCGCTTACAAGCTATTGAGAAATTAATCCAGTTCGATTCTGATTCTTGATAATCGTCTTCTACTGCAACCTATGCGTCCTTACGTTCATATATAGTGCCGTCAATATTAATAAAGTAGGTAAAGGCGACTAATTAGATTGATAGAACGGAATATGCATTCCGACAAGAAATAAACGTTAGGGATATCGCTAAATCACGCAAGTATCATATTACTTATCTTATTCAAGATATTGCTGCTTTAAGTTTTATGATAAAATTTAACAAAAATATATTATGTGCTTTTCATTAAAAGTGGCTCAAGGCTTAGAAAAATCATTGGGGAGAGGCGCCTAAGAGATACCCAACCATGGTAGCCAACTTTTTACTGTTTTTTGTACGCTTCAGATAAAGCAGTGGTAAGTAGTTTTAGAAATATATTCCGTTTTTCATTATAATTCCTATTTTAACTTTAGGCGCTTTAATCTTAACATCAATAATATTAATCTGTATGATTCCGCTGCAGTAAATAAGTATATGGACGAAGACATTGGCGTCCGTCGATAAGGCGGACTTTAGCATGTTGAACAGTTATAGATTAAGCACAACCTCAATAGCGGCGCTATCAATTTTCCAGTAACATTACGTATGAGTTTATGCAATGGATTCACAGATAAATATCTAGTTTCTGGAGATAACTCTATAGGGTAGACTTATTCATGGTATAATATCTCAATATGATTGAAATCATCCATAAATATAATTAATAGGGATAACGACACCATCTCTAGTCTGCTATACAGCAGAAATGAACATAACTCTATGCTAAATTAAAATTAATCTCAATTATATGACTTCAAAAAATGTTATTATAATAATTGCTTCTTTACCAACACCATATTCAATACCATTTTTGGTTTTAGTTAATTATTTTTCTTTTTGATTACTATGACCATAAAATAAGCAGTGAAATAGTAAATAAATTAAAATTTAAAGTGAAATTTTTGCGATTAATCTACTCATTATCACCATGTTTATGGTGTTTATCATCATCCTATTAGGATCTTTTAAAGATACACACATGTTATATTAATTATAGGAATAATTTAGATCGCATGCTTGTTAATCTTGCTACTTATTTATTAAAAAAATACATTAATCAAATAACATTGATAGTTAATATGATTATGATTAGATTACGAACATAATATCTAAAATAGAAGTGCAAAATTAGCATTTCTAGTTTTTAACTTTCTAGTTAAAATTACTTAATATTAAACTTGACAGAAATAGGATTATGATCAGAAGATTCTGTTTTAATTACTTCTGCATCGAGAAGCGTCAAATTATGATAAAAAACATAATCTAATGGATAACCAAAAATTATAGTGCGCTCATCAGCGTCAAAATTGACTTCTTTCATTCGTAAACTGCATGTAAAACGTTTAAGTTCATTTATACGTTGTCGACTCCAAGTATTAAAATCCCCAGCAAAAATCATTGGCCCTTGATGTTTTTTAACATACTCCCCTATATTGCGTAACTGTCGACTATAAATATCAACCCCAAAAGTAAAATTAACTGCATGAATATTAATAATCATTAAATTTCGGCCATTATGTAATGGATAAACGGTAATTAACGCTGATTTCGGTAAACGAAGTAACGGCTCTTTTTCTTGTAATGGACAACAATAAATTGGATGAGATCTTGCTAATGTCATTACGCCATAAGCGTAATGAGGGAGTATAATTGTTGGCACCTGATAAGCAATTAAATGTTGAGATATAATAAAATCAATAAGTTTAGATGAATTTTGAGCTTCTTGTAGTAAAATTAAATGCTTATTGATGACTAATTTATTTAAAACTGAATACCAATTTAGGCGTTGTTGTTTATAAATATTCCATGAAACGATTCCTAATTCATCACTTTCTGAGAGTAATGCCATCTTTATAGGTAAAACATTATCAAGCGTGTATTCAGATACAGGCAAAATATGTTTTGCTGGTTGCCTAGCAAAATAACGTACTGATGAAATTTTTTTTTTGCCATCTAAATAGTCCTTAAAAATCAAATATTTTTTGATGCTTTTTATATAAACATGATAGATAAAACTCTTCATTTATAATGATAGTTTCATCTTAATGGAGTTATTGGTAAATTTAGCGTATGGCAGTCATACTATATTCTATTCTGATGCTTCGTAAATCTTATTCTCCATACTTAAATTTGGCGTTGTTTGGCAACAGTATCAACAGGTTAAATTCACTGATCTGATTACAGATTTTTTGAGTTAAAATGGGAGGGAGAGAGTCAGCTTAAATACCATTGAAAGGGTTGTTTTTTATTAAGCCACATTTTTTCGCGCATCAGCTTCATAATTTCGCTGATGTAAAAAACCGATATTTAAATTAGATTCCTTCTTATTATTGACCGCCTAGCGCACTAATAGGAAATCGTAGAATACCAGCAACCTCTTCTTGATCTTTCTTTAGTTTTTTCATCGCTGCAGTGTATTCGTTGAAACTTTTTCCTAATAAAATATCATTAGCTTTATTAGTAAGATCGCGCTCTCCTTTTAACTAAATTTTCTTCATTTTATTTTAACTTTTGTTGTTGTATGCCTTTAGTGAATAAAAGCAGGACATGAGCTATTTGTATACCAGATAGAATTGATGTTACGTATCTTTAAATATCTTTACCATTACTTTCTAAAAACCAAAGTGCCGCCCATAGTAGGGGGGAACGCATAGAATACGCGATTAAGCTACGTGCTTGCCGGCCATTTATAAGTTCAACTCAAGTTCGCTTCTAAGTTTTAATAACTGTTTTTTACCGTAACTAGTTCTTTACATTAACATTTAATGATTCCAGTAATGAGAGTAAGTAAAGGCGATCATCTTACCTTACAAGCGGTATATTCCGTCATCAGCCAAGAAATAAACGTAGTGCGTATTGCTTAAGTTGCATAGGTACTATTTCCTATACTCTTCAAATTGTTTTTAGTCTGTTTATCTCTCTGGTATAGAAACCATGTGCTTTCACCGAAAAATGTCTCCAGAGTTTCGATTAGAATTTCGTAAAATTACCGCTAGGATAAAAGTCTCGTCGGTAATAGCGATTATGGGAATGATTTTTTATGGTATCCGTTGGCGCTGCAATTCCTGACCTTATGTACCTTAATTTCAAAATCACCAATACTCGTTTTGTAAGTTCACTGTGACGAATAAAAGTTATGATCGATCTCATGAATGCCTATTGACAAGGCGGCGGAGTTTATAACATGTTGTTGCAGATTTCTTTAGATCTCACCCTTCAACGGTGCTGTTTATCAACTGTCTGGAACTCATCATTATGAATGAGTTCATGTAAGGAATCAGGATAAATATCTAGTTTCGCAGATATTTTCAAGCTAGGCTTTTCATAGCATATCATCTCTATTTGTTAAAATCATTTATGAAATCAATTAGCAGGATATAGCTACTACATTAAAACCACATTACCAGAATAAACATAACTCATGACAATCATTTTTGATAAATGAATCTGAATTTAATGTCGTTAAAGGTCGATATGAATCATAGCTCATTTTAAGTTGTGCTGACATAATGTTATATTCTTTCCATATTTATGGAACCCAATTTTTGATCTTTAGTGAGAATGGTAAAGCTGTAGATCCTTCACTTGACGACTATGATGGAAAATACTGCATGAGTTGATGCTGATATTAATAAGGGCTATAAAGTTTAATGATGTAGAACTCAAAAATATCCTTATATGATACCATTTGTTATTTGTTAAAATACGAATAAGAAATGGTATAATGATAAGTTTTTCTCTGTTACCTAATATGTTAGGTATTTTATTTATATTATTGATTAATATTGAATGCTAGTATTTTAAAGCGTCTTTATTGTGGTTAGATTAGAATCTACGATTTTTACTTCCATTAATGTGAATGTCTAAAGTTATGAAACAAATTGTAGAAGTCATGATCTCAGAGGCGGATATTAAGCAACGTATTAATGAGATGGCAAAAGAAATTGTTAAACATTATAAATTATTGCAAGATGAGTTGCTCTTGGTTGGCCTTTTAAAAGGTTCTTTTATTTTTATGGCTGATTTATGTCGTAATATTAATATCCCTCATGAAGTCGATTTTATGATGGTATCAAGTTATGGAAACGGGATGATTTCAAGTCGCGATGTAAAAATTATTAAGGATTTAGATAAAGATATTCGCGATAAGCATGTTCTGATTGTTGAAGATATTATTGATTCTGGTAATACACTTAAAAAAGTTCGTGAAATTCTAAAATTACGTAGTCCTAAATCTGTTGCTATTTGTACGTTATTAAACAAACCATCCCGACGTGAAGTAGAGATTCCTGTTGAATGGATTGGTTATGCTATTCAAGATAAATTTGTTGTTGGTTATGGTATCGACTATGAACAGCAATATCGCCATTTACCTTATATCGGACATGTTATTTTGCTAGACGATTAATAACCAGGAATATCATTTAATAAATACGATAAAAATTGAACTAACCTTCGATTTTTTATCGTATTTATTTTTTCTTCTTTAATTTAGCAATAATTTATCGATAACTGATTTTAATTTTTTTTATGGCTATTAGTGGTAATACTATAATCATTCGTCTACTATAGAGATAAAGTCATGAATGATGAAATTTTGACTGTGTCGCTAGGCAGGTGGTATTTTTGTTAAATATCAAGATTATAAACTTAGTTAATGATATTGAGTACACATAAACTATTTTTCCGTTCTGACGGAGTCAGAAGCACTTAAATTAAGCTATGTGTAGATAACATGTCACGTATATGCAAGTAGAGAGTTATTAATTATTACCTTCAGTATTATTAATTTATAGCTTCAATACAACCACAATCATAGTAGCCATAAATAATAAAGTATTGAACTTTGGTACGTTAATAGCATGTTGAATGACAGATCGATAATTTAAATTAGTATGGATTATAAAATTAACGATATTTTGATGTACAAATAGATTGATCTGTCGCTTCTTAATTAATTTTAACTGAAATGCAGTTGTCCCAGAACAGGGTATTCAGAAAAACTATAGATTTTAAAATTTTCTGATTCTTTAAAGAAAGAAGTTATTACTAAATCTAGTCTATGTTCATTAGGCTACCTTCCACTCTGATGTTTCATAAATCTATTCTCAATTTTTAAATTAGATGTTGTTACTACTAAAGTTAACAGGTCAAATCCCATTTAATCAGTTCTAGCTTTTTTAAATAGATGGGAGCAACTTTAATACTATGAAAAGAGTTGTTTTCTTAATCTACATCGCTCTATGCTTCGGCTTCGTATTCTCATTGTTACAAAAGGCAATTTAATTAGATCATCGTTCTTATTGACGAGGAAGGGATTCCCCCATACAGAGTAGATTGATGGAAAATCGTAGAATGCCAGCCATTTTTCTCGATTATTCTTTAGCTACTTCATCGCTGCAGGATAGTACTTCGCTAAAAACTTCACCAAAAAATATTAAGCTTTATTAGCGACATCACAACTTGCTTTCGGTACTGCATGTTTTTATGGAGTGAACCAAGTGTATTAGCTTATTTGTGTACTCAATAGCATTGATATTAGGTATCCTAAAATATTTTATCATTATATTCTAAAAAATAAAAGCACCATCTTTCATGGAAAGATTAGGAGATATAGTTAAGATACATTACTCGCGCGGTAATCCAGAAGTTCAACTCAGTTCGATTCTAACTCTTATTAACTAGTTTCAACTCCAACTAATTATTTATGTCCATCCGCAGTGATGTCGATAATGAGCAGCAGACAAAGGCGATTATCTTGCTTGATAAGGACGGTTTATGTCATAGATCCAGAAATAAACGTAGCGTATATCCACTTAAATCACGCAAGTAGCATTCCTGTGCTCTTTAAGCATAGGTATTTCAGTTTTTTATGGCACTTGGAAAAGACCAAGTGCTTTTTATCGAAAAGCGGAATCATAGTTTACTGAAAATAATCGGTGAATAATGTCTTGAAAATACAGGTCATGGTAACAACTCAAAAACATTTCATGAACGCCTTAGATAATGGGTAGAAAAGAGCTATTGAAACATATTTCTCCGTTTCTGAAGAATTTCTAATCTTCGGTACCTTAATCTAATATCACTAATACCAATCTGTATGATTCGCTATATCGAATAACTGTTACGGATGACGATTAATAACACGCCCATCTACAAAAACAGCGTTGAGCATCTTTATTCGCAGCATGCCTTCAAACCTTCTCTCAATAGCTGCACCTATCAGCATCCCTAGTTAGTATTATAAATAAGTTCATAGAAGGGATTAGAAGTAATATCTGATTTTACGAATACCTATATAGGATAGACTTTTATGGCTATTATTTCTGTTGTTGAAATCATTCACAAAATCAATCAGAAGAATACGTCTCTTTTTCTGAAGATATATATATACTAGAAATAAGTATAACTAAAAAAGGATTTTCTTTGGTTACCGGTTTTGAGCGCTATATATTATTTTAAGACAGTTGTTTAATTTTTTATCATAATTCACGTGGATTAGTTATGTTTAACTGCGATAATAATCATATACAACATTAATTTATTTTTTAATATTTACTAACTGTTAATTTTATTTAAATTAAAAAATACTACTAATGATGTGATTTATTATCATATGTAGAATAAAATAAATAAGAAAGGTTTTTATGACTTATGCTTTAGAGTTACTTCAGCTTACAAAAACCTATCCTGGTGGTGTAAAAGCATTAACCGGTATTGATTTATATGTTGAGATGGGTGATTTTTATGCCTTATTAGGGCCTAATGGTGCAGGTAAATCAACGACAATTGGTATTATCAGTTCATTAGTTAATAAAACAAGCGGTAAAGTAAAAGTGTTTGGTTACGATCTTGATAAAGATGTAGTGAATCTTAAGCGTCAATTGGGACTAGTGCCACAAGAATTTAATTTTAATCCATTTGAAACGGTATTACAAATAGTTCTAAATCAAGCAGGTTATTACGGGGTTCCGCGTTCATTAGCTTTGTCTAGAGCAGAAATCTATCTTTCTCAATTAGCTTTATGGAATAAACGTAATGAGCCTGCACGAGATCTCTCCGGTGGTATGAAACGGCGTCTAATGATTGTTCGTGCATTAATACATCAGCCAAAGTTATTAATTTTGGATGAACCAACTGCAGGGGTTGATATTGAACTTCGTCGTTCAATGTGGAGTTTTTTAAAGACTTTAAATGCGCACGGCACCACTATTATTTTAACGACCCATTATCTAGAAGAAGTGGAAATGTTATGCCGTAATATTGGAATTATTCAATATGGAAAATTGATTAAGAATAATAGTATGAAAAATCTACTCAATCAGTTGGAATTAGAGACGTTTATTTTTGATCTTGCGCAAAAAAGTTCTATCCCTAAATTAGATGGTTATAAATTTAGACTAGTGGATACTTTAACTATAGAAGTTGAAGTACTTCGAGATCAAGGGCTAAATGGTTTATTTAGCCAATTCTCTGAACAAGGGATACAGATAATTAGCATGCGTAATAAGGTAAATCGTTTAGAGGAATTATTTGTTGGTTTAATGAATAAGCAGCATCCAGTATCGATAAATCAAGGAGAAAATAGATGATTCAGTTATACTGGGTGGCAATGAAAACCATCTGGATTAAAGAAATAACACGTTTTTTGCGTATTTGGGTGCAAACTTTACTACCTCCAGTGATTACCATGTCACTTTATTTTATTATATTTGGTAGTTTAATTGGTTCAAGAATTGGTAATATTGATGGCGTAAATTACATGCAGTTTATTGTTCCTGGCTTGATTATGATGTCGGTGATCACTAATGCTTATACTAATGTTTGTTCCTCCTTTTTTGGTGCAAAATTCCAAAAAAGTATTGAGGAATTATTAGTTGCACCAGTTCCTACTCATATTGTAATCATTGGCTTTGTTGGTGGTGGAGTTGCTAGAGGAGTATTAGTTGGTCTTTTAGTCACCTTGGTTTCGCTATTTTTTGTTCCATTACATATTTATTCATGGTGGGTGGTAATTATTACCATATTAATGACAGTCATTTTATTTTCATTAGCTGGATTGGTGAATGCGATATTTGCAAAAACATTTGATAATATTAGTATTGTACCTACTTTTATCTTGACACCATTAACGTATTTAGGCGGTGTTTTTTATTCTTTATCGCTTTTGCCAGAGTTTTGGAAAATAGTATTTAAGCTTAATCCGATTGTCTATATGATCAGTGGGTTACGCTATGGGTTTCTTGGTATTAGTGATGTTGAATTATCTATTACCTTATCGATATTGGTAATCTTCATTGTTATCTTATATACTATAACTTGGAACTTAATTGAAAAAGGACGAGGATTAAGAACTTAATCTTAGCGCTCACAATGAGATAAAGATACAGGGAATTGTGATATTTTTAGGATTTTTACTGAATTATCTATATGTGGAAGCTATCATAGATTTTGATTTTTCTAATAATGTTGGTTATATATTTAGAGATAATAAGAGATTATGATTACTTGCTGTGTGTCACTACTCCCAATTATTGGCTAAGTTACCCATAAAGTCAGCCTATTTTTAGCAACCTGCAATAATCTATCACTGAGTAATTCCCCATCGGGAAAGCGTAGTTTAGGGGCAATTTCTGATAAAGGATAAAGCATAAATTCCCGTTCTTTAAGGGCATAATGAGGGATAGTTAAACACGCTGTTTGAATAATCTGTTGGCCATATAATATAATATCTAAATCAAGCGTTCTTGGCCCCCAACGATTAGTTTTACGTATTCTACCATGCATTAATTCAATCGATTGGGTATGTTCAAATAGGGTTTTTGGTAATAACTCAGTATCTAATGCAATAACGACATTGAGATAGTCAGGCTGATCTTGTGGTCCCATCGGTTTAGTTCGATAGAAAGAAGAAACAGCAACTGTCTTGGTATTTGGTAATTGCTGTAATTCTTTAATAGCAAGCTGTACTTGCTGTAATGGGTTATTTAGATTGCTAGCAATGGCAATATGAACACGTTCCATCTTTAATTTACTCTGTTGTTTTATCAGTTTATGGTTAGTGTGATTTCGGCGCTGTGTCCATCTACGACGATGAGTTAGTAGATTATCTACCTCCGAGATCATTTTATGTTGTAGATTATTATTGGCTTGTTGAAATTTAGATAACCAGCAAGGTAGTTCTTCTAATTCAGATCGTGGTTCCACGTTATAACGTAGCTCTAATAGATCAAACGCAGCGCAAAATTTTGGATGTTCAAGTAGTTTATCTGCTTTTTTTCCTTGGAATCGAGATAGTTGTAATTGTAGCTCCCAAATGTCACGCATTCTTGAAGTAAGCCGTTTAGGAATAGCAATAGAACGACATTGCTCATTAAGAATATCATTCATTGTGATAACGAACGCTTCGTAATAGGATAAGCCGCTTTCTTGAGAAAGTCTTTCTGTATGTTCTGCTAGAGGATACCATAACATGGTGGCAAATAAGAATGCAGAATTAACGTGTTTATTATTTTTTATTTGATAATCAGTATCTTGCAGCACATTATTAATGATAAGCTCCATCGGAGAGTTATTATTTTCAGTGAAGTTTCGTTCAATTAACGGAAACAATGATTGAAATAGTTTATAACGTCTTAATTGTTGATAGGTTTGATAACCTTTACCGGTTTGAAGTAATTTGAGTAACTCTTTAAATAGACGAGCTGATGGAATGTTTTTTAATAAAAATGCTAGTTGTGGAATAGTATTAGCAGTTTCAGAATCAATTTGCATATTTAATTTACTAGCAAATCGAATAGCGCGTAGCATCCTAACAGGATCTTCTCGATAACGAATTTTTGGATCACCAATTAACCGAATGATGCCATTTTTTAAATCCTCAAATCCACCAACATAATCACGTAGGGTAAAATCGTTAATTCGGTAATATAAGCTATTGATAGTAAAGTCGCGTCGGATAGCATCGTCTTCAATATTACCAAAAACATTGTCTCTTAGTAAGATGCCACTTTGTTCTTGCTGAGTTAGATCCTTATGATTAGTATCAGTTGGTTCTTGAGAGCCACGAAAAGTAGCAACTTCGATTATTTCGTAACCAAACATGATATGCGCTAAACGAAAGCGTCGTCCAACTAAACGACAATTACGAAATAATTTGCGAATTTGTTCAGGTGTTGCATTAGTGGTAATGTCGAAATCTTTAGGTTTTTTACCTAATAGTAAATCTCTGACGCTACCTCCGACCAGATAGGCTTCATAACCAGCATTATTTAGACGATAAAGTACTTTTAGTGCATTATCACTGATGTTTCTACGGGAAATTGGATGTTTATCTCGCGGAATTATAGATATTGAAATATTTATAGAAGAGGAGGTGGGTGTAAGTTTACTTGTTAATTGAGTGTTTTTAATAGTTTTTGTACTCTGATACTTTTTTGTTAGTAAAGCTTTTGCCTTAGTTTTAGATTGAGTATCATTTACAGAACTATCATAAAACTTCTGTTTATTTCGATTGTTTTTTTCTTTTCGTTTTAATAAATTACGATAAAAATTAGCTACCCGTATAAAAATAATACACCCCCATATCTAATTCGATTTTAGTTAAAAACAAAATACTAATAATTAAATTAATCCTACCTGATAGGATCTTTTTTGAAAATGCTTAAGTAGGATAAAAGTTGCTAATTAATTATAATTGATAATAATTCTCCTATCTGTTATATCTAATCTAATTGCTAATTTTATACATCTGAGCTAAGTAATTATTTACTAAAAATTTTTTTAAAATAAAAAAAAGTTATTTGTGATAAAATTTAGTACATCAACAAAATAGCCTTTGGCTTGTTCATCGGAAGGGTCTAATCTTCCTTAGAAGGCTTCTTATAAAAACGTTTAATACTAAAGATAAACGTAGATGATTACGTATTAAAAAATTGAGATAATAATAGAAAAACTTTGTTTAATAGTAAGTGCAATGAGATTAGCACCAATAATAACTTCGGTAATATCTTGGTCATGATTATCAATAACGATAACAAGATTATAAGGAAATAAATTATCTGTTTCGAACAAAAATAAAATCTTCTTTTATCAAATAAAAGAACTTTTATATTATCATCTTGTGATTAGGAAATTTAATCGCGCTTTAATAGAAGACCAAAAGTCATCTTTTATTGCTAAAGGAAAATAAAATTTGTTTATTAAGTCTGCTGTAAGTTAAAACTTCATTATATAGTATGCTATTTAAGCTAACACTTTAAATTATAGAAAGTAACCCTAGTTTTAAAGCTTAGTAAGTTTTGTTTTTTTTCTATTTTATGCATTCATTCTCAGAATGAATTCGTTATTCTGCTTATCAAGCTGATCGTTGATAAAATTGCCGGTCGCCATACAGAATGCATTTTTTAGATTTGTGCGCAGAAATTTTTTCATCAGCACATTGAACCTAAATTTTCTGATTTTTTGTAACCACCTTATATCTAGTCACTTACTACACTTGAGTAGTAGTAAGCCTTGTTACGTTTGATACTAAATTTATAGTAACGCATCATAAAAATGCTTCGCCAAAATATGACTAATATAGCGCCAAATCATCTTTTCTTGCATTGCAGGGTCTATTCTTCCGATGTTATTGAGTTCGGTACTCATAGTAATGATGAGTAACTTTCTATTTTTCTTGATAATTTTGTAGTTTTAATGCAGATAATACCAGTGGGTATTAAGGTAATAAAAGGTATTTTACACTTATCCCACATCCTTTTCGTTTTTTAGTAAAGTAGATTTTCCAATAATGCACGGACTGTACCTTAATGGCATGCTGATACTAATTGCTAGAGCGTTATATACTATAGATCAGGAAATAACTGGAGCTTATTAGATCATAGCTGCTAGTAGCAGACGGATTGACAATGCTTTGCTAGATCCTTTCCCGCTATTTTAAAGAGGAGATTATCTCATATAATATGTTTAATATCCAGACCACCACAAATGCGGAGATATAAATATTCCGATGTTGATTAAGTTGTCAAGCATAAGTGTGTAAGAGATAGATGATACCAATTTCAATGATCTGTTTATGTGTTCACTTGAGCATAGTGCGTAATAGCGACGTAAAATAAGGCGTTGAGTCATGGCCAATTATTATTGAAAAGACCAAAAAAGATGGGTGTAGTGAAAAGTAATGTATTGTCAGTTGTGATCAAGAAAATAGAATCTGCTTTTCTAACTATTACTTAGTAGCTTTAAAACTGCATGAATTGCAGGACTTTTATAAGTCTACAACTTTCGCAGAAAAATGACTATTGGAATATTTAGGAGAGGCATAGTAATAGTGTTTGTAACACTCCTGTACAATAAGTATTAAAGACAAGCTTCGCTCGATAGATAAGATGGCTCCATAAGTTGATACTTTCACTGTGTTTTTAAGGAATTTATTTCAACTATGATTAATGCTAAAATAAGCTTGTAAATAGCGAGGAATGTATCTTAAGATAATATTTTATGTTTTTCTTTCGCTAGTAAAGAAAAAATGGTCATTTTGTTCTCATTCCTCAAGTCTATCATCCCAGTTATGTTTACTTTTATCCTATAGAGAAAACAAATGAGGATAATCTCTGGTTCCCTTATAGGTGATGAATCTATGAGCTGGCATATTTAGTCATCAACCTCTCTGTAGTTGTATTCAAGGTCATTGGATTAGTTTGAAGCTGTTTACTAAAAAAACACGGATGATCTTAACTGTGTAAGTATAACACATGCGAGAAAAATTTAGATTGAATTAAATGCATTGCTGTATGACCTTCTTTTTGGTGTTATGAAAAATTCAATCAGTCTGTTCTTATTTATTTATAAGAAGAGTATAAATCGCTTTGAATAAACAGCCAGTTATAATACGGAAGCTCACTAGTAGTATTCCCTCTGACTTGTCGATTTTACGTTTTTCTGTAAGACTTGTTCTGAGCTATTTAGATTCTTTACTAAAGAAATTAGCTTATGTTGGCAAAGGTTGTTGCTTTTCTTGTAGAGCATTTTCTAAATACGCTATGTTTTAATTGTTTTAATTTCAACCAATCTTCTTTAGGTTAGTATTTTGATAAATAAAACGACCCTACACCTAGAAGCTATTTAGCCATTTTTTTAATGGGCTGATATAACTGCTCATATTTTAAATCTGGAATTTTTTCCCAATAACTCTCTGGTTATCTAAGATTATTAAGCAATGATAACTAATTTCATGTTTACTAGCAAAAGTTTGGTGCTATTTAGCTTTATACAAGAGGGAAGGATGGATTTTTTATTGATATTAACTAAAACAGGAGTTAATGCACTCTACATTAAACTCTTCAAGAATCTTATCCCTTACATGAACATTTTAATCTCTGGTGATTAAAGATCAGGATTCTTTATTTCCTTTTATCTCCTTCTCTCTCACATTTTCTACTTTTCCTATATTGGATAGGTTATGCTTGTTTCTGCTATATGGAGTTTCAGAGATTCCGGGGGTGTATCCTGTTAATTAATTTCATGAATCATTTCAAGAATAGAAAATATTCCATAAAAGTTACTTTATAGGTAATCTATAAAATCAAATATTACTTCTAGTCCATTATATGAACTCATTATAATGCTGAGTTCCAGGTAACTAATAAATGCCGCTGTTAATACGGAGCTCAAAGCCATGCTGGATAACATACTAATACGCTTTGTTGACAAAGGCGGCCTTTTATACCGTCGACTGTAACGGTTATTTACTACAGAAAACCCTATGCAGGTTGCTATTAGCAATATTGAGATTAAAGTGTCGAAGATTATGGAATCGTAGCAGCAACAGAATATCTTTTAACAGGCTCCTTACTGTTTTATTTCAAGCGTATAAAAATGTTTAAGAATTATTTTAGGATCCCTTTGTACTTATGAGCTAAATCCAACGGTAATTTCATGAAGCTCTAAGACGATTTTGGTAAAAAGCACATTTCTCTCTGCATATTATCAGTAGACTGAAACAGAAATAGTTTGCAGAATATAGGTAAATGAATAGTGCCTATGTAATTTAAGTGATACGCCTATCTTTATTTCTAGGTCGATGCCAGATAATATCTGTCAAATAAACTGATTACCTTTACCTGCTGCTCATTATCCATGCCACTGTGCATGGACCTAATGAGCTCTTTCGGTTAAAGATGGTTATAAGAAGTCATAAAGTAGATTGTTCCAAACTTCTATATGATCGCTAGCGCATGGCTCTTAATCGCATCTCTCAGACTTGGTACTAGAGGATCAGGTATTTGGTTTTGGAATGCAATGGCAATAATTTTTAAGGGTATTTGGGACCAACGCCATTAGCTACACAAAATAATTAATGCACTAGATTTACTCTCTAAAGGAATACACCGAAAGTTAATGGAGCTGCTGGAGGTTTGGTTAGGAGAAAGCCGAGATGCTGCTGATAAAGATTTGATGTTTCTGTTAGTAAAGTTATTAGCGAATATCCTGAAGCAATGAAGAAGTTGGAGAAAGAGCGAGAAGAACGGCTGACATTCTATAGTGTCCCATTAGCGCAGTGATGTCAATAAAAACGACGAATCCAATTGAATTTTGCAATAGTGAGAATACGAAGCTAACATGTGAAAACTGTGATTCGATAAAATAACCCTTTTAATGGTATTTAAGTTACTTCTATTTTTTTTAGAAGAGTTAAAACCGTGGTTAATAGGGATTCAAACTGCTTTTAACCCTTCTATAAATAAGGTTTAATTTAAGAATGGAAAATAAGATTCACGAAGTATTAGGCTGAAGATAGCCTAATTTGTCATACAACAGATTTTCTAATAACTTTGAGATGACTTTGCATCAATATATTGTCTGTACAATCAGGAATTGCTTCAATTAGTATAATTGCATATTTTATTTCAGTTTATGAAAATTAGTTCATAGTTAAGTCTGAATTATTTAAAACCATATTATCTTTTAGAATTTAAAACCTAAAACCCTAAATCATCAATGACTAATAAAAAATAGATACATAATAAACTAAAATGATAGAAAATATTCCTGAATTAAAAATAGCTTGAAATTTAGGTTTTTTTAGGATAAATAACTTCTATTAGTTTATTTATTATTAATAAGCACCATCAACTAAAAGTAATTGAATAGCTAAATATTATTTCATTCTAGAAACATATTCACCGGAGCGGGTATCAACTTTAATTACCTCACCAATTTGAATGAATAGCGGAACTTTTATCACCGCGCCCGTATTTAATGTTGCTGATTTTACACCAGCACCTGCGGTGTTCCCTTTTAAACCCGGATCGGTATAAACTACCGTTAGTTCAACAAAATTTGGTAACGCGATGGCGATAGGTTGCCCATTCCATAATGTAACAATGCAATCAGCTTGATTAATTAACCATTTTGCATTATCATTGACTGCTTTTTCATCAGCAGCTATTTGCTCAAAGGTTTTATTATTCATAAAATGCCAAAATTTTCCATCACTGTATAGATAGATTAAGTTTAGATTTATAACATCAGCATTTTCAACATAATCAGTTGATTTAAATGTTTTTTCTAACAATTTATTAGAAATTAAATTACGGATCCGTACGCGAGCAAATGCTTGCCCTTTGCCTGGTTTAATAAATTCACTTTCCAGGATTTCACAAGGCTGGCCATCTAATATGATTTTAAGACCTGATCGAAATTCATTGGTATTATATGTACCCATAGAAATTCTCTAAATTTTTTAATAAAAATTGTATAGTTAAAAATGTTTAATATTATAACTCAAAAAAGCTATACCAGAGAAGTCTGGCTACAAGAAGTTGCAGAATCTGTTACTGATCCTAATGAATTGCTACGATTACTGGAGCTACAAAATAACCCGGAATTGTTTGCTGGAAGTGCTGCTCGTGCTTTATTTCCGTTTCGCGTACCTCTATCCTTTATTAAAAAAATGTGTATTGGTGATGCCAATGATCCTATTTTACGGCAAGTTATTACCGTAAAATCTGAATTTAATCTTACACCAACATTTTCAACTGACCCACTAAACGAACAAAATAACACAATTCCTGGGCTATTACATAAATATCAGAATCGAGTCCTACTATTAGTGAAGGGCAGTTGTGCAGTTAATTGTCGCTATTGCTTTCGGCGTCACTTTCCATATGAAAAAAATAAAGGTAACAAACAAAACTGGCAGACTGCGTTAAATTACATTCAACAGCATATTGAAGTTGATGAAGTTATTTTTTCAGGCGGCGATCCTTTGATGATAAAAGATCATGAGTTAGATTGGCTAATGTCACAGTTAGAAGCTATCGATCATATAAAACGGCTTAGGATCCATAGCCGATTACCAGTGGTTATTCCTGCTCGCATTACCTCAACACTTTGCCAACGCTTCAATATTTCTCGATTACAGATTATTATGGTAACTCATATCAATCATCCAAATGAAATTGATAACGAGTTTAGTCGTGCAATGGAACAATTAAAACAGGTAAGTGTTACCTTATTAAACCAAAGTGTACTTTTGCGTAATATTAATGATAATGCTAACTGTTTAGCTAAATTAAGTAATAAACTTTTTGAAAATGGAATACTACCTTATTATTTACATTTATTAGATAAGGTTCAGGGTGCCGCCCATTTTATGGTAACAGATGAAGAGGCGTGCATTATAATGAAAGAACTTCTTACCAGTATCTCAGGGTATTTAGTACCGAGATTAACTAGAGAAATAGTAGGAAAACTGAGTAAAATACCGATTGATTTGCAATTGAAATAATAACTTAACCTATATGATTTAGAATTATACTTAATATAAATATGGACATTTATAAACTTCTCTAAGTTATTTTACTGTTAGCAGGAATAAAGCTCAATAGTAACGTTTCCCTCTGGTTTATTGGTGCTATATATAACATCTCCTTCCATCTCTGGAGGCTTTTACGTAAATTATTTGATGCAATACGTAGTGAACTAGATTCATTATTTATGTTAATTAGCTAATTACTTTATGTGTTGGTAACTAGTCCTGATCCTGATATTTACTTCTATGCTAGACATTAATAAAACGATTTTTTTTCGCCCGAATTAGTAATTTTATTGGTTATTGAACAGAAAGCTAAGATGATCAGTGTGGCACAAAGTAATATTTTAATTCATATGTTATTCTTATTTATTTTATCTATATATTAATATTAATGCGTTCTCGATCTTACATTATCGAATTTTTGCTTAATTAAGATTAATATCGATATCAGTATGATATACTACTAAATAGTTTGGCCATAAATGTTCTATACTGGTTTTTTAAAAATATTTAATCCTGTTCTAGTAAACATAGGTTCGGTTAAATTTTTATAGAAAAATTAAATTATTTTATGTTAAAATTTAGACTTAAAACCAGTAATCAGATAATAGCAAAACTTCAATAAATTAGATACTAAACAGATAAAAATCTGATAATAAAAACCCCGAGTCAAAAATTAAACTCAGGGTTTTCGTGATAAGGAGAAAATGTTAGGATTTTAATCCATTACATCATACCACCCATACCACCAGCAGCACTTAAATCAGGTTTATCTTCTTTTGGTAAATCAGTTACCATAGCTTCAGTTGTGATCATAAGGCCGGCGATTGAAGCAGCAAATTGTAAAGCAGAACGAGTAACCTTAGTTGGATCTAAAATGCCCATTTCAAGCATGTCGCCATACTCTTCAGTTAAAGCGTTGTAACCATAGTTGTCTTTACCTTGCTTAACATTATTAACAACTACAGCAGATTCTTCACCTGCATTTTCAACGATTTGACGCATTGGTGATTCCATCGCACGTAGTGCGATGCGAATGCCAACAGTTTGATCTTCATTTTCACCTTTCAACTTATCTAAGGCAGATGCAACACGAACCAGGGCAATACCGCCACCAGCAACAATACCTTCCTCTACGGCTGCACGAGTTGCATGCAACGCATCATCGACACGAGTACGTTTCTCTTTCATTTCAACTTCGGTCGCAGCACCAACTTTAATCACCGCAACACCGCCTGCCAACTTAGCAATACGCTCTTGCAATTTTTCACGATCATAATCTGAGGTTGCTTCATCGCGTTGTTGCTTAATTTGTTCGATGCGACCTTTAATTGCCTCTTTTACACCGATACCGTTAATAATTGTAGTGATATCTTTGTTGATGACGATTCGCTTTGCTTGACCTAAATTTTCTATCGTTGCTTTCTCCAACTCCATACCAATTTCTTCAGAGATGACAGTGCCATTAGTTAGAATAGCAATATCCTGTAACATCGCTTTACGACGGTCACCAAAACCTGGTGCTTTTACTGCAGCAACTTTTACGATACCACGTAAATTATTGACTACTAATGTTGCTAGTGCTTCGCCTTCAACATCTTCAGCAATAATCAACAACGGTTTACCTGCTTTAGCTACACTTTCTAACAAAGGTAATAATTCACGAATATTAGAAATTTTCTTATCTACTAAAAGGATATAGGGGTTTTCTAATTCAGCAGAACCAGTATCAGGTTTATTGATAAAGTAAGGAGATAAATAACCGCGATCAAACTGCATTCCTTCAACAACGTCTAGGTCATCTTCTAAACCTGAACCTTCTTCAACGGTAATAACGCCTTCTTTACCGACTTTTTTCATTGCCTTAGCAATTAATTCACCAACTGTTTTATCCGAGTTAGCAGAAATTGTACCGACTTGTTCAATCTTTTCATTATCAGAACAAGTCTCAGATAATTTTTCTAGTTCCTTAACTGCCGCAGAGACTGCTTTATCAATACCGCGTTTTAAATCCATTGGATTCATGCCAGCAGCAACTGCTTTTAAACCTTCACTAACAATTGATTGAGCAAGTACTGTTGCTGTTGTTGTACCATCACCTGCTGCATCATTTGCTTTAGATGCAACTTCTTTTAGCATTTGGGCACCCATATTTTCGAATTTATCTTCTAATTCGATTTCGCGCGCAACAGATACACCATCTTTAGTAATGGAAGGTGAGCCAAAAGATTTATCTAGAACTACATTCCGGCCTTTCGGACCTAATGTAACTTTAACTGCATCAGCAAGAATGTTCACTCCACGGAGCATTTTAGTACGTGCATCACTACCAAATTTTACGTCTTTAGCTGCCATATTATTTCTTTCCTTTAAATTCTTTCATTGAGAAAATCTAAGCGAAAAATTATTTTTCAACGATTGCCAGAATATCGCTTTCTGACATAATTAATACTTCTTCGTTATCAATCTTTTCTGTTTTCACACTGTAGCTGTCGTTAAAGATAACAGTATTTCCAACTTTTACATCTAATGGTTTATTTTCACCATTTTCTAAGATACGACCGTTACCAACAGCTAATACTTTTCCTCGAGTTGATTTACTAGCAGCAGAGCCCGTCAGAACAATGCCACCAGCAGATTTAGCTTCAGCTTCTTCGCGCTTGATGATAACTCGATCATGCAATGGACGAATTTTCATTAATAGATCTCCTATAAATAAAATTCATATAAAGTAAATAAGAATGATACTAATATGGTTTATTAAACCAGTATCTTATTTAAGAATAAATGGGGTCAATTAAAATTAGTTCAAGGGGTATCAAAAAAAATTTTCATTTTTCTTTCTACTATGAGAACGAAATTGTTAGTATCTTTTATTATCATGATTTTCTTTTATAAAATTTTTCTTCTTCTTTAAATGAAGATTGATAAAAAAATCAGATTTTCTATCAAATTCGAATTCTTCTCATTCATAATGAGTTCCATGTTAAAGAACGATTAAAATTATTGTTATCGTGGGTTACAATCGGGCACTACACTACCTGCTAGAACAAAAATAAATATGTAGAATAAGCTTCATGACTATTATTTCTTTTGATTGGAGAAAATAGTAATAAAAAACCTAAAAAATCAGTAAAAACCGGGAAGATTAATAAAATATCAGCAATTACTTAAGTTACATTCTTAATCATTTCCTGGACCAGATTTTTCCTCATTTATCTAATTTTTACGTATTAACAATAAGTTAATAACTTAATTTATTTTTTACTAAAGGAGTTTCAAGGTATAAAGTTAAAACGACCAATATTAGAGTAGTTAATGCACTTCTCCTCTCAGAAACTCTAACAAAAATAACTGCTTCGATATAAAATAACAGGAATAAAAGTATGAATGGAAACGAACGCATACAATTTTTCTAATATTTGCTAATAAAACGATAACTCATTAATTCAGCGAGATAAATTATTTTAAAAATGAATATTACAATATTTGATTTATAAAATAATAATATCTATATGATACATATTTATCATACATTATAAATGATAAAAATTTAATGTTTTTAATGAACTATGTGAATTTATCATATAATTAATGCTTAATTACTAAGATTTAAATATAGTACTCCATGTTTATGACAATACTAGTATTTTAAATATATATCACTTTTTTAATTAAAATCTTAGTTATTAATTTTAAATTATATATTAAAATTAATATATTTGTACTAGGTACATTACACATATTTAGTTAGTAAATTTCTATTTAATTTTAAGAAGGCTTGTATGTCTAAAAATTATTTTTTCTGAAAAAAAAGACCTGTTATTTAACGAGATATATCTATTAAAGCCTACTATGATATTCATACTTTTGATATGATCAATAATTTTCTACTAGTAACTAATCTAATAATCATGTACATAAAATTTATTTGTGGAATAGTGATGCTAAAAAATCAGAAGCAATGACAAATAAATAATTAAAATTATTCCTTAAAAACAAACAGATGCAATTATTAATGCCTGTAACAAAATTTTAAATAAAAGGCAAATGCATAGATCAATTTCCAATTCATGTCTTTCAATAGAAAAGACATGTACAGATCTTTGAATCATGAATGCTAATTAAGTCCTAGTTACATTGATTTTGAATCAATGGGTATAAAAAGTAAATATCAATATTTATATCTCAATCATGATTTAAATAAAAATCAATCAAGTAATGATTGACTAGCTTACTGGCTTTCTAATTGCGGTTTATAACTCTATCGCTAACCTAATTAAATTAATCCCTCTTCTTCGAAGAGGGATTTTGAATAAAAGCCAACTAATTAAATATTTTTTTAAATGGATCACATCCACTTGTAAAGTGCAGTTCCTTTGCTAGGAACACAAGAATTTCATTTATTTGTCACTTTATTAAAAGAAGAAATAAAAATTTACACCGTGATAATAAATTATTATTAGTAGTTAATCTTGCTGTAGCCCTAATATGGGGGAAAACTCCCACCACCCAGAATTAATGTTGCTACCAGTTATCAAGAATTAGTGGTAAAAATTAACTGAAGTAATGGAATTTTTCTATATTTGGTAAAGATTTAGTTGAAGCAATTTACAATTATGGTTAGTATATTTCGATGTAAGCGGAGTTAAAACGCTTATTCGTTTAAGTTATCAAAAATCTGTAATGATCTTTATCTACTCTCTTTTTTCCGTTGTTGGTTTAAAAGAAATTAATCTATTCCTGAACTATAAGGCAGTGTCATCTATTATATCTGATAAAGTCAATCATCTTATTCCTAAAATTATTAATAAACTATTCTTCAAAATTATCGGAAACGATACTTTTATTATAATCTCAATGGAAGCAGTACAATTGTAATTGAATGTCAGATAGAGCCAGGAATCGATCAATCAATTTTTTGATGTATTTCATAATGAATAATTCTTGTCGTAATTTATTGGAACAATGTATTACCAGCGTTTCTTTCAATAAAGAAATTTGCGAGAAATATTTTTTAATTGTATTGAGATTATTATTTATCTTAACATTTAAACATTTATCGGTCACCATAATAGTGATATTATCGGTAAAATATCTGTTAAAATAGTTAAAAATGTTAGAGAAGTAGTAGTTAGAGGGAGGGTTTGTTAATAGTAGATAAATTAGACGATATTCTTTTCTTCTGAAAATCTAAAAAATTTTTATAATAAATCGAAAACACTTTGATTATTAAAATAAGATATTAACTGTTATCTCCAGGAGATAATATGGTTTTTTTTAAATGATTCAGATTTAAATTCGAATCAACCTTTATGGGTTGTAATGTAATTACATTATCTATCTCTGATTAGAGTATACATAATTGTGAAGCCAAACATATCGATATGAGTTACCCTTCATTTCTGAGTCATGAGTTTTTGAAAATGCTAGTATATCTTGTTGATTGATTTCATAAATGGTTTCAACATCAAAGATATGATATACCATAAAATTCTACATTACAAGTATCCGCAAAACTAGATATTACCTGTGATCCACGCATGAATGCATCCTTAGCGGTGGCAGGGATGCTGATAGGCATCCGCTGTTAAGACAGCGCTCGAATCTATATGTAACATTATAATTTAACATGTCTTTTATTGATGCTTGGTCATGCCAAGACTGTGATGCTTATTTACTATAAGAACCATATAAATTTATATTTGTGATGTTGAGATTAAAATATCTAAGATCCATGGATCTTATCGGAAATAGAATACACTTCAAGAGCTAATTGTTGCTGCTTTATCTGAAGTGTATAAAAATGTCGAGGAGTTGCTACTATGGTTGGTAACTGTTAGACATTTCCACCGGTGATTTTTACGGCTCCCTGAGCCCCTTCTCAATTAAAAGCAAATAAATATATCTTGTTAAGTTCCATCAGAAGATTAAAATATTAATGGCTTGAAGAGTGTAGGCAATGGTGCCAGCATGTTTTAAGGGTACGCGTTATGTTTATTTATGGGTCGATGATGGCATAACTATCCTGTCAGGCAAACTGATCGCCTTTACCTACTGCTCATTATTAACATCACTGCGTATGGAGTGATGTAAGGAGTTTATTGCATTTGAACATGTTTATAGAGGGTCATAATTAAACTGAGTTTAATTTCTAATACCCCTAAACGAGTAGATAGCTTAATCATATTTACCAGAGCTTTCTACGGAATCCGATACCTTTGATTTTGGAATGCAATGGCAAAGATAATTTCCGGAACATTCAGTACAAATGCTGTTAAGTACATAAAATAACTAATGTTAGTTGGTTTCACTTCCAAAAGGCATTCAACACCTAAGGTTAAGTGTGTGTTGTTGGAGCTTTGGTAGTAGAGAGCCTTGGACCCAATAACAAAGTCCTCTTAATATTTTCTTGGCAAGGTTTTTAGCCTATCTTGCCAGTGATGAAGAAACTAGAAAAAGATCGAGAAGAACTACTGGCATACTACACTTTCCTATCAGCCAAGTTAAGGGTCAAATAAGAATAACTAATTTAATAAAAATCGGATTTTGCAAAAATAAGGCTATGAACCTGACGCAGGAAGCACTGTGATTCAAGAAAACAACCTTTTAAAAGGTATTAAATCTGCTACAATCTACTCAAAATAACTTGGACCGGCTAAAAGGATTTACCTGTTTGACATTGATGGTAAATAAGATTTCATTTAATAATGAAGAATGGATTCAAAAAGCATTAGAATAGAATGTTAACTTAACCGGGCCCTTATACACTAAATTTACTAATAAATCACTTAAATCTGCGTAATTCTTATATCTTAGTGTAGTTTCATTGTCACTATCCGCTATAGAAAGAAAGATAAATTCTAAAATTGATAGAATAATTAATATATTAAATAATAATTTCATAATTTATCCTTCAAATGAAAATAATAAAAACAATAACAATATTAATTTCATTTTAAACAAAAAATTTGTTGTTATAAACATAACAACATCTCATAAGTAGAAAACTTTTAATTTTTAATATAAGATTTACGGCTATATGTTGGAAAAGGTTATTGATAGAAATCTTATATACTAAGTATGAAGGGTTTTTGCTACAGAGTTTATCATAAAGAAGTAAACAGTCATACAGATCAAGGATACTCTTTCCTCACTCATTACCAACACAAAACTGCATCTAATTAGATAGCTCGGTGATAATATATTTAGATAATCTTGATTCATGCATTGAAATAGTTTATTTCACTTTATTCTTCCATATTATCACAATAAACATATTTCCCGTTTGGGAAGTTCATTAGGGTTCAGCGATATCATTGGAAAGTCCCCGATTGCAGAAAACATTTAACAATCAGACTGGAAGTCTGCTAGCAAAACTACATTACAAGGATAAATGGTTTAGTTATCTGTGATGTATGTTGAATAGTTTGACTTTATAGGAATCAGCGAAATAAACAGGGATTAATTTAAAAACAGGGTTTATATGTTGTTATTGTTTTTTTTGTTTCAGGGATGACAGTTAACTTAACTATATTAAGTGGTATTGTTGAAGTCAATAAAAAATTTTCCTGAATTTTTTATAAAGAAAGCATTTTATTCCACACAGGAAATCTAGAAAACATGCAAGAATAGGAGGATAAAAAGGAAAAATGCATCTCGCTCTTAATCGCTAAAGATTTCCATGGCCATGTGAGTAATGATATTCTTGAAGAGTTTAATAAAAAGTGCATTAGTCATTTTCTTTAACTGATTATCGATAAGAGTCCATCTTTTGTTCAGATGGAGTTAAGTAGTACGAAACCTTTCCCACTTAGCATGAAATTGTCACCATTGTTTAATAAAATTAGACAATCAGGAGAGTTATTGATAAGAAATTTTAGATTCAAAACTGAACATTTATATCAGACGATTAAAAGGATAGTTGAGTATCTTAGGTGATAAATAGAGTCTTATTTATCGAATTATCTGCTTCAAAAGATTGTTTAAAGCTACAATAATTAAAATTCAAACATGAATATAGAAATTGCTCTACAAATAAAAAGCAATAATCTTTTCAAGATAGCCGTTTTTACATAGTTTGTATTAAAATCTTAGATAAACTGAATATCAATTTGGTTAAGTAATTTTATGATTAGCATTTGAATGCGTAAGAATTTAGCATATTTTATGAGTTAAGTTATTAGTAAATCTAGTATATGACTGTCAGGTTACATTCTACTCTGATGCTTCATGAATCTCTTCTCCATCTTTAAATTTGGTATTGTTTATCACCAGGTGGTCAAAAGATCAGTTTCTTTAAGCTGACTCTGGTTTTCTAAGAAAACGAGAATAGTTTTAATAGCATTAAAGGAATGTTTTTTGAACTACAGCGCTTTAGCAGATCAGCTTGATGGGATCACTGTTACAAAACCCGACTCAATCAGATTTGTAAATCTTATTGATACCCAATACGCTAATGGTAAGGCATAGAATGCCAGTAGTTCTTCTTGATCTTTCCCAATCTTCTTCATCGCTGCAGGGGTGTGCTTCGATTATAACTACTACGCCAACAAAATATGAATAACTTTATTAACGGAATTACAGTTTGTAATGCCAAAACTCTGGCAGCCGCTTTAACTTTCGGTGCATTTCCTTTGTCTGTGAGTAAAGATAGCATATCAATTATTTTGTGTACCTAACCCAACAGCGCTGGTGTTACATGTCAAAGAATATCCTTTGTCGCTATTGCATTCCAAAAAAAAATTAAGCACCAGTGTCCTCTCATGCCAAGTCTGAGAGATACAGTTAAGAAACGCACTTGCGGTCATCCAGAAGTTAGGTCCACTGCGCTTTTCTGACTCTCAATAATTATTTTTGAGCACAACCGTCTCCTTATGTCCATGGGATAGTAAGGCTGATTTCACTAGCAGGTAAAGAAATTATCTTGCCTAACAGGACGGTATATGTTATTGGCCAAGAAATAAATATAGCGTGTATGCTTAAATCACGTAACTGCTATTGCCTATATGCTTTAAACTATTTCTATTTCAGTCTGCTGATGATCTCTAGACAGGAGACTCATGTGCTTTTTACTGAGAAGCACAGCAGAGCCTTCGTGAAAGTCACCGGTGGATACGCCCTCGCAAGTACAGGCATAGCAGTAAATTTTTAACGTTTTTATTACGAAATATTCGTAAATAAAATAATCTAAAAGTGAAGTTTGTTAATAGATTAATTATAGAGTTAATAGTAAATATAATACATAATATTTATGGGTTAAGCTGAGATAATTTATAAATTTTCTCCATCTTTAAATTAGATGTTGCTTATCAGCAAAGTCAGTCAGTAGGTCAACTTCACTTAGGCAGTTTCATCTTTTTAAGTAGATGGAAGGTAGATTAATACCGTTGAAAGAGTTTTTTCTCGAATCCAAATTCATAGCACGTTGTTAGCTTTATATCTTCACTGTCGCAAAATCTGATTTAATTGAATTCGTTAATCTTAATTGACGCCAAGTACGCTGATGAGAAATTATTGGAGTGCCAGTTATTTTTTCTTTGTTTTTTTCCAACATTCTCACCGCTGTAGAGATACTTATTCTGAAAACCTTCTGAATAAAATATCAAGAGTTTTATCAGCAATATTGAGGTTATCTACTATCCAAATCTTCTAAAGCTTAACCTTTAATTTTCGATTACTCAACTTTGGCGGGTAAAAGCGTCGCATGAGCTATTTTATATACTAAACAGCATTGATGTTGCATGTATATAAATATCTTTGCTATTGCATTTCAAAAAATTAAGCACCGCGTATTCGTCCTAATCACTGAGGGATATAGTTAAGTTACATACTCGAAGTCCATTGAGGACTTCAGCCAAGTTTGATTCTAACTCTTGATAAGTATCTTCTACTAAAATGAGTTACTTATGTTTATGTACAGTCCAGCCAATAATAATTTATCAAATAAAGGCAATTAGGTTGCATGATACAACGATTTTGCCATCCATCGGTCTAGAAATAAACGTAACGTGCATCGCTTAAATTACACAGCCGTCCTTGACTATGTTCTTTAAGTCATTACTGTTTCAATATGCTGATGGTTCTGATAGAGAAGTTATGTATTTTCTCATCGAGAAGCGCTAACAGAACAGAGATTTGTGAAAATCCTCGGTGGGATATGGCTTTCAGCTATAGGTATAGTGTAGAAATTATTTACCGCTTTTTACACGCTACAGATAGGGCAGTAATAATTAGCTGTTAAAATATATTCCGTTGCCGCTGCGATTTCTGACCTTAGATTCTTAATATCAACATTATAAATACCCGTTTTGTAGATTAGCTATGGTAAATAATCGTTAAAGACTATGGCATGGGATGGTATCAACAAGGGTGGGGGGTGTTTCAGCATGGCTTCAAGATCATCTTTAATGGTAGTTTCTAGTACCTACTATTATGAATGGTTCATTTAATGGATTAGAGTAATATATAGTTTCACAGATACCTTTATAGTAAGATTTATGGTATATTATCATCTTTAATGATAAAATAATCCATGAAATTAATTAGCAGGATACATATCACCATTTTTGAAACATCATACGCCAGAAATATGCATAAATCTTGTTTATGTTTAACTAAACGATTATTAGTCATGATTGTAATATTTTATAAAGTTCAGTTTTATTGTTAATAATATATTATTTTATTGATGAGAACTTTTTGAAATATTTCAGATTTTCTGTAAAAGATAATAGTAAAGAGTTGTTAAGGTTTTATCTCAGATTAAATGATTAAATTTTCATGGAATATTAGTAAATAAGATATCTTTTTTTATTTCCAGATCTTTTATAGAGACTCTCGTCGCACATACCAATATTCATGGTAAAATGGTAAATGATGGATATAGTTAAGGCATAATATTATTAGGATTGGATCCATTATCAGGTAATTATAATATCTAAAATAACTACTGTCTTTCAGTCCAATAAATAGTTTATATCTACTTTGGTAAGTGTTATGGCATAGATGAACTTACTGTTTATAAAGACTAAAATAAGATGATATTGATGATCGCATTCATAGGTGTATTTTACGTCGTTTGCCGATGATGCTGTCGTTATCAGCTTAGAAATTTTTAGTCATTTTTATGAGAAAAATGGTTTTCTTTCTTTCGTTAATCTGCTGGTAGTCAGGTGAATCCCAGCACTCTATTGTATCTTGATCTGATATGAATTTCTGTTTACGCAGACTCATACGGGGAATTTGTGTGAAATAAGATAGTAAATCCCTAAAGCTTAAGCGTAAAACATTAAAAGTTACGATCCTGCTTATCTGTACCTAGATGTAAATATCTTTCGAAAATGCCAAACAAAACTTCACGACGTTATCTTTTTCTAGATATATATCGCGATACTTGATGGGTTTTTATCCATCTTTAAAATGCCAAAACCCTGGCCAACGCCAAATGCTTCTTACGTGATCTTAATTCTCGTGTTTCAATAGCTATCCATGGGATACTTACAGAAAATGGAAAAGAATTTACAGCGACTTTTTAGTCTACAAAAACAATTCAGTTACCGAAAAGCAAGAATTTGACCATTTATGTACAGAGATTTATATAGAACATGAAGTTAGTTCTCTGATGAATACTAAACGAATAGTCTGGTGGTTAACCGATTTAATGTGCGCATGCAATATCCACTACAAAGCTATCATTTCAATTTTGTTAAGAATTTAAGATTACTCTGCATGATATTTTTAACTCTATAATCAAGAATTACTTAATCAGTATTGGGTGGTAATAAAACTTCATTGCAGTTTATAAAAAATTGGTTCAAAGTTAAACTATAATTATTCAAAAAAACCATTCTATCTTATAGAATGTGACTTATACTGATAAATCACTCTATTGATTAATGGATAAATAAAGTGCTATGGCGAAGAAGTATTCCGCAGAAACCGTATTTATTGGTCAGAAAGACCCTCAAATAGAAGGGCTAAAAATTCCACCTCACTCCTTAGAGGCTGAGCAATCGGTATTGGGTGCATTAATGTTAGATAATGAGCGTTGGGAGGATGTCTCAGAACGTATAACAAACACAGATTTTTTTAGTCGACCACATAGAACCATTTTTGCTAAAATGCAACGTCTACTTGAACAAAGTAGACCAATTGATTTAATTACTTTATCTGAATCGTTAGAGCAGCAAGGCGAATTGGATAGTATCGGTGGTTTTTCCTATTTAGCGGAATTAGCTAAAAATACTCCAAGTGTTGCCAATATTAACGCTTATGCAGATATTGTGCGAGAACGTGCTGTTGTTCGTGACATGATTGCAGTGGCAAATGAAATCGCTAATTCAGGTTATGATCCTAAAGGTAGGACAAGCGAAGAGTTACTAGATTTAGCTGAATCACGTGTTTTTCAAATTGCAGAAACTCGTGCTAATAAATATGACGGTCCGAAAGGAATTGAAGAAATCCTGTCGGAAACAGTGGAAAAAATTGAACAGCTATATCAAAAGCCTCATGATGGCGTAACAGGTATTTCTACCGGTTATCAGGATTTGGATCGAAAAACAGCAGGATTACAAAACTCTGATCTTATTATCGTAGCAGCTCGTCCTTCCATGGGTAAAACAACTTTTGCGATGAATTTATGTGAACATGCGGCCATGATAGAAGAAAAACCAGTTTTAATTTTTAGTCTAGAAATGGCAGCAAATCAAATCATGATGCGTATGTTAGCTTCTTTATCGCGTGTTGATCAAACGCGTATTCGTACTGGCAAACTGGATGACGAAGATTGGGCACGTATTTCCAGTACCATGGGGTTGTTGATGGAAAAACGCAATATGTACATTGATGACTCTGCTGGATTAACGCCGATAGAAATTCGTTCACGTGCTCGCCGGGTTTACCGTGAGCATGGTGCTTTAAGTTTAATTATGATTGATTATCTTCAACTTATGCGTGTTCCTTCCTTATCTGATAATCGTACACTTGAGATTGCTGAAATCTCTCGTTCACTTAAATCATTGGCAAAAGAGTTACAAGTGCCAGTTATCGCATTATCACAACTTAACCGTAGCTTGGAACAACGAGCAAATAAAAAACCAGTAAATTCAGATTTGCGGGAATCTGGGTCAATTGAACAGGATGCGGATTTAATTATATTTATTTATCGAGATGAAGTTTATAATGATAAATCAGATCTTAAAGGGATAGCAGAAATTATTATTGGTAAACAGCGCAATGGGCCAATTGGAACAGTGCGTCTAACTTTTAATGGACAATGGTCACGTTTTGATAATTATGCTGGGTCAATTATCTATCATGACGAATAATTTATCTATTTAATTTTAATATGGAGAGTGAAATGAAAGCGGCAACTGCTGTTATTCATCGCTGCGCTCTACGTCATAATTTACAACGAGTTCGGGAAATTGCGGCTAATAGCCGCATAATTGCTGTTGTTAAAGCTAATGCTTATGGGCATGGCTTATTAGAAACAGCGCGTACAGTTAAAGATCTGGTTGATAGCTTTGGCGTTGCTCGTATTAGCGAAGCAATCGCATTACGTAAAAATGATATCAGAAATCCTATTTTATTATTAGAAGGTTTTTTTGAGTTATCTGAATTACCTATTATTACCAGGTATGCAATTGACATAGTTGTGCAGAGTATTGAGCAACTTGAAATTTTAGAGAAAATAAAATTAGAAAAACCAATAAAAGTTTGGATGAAACTTGATATTGGTATGCACCGTTTGGGATTCAGACCTGAAGAGGCGGAAATGTCTTATACTCGCTTGATGGCATGTCATAACATCCAAAAGCCTATTAATATCATAAGTCATTTTAGTTGCGCTGATGAGCCTAGTTCATCAGTAGTAACTGAACAGCAATTGGTTTGTTTTAATGATTTTATAAAAGATAAAGCTAGTGAAAAATCAATCGCTGCATCTGCTGGTATTCTATTATGGCAGACATCGCATTTTGATTGGGTGCGTCCTGGCATCATGATGTATGGTGCTTCAGGGCAAGAAGGTAAAAAAGGAAAAGATTTTGGTCTACTACCAGTAATGACACTAAAATCTAATTTGATTGCTATTCGTCAACATAAGGCAGGAGAGTCGGTTGGTTATGGTGGAATTTGGGTTAGTGAACAGGATACTAACCTTGGTGTGGTTGCGATTGGTTATGGCGATGGTTATCCCCGTAATGTCCCGTCAAACACGCCAGTACTAATAAATGGGCGCAAAGTTCCGATTGTTGGTAGAGTCTCTATGGATATGATTTCAGTAGATTTAGGAATTGAAACTAACGATAAAGTCGGCGATGAAGTAATTATATGGGGTGATCTATTGCCTGTTGAAGAAGTAGCTGCATATACTGGTATAAGTGATTATGAATTACTGACAAAGCTAACCTCACGGGTGGAAATGGAATACTTAGATAAATGAATTTGTTATCGGTTATTTAATAAATATATCTAATGATAGTGAGGATGATTTTAAGTGTTTAATAATGTTGATATTTTTACCAGTGATTCCTATCATTGAAGGATGAATTTAATAAAGATTAACGTGAAAATAAAATTAATCTTAGCATTAGTTTTTATTATGAAAGTAAAAGTGATGCCTCCAATTTGGAGTCGTTGTTAAAGCGAATACTAAGAGTAATCAATTACCAGTCATCTCCTCGTGTCCATTTATTTAACGAGAGAGGATTATATAATTATCACTTAGTGATTTAAAAACTGTTTTTTGTACTATGATGACGAATTAAAAAGAAGAGTCATACTCATTTATGGTGATGAGATTTTGAAAATTTTCTGGGTATATTCTATCCTATTGATTAATTTCATGAATAATTTCAACAATAGAGAGATAATATGTCATGAAATTCTACCCTACAGGTATCACAAAAACCTGATATCACCTCTGATCATTTCCATGAATTTATTTATAATCCTGATAGGTAGCTTATAGAACCGCTATTGAAGATGATCTCATAACTATCTGCTTGAAATAAAGATACTAAAATATCGCCTTGTTGACGGGCATCTCATTCATCGATAATAACGATTATCTGATACAGCTAACCATACAGACTGATATGGGTGATATCAAAATTAAAGTATCTAAAGTTGAGGAATTGCAGAATTAATGAATACTCTTCAAGATCTCATACTACCGCTTTATCTAAGTGTGCAAAAGTAGAAAAGAGTTGCTACAATAGCTGTATTGGAAAAGACAGATACAGGGGTGATTTGACAAAACCCTTTATTGGAAGTCGGTTATAGATAAAAAGCACATAATTTCTCTACCAAGCGCCATCAGCAAACTGAAACAGCAATAGTTTTAAGAGTAATAGGAAATGGTGCCAGCATAATTTTAATGATCCGCTTCTTACGTTTTCTTGGCCGAAGATAGCATATTTCGCTCTGTTAGGCAAGCTGATCGCTTTTATCCATTGCTCATTATTTGTCGGTACTGCGGATGGATATAAGGAGCTCGATATGCTTGAAAATGATTATTAATAGTCAGAAGCGAGTGGGCTTAACTTTTAATTATTTTAAGCACATTGATTTAACTATATCTCCTAGGCTTGCGCTAGGGGAGGAGGAGACTCGGTACCTTTATTTTTAGAATGTGCTGAAAAAATCTTTTCAAACACACAGTACCAACGTTGTTGAGTTATATAAAACATCCTTTGTCCTGGCTTCATGCTAAAAGGCATGTAACTAAAAGTTAAAGTTTGAAGTATAGAAACTTCTGTCTATCAGAGATTCGTCGCGATGCCACTAATAAATCCCTTGATATTTTGTTAGCAAGATTTTTACTGAAATTATCATCCTGGAGCAATGAAGAAACTGGAGAAAAATCAAGAAAAACTGTTAGGATCCCTTATCCTTTCCTAATAACATACTGAATATAAAATAAAAATAAAAATCCGATTAAATCAGATTTCGCGACGGTGAGGATATCAAGTTGACCTGTGAAGCTCTGTAGTTCAAAATAACCATTTCAATGATATTTAAGCTGATCCTTCTATACGGTCTACTCAAAAAACTAGAACTAGCCTAAAAGGGATCTCTCCCTTATGATCTTGTGTTGATACTAGCGTTAAACACATTCAATTTAAGAATAGTGAATATATTCACGAAGCATTTTAGAGTGGAATAGCTTAGCCTAATCGTTATCTAGGATTTACTAATAACTCGAAAAATTTTTTAGTTTAACATAAAATACTCAGGAATTTCATTAATCAATTTCAAGTTGTAATTAGTTTGTTCATATAATCGTCCAGTAGGACAGATAAATTTATTATTATTTTAATAACCGCCTAATGTAGTTTGGATTGTGTAATGTATAGGAACGTTAGTATAAAGTCGCATGGAGTCTGATATTTCTAAGTCTTAATATATATAACTTTAGAACTTTCTTTCGAGCTATTAAAAACCATCAAGTCTTGATAGTTAGGAAATTTAATCGCTCTTTAATAGAAGACAAGAGCTATTCATTTTTGTTAAAAAAAGATGGAATTGATTTACTGGATCTATTGAAATTTCAATTTCATTGAGGTGTGTATTCTTTGAATTAATACGCTAATTTTAAAGATATTAACTCTATGTTTAACTTAGTATAACCCTTGTTTTTTTCCTCTATTTTATCTGTCCTTTCTGACAATAATTTGTTGTCCGCTCAGTCAACCTAAATATCAATAAAAAGTAATTTTGTTGGCGCACAAAATACATTTGTACATATTCATGTTCAGGAATCCTTTTATCAGAAGAGTGAACTTCGATTTTTTTATTTGGTATCTGTTCTCTTTTGCAGCGCCTTTATACCTTCGGTAATGATGTACCTTCTTGATAATTTAATAAGAAACCATAGTGATGTGCAACATCTTAATTATCCCATTTTTGTAATATAGCTATGGAAGAGTCTAATTATCTTTTCTTGCGTTAGCGTCTGCTGCAGGTTTTGGTTAGTTATGTTGATCATAGTAATGTATATAACTTACTCCAAACTCGGTAATTCCGCAGTTTTAACGTGCATACTAAAGCATTTAAGGTAGTGCTAGAGATATTTTATTCTATACATGTTCAATTTTATTTTTTAGCTAAGTGCATTTTCTCTAGTATAACGTGCGCTTTGTACTATACACCTTCAGGTAACGCTGCTATTTCTTCCTGTTGCAAATATATATCAGAGAAGGAAGATATTGGGATTTATCAGGTTATAATTGTAACGCAATAGTTAGATGACAGCGACTAGGTAAATTGTTTTGTCGCTTTTCTTAAGAAAAGATCACGCAAATACAGCATATTAATATCTAGATCGCGGCAGGGTGATAAGACATGAATAGGCAAATGTTAATTGAATTGTTGACCATAAGTGTGAAAGGCACAGAAAATACCAATCTCGATAACCTGTTTGTATACAAACTATGGGGTAATGTGTTTATGTGGCGGTTTAAACAGAACATTGAGTCGGGACCAGTTATTGTTGAAAAAGATCAAAGAAGACGGGTATAGTGTGAAAGTAATGTGTTAATAGTTGCAGTCGGATAAAATATGAATTTGCTTTGCTCTAACCATTGATTGGTAGCTTTAAAATCCTATGAATTGCTAGATTTTGACTTGTAATTTTAACAGAAAATGACTATGGTAACCTATTCAGAAGAGGTACAGGAGCGGTCGTCTGGAAACCAATGAGATAAATGATACAGCAAAATATTAGCTCTACAAATAGATGCCGCCTACAAAAGTTAGCGTTTCAGCATGGTTTTAAGAAATTCATTCCAGCTATCATCAATGGTGAAAAGCAGTTTAATTATGGGATATATATGGTAAATTACTCACTAATTTTAGTTCCTTATAAGAAAAATAGAAATTGTAATCCTATTTAAATTTATTAATTTCATTCGGCTTAGTTATTTTGCACTCCTTTGAGAGGTTAAAGAAGGGAATAATCATTCCTAATTCCCTATA
This sequence comes from Arsenophonus sp. NC-PE1-MAG3, assembly GCA_052174455.1. Taxonomy (GTDB): domain Bacteria; phylum Pseudomonadota; class Gammaproteobacteria; order Enterobacterales; family Enterobacteriaceae; genus Arsenophonus. The sequence goes on along the minus strand of JBQMRP010000004.1, from coordinate 186,732 downwards.
AGTAATGAATTAATTGACAAGCATATTTTATTAATCCCCCATTAATGCAGTTGTTATATTCAGCATAATCGGATTATGCCACTAGTTCGTTGTTCAAAGCTCGGGATAATTGTGATTAGAGGAGAATAATACAACTTGGGTGTTGAAAAAAAATAAGGATCGGGAATCCACGTATTATTATAATGACCTCTTTTAAGGTGAAATAAAAATTCAGTCGGTCTGTCATTATCAATTTTTGTAAAGAGATTATAAAACGTTTTTGATAAACAAGTGATTCTAACATGTGACTTATCTATTGTCTTTCTGATTTACATGGTTTATTACGCCCTCTAGGAAAATTTATTCTAATCGTCATCTAGATTAATTCTTAAAATTAATATATCGCATAGTATAAAATACTACTCAGATCATAACATTCATGAAGCAAGAGTGTTACGTCGCTCACAGACCATAGTGAGCTAGGTTCATGATTTTGCATTATTACTTTTTTGATGGAGTAAATTCTTTTTGAATCATCTCAACCTTTGAGTGAGAAATATTCCGTAGTATATAAAAAATTTTTATCCGGTCTTTTGCGAAATTAGAAAGCTCTTGAATTAGCAATATGAAGTTTAAGAATTTCATAGCTTCTTCTTAAAGACACTTAATTTCTTTAAGAATTTATTTTCTTATGTCGTAGGATACGTTATCCAATTCATTGGATTTATTTATAATACTCAATTACTCTGTTTAATCATCAACGTTTATATAATATAGAAATTTTCTTCATATTTTATGTATACATACCAACTATTAGTTGGAAAATTTTAAATATATGGTCTAAATTTTTTTAGAAAGATTAATTAAAATAATTGAATTAAGTTAAAAACTTTAATATCCTTAATAATTTTAATAAATATAAAAATATGATATAAATCAGATTTATACTTTAGTCATGAGATGATTAAAGAAAGTAAAAAGTAAATTACTTATGAATTTTTAGAAGTATATTTTTATTATAAATTATTACTGGTTTTACAATATAAATATTCTTTATATAACATGTAATTAAAGTTGATATGTTATATCATATCTAGATAAATAAAGTTTGATACTTATTATAAATTTATAGTTTTTCTTAGCTGTATTATCTTTGATGGTTATTTTGTTTAGAAAATTGTATAAAGTCTAGATTGTAAAATCGTTATTTGTGGGAAGAGATTTTGGATTAAAATTATTCTCATAAAAATGAGAAGAGAAGTTATGCTTATTAGCATTTTGTTTTTTAATAGGTAAAATATGTTTTTTATTAAACAGTTTAAGTTAATAACTGTATATAGACAGTAATAAATATTTAATTTATAGAAATAAATTAAATATGAAAGGTTTTATCTTTATTTCTTTAACTATTAATATTTTTCAATATCTATTGAAGTTGTAAAAACACAGGATGATATAAGAGAATAAAATAATAAATTAAAATTACCTAATTATAAATCTCGATCTTGATTTACTTAGAACTTTCGTTGCCGTTGTTAATCTTAATATATTTGCTGCTGCAGCTTGTCGTATTCAATCAGGCGTTAGCCAATAAATGCAGAGTTTAGAACATTTAGTAGGCTATGACTTTTTTATCGACATGGTTGTAATAAATTATTAATGATCATAGTTTGCAGTTATTAGGTTATGTACGGCAAATATTACAGGCTAATGATAATGCTTTAGCTTCATAAACTTATAATGATACTAAAGGTGAATTTCGAGTTGGTGTTTCTGATAACACTACGAATACTTTATTGCCATTTTTGTTTAGTCGTATCGCATTAGTATATCCGCGTATGATTATTGATATTTATATAAAGCGCGTCAAATTTATCAGAAAAATTCTGAATAACAGTAAAATTAATTTAGTGCTAACACGAAGAGAATTAACTCAATATCTCAGTACGCTTTTGCCTTCTGCATCCACCCTTTAGCAGTGTCTATCTGATTTTCAGTATCAATTGAATGAGCTAGTTCCATTAGTTCTTATGGATGAAACTAATCTGTTTCGTGAAATAGCAATTAGTATCCTTAATGCGCCAGTATTAAATGTGTATTATTTAAGAATCTGCTTTATTATAGGCAGTACTTGCAGCAGTTAATGCTGCAGTGATGTTACTGCGCGTCCGCTGGAAATGCAGACTGGCAATTTAAGAATTTTAAGTGAAAATAATGGTTTACCCCGCTTACCTAAAATTTATTATTTGTTTATCGTAATATTAATTAGCAAAATGAGGTTATTTAAACTGCATTTAGTGAAATTAAAATAAGAAAATATCCTGTATACTACAGTCGATTAACAAATCAATTATTAAATAAATATTATTTATCTAATTCTTAGAAAATAAAAGTTATATTTTAGTTAACGTTGTTGTTTAAGTTGAACATTACTGTGGATGTTTTTATTAAAAGCATTGTTTTTGTATTTAAATATTTTATATCAGTATTTTTTATAAAAACTTATTTTATTTGACTAATTAAAATTCTATCTTATAGTGTAATATCTTTCTTTTAATAAAGAAAGGAATTGTTTAATAAAAATTATTTAAATTTTATTATTAAGGATAGCAAAAAGTTTTTTGTGATTTATGATATATTAAAATTTAATTTAATAATTAATTTTAATTATATATTTATGAATAATAGTCGTTGACATTTTTAATAAAATTAATTAAATTGCATAATTATCTTTTCAAGATAATTTACATCTATTGTTAATAACAGAGGAAGCGAAGTGCTTTTAAATTTATCTCCCTAAGACAATGATTTATAAAACCAAATATCAGTTATGTTAGTTTCTAATCAATAGTGTTATTTTAATAAGTTATCATGTTTTTAACTAATGATATTTGTAATTTATAGTTTAAATTAGAAAATATAAATAGAGCATTATTTATATAAATAGTTATTAGAAAATTAAGTTCAATAAATTATTATTTATTTATTTTTTTCTTTTCCTATAATTAGTGTTTATAATATTTATAAGATTGCGCTAATTCAGAAGGAATGTAATGACATTATTTTATTTATAAAATGTATTCAATGAGTATGTCAGTGTCTATTGACATATTTATTTATCATTTGGCTTTTTGCAATAAATCTTATTGGTGTTCTTGGTCTGCATTACTTAATGTTCCTTAGTTCTTATACCTTAGTAATAAGTCTCCAAGCCAAAGTAAAGCAATACCTTATGAATAGAATATTAATTCTGCTGATAATGCCCCGTTGCCTATATCACCTAAATTTTACTTGATTGGAATATTTTGTTATTTTTCGATGTTGAAATGTTATTTCTTTATGTGTGGCGATCTATATTAAAGAGAGACCGGTTAAGTTTTATTGAGAAATATTTTTACATACTACTATTCGTAGACTTATTCTACTTGGTTTGTATTTGTGGCACTTAATTGGACGCCACTGTGTTCACCTTTGTTATGTTACAAAACCGAGTGAAATAATTAAAAGCAACAATAATCACCAATAGTAAATTGAGGCATCTAAAGATAGGATTATACGATCATTCTTATTAAATTAAATAGTGAAAATGACTTTTATCCTTTGTAAACACAGCAAATTGTTTTGTGAATCTATATTAAGTGGTAATATCTTCATCGCTGTGTTTGTATAGATGAATTAGAATATGATTTATATAAAGCATTGAATTTAATAGAAAAAATCTTTCTGGCCGTATAATTTTAACCTTTTTATTGCTATGTTGAAAGAGTGACTTCTTTCACTATAGTGAAAGAAGTCACTTGATTTTATTACGAGGTACTAAGAGCGTCATCGCGATAAGTTAATTTATGATTGTTGTTGAAACCTATTTTATAGGAGAGACAGCCTCGTTTATTTAACGCTTTTATGATTAAATATTAGCGATTGAATAGGTAATCTCTATGAGATATATGCTAACTCTGGTAGTATGTACGATATTTATTCCGTTATTCAAGGGTTTATAAATTTTCCTGTTGATGTCTATATGGATACCAGATTGTATTTCATGCTAGGAAGTTTATATACAAGATTTATTATGATAATAATCAATCAGTAAAGAATGTTATCTATCACTATATAAGTAGATAGTGATTAGGGTGTTTATATCATGCTAAGATGCAATCTGAAAAAAGAGCGTAACCGTGGTAAAAGAATAGCAGTCAAAACGCTATCTTAACCTTATAAAATATAAGCTTTATAATATAAATTATCCAGCATGATAGAATCAATGTGTTGTAGTCGTAATAAACCTGATCAAGTGTTATGGTGCATAAAATAATAACAGATAATATAAAATAAAAGAGTATTTAGGTTAAGCATAGTAAACTTATGATCATTATAATGACCAAAATAATTTTGGAAATATATAACCAATTATTTATTCTAGATTCTTTGATAATTTAATTAACTCTTACAGGAATTGGTTATATTATTCAAACGCGAACAACTTCTTGCTATAATAGATTTTAAAAAAACCTAAACCTTATATCATGCTATTTTATTTATATGAGTTCGATGATCGGCAAGAAGTAAATTTGCAAGGTTTATTTGAAGCGAATTTTTCTGTTTTTTACCATTTAATTTCTATTAAGTGTAACAGCGATATTATGTTGAAAGTGCACTTAGTAAGAATTATCTTAATTTTCTATTTATTGTTTCTTTGTTTCCGAATTTTAATTGGTATGAACGTGAAGTATGGGGTATGTTTAACATAATATTTAATGCCATACAAATTTAGACAGTCATTACTGCTAATGACCTAATAAAGGAGATTCATTATATAAAAATTATCCAGATAGAGCTACTGGATTTAATCCTTTTATTTTAATTAAATAAAAACTTGATTTAGAGATAAAGTTACTGATCTTTAAATTTTAAGAATTGGAAATGACGATAGCTAATGAGCATGAAATTTTTATGTTCTTGAATATAGATATAAATTATTTCTCATCTTATAGAGTTTTTTGTATTCTACTGCAACTTGATTCTGAATAGATTATCAACTGTGTACAGATATTGATTATTACCATCAATGTTTAGAAAAAATAGGTGAGCGTTAATCCTGGTACAGTTATATTCCATACCCTAACATCATAGTAAATTAGTTTGCTATATTAATGAAATATCTTATGTATTAGTAGTCGAAAAGTTGGCAGGAATTGATGTGCTAGATCTCCTTAAAATAACTGTCTGTATTATATTGTAATAGTTATTTCGTATTAATATCCATTACACTAATCAGTCTTCCTATTCAGGAAGAGGACGGTAGAATACCGGTTTTTTGTATTTAGTGATCATTAGAAATATATATATTATTGAACTAATCACTGATTTCTCTATGTACTAACCGGATTAGTTTCGGATCGGTGACGTTGGTTATGATTTACTAAAAGACTGGTAGAATCTATTACAAGAGTTTCTTTATTGGATGCTAGCGTGACTAAATTTATATGTTAAAGTAACGTTGAATAATAAGTATTCTTAAATGGCATTTAATTGGTATAGCTACTTATATTACTAAAAAAGTATTAGACTTGAGGTGATTTATGCTGAATTATTGGCAATGGGTCTTAATTCGATATTCATAAATGGTGATCCCAATTCAAACTATTCAAATTTTAAATTTTATGTTTCTGTTGGAAACAACGGTGATTATTATGATCAAGTAATCTTGAAAGTAGAAGAGCTACGAAAAGTTGCGTATTATTAAATAATATTTTTGTAGAACCATTTAAAATCAATCAGTAATTAATGATTCACTCCTGTAAGCGTAGTTTCAGTGTTATATTAAACAATAAATTAGCCATTTTTAGAAGTTTCATGAAAGTTAGTTATGCCAAAAAATAAGGCTTTTCAGATAATTAAAACAACAAAAGGAATCAATAGTTACTTATTTGACCTATGATAGTAATATTATGAGCTATCACATTTAAATTCGTATAAAAAATTTTCCTGTTTACAACAAATGCCTACTCTGATTAGAGATAACTTCCTATCTAATCTCATTAGTTTGTCTTTTTAATATTGATTTTGTTATTTTAGATGTGGGATCGTTAATGATGCTAGATTATTTTAATCTCAATTAACAGCAAAATCGGCTAGATCTTGCTAACATGGTAGCAAATCATATAAAATATGATTTGGTTTTAATAAAATAAGAAAAAAAGATATTAAACAAGAAAAAATTAGCATTAAAATACTAGACTCGATTTAGTTGAAGTACTAAATTATACAGAAAATCGCTGTTAGGTGGAAGATGGTGCTATTTATGTTATTACTTATTTGTTAGATATTTTATTAGTGATGTAATAGGTGTAAAGTGACCGACTCTTTTACGGTCAAATTTATTGTAAACCTTGTTGGTTGTCATATTATTCATTATTGTGATAATATGATTTTGTATATTGCTCTTTATTAAGGAAAGAGGGGGCTAAAGTTATTAAATTATTGAAGATTGCGCTTGGGTAAAAGCAATATACTGATGAATAGTTTACCTTTTTATTAAATTTCTTATCTAGATAACTGTAACAAAGGTCATCCTAACTCTAATGATTAATTAGAGTAACTATAGTTATGTAAAGTCATCTAGCATTTAACGGCTATTGGAATATTATTAATTCTAACATAGTAATAAATTACTTGTAGTGCGCAGATGCACTCATTAGTTTTGCAGTTGCGTAAAGATCATAGCGGATCTGATTAAACTAATACTTAAGTAAAATAGTTACCAAGATTCTAAAAATTTCTAAAACTATCACTCAAAGATTAAGTTCTTAGGTTAGTTAAATCTGCTGGGATTAAAGATCCAGGTTGTATTGCTTTTTCTATCAGTTTTAAATGAAGTTTGATGCTGAAATATGACGGGGATGAATATTCGTTATCTACTTTGTAATGCAGATGAACTGGAGTTTAGAACTTATAAAGATCTTCTTTTAATATAAAAGTTACCGCATTTGTTGATCTAGGAAATGTTAATTGACGTCTTTGCATTAAAAGCAAACGTGGATATATTTTTCTGTCTTTTGCATATATCGAAGAAACTAAACATTTATTTAGGACAATTTAGAAATCGAAAGCAACAAATTTTTTAGATAAGAATATTTTGGGTACTGATTTTAACTTTAAGCTTTTGTGCATATAGGTGCTAAGGCGCTATATATTTATAGTGAAGAAATAGCGCTGATTAACTCCATTGAAGGGAGTAGTGTAAATCCGCACTCAAAACTATCTTTTCTAGAAATATTCGGTGCCTAAATTAAATCAAATTATCTCAATAATGTGAAAACATTCTATAACGTAACAATGTTTATTAAATATAGTAAATAGTGCTATTTTGTCTTACAGTAGTAAAAGTAAAGATCCCGAATTAAATTGATTGGATCTATTCCGATTGAATCTCTAATTTAGAGATGTAGGAATTTACTTTTTGTATTACTATTCGCGAAATCCTGGAGGCTTATGTATGTAGAATGTATGAAAGTTTAATACTTAAATCTTACTAACCCACAAAGCAGTGTGGTGGTGGTATTAATTTTTAACAAAAGCGCATTTTGATTTATAGTCATGATTTTGATAGTACTTCTAAAGTATAAGTACATTTTAGGTGTACTGCACTTATTTATGGTAGTTAACAGTAAATTAATATTATTTCTTTAACCAGAAATTTATAGTATTTTTTGTCCGCAATCGCGTAGTTAGTGTACACCGTATTATGATGGTTTCCATGAAGTGTAAAATTTATAGATTTTTAGAGCGCGATGAAGGATAATTAGATGGTATCTAATTATTAGAAGAGCTTTGTCGTTTTCTTTAAGCAGGTAAAACTTTTTTGCTTTTATATACACAGTTCGGTTGAAGCTATATAGAGTGCTATTGAATATTTTGTGCCAATTTGAAGCTAGTATCAACTAACAGAATTTTGCAACCTGAGTATAATTTCTGACATTTAACTAAATTTGTTAAAGCAGTATTACTGCTAACTTAGTTAATCTGAACAAAAACATATTTAAGTTAACTAAATTTTTAATTAATTTCTGCTGAAATTGATATATTAAGAAGCGTACTAATTATGTATACAATATATAGACGCAAACGATATTATGTAAATAGAATAAAACCTATTCCAGTTTTATCTCTTTAATAGATCTAGGTGTTCTTTACTTTTGTTGATATCCAAAGTTAGGATATGTTGATGCTTTCCGTTAATCTGTATAAACAATAGCATAATGCTAACGATACATGTGATCGTTAGCTAATGTCTTGAATGATAACTGGCTTATAATTTAGTCAATACTTCTATTGAAGTATGAAGCTAAGCAGTTTTATGCAAGTATTATTGAGTGGTTGATAATAAATTATTTATATGTTTGCCCTCCTTATAAGGAGGGCAAACATATAATTGTAATTTACAAAATATCATGATTAAAATTTATATCTACTCTTTGATCACAAAAGAAACTGTTTTATTAATTTCTATCACCATGTTCTTTTCAAGAAAGAGCATGGTGATACACCAATCTTGGTGTTTATAATGGATATAATTATATCTATTTATCTGAATGGTAGACGGGTACCATTAGAGAGTAAATTTTCTGGTAATTGAGTTAATATTTTACCAAACGAGTTTTATTAATAAAACCAATTATGAACGTTACAATCGCAAATGAGATATGCAATTTGCGCCAGTAATATATCTACAGTGTAGTATTGGTTGTAATACTAGTTTTGTAAATGTTATTATAAATTACGCTGGGTTGAAAATCGTTATAATGGTGTGATAAATCACTACTTTTATGTGATTGAGGTTGCTTTAGTTAAAGTTATATTGATCGTTAAGATTATTTCTGACAGTTTTAATTAGTTAAAAAAGAAAGTAATACATTATTTCGGTTATTGGAGAGCCCTAATGTAAACTGGTGATAAAATTTTATGATAGGCAAAAATTATCGGCATTATTATCTAACTTTGAAGTTAATATCAAGAATAATTATGCGTTATTTGAACTGGTTGTCGAAGTAGATTTTTCTTCAGGTATATCAACAGCGGAACAAGATAGTTTCGAGCTAAAATTAATATTTTAAAACAGGAAAGTGGTTTATATTTCAACATTGCATGAATTAAAAATTATAATGGTGTAGTTTTGAAAAAAGATTTAACTCAAACATAGAACACGTATAGCATTAAAGTTTTTATGCGGTAAAGTTTAAAACTAGATCAATGGCTAAAGTACAAAAAGTAGAAAATTGACAAATGGTTGCTGTATTAAATATTGCTAACCTGATAAAATACTCATCAGTTATTAACAATAATGATAACTATTTAGATAATAGTACTAGATTAAGTTATCGGGAAACGGTTGATAACTAAGCTTTCTTTGCATTTATCATTGATCACACTTTGTATAAAAGGCAACAGCTAGTGAGTGATTTGCAAGAGGATATTAAAACAAAGATTAAATCAGCTGCTAAAGCGTTTTATAATCTAAAAATTACTTATTATTACTGGTAATAATAAGGTAGTAAAGCACTTATCTAGGATGTCGTTAATATTTTTTCTCATTAAAAGTAAATGATATCGAATTTAAAATTTTTTTATATTCTAACGGAAGCTAATAGCTTTAATTTACCTTTAATAAATGCTAAATCGTTAGTATGGAAATAGAGTGTATTTCATTCGATGAAATTAAAAATTCCGTAGTGATGGAAAAGCAATCTTTATTAAGATTGTGATGTTGGTAATATTAATATTGATTTGCATAAACTAAATAAATTAATTATTACTCATCATTAATATATGCTATTATAAATCAAGCAGGTTTTATTTTATTTGCTACCAACTTTTCTGAAAGTGCTGGAATATTAATTAATAAATGAAGGTAGTGTGTGCAACGTTATTTTAGATGTTTAATCTAACCTATTATCAACCTAATAGTTCAATTAATAAAAATTGGTGTTGGTTTTATTTATTACAGCTAAACCTTGAAACTCGTCAGATAGATTATTATGATTATATCACCTTGTATAAGGTGATATAAGGGCTATCCTGAAATTTGCGACTATTATTGATACGACACACCTAATGCTATATTCTTGTACGTGTATAAGAATTACTATGTTTTCTTATCGATACAGAGTTCGTATTTCAATATCAGCTGATATTGAGTTCAACGAACCTGATTAAGCATGTGATGGTAATACGCCATTTTCTTTTTTCGATGTAAATAGGTTTCAATAAAATTTAAAATTTCATTTATAAAAATTTAACTGCAGTAAAGTTTATTTGGATCTGATCAATGTTAGCATCAGAGTGTTTTAGTTATAAAATAATTTTTCGGTGTATTGATTTCAATTTTATATAAAATCTATTTTAATTATCCCTTTACATTAGATCCTTAAAGGAATTGATTGGTTTTTTATCTTCTATTATTTCAAGAAGGAGGGTAGTTATCAGGATAAAGTAAGCCTAAAAGATATATGAGTATTGCTTACCATTTAAATATACAATTTAGTTAATTTTTTATTATTCTAATGACTCTATGGCATTTTAATGCCATTAGTAGCTTACAGACAATTAGCAATCAGTAGATTATCTATCTTAGATAGAGCTAATTCTTTAGCAATTCTATTAAAAACCACTCAAGAGATATAATTCTTTTTAGTTATTTTATAGTAGATTTAAACTTAGTATTAACCCCTTGTAAAGTACTTATTAGGTATAAATGTGATACTTTCCAATCTTTTTACGTTCTGTAAAACTCTTCATGTTTTATAAGAATTGTAAACTATACAAAAACTTTCTTTTCCGTTATCAAAAAAAAAGAAACATAATGATTTATGTATTTTTTGTTTCTATCCTGATAAATTATCAGAATTAATGATTAAATAAGATCAATATTTCTTTTTAACTCCATATGTGACTGTATAGATAACTTATCTGGCTCATTTTAGAATATATATTTAAAATAATCTAATTATACTTAGAAATAAAATTCTAAGTCATGATTATCACCGTAAATATGTTGCGAATTGTGGTATATTTAAAGGAATTCATGCTGTGTTAATTACCAATCCATGCGCTCTATCTGAAACCTAATTCAGTGAGAAATGAGATTAATTACCCTTATAAAAATATGAACCTATTATTGCTGAAGTGATCAGTTTTCTACTTGCATAATCTGGGTAAGTTAATATTCTTAATTCTCGTAAAGAAGCTTCTGATCATATTTATATTAAAAACTGAACTAATTGGGTTTTCAGAGTTAACTGAAACAATACAATGGACGACTACCACCGAATAAGTATGGGTGGGGAGGGAGGAGTAGCTGTGAATCAATGAAATTTAAGCCTTAAGGAATTAAAGTTTATGAGTATATTTATTTCTTGCTTGCTACCTGAATTTCAGAAATTTATTCGTTAGCTTTATCTTAAACAACTGATGATCACTGCAGCTGTGGAAGTTATTGTTAAACAATTCACCGCATCAAAGATGCGTATAAACCTTAATAGGTTGGTGAGCTAGATATTTAACTGCCGTTATCGATAATAAATTGCCCGACTTGATCGATAAGAAGCGCCAGATTATTGATATTTTATATTATCGGTTAATATTTACCTCACCATTAACTAACAATTGCGTTATAGCTTTGTGCGAAGGTCATATTCTTTTATATAGTAGACGAAAAAGCTAGTTGCCTAATAGGATAATTGCCCACTCGGATAATATCAAGAAAAGTCAGTGCCTTCAACTCATTGAAGTGACCATTGCACTGATTTAACCGACTACAATAACTGCCATATCCGCCAAGCGTCTGATAGTGTTGGTACCGTGGAAGGGTGATGTGATTAAACCGGAGAAAAACCCCTTATTATAAGACTATCTATTATATTATCAGATTGTATTAAGAATAAAACTTTTAATAGAACTTGTTTGCCGTTCTTTCATACTCATTTTAGCAGATAATGGTTTTAAATTTTGGTGTGTTCTAAGAGTTATTAGCAAATTTAATGTATAATGATTAGGTTACGCTTCACTCTGATACTTTAAAAACTCTTCTCCATACTTAAATTAGATATTCTTTATAAACAACCAGATGGTCGGTAGGTTAAACTTCCATGAGCCGGTTCCAGTTTTCTTAGAAAACTGGAGTAGCTTAAATACCATTAAAAAGGGTTATTTTATGAACCACAGTATTTTAAATAGGGTTGTTCCCTCCTTCATAACCTAAACGTTACAAAAGTTGATTCAATCGGATTCGTCGTTCTTACTGATACTAGTCCATTGATAGGAAGTCGTAAAATGCCATTTATTCTTCTGGTTCTTTTTCCAGTTTCTTTATCTCTACAGGATGCTTATATTGAAAATCTTGCTAACAAAATATCAAGAGATTTATTTAGGGGTATCACACTTTCTTCTAGTTAGACCTTTGAACTTCACCTTAACTTTTGATTACATGTCTTTTTTGAGAAAGTGAAGGTAGAATATTGGTTATTTGTATGCTAAGCAGCAATGATATTACATTGACCGAAAATATTTTTAGGATTTTATTACACAAAACAAAGGGTATCCAATCTACCGTAGTAATCCTGTGAGATATAGTTAAGCCATGTTTCTCATAGAGGCTATTAATAAGTTTTCCCTAGTTTTCTTTTGATTTTAAATATTCATCTTCGACTGTAATTAGATCTTTACATCTATTCTTAGTACCGACAATATAACTAACAAAAAAAGGCGATCATCGTCAATGACAGGACGAGTATATGTCATTATCCAAGAAATAAATTTAGAATATATTCTTTAAATCATACATCAGCAACCCCAAACATTATTGCCTATGCTATTCAAGGCGTCTGTATTTCAAGTCTGCTGACGGTACTTCTCCTGTAGAGGATTTTGTGCTTTCTCACTCAGAATCCATAGAGCTTCATGAAAATTATTAAATGGTGAAAACTAGTTTAGTTACGCGGGGAGATATGTATCTGGGTATCTTTTCAAAGAAATATAAATTATCATTCTAGCCTAGCATTATTCAGATTTATCATGGCAGCCATCTTTATATTTGTCTAAGATGATAAATAAGGTGGGGGATTATTCTTAGTTCTATATAAGAGATGAATTTATCGAAAGCATACTGTCCAGTAATTGGTCTCTCAATGCAATTGTATATAGCGTCATTAGATTGATCTTATGCATTTACTTAAAATCCCAGATAATCCTGATTATAGGTGAATAAATACTTTTTTATCAAGAAAAAATTAGGGACTGGGGTAGATGCAGTGTTGTATGTGCCTCTTTTGTGGCATTATTAAAATTTAATTGGTCTCTGTCATCATTAATTTCGAGAAAGAAATTATAAAGCACTTCAATAAATAGGCAGTGTATAATAGCTAAAGTTGCGTATAAATTTATAATTAACCAAAACTATGTTTCTAGGGGATTTATTCTTAGCCATCTGTATAAATTTTTAAAAATAAATATTACATAGAGTGTAATGAAATACTTAGCTAATGAATATCTATGTAGCAGCATAGTTTTTCTACCGATCATACTTTATAATGTTATGCTAAATTCAAAGTTTAATGTAGAATGTTTTAGGAGTTTTCTTAAGCCGATAATCGATAAGACTTCATCTTTTACTTAAATGGAGCTAAATAGTAGGAAACCTTTTTGAATAAACATAATTTTAATCATAATCGCCTAATAAGGTTAGGTAATCAGAGAGTTTTTAGTAAGAACTTATACATTTAAAATGTGAATAGTTATATCAGCAAATTAAAGGGATGGATGGTATATTCCATGCTGTAGGATTGTTTTATGTATTAAATTATCTAGACTAGAGAAAATTGTTTTTTAGATCACAACAATTGAAATGCAGTCGTTGTGGCTATAAATTGCTTTGCTAGAAAAGCAAAAACCTTTACTAAAATAGCTGATTTAGAGCAGTGCCAGTGAATTATCTAATATATCAGCCTTAAACCTAACCCGTTATTACAAGGCATAAACCTGACATAACCGACTTGTCTTTAATTTGTCACATCTACATTAAGATACGTTTAATAAAGCAGTAATGGAAAGATGTAATTTAAAATGAGTAATATCAGGTTTATTACTAGTATCCATGAAGAGAAAGTAAAAAATATCAAGTTTATGTTTATTAGCAATTTTAAAATATTGCTATTGCTTATTGCTGTTATAAGCACATAATTGCAACTATTTTATCTTGAATAATTCAAGAAGAATTAAATTATTATGAAACTTACATTCATGTAATATAAACATTAGTAATTAACTTTTATGTTCAACCATAAATTAATAATTATTAATTATGGTATGATTATTTATAAGCGCCTTTTCTCCTTATAGTTAGTTATGTTAATTTCTTGTGTATTGGTTTTTAGAAGAGGATGGCATATCCTGCTGATTAACTTCATAAATGATTTTAATAATAGAGAAATTATATGCCATGAAAAGTCTACCCTACAGCTATCCGCAAAACTAGATATTATTTAATCCCTTGCATGAACTCATCCGTAATGCTGTCAATAAGCAGATTGACACCGATGTTGAGACGGATCTAGACTCGAAAACTCATACTAAAATAAGATTCTCAACGCTTCCTTGTCTACGGATCTAATCGATTGTTCATAATGATTATTGCCTTATTGAACCCGATATAGACTGATATTAGGAGATGTTAAGATTAAAGTGTCAAGGTTATTAAAGAGGGATTCGCATCGGCATTGGAATATGTTTTAATAGTTCGTTGCTATTACTTTATCTGAAGCATGAAAAAGCGGCAATAGTTGCTATCCTTTCCTGTATATGCGAGACATTATCTACTGCTCATTTTCATGAAGCCCTGATACTGCTCTTCTCAATAAAACCGCATACTTTCTCTGCCGGTAGCATAAACAGACTTTAAGACAGCAATAAATTAAAGAATGCAGGAAAGGTGGTTCCTTGCGTGATTTAAGCGATACTGCTAATGTTTATTTCTGGGCCGATGACCAGAACCGTCCCTGTCATTGACGGTGATCGCCTTTGCCTTTTTATGAAATCGGCATCACTGCGCATGGATGCAATGATCTAATTCGCGTTCGAAGATGCTTATCTGGAGTCAGAATAGAATCTAGCACACTATAGTGTGATTATAATGGTTACGCCGATACGAGAATGTTGATGATCTAAGTACTGTTTTATGCTCTGCGATATGTTAATTTTAAGAAGCTATCTGGATAGCTAAGAAGAAATATTCTAGAAATTGTAAATTGGATAAATCAGAAATAGACAACAGGCGACTTCAGCTGTTACACTGTCTTTTTACCTAAAGCATTTTTATAATCTTTCTTCTGAAATTAATGAAGAAGGACTAACTGAATTTTATTACTCTTAAAAGGAGGCGATATAGCAATTTACGACTATGATCCTTAATTTTTTCGACATGCTAGTATATTAGCCTTCTCTAATTACGATTATCCAATATTTTTGAAAACGCTCAGGATAAGGCGATAATCCTAGATACAACTTACATTGAGGAGTAATGAATGAAAATATGATTCTTGATAAATTCATCACCTATAATGAATTATAGAATAATATACGTCTCCCTAGTTTCTAGAATAAATACAAAGATAACTGGGTTGATAGACTTGACGAATACGGACAGGATGATGATTTTTATTTCTCTGGCAAGAGAAATGGAGAGTAATTTCTTAAAAGATGCATGCCTTTTCAGACCAATTAAAGTAGTTTTCACCATAATGACGGCTGAAATAAATTTCTTGAAAAATATAGTGAAAGTATTAATTTATGGATACGTCTGCTCTATATGACAGACGGTTTCTCTGCAGCGCTTTGTAAATAAGGTTTTATCTTCTTACTCTATTACTGTATTTCTCCTGAATATTTACATCGTTGTTTTTACCAAAGTTATAAGTAAAAATACTGGAGTTCATATAGATTCAAAGCTATATGAATAGTATTAGCATAACATCTTTATATTTTACCCAACTGTAATTAGCACATATTACTTTTTACTATTCTTTAATCTTTTTTAGTTTTTTTAATAATAACTACCCGCTTTCAATACGTTGTTTATAGCCCCACCTTCACTTATATTGCACTTGGTAATATATACAAAATAGGGTATCGAAATTGGTATCTTCTATGCTTCGTATGCTTATCTAAGAAACTTAATTAACATCTGTATGTTTATTTCTCCATCACTTATGACGGTCTGTGTATTAAACAGGTTGTATGACTGATCTATTTTTGAAAAATAGTAGTCGAAGGGAAATTCATAGTGAGGCGCTGTTATTCTGGTAATGCGTCATAGAGATAACTTGATAAATTTCAGTATCTTCTTAGTTTTATAGTATATCCGCGTCAGAAAGAGCAGTAGCACCGTACCCCTGAAATACAGTACGGACGTTACTGTAGAAAGTGTACTTCGATAAAAGGATGAAAAGCGGGGTGTGGCATAATCTAAAATTATCTTAATCACTATCTTAATTCGGTATTCGCATTAAAAACTGAAGCGTTTATCGAAAAGGGAAAGAGTTTTATATGATCGTATGATCAACGGACTAAGAAGTACTAGCAACAGGATCACTGAGGCAAGAAAGATAATCTGGCGCTATATTAGTTATATTTTAATTAAGTATTCTAAGATGATGCGTTATTATAAATTCTTGTCGAATCCTCAATGAGGCATATTATTACCAAAGGTGTATAAGGTACTAGAGATGATTTATAAAAACTGGAAAATTGGGGGTATTAAGCAGTTATGAAGAAAAATTCTGCATGCAGATCCGTAGAAATACATTTTGCATGGCGAGCGACAAGGTGCTTTTTATCAACCAGCTTGACTAGTAGTCGATACAAGAATTCTTCTTAAAAGAATTAATAAAATAAAAATAGGAGTTATTAAGCCAAAATCCTAGAGTTAACGTTTCTAAAATTAGTATATTAAGTTAAATAATGCACACTCCGAAAAAAATTTAACTTATAATAAACTAAGTAAACTATTTTTCTATCTGTTTTAAGAAAAACATATGGTTTTTTTCTTAACTTAAAAAAGATTCAAGTTCCTAACTATGAATTAGACCGAACTCTTCTCAGTGATTGATGAGCGCATTGCTTAACCAAATCTCCCAGGCTTAATACAGGAGGACGGTGATCAATTTTAAATATAATGGCAAATATATTCATGAAGACCAGTAACAATGCTATTTGGTATACAAAATGGCTAATATGCTGCTTTCACTTCACAAAGGTATGCAGCACTGAAAGTTAAGATGAGATGAAGGAGGTTTTGGTCAATAAGGAGATCGCGATGTTACTAACAAAGCTTATGATGTTTTATTAGTAAAGGTTTCAACGAGTATCCTGAATCGATGAAGAATCTAGAGAAAGATCGAGAAGAATAATAACTGGTATTCTACGACTTCCTGTCAGCACACTGATGTCAGTAAGAATGATAAATTTGATTGAATCGAATAAGGAATAGGTTTAAATCTATTGAATATACTGTTAAATACCTCCTAATTTTATGATGGAGAACAAATTTTCTGAAGCATAAGAGCAAAGAATAATCTTAATATACTAAATTGCTAATAACTAAAAATTTATTATTATATTAAATAATATGTGTTATAGATAATTATAATTATCAGAAAAGGTTTATTTAAGGTGTTGGTATAAGCGATTAAATTTTAAGAAAGATTCTTTAATTTGTATATATTAAGGAGTTCTTTTTAATTGGATTATTTTAATGATCAAATATTAATTTTTATAAAAATAGCAAAGATTATTAAGTATCTTAAATTATAGCAGATAAAGTGCATTATCTTAAGATTTATTATCCAAAGTTCGTTGTTGTTATAAAACAAGTTAGAAAGATAAAAACTTTTTATATTACATGAAAAAATCTTAATTAAGATAGGTAAATGCGGTAGTTACGCGTTTAACGCCATTTGTTTCACTGGCAATTTTTGCTGCAATAGTACCTTCTTGTTGAGTTAAAATGCCAAGTAAAAACACCTCTCCTCCTTCTGTAATAACTTTGATAGTTGATGATTTAACCGAATCACTGGTAAGAATTTGCGATTTTATTTTGGTAGTTATCCAAATGTCTTTAGAAGTCATACCAAGATCAGCTGGTGTAGCCTGACGGATCTCATTATAAACAGCTTCAACACCTTCTACTTTAATTGCTATTTGTTTTGCTTTTTCAGCTAATACAAGATCGGGTGCTTGGCCGGTAAGCAATATCTTACCTTCATAAGCTGTAGTAATAATACGTGCATTGCCGGTAATTTCTTGATCTTTATTAATAGCAGCGCTAACGCGGGCTTCTAACGTTCCATCGTCAACCTGACGACCGATACTTCTTGGATCCGTTGCACTTTTTGTGGCTACCGCTGCTGACCCTATTACAATAGCACTAATACATCCTTGTAATAAAAGGATGGTACATATTATGGTAATTAAAGGAAATAATCTCATTATTCTATATGTTATATGAACGTATCTCTGTTTGTAGGATATCCTAAGTTTAGATATTAATGACAGATGAAGCTCTATATCCGCCTTTATTACAGCTGTTGCAGGTGACTTCTATGTAATTTCGCTGACTCATATATTCTGTTCTCCTAAGGAGTTTAAAACTCAAAAACAATCTGGGTCTAGCAAGTTCCAAGATCTTGTTTATTGTTATCATAACTATGATTACTTATGTAACCTTTTAGCATTCATCCTTAATCTCTAAAAGAGTTAATGTTTATTAACGCATTTTTATTCAAAACGGTTTTATGCTGATCTATGTTTGTCAGCTTCGCTCATTGGTTACAAAAGAAGCTGCACCGTATATGCTAGCTTGTTAGCTATTCTGATCACCGCTACACTGGCGGCTGCCTTTTTATTATAGCTATCACATGAAAGAGGGCAGTTTTTTGGGAAGTAGTGTAATCGGGATTCTCTTGCACCATGGATAAATAACATTTACAGATAGATATCAGCACGTTTACTAATACTCAGTAAACGTACATTCTCTGTCAGTGCCAGTTTGTTTTTACAATAGGTCTGATATAGGAAGAAAACTCTTGCTCTGCTTAGAACGGTATTGTTATTCCCTATTGTTGCAACTTCGACAGTGGTGATAAGCTTCTCAATATCAGGGTTTTGCATAATTTGCTGCTACCCGCCACTCGTTCTGTTTTTCCTAGACAGTCACTGTTCTTCTATTAAACTATTTGAGTATTAAGGTCAACTAGTTATTGATATTTCTCTTTAATCTAGTAAATTAGGAATGATGGTAAGTTTTCTTTAACCGATCAAGAACTTCTGTCATATTATTATTTAATAATCTTATTCCTTACTGTACTGTTTTTCTAAACTCTAATGATAATTTATGTATAAGTCCATTGATCTAAGCTGTACGAAGCTTCATAAGCTGGTTTAGCGAATCTTATATAGAGATAAGATAGCCCGTTCTCTTTGCTTTTAACGACAAAGCCTCTTTATTTGGTTGTTGAATCGTTATCTAAATAACGCGAGCATCCATAATGTCATTTTGTTGCCTACACTAATATTTTAATGAATTTATCTTGAAGTAATCGAAGGTAATGCCTCCCTAGTTTTTTTAGTTTACAACCCTCTCTCTGAGAGGGAGGGTCTCCCTCACAGACTTCCCATGATAAAAAATAAAATTTTCGATTACTGAAAATTCTAAATAAAGAATCTTGTTTAAGTGTTTATCGATAATTTCACTATACATTTTTAATGCAATGAATATGTATTGGATGCTTTGCAATATCAATGCCAACAGTGGTATATTTATATCGTAGATCCTTAAGTTATCAAGAATCCTTATGTATCCAATATTGGGAATCTGATGTTAGAAATCTACGGGATTCATATTTTATCTACTGAACCCTTCGCGCTAGTTAAATAGTTGGAATGCATTCATTATATTCTTCTTAGTCATCTTGATACGGAAAAAGTATATTATCGATTAAGTCAGATAAACAATTAACTGTTAATAGGTGAACTTCTTGAATTCTAATACTTCTTTGCGAAGGTATTCGAATTTCTACGTCCTGTGTACCTAATAAACCGGCTAATTCTCCGCCATCATGACCGGTTAAGGCTACAATCGTCATATCCCGTGTAAGTGACGCTTCAATCGCTTTTATCATAACGTGACTGTCGCCTTTGGTGGCAATTGCAAGGAGTACGTCACCAGATTGCCCTAATGCACGAATTTGTTTTGCATATACTTCTTCGGGTTTTTGGCTATTAGCAATCGAGGTAATAATCGTATTATCTGTGTTGAGAGATAATGCTGGGAGACTTGGACGTTCAGCTTCAAATTGATTGATCATGTTGCTTGCAAAGCGTTGTGCGATAACTGCTGAGCCGCCACTGCCGCAACATAAGATTTTATTACCATTTAGTAATGCGTGAACAATCATAATCGCTGCACGAGAAATAGCATCAGGTAATACTTCAGCAGCAGCAATTTGTATTTGAATACTTTCGGTAAAACAGGCTTTTATTTTCTCCAACACGTTAAGACCTACTTACATATAATTAATGGATGGTATCATAGTCATTAAAGAAATTTGGTAACAACTTGAATTGATTGCCGGTAATAGCATAAATATCAAAGGTTTATTAGAAAATCTGGTGTATGGCGATCAGGCTCTACTCTGATACTTTATAAATCTGTTTTTCATGCTTAAATTGGATGTTGTTTATCACCATGGTCAGCAGGTTAAATTCCTTACTTTTATTCCCACTTTTTAAGTAGACGGAAGCAGCTTAAATACCATAAAGGGTTATGTTTTTAAACTGCAACGCTTTGCGAGTCAAGTTCATAATCTCACTGTTATAAAATCCAATTCAATTGGATTCATTGTTATTATTGATAGCCAGCGCAACTAACGGGAAGTTATAGAATTTCAACTATTCTTCTCCATCTTTTCCGAGTTCTTCATCCTTGCAGGATGTTATTTGAAACCCTTGTCAACAAAAGTATCAATGGCTTTATTAGTAGCATCGCATCTCTTTGTTACCCAGGTCTCTCTCCATAAAACTCAAACTTTAACTTTCAGTTGTATGGACTTTATGGAGTTAAGGGAGCATATTATTTATTTTATATATTTAACAATATTGTGCTGCTGCGTACCGGAAATATATTTGCCATTGTACTCCAAAATTAATGGTACAGGGACCCCATAGTAAGCTTGAAAATACAGTTAAGTCCTTGCTTGCTTATAAACCATCAATAAATTCGACACAGTGCACTTCTGATTCTTGACAAGAGTCTTTTACCGCAATGAGCTTCTTTACTATCCATACACCGCCGCGATAATAAGCAGCATGCTATGGAAATCATCTTTCTTGATAGGACGGTATATGTTATTGGCACAGAAATAAACATAGCGTGTATCTACTTAAATCATACAGGCACATTAACCTTACGCTCTTCAAGTTATTGCTGTTTCAGTCTCTTGATGCTACTAGCAGAGAGATCATGTACTTTTCATTAATAATTATCCCAGGACTTCATAAAAATCACCGGTGGATGTGTGCTTCGCAAGTACAGAAATAAATAGCTCTTCGCTGCTTTCTTACAATTAAAATGAGGCAGTAATAATGAGCTGTTAAAGCATATTCCGTTTCCGCTGTAATCCCTGACCTTCGGTAGTTTAATCTCAACATCGCAAATACCAGTCTATATGGTGGTTCGTATGGAAAATAAGCGTTATGGACATAAGACATAACACTTGCCGATAAATCGGCATTCAACATTTGGTTACGCCATGGTTTTGAGCTCCATCTCAACAGCAGTGCTATCAGCCATTTATCACTATTACAGATGAGTTCATGTAATGATCAGATAATATCTAGTTTTACGTTTACCTTATAAGGTATATTTTTTATGATATATCATCTCTCTATTGTTGAACTTATCCAGAAAATTAATCATCAGGATATCTCATCATCCCTGAGACTCTATATACCAGAAATGATATAACTCAATAATTTTATTGCAATAATTTTAATTATTTGTAATATATTAGCAGTCCAATAAATAATATGAGACTGCTAAGATAGGTAGTAAATAAACAGATAAAATTAATGTTATTTAACGTTTTTTGAAAAACGTTTTTCTGCTTCATCCCAGTTAATAACTGACCAAAAAGCTTTGATATATTCAGGGCGACGATTTTCATATTTAAGATAATAAGCATGCTCCCAAACATCAAGCCCTAAAATAGGGTAACCAGAAACGCAAGAAATAGCTTTACCCATTAATGGGTTATCTTGATTAGATGTCGAAACGACCGCTAGTTTTTCATTTGATCTCAGTACTAACCATGCCCAACCAGAACCAAAATGAGTTGTTGCTGTTTTTTCAAAGATTTCTTTAAAATCTTTAACGCTACCAAATTCATCTTTAATCGCAGATTTTAATTCACCCTGTAGCTCAGTACCTAATTTCAAACCATTCCAAAACATACTATGATTAGCGTGCCCACCTGCATTATTGCGTAAAAAAGTACTCTTATCGGCAGGCATTTTTTCTAAATTTTGAATTAAATCATTAATATCAAGCTTAGCAAGCTCAGGAAAATCTTTTAATGCATTATTAGTATTATTGATATATGTTTGGTGATGTTTGGTATGATGGATCTTCATTGTCCTTTCATCAAAATATGGCTCTAGTGCGCAATATTCATAAGGTAAGGAAGGTAATGTATAGCTCATGTATATTAACTCCTGTTAGTTAAATATGAAATAAATATTTAAATCAATCTATATTTTACAAGGATTTCAATAATATTGAAAACAATTATAAACAATATATTTTAAGGGTTTTATTTCTCTATAAATAATATAGCTATATATAATAGCTAATTAAATTTAAAAGAATAATTAATTAAGAGTTATTAGTAAATTTAATATATGACGATCAAGATACGTTTTATTCTGATGCTTCATGAATCTGTTTTTCTATCCTTTAATTGAACTTTGTTTATATCAGATCGATCAGCAAATTGAATCCCCTGAGGCGGATCCAAGTTTTCTTGGCAGACAGGGGAAGTAGCTCAAATATTATTGAGAGGGTTTTTTTTCTAACTATAACCTATTTATGTATCGATTTGGTATCCTCATTGTTACAAAACCAGATTTAATTAGATTCGTTGTTCTTATTGACGCTCAGTGCGACTAATAAAAAATCGTAGAATACCAGCATTTTTCTCGCTCTTTTTCTAGTATTTTCATCGCCTATAAAATTACTAAAAAACATCAAGGGTTTTATTAGTAGCATCGCGATTCTCTGGTAGTATAACTCCCGCAGGTTTATCCTTAAATTTCGATTGCATACTTTTAACAAGTGAAGCTAATATAACAGCTATTTTATATACCAATAGAATTTGTACTACATGACTAGAAATATCTTTTCTGTTACATTATAAAAAACAAAAGCACCATCTCCCATAGCAAGCCTAGAGATATACTTAATCAATGCGGCTCACCACTCATTGAAAAGTTTAGCCAAATTTTCTTATTATTTTTAATAACTCTCTTCGAGCATAATAAATTATTTATGTCCATGCGTAGTGTTGTTGATAATAAAACAGCAGGAAAATGCGATCAGTTTATCTGATATAACAAAATACGCCTTCAGCCAAAAAATAAACGTTAAGTATATCACTTAAATCACGTATGGGCACATTGTTAATGTTCTTCAAACTATCGATGTTTTGATCTGCTAATGGTATCCAGTAGAAAACCATGTTGCTTTCTCATCGAAAAGTGTTCTAGGGCTTAGTATAAATACTGGTAGAAAAGATACTTTGCAGATATGATTATAGCATTAACTCTCTTTACCGTTTTTTTTTTTTTTTTTTTTTTTTTTGCATGCTTCAAGATAGATAAGACGATAAAACGAGTTGTTGAAGGATATTCTATTGTTGCTACGATTCCTGATCTTAGTTACTTTAATCTCAACATCGCCATACCAGTCTATATAACTCTCTGGTCAAATAATCATTACGGACGATAGTATAAATATTTATTAAAAAGGATACAGTTCAGTATCTTATCGCAGCATGACTTAGAGCTCAGACTAAACAGCGGTATTTATTATATATCTATCACCATTATAGATTAGTTCATGCAATGGATAAGAGGTAATATCTAGTTTTTCAGATATCTGGTAGATTAGATTTTCATGGCATGCTTATCTCTCTGTTGTTGAGATCATCCACGAAATTAATCAGCAGGATGCCACCAACATCTCCGAAATTTCATACATCAGAAATCAGCATAACTCAGGAGCGTAGGAATTGTGCTGCCTGCGTGATTTAAGCGATATTGATACGTTTATTTCTTGGTCGATGATATAACATCGTCCAACTTAAGCATACTGATTATTTTTCCTGTTATTCATTATTAATATCACTACATGGATGCAAGGAGAGAGTTGTCCTTAAATATGGTTATTGAGAATCAGAAACAAACTGGACTTAATTTATAATGCCCTGTAAGGCGACGGGAACTTAATTGCATCTCCAAGCTTACTTACTGGATACGATGCTGTTAGTTTTTTAAATTCAATGGTAAAGATATTTCCGGACATGTAGCATAAACGCTGTTTGATACAAAAGACAAGTTTAATATGCTAGTTTTACTTCAAAAAGGCATACAATTGAAATTAAGGTGATCTGAAGGAGTTATAATTAGCAGAGAGTCGCTATGTCACTAATAAAGTTTAATTTTTATTATTAAAATTTAGCGATGTACTCTATCCTGCAGAGATGAGTAAGTTAGAGAAAGATTTAAAAAATGGCTGATTATCCTACGTTTTCCTGTTAGAACACTGATGACATTAATAAGAATCAGGAATCTAATTTGGATATCGGTTTTTAGACAAGTAAAGTTATGAAGTTAACGTAAAAAGAACTGTAGTTCAAGAAAATAACCATATCAATGATATTTAAACTACTTCTGTCTGCTCAGAAGATCTAAAACCAAGTAAAGAAATTTGAACTATTGATCCTAGTAGTAAATAAAGTTTAATATAAGGATAGATAATAGATTCATGAAGGATCAGAGTGGAACATAGCCTGCCATTATACATTATATTTACTAATAACTAAAAAATTATAACTCTTGTTACTTATTTGTTTTAAATAAATAAAAAGAAACTTTAATTAGTTTTTCATTTATTGGTTTTACCGTTTTTTTTAAATAAAAATAAATATTAATTTATTAATATATTTAAATGAATTTTTAATATAAATAATTGATTCTTAAAATTAATCTTTTTCTTCCGTTTTTCGTAGAAGGGAGAGTTATTTTTTATAAATAATAAAACCAATCGCGTCGTAAACCTTACTAAGAGTTATTTTAGCGCGGCATTCTGCTCTGCTAGCACCTTCAGACATAATATCATTCAATAATTTTTCGTTATTACGAAATTCATTAAAACGAATTTGGATGTTTATTAACATAGATGAAACAGCTTCAGCAACGGTATTTTTAAGATCACTATATGTTTTCCCGGCAAATTGTTTTTCTATATCCAAGGTAGATATATTTGTTACGCCAGAAAGAATATCTATCAAATTAGAAATACCTGGTTTATTTTCTAAATCATAATAAATTCGTGGTGGTTTATTAGAATCAGTAATGGCACGTTTTATTTTTTTAGCTGCTGATTTAGGATTTTCTAATAAAGTTATTACATTATTGCAGTTATCATCTGATTTTGACATTTTTTTTTGTGGTTCTTGTAGAGAGATAATCCGAGCTCCTTTTTCAGGAATAAAGGGATTTGGTATGGTGAATATTTCACCATAGAGGGAATTAAAACGTTCAGCAATATCACGGCTTAATTCTAAATGTTGTTTTTGATCAATACCAATTGGAACTTGGTTTGCCTGGTAAAGTAAAATATCAGCAGCCATTAATACTGGATAATTAAATAATCCAGTATTAATATTTTTAGTATGACGGGTTGATTTATTTTTAAATTGTGTCATGCGCCTTAATTCACCAAAATAGGTATAACAATTAAGCACCCAATTAAGTTGGGTATGTTGAGGAACATGGGATTGAACAAAAATAATACTTTTTTTAGTATCAATATCACAAGCTAAGTATAAGGCTAATGTATCAAGCGTACGTTTTCTTAATTCTTTAGGATCTTGATAGACTGTTATTGCATGTTGATCAACAATGCAATAAATGCAGTCATAATTATTTTGCATCTGCACCCATTGGCGCAATGCACCAATATAGTTGCCGATGGTTAACTCACCAGACGGTTGAGCCCCACTAAATGCAATTAGTTTTTTGTTAGTATTAATTAATTTTATAGGGGAGATCTTCATGTTATTATTCCAGAATTGTTAAAGGTAGCAGTCCTAACACAGGAAGTTGATTGGCAAAGTTATCTAACATATAATCTGGTTTACTATAATAGTAAAGATTCAGTATAGTTATATCTATAAGTTTAAAGCTACACAAGGAAAATCTGAAACTTTAACAGCTAAGATATTATTATAAGGATTGCTGACAAATAATAGTTGATCTTTATGTAGGGTAAATTTCCTTTTGTATGAAATAATGAACTGGATTAAGGGATTATCTTTTATGTCATCGCTCCCTAATTTTAAAGAAATTAGAAGTTAATGATTAATTTTTAATAAAGAATTAATAAATTCTGTTAGTTTGTTAAAAAATGTCATTTTGCTATTTCTGCTAATCTGATAGGCACAGTCGATTAAGGGTATTTTGCAATCTAAATTAAATATGATAGTTTAATGCTAGTTAATTTTTAAATGGTATCAGTTGCCTTAGATAATTTTTTACGCATAGCATCAATAACAGTTTTATAATCTGGTTGATTAAAAATTGCAGAGCCAGCAACAAAAGTATCAGCACCTGCATTTGCAACATTAATAATATTATTAATGTTGATTCCACCATCAACTTCTAAACGAAGTTTATAACCGTTATAATCAATCATTTTACGAACTTGACGTAATTTATTTAGGGTTTGTGGAATAAAAGATTGTCCACCAAAACCAGGAATTACTGACATGATTAGGATCATATCTAATTTATCTATTACGTATTCTAAATAGTTTAATGGCGTAGCAGGATTAAAAGCTAAACCAGCTTTACATCCGTTATCTTTAATTAATTCTAATGTGCGATCAATATGTTCACATGCTTCAGCATGAAAGGTGATATAGGTTGCACCAACTTTAGCGAAGTCAGGAATCAGTTGATTTACTTGCTTCACCATTAAATGCACATCAATTGGTATCTTAATACCGTAATCTCGCAATGCTTTACATATCATCGGTCCGAAAGTTAAGTTTGGAACATAATGATTATCCATAACATCAAAATGGATAATATCAGCGCCAGCTTTAATAACTTTCTTAATATCTTCACCTAAATATGCAAAATTTGCGGATAAAATAGAGGGGGCGATCAAAAAATTTTTCATTATTATCTCCGATTTCTTTTTGTCTTTTTTTATTTTTTTTATAAGTTGAATTATAAATGTTAAATGTTTATTGATTTCTCTACGAGAGAGATTATTACGACTAATTGTTCTATGTACTTAACAACATTTGGCATAGCGTGATGATACTATTCTCTAGTCGTTCATGTATCATGATTTAATATTAATATGGTATTTCGTGTGTTGATGATAAATGATAAGCGATTTGAGTCAGATTGCATTGTTCTTTGTTACCAAAACTATTTACATGATATGCGGTAAAATTAGTTGTATCAGAAAGCGACTTATTGGATGGATCACAGTAAACAGTAAAACTTTTTTTGTTGATAGTAATTTTTTTTGATAGGTTTGATAGCTAAAATAGTTTTTTATGCTTTTCAATAAACCAATAGAGTTCATGTTCAGGAAAATAAGGTTTATTATAATGAGCAAATGGAACGTTAAGGTCTGATCTTGAATTGTAACGATAAAGACCATTATAGCAATGACGATTAAGATATAAAAATAATTTACTACGGCGTTTAGAATTATTACATAAGTTAAATTCTCTACGTAAACAATAATATTACTCAGGTATATTTAACTCATTGTTAAAAAGTTGACATGAATGCTGTATAAATATATCAGTATTGTATTTTTTACAGTATTATATATATTAATAATATCATTAATAATGTCAGTTAGGATTTAAGAATTATAGTTAGTATTCAAAAATGCTGAACCTGATACGATAAATGGTTCTACTAGATAATTACCTTCTGGTAGATATTTTTTAACTTCTTATATCAGAAGATATTTACCGCTAGTCTTTTTTTAAAAAAGTGTGTTTTTCTTCATGTCGTCATATTTTATCTAAATGTTATAAAGTTTTTGGTATGTCCTATTTAGGACAGAACATTTCCTCTTAATAATTCTTTATTTTTGATCTTGTTTAACTTGCTGAAATTTTCTAACCCAGGGTTTTTTTTTCTGAATGGAATCAGGCAAAGTTAAAGTTGCATTTTTTGCTTCATTAATTGATCGGTAATTACCATGAATAAGAACATACCATGGTTGTCCATTACGTATGGACTTATATATTTTATAATTAATTAAGTGATTATTTTTAGCAAATGCTTCTAGAGAGTTCGAGCAGCTTGCGCCACTTAATTGTAGTGTGTAATTACTTGTTGGAGCCGACAATAAATCCGTACTTTGATTTATATGTGTTTGAACTGTAGGTTTTATTTTTATTTCAGGATTAGTTTCAATTGGTTCAACATTCTTTACTAATTCAATAGATGAAAGTTTTGTTGATGATGGTATTGATGTTAGATTTTCAACTAGTTGTTGCTTTATATTAGGTAATATTTCTCCTTGTTGTAAAGGATCAACAAGGTTAGCAGGTATTTCAATATGTTTATCTTTGCTTTGGTTAGGTGGAGGCAAATAAGATTCATTTAACAGTGATGTTGATTTATAAATATCGATGTTACGCTTATTTGTTGTTGTATAGATATGTTGTTTTTCATGATCAGTTGGTGCTTTAAGTGCTGAGCTAATTGCAATAATGAGTAATAACAGAACTAAAACAGCAATACCAATCATGAGATGTTGCCGAGAAGCTGGATGGTATTTAGATTCTTGCTGACGTGAACGTAATGCTGACCTATCTGAAGCATCTGGTCGGAAGTTACTCTGATCTTGAGGATCTCTTTCTGGTTTAAACTCGTCCATTTTTCCTCCATTTAATATGGATCACCTTAAATCATGAATAAAGATGATTTTGTATAGTTTAATTCTAAAATGTGGATATTTATTATAGTACCACTATAGCTATCTTACTTATCTTAATCACGGTTTAATCTGTATCTAGGCATTGTTTAATTGCTTTTAAAACAATCTCATGACTTACATTAGTGTATAATTCTGCATTACCAATAGATTTGGGTAGCACTAGACTGAGTTGATTATTAAATGCTTTTTTATCTCTCATCATGTGAGGTAAATAAGCTTCAGCAGCCATTTTTGCTGGTCCTTTAGTAGGAACTTTTGCTTGCCTCAGTAAGTTTAAAATGCGTTGAGTATCATTATTATTAAATTTGCCAATTAACTCTGCAGTTTTTGCTGCCATCATGATACCTGCAGCAACTGCCTCACCATGTAGCCAGGAACCATAGCCTAATTCAGCTTCAATAGCATGACCAAAGGTATGCCCTAAGTTCAATAATACACGTTGTCCATTGGTTTCTTTTTCATCTATAGCAATGATTTTTGCTTTTAATTCACAACAAATTCGGATACAATAAATTATTTTTTTTTCATCAAAATTAAATAGTTTATTAATATTTGTTTCTAACCAACAAAAAAAATCATTATCTAAAATAATGCCATATTTAATAATTTCTGCTACGCCTGAAGAAAATTGACGTGCTGGTAATGTTTTTAGACTATCTAAATCAATAATTACCGATATTGGCTGATAGAAAGCACCAATCATGTTTTTACCTAATGGATGATTAACTGCTGTTTTTCCTCCAACAGATGAGTCAATTTGAGATAAAAGCGAGGTTGGTGCTTGAATAAAACGAACGCCTCTTTGGTAGCAGGCGGCAGCAAATCCTGTCAAGTCACCAATTACACCGCCTCCAAGGCCAATAAGGGTGGTGCTTCGAGGGTGATTTTTTTTTAATAAAGCAGTGAAAATAGTATCAAGTGTAGCTAATGATTTATACTGTTCTCCGTCAGGTAGAATAATCTCATCAACTTTGACGCCCATTTTTGTAAGAGTAGATTTTACTCTTGTAGAGTAAATAGAATGTAGCGTTTTGTTAGTTATAATCATTACATATTCGCCACTTTTAAGCGGTAAAAATGCATCAGATGAGTTAAGTAAACCAAAAGCAATATTGATAGGGTAACTCCGTTTACCGAGTGTAACTGTCAATTTTTCCATATTGATTTTACCTTTTATGATATGGTCAATCAGTCATTATTATTGATTTATTAAAATTAAGTATTTTTTAATAATCTAATGATTTGATTAGCAACTACTTTTGCACTTTGATCGTCGGTATGAATAGTAATGTCTGAGATTTCTTCATAAAGTGGATTACGTTCATGAGAAAGTTTTTCTAAAATTTCACGAGCAGGGTGATCTATTTGCAATAAAGGTCTTTTTTTATCGTGTTGAGTTCGTGATATTTGTTTTTCAATTTTAGTTTCAAGATAAACGACTACTCCGCGAGCAGATAGTCTGTTTCGTATTTCTTTTGATTTTATCGATCCTCCCCCTGTTGCTAAAACAATTCCTTGTTTTTTTGTAAGCTCATTAATAATTTTTTTTTCACGTTCCCGAAAGCCTTCTTCACCTTCTAAATCAAATACCCAACTAACATCAGCACCAGTACGTCGTTCAATTTCTTGATCGGAATCAAAAAATTCCATCCTAAGTTGTTGCGCTAGCTGGCGACCAATAGTACTTTTTCCGGCGCCCATAGGTCCAACTAGAAATATATTGCGTTTTTCTGCCATGTTTTTGGTATTACTAAGATTATTTGTTAATGATAACCCACCCCGTTAATCAAACTAGCAATGGGACCTATAATTAAAACTTCATAAGTATTAACATTCTTCTTGCATATAAAAGAAAAATAAAAAATACATTTAGTTTTTTTCTGAATTATATAGAAATAACCTGTTTTGAAACAAAACTAATAGTAATATTTCTTCACAGGTTTAAAATTCAGAATATTACATAATACGTGATATACTATATTACCAAGCTCAAGTGTTTGTCTTTAAATTTGTTTGTTTGCTAAGTTTAACATTAATCAATTTGAAAATTACATCGATATCTCTTACGAAAAACATATTATTGCTACTAATTATGAATAATATTAAATTGGATATAAAAATTATCGCAATAGATTAGCTAAAAATGCAATTATAATCGTATATATAAAGGTTTTATTATTGAGTGTTTAGCATTGGCTATATTGCCAAAAGGTTATTGGTAAACTCCTTTTTTTTATTACTGTATGAAAGATTTTTACTACAGAAAATTGCTATAAAAAATCAAACAGTCATACAAGTCAAAGAGACTCTTTCATTACTCCCTATCAAAATAGGCTGCATTTCATTATTTTGCTTCAGTGAGAATCTGTTGGATGATATTAATTAATATATTGAAGTAAATCATTCACTTTATCCTACTACTATTATAATAGTAAACATTTTATCTGCTGAGGACATTAATAAGTTGCAACGATATTATTGTAGAATCCCCGATTTTAGAAAACCATTTAACAATCTTACTGAAAGTCCTTTAGTAAAACTACATTACAAAGATAAATTGTTTAGTTATTGTGATATATGTTAAATAGATTGATGGTTAGGAAATTGAATTACCATTTAATTAAATGGTAAAACTATCCTTTTTCTAAAAGAAGATAGGAGAATTAGTTTACTTTTTATAAAGTAAGTTAAAATTTCATCAGAGTCTATATTTTTTAACCTAATACATTAATTTTATAGAAATTAAATTCTATGGATTAACTTAAAAAATATTATTTTTTCTATTTTTTTTATACACTTTTCTGACAACAATTCCGTTACCTGCTTGCCAAGCTTGCGTTAGAAAAGTAGTCCCGTTGTTACATACAGAACGCATTTTTTATAGATCTATGCGGCAGGAATCCTTTTATTAGAACAGCGAACCATGGTTTTTGAGTTTTTTAGCTATCATCTTCAATCCCTTATACACATCTTCGGTAATAATGCACTTAATTTAGGATTCAATAAAAAACTATAGTAACGTAGTAGATTAATCCACTTATCCGGAATATCGCTAATATAGTTCCTGATCATTTTTTCTTGAAACAAAATCTATTCCGGTACTGCTTAGTTAGGTTGTCATGGTAATGATATATAACACTATTCCCATTTAGTAATGTCAAAATTTTGATGCGGAATACCGGTGGTAATTTAAGGTAGTAGCGACCAAGCTATTTCACACTATATACCACGCCCCTTCGTTTTTTTTAGAAAAGTACACTTTCTCTACTAACATCTGTACTATTCTTTCAGAATACATGATACTATTTCCCCTGATGCGGATATGTAAAAAAGTAGGAAATCTAGGATTTATCAAGGTCGTCGCTGTGACGTAAGTAGCCGGATGACAGTGTCTTGGCAGGGATTTCCATTCGGCCGCTCTTTTTTTAAAAAACAGCTCTTGCCATATAGCAAGTATAATATCTATACCGCTATATGTGACGGAGATATAAAAATACTAATGTTGATCAAGTTGTTGATCACAAGTATTCAAGGCATAGAAGATATCAATTTCCATATCCTGTTTAAGTGCTTACTCAGTATAGCACGGATAGCGGTGCAAAACAGAACCTTAAGTATCGATGAGTTATTATTGAAAAAGGCCAAATAAGATTGGCATAGTAAAAATAATATTTCTAGCCCAGTTGAGTAAAACATGAACTTGCTATGCTAACCATTGTTCTGTAGCTTTGGCGTCGTATAAACTGCAGACTTTTAACTTATAGATTTAGTAAAACAGCTCCGAAAAGATTTAAGAGAGGTATGATAGTAACGATGGGGAGATTACCACACACATAGAAGATATTTCTACAGGCAAACATTTATTCGATAGATAAAAATTGGTCAGCAAGGTGATATTTTATTGTGTTTTTAAGAAATTTATTTTAGACATCATCAAGAGTTATTAGGAAATCTACTGTATGATGATTAGGCTAAGGATTGCACTTTGATACTTCGTAAATCTGTTCTCTATCCTTAAATTAAGCGTTGTTTATCGAAAGGATCAGTAGATCAGCTTCACTCATCTTACTTATCCAGTTCTAGTTTTCTGAGTAGGTCAAGAGTAGCTTAAATATCATTAAAAGGGCTATGTTCTTGAACAACACTTTTTCGAGTATGGCAACTTCATAGCCTCACTCTCATAAAACTCGATTCAATCGGATTTTTATTCTTATTGATGCTCAGTGCGCTGACAGTGCATCATAGAATGCCAACAGCTCTTATCGATTTTTCTCCAACATCTTTATTACAATTTTGAGGGTACGCTGAAAACCTTGCCAACAAAATATCAAGGGATTTATATTAGTGGTGTTACAGCTCTCTCTCTTATATAAATCTCCTGTAGCTCACCCATAACTTTCGGTGTTAGATGCCTTGTGGAATGAAGTTAGTACATTAGTTATTTGTGTACCCAACAATGTTGCTGCTGCATATTATAAAATATATTTATTATTACATGTTAAAAACTAAAGCACCGTCCCCATAGTAAGTTCAGGAAATATAGTTAATGCAATACCGCTCGCGTGGTTATCCAAAAGTTCGGCCAAAGTGCACTTCTGACTTTCGATAACCATCTTCAACCCAAATCTATCTTCTTTATGACCATGCGCTGTTCTGTTAGGCAAGATGATTTCCTTTACCTACCATTTATTTTCGATGAAACTGCGCATGGTCATAAAGAAGATAGATTTGGGTTGAAGATGGTTATCGAAAGTCAGAAGTAAAATTAGCTAAACTTAACTCCATAAACTCATTCAACACAGAAAATTAAGGTGAGCTGCATGAGGTCTGATTAGAAAAGAGCCGCCGATTCTTTTAATAAGCCATTAATATTTTGTTTTAAAGGTTTTTAGCGTCTCCTAAAAAGAGATAAGAAACCGAAAAAAGAGCGAGAAGAGTTATTGGTATTCTATGCTTTGCCGTCAGTGGACTGGACGTCAATAAGAACGCCGAATCCAATTAAGTCGGATTTTGCGATAGTGAGTATATAAATCTGACGTACGAAGCACTGTAGTTCGAGAAAATAACCATTTCAATGTTATTTAGGATTTTCTTCAGGTCAATTAGAAAATCTGGAGACAACTAAGAGGATTTTATTTGCTGACCATGCTATGGTAAAAACGTCCAATTTAAGTATGGATAGCAAATTCACGAAGTAATCATAGCGGAGAATGATCATAATTATACTAGATGTGCTAATAACTCTTATTGCTTTAAAATTACTTTGGATAATAAAGGTATAATTACTTAATTTTAATTAAAAATTAGTATTTAATACTATTAAATTAATAGTTTTAGTACTTTATGTATTTAATACTATTAAAGCTATTAAAATTTTATAAAAATTTAACCTGAAATAAATATAGAAACATTTAAATGGCTAAATTATTTATTAATATGATATAGTTAATTTTTCAATATAATTTATTGCCATTTGACGTGCTTCATTATCAATTGCTAACACTGCATCAATGCTATCAGGTTCGGCTAAACTTAACTTTTCTACTGTATCCATATTAACTTGCGCAATATCAGTAAATTTAAGTTTTCCTGCTAAAAATGCAGCAACAGAAACTTCATTCGCAGCATTTAAAATTGTGGTTGCCGCTTGTCCATGATGAGAAGCATCAATTGCTAATTTCAAACAGGGGTAACGTTGATAATCTGGAGAAATAAAGGTTAATGAAGATAATTGTTTAAAATCGAGCGCAGCTGCACCTGAAGGAATGCGATCTGGATAAGCCATACTATAAGAAATAGGTGTTCGCATATCAGGTGAACCTAATTGAGCGATCACACTTCCATCTTGATAGCGAACCATTGAATGAATAACAGATTGTGGATGGATGATAACTTCAATTTGATCGTCTGAAGCATTAAAAAAATACCGTGCTTCAATATATTCAAGCCCTTTATTAATCATCGTTGCTGAATCAACCGAGATCTTGCGACCCATAGACCAATTAGGATGATTGCAAGCTTTATTAGGTGTCATCTTCTTAAGAGATGTGAGTGGAATTTCACGAAAAGGACCACCCGAGCCAGTTAATACTATGCGCGTTATTCCGTGTTGTTCA
The DNA here is from genome assembly GCA_052174455.1 of Arsenophonus sp. NC-PE1-MAG3. GTDB lineage: Bacteria > Pseudomonadota > Gammaproteobacteria > Enterobacterales > Enterobacteriaceae > Arsenophonus. Next base: position 151,275 of record JBQMRP010000004.1, on the reverse strand, counting down.
AGATTAGAAAAACCTAAATTACGCTGAACTTTAATTGGTAAACTTTGAAATATAGCATTATGCTCACTGTCAATAGGCAGTACTTGAGCACCATATTTTTTGATTGCATCAAAAAAAAGTTGCCCACTAGTAATTAATGATTCTTTATTGGCTAATAAAATACGCTTACCTTGACGGATCGCAGCTAATGTTGGTATTAAACCAGCAATTCCAGTAATTGCTGACATAACTTGATCAACATTATCAAGTGCTGCTAGTTCACAAACTCCTTTTTGACCTGATAAAACTTTAGTTTTACATCCTTGTTTACTTAGCAAACATCTTAGATTATTGGCTGATTTTTTGTCTGACATAGCAGCATATTGTGGCTGGAATTCTAAGCATTGCTGAATCATAGTGGTCACATTTTTATGTGCAACTAATGCTATAATTTCAAATTTTTCTGAATTTTCTTTAACTACTGATAGTGTTGTTTTACCAATTGAACCGGTCGAGCCTAAAATTGTCAGACGTATCATCTTGATATATTTGCTCTATTATTTAATTAAAAAGAATTATAACTAATTCAGACATATAATACAGAGTAATAAATTAAAGATATAATAAATCCATACTTACTTTATATATACCTTATGATTTTTTTATAAAAGATTTAAAATTCCATTAATTCTTTTTCTTTTTCTTCCAGAGATTCATCAATTTTCATAATATAATTATCAGTTAACTTTTGGATTTCATCTTGTGCTCGACGCTCAAGATCATCACTAATTTTTTTATCTTTTAGTAAAATCTTAATCTTATCATTCGCATCACGCCGTGCATTACGAACAGATACACGTCCCTGTTCAGCATCATTACGGACAACTTTAATCAAATCCTTACGTCGCTCTTCTGTTAACGGTGGTAAAGGTAGGCGTATAATAGTTCCTGTTGAAGAAGGATTAAGCCCTAGATTTGATGCTATAATGGCTTTTTCTACTGCCAGTGCTAACTTACGATCAAATACAGTAATGGCGAGTGTATATGAATCCTCAGTTGTAATATTCGCTAATTGACGTAATGGGGTTGCAGAACCATAATATTCAACCATGATACCATCCAATAAGCTTGGCGATGCCCGACCAGTACGAATTTTATTAATTTGACTTTTCAATGCATCAACGCTTTTTTCCATACGTTCTTGAGCATCTTTTTTAATTTTATTAATCACGTTTAAACCCTTGTAAGTGGCTATAAATATATAGGCTATAACCGATACCCAATTCAATCATTTTAACGATTTTATTAATATTATATCTCCAAAAATAATCTGTGTCTTTCAAAAAATTAATCACGCGAGATTAATGTGCCTTCGTTTTCACCCATTATAATTCGATGTAACGCATTTGGTTTGTTTATGTTAAAAACACGAATAGGTAAATTATGATCACGAGCTAAAATAAACGCCGCCAAATCCATCACTTTTAATTCGTGTTTTAATACGTCTTGATAAGTTAATTTTTTATAAAAAACAGCATCTGAATGCTTTGATGGGTCGTCGGAATAAACACCATCAACTTTAGTTGCTTTTAAAACAACATCTGCTTTAATTTCTATTCCTCGTAAACAAGCTGCCGAATCTGTTGTAAAAAAAGGATTTCCAGTTCCTGCTGAAAAAATAACAACTCTACCATTACGAAGTAAGTTAATTGCCTCAGCCCAACTATAATTGTCACACACACCATTTAATGGTATTGCAGACATGAGTTTTGCATTAACATATGCACGATGTAAAGCATCACGCATGGCTAATCCATTCATTACTGTCGCTAACATTCCTATATGATCGCCAACAACACGATTCATCCCAGCTTCAGTTAGCCTTCTACCACGAAATAGGTTACCACCACCAATAACGATACCAATCTGTATTGCTAATTCTACCAGTTCCTTAATTTCATGTGCCATATGATCTAAAACGCTTGCATCAATACCAAAACCTTCTGAACCTTGTAAAGCTTCGCCACTAAGCTTAAGCAAGATACGCTGATATACGGGTTTTGTATTAGTTGTCATGGTGTTTCGTCCTAAATAGATAAATTATTGAAGGTTTAAAATTCTTAGTTTAAAGTCTAAATGTAAAATGCTTAATTAGTTATCACTTCTCGGAAGAGAGTATGTTTTTTAATAATTTAAGTTTAACGGTTTTAAACTTATCTTTTATAGACTATAAAAAGTTTTAAAATCAATTACTAATTAAGCTAATTCCTGATTCTACATCAAATATATTGATGCAGAGTGATCTTAAACTCTTCACCAGAATAATAATGGCTTTGTATCCCATCTTCTATATGTGATTAAATCATTCAACTTATACTATTCATTTGAGAATGCTTACTAAGCAAGCTAAATTATTGTTCTATATCAATTTATGTACATAAACAGTTGAATTCCTGTTTTCAGTGCCTGAATATTTTCGCAGACAAAAAATGTGTTTTGTAATTTTTTTACTATTATCTGTAAGTATTCGATGGATAGCTATATGGAGATGCTCGGTTAATATCACGTAAAAAAAAGTTGAGCACGGGCTGCGGTCTTAAGGATTGTAAAAATGGATAAAACTAATTGAGTGCAACGATATATACTTATAAAAAAGATGACTCATGAAGCTTTGTTTGATATCTTTGGAATATATTTACATCTAAGTATAGGATAACAATAAGCTTGTAGTTTTTAAATCTTTTATGTTTTTAGTTCAGAATGAAATGGAGGACTTCCTATTCATTTCACGCAAATTCCCTTCTACCGTATGCTGTGTAAACAGCGATCTGATTAGATAAAATACTACGGGGTTCAGGAATTTGCGTACTACTAATCAGTAGATTGTTAAAAGGAACAATAAGGTTTTTTATCAAAAACACGATGTAAATATAGCTGTGATCATCAACATTATTTCATTTTCACCATTTAGAAATGGTAAATTTGTATATGCTGTAACACTTAGTTAAAATAAATACTGGATCTTTATTGACCTGAATATCGTGAAATATTTAAGTGTTGTAGTTAGCTGACGATGGAGTATCACCATCATAATATTTTACCTAACTATATCCCTCAGAGTCACATTAGCATGAATGAGGTTCTACGATGATGAGAACCTATATAATGATCTGGAACCAAATAATTAATTAAATTTTTTATTTATTTATAAGAAGAAAATTTAGTTTAAATACTAACTTTAATCTATTAGATTAATCATGTGTTAAATTAAATAATTTAATGGTATATTTACCTCTAGATTATTAGACAGTAATCTAGTTTTTAAAAAATTTAGAGTTATCTGAAATAAAGCTATTTGTTATTGGCTTCATTTAATAAATGCTATCATTATTTACTTATTGCTGCTATTTCAACAGGAAAATCAGTTTCCAGTTTTTCAATACCTTCACCAACTTCAAAACGGATAAAGTTAGTCACTGTTACATTTTTTTCTTTTAGTAACGAACCAACTGTTTTACTTGGATCCATAACAAATTGTTGACCAGTTAAAGAAATCTCATTGATAAATTTATTCATGCGGCCAGTTACTATTTTTTCCGCAATTTCACGAGACTTACCAGATTGCATTGCTATGTCAAATTGAATTTGATGTTCATGAATAAGAACATCAGTTAGCACATCTGCCGGTGTAATACATTCAGGTTTGCTTGCCGCGATATGCATCGCAATATGCTTAATAAGCTCATCATCCGCACCTTTAGCAGATACAAAAACACCAATACGAGCACCATGTAAATAATAGCCGATTTTTTCACCTTCTATAATTTCGATTCGGCGAATATTAATATTTTCACCAATTTTTGTAACAATTGTTGTACGTTGTTCTTCAAATTTTATCTTTAATTCATCAATATTTGAGAGTTTATTTTCGACGATGGATTTTAATATTTCATTACCGAATGCTATAAAACTTGCATTTTTAGCTACAAAATCCGTTTCACAATTCAATTCAAGTAACGCTCCAAATTTACCATTGTCCGAAATTTTTGCCATTACCACGCCTTCGGTAGCTACTCGACCAGATTTCTTAGCAGCTTTTACTTGACCTGATTTACGCATATTATCGATAGCTAATTTAATATTTCCGCTAGTTTCAATCAATGCTTTTTTACACTCCATTATACCTGCGCCAGTGCGTTCGCGTAGTTCTTTTACTAAAGCAGCGGTAATTCGAAACATGTTATTTATTCCTTAGTATCCCTGATTAAATAGGGGCACATTATCCCCCCACAGAATTCCTATTTCAATAAGTAAAAAGAAGGTAATTAGGCCACATAATAAATATGTTGTAAACCTGGTCCATAATCTTCTTCTATTAAGAACGAAGAATTGGCCTTATTATTCAATATTTATCAAGCTTTCTTCTGGTTTAATCGGTTGATCTTGATAACGACCTTTATAAACAGCTTTAGCAACAGCATCTAAATACAACTTAACTGCACGGATCGCATCATCATTACCAGGAATAATGTAATTAACACTATCTGGATTAGAATTAGTATCAACAATCGCAAATACAAGGATACCTAAGTTGTTTGCTTCTTTAATAGCAATGTGCTCATGTTCTGCATCAATAACAAATAAAGCATCAGGTAAACCATCCATTTCTTTAATACCACCTAAACTATTTTCTAGCTTACTAAGCTCACGGGTACGCATCAATGCTTCTTTTTTTGTTAACTTATCAAAAGTACCATCCTGAGATTGTGCTTCTAAATCTTTTAGACGCTTAATAGACTGACGAACAGTTTTCCAGTTAGTCAACATGCCACCTAACCATCGATGGTTAACAAAATACTGATCACAATTATTAGCTGATTTTTTTATCGATTCACTTGCTGCACGCTTAGTACCAACAAATAGAATTTTCCCTTTTCGTGAAGCAATTTTAGTCAATTCATCTAATGCTTCATTGAACATTTGAACAGTTTTTTCCAAATTAATGATATGCACTTTATTACGCACACCAAAGATGTAAGTTTTCATCTTTGGATTCCAGTAACGAGTTTGATGACCAAAGTGAACTCCCGCTTGAAGCATATCGCGCATGGAAACAGTTGCCATTTAAACCTCTATAATTTAGTAAAGTTGGGCTATATGTTTCTACAGATCTATTCTCTCCAACTCATTAATTGCAGATTTTTCTACAATAAGAATACTCTGAAAAGCTATCGAACTGTGTATTATAACATAATTAAGTTTATATTAGAGCTAATTAATGTTTTCTATATTAAAAATGCACAAAATAATCTCTACATTTTATGTCATAAATGACAAAAAATACCAGTTAGAATTATATTTCTAAGCTTAATTCTATTTGAGTAATTAAAAATAATACTCCTGATCAAGGTATTATTTAGATTGAAATGAATAGTACCTCCATTTCCAAATCAAATTTACTTTGATACAATCTTATTATATTTGATGGCTAATGGGATTAATTTATAATTTTTATTTGATTTAGTCATAATAATTTAATTTGAAAAAAACTAAACATTACTTTTTAGGCTATTTGTTTAGCTTAGGATTTTTATATAAATTCTTGTTGACACACCACTTATTTATGATAAAATAATTATTGAAGGATATAAATTAAAGGCAAATAACCTAATGGTTAGCGGCTACCCTCCTCTTCCCCTTCATCAAATAGAACTACAATACCTAAAATTAGTGCTACTCTTTAGGCCAGAAGAGTTTCGTCTATTAACTAAACGTTATGGTATCTCTGAACTTAATGTTTCTAAAGGGTAAAACGAAATGATATTGATGATCATAGACATTTTCCCATTATTTACAGATGACGCTGTCACCTGTTCAAGAAGCCATAGTCGTTTTCCTGCGAAAAACATTTTTCCTCTCTCAATGATCTACGGGTAATTGTATGCAGGTTCCTAAACCCCTGTAGTATTTGATCTAATCAGATCGCTGTTTAGGAAGTCCTGAAGAAGGAATTTACGTGAAATGAAGTGAAACACCGAAGTCGAAAGCACAAAGCATTTAAAGCTATTAGCATGATTATTTATATGTAGTCTTAAATATCTTCCGTAAATGGCAAATGAAACTTCACGATGTTATCTTTTCATAAATATAGATCACGTCACTCAATAGGTTTTATCCGTCTACTCAAGGCAAAGATCGTGATTAATGCTCAATTTTTTACGTGATCTTAACCAAACATGTCCCATGGTTATCCATCGGATACTTACAGATAATAGTAAAGAATTCATAGATCGCATTTTACTTTGTAAAAACGTTCAGATACCAGAAATAAAAATTCCCATGTTTATTGTACAGAGCAGCTTGGTATAGAATACTTAATTATCGCATCGCTACATCCTCAAACAAATAATATAGTCAAGAAATTTAATGGCACATAAAAAGAGATGTGATGTAAAGCTATTATTTAATTTAGTCAAAAACTTTTGAGATCACTCTGCATTAATATGATTAGCTGTGCAATTAATAACTGCTTCAATTAATATTGGGTAGTAAAAAATTCCATAGTCGCAATCTATAAAATATTGCTTCAAGATTAAACCTAAATTATTCAAAAAAACTATACTACTATCTTAGATAGTATAGAAGTAATAGATTTTTATTTTTTTAAAAAATTGATATGTTAAATTGTTAATTGGTGTAATTATGCTTCACTGCTTACATAACTGTAAGCATCTAATATCTAGATTTAATCAACATAATTGGCTGATATGTGTATTATTTACTTACTTAAATCAGTATAAATAGGTAGAACTCATGGCTATCTCAATTAAAACAGAAGAAGATATTCAGAAAATGCGTATTGCCGGACATTTGGCAGCAGAAGTATTAGAAATTATTGAACCTTATATAAGTCCAGGTGTCACCACCGGTGACCTTGATCGAATCTGTTACTCATATATCGTCAAAAAACAACAAGCTACCCCAGCCTGTTTGAATTATCATGGATTTCCTAAATCTATCTGTACATCCGTTAATGATGTTATTTGTCATGGTATTCCAAGTGATGAAAAAATTTTAAAAGAAGGTGATATCGTTAATATTGATGTTAGCATTATTAAAAATGGTTTTTATGGTGACACATCTAAAATGTTTATTATTGGCAAATCAACTATAGAAGCCGAACTGTTATGTAAAGTAACACAAGAAAGTCTTTATCTTGCCTTAAAAACAATCAAACCTGGTATTCGATTAAGAACGATAGGTCAGGTAATTCAGAAATTTGTTGAACAGCATCATTTTTCTGTAGTGCGTGAATATTGTGGGCATGGTATTGGTCAAGTTTTTCATGAAGAACCTCAAGTATTACATTACGATGCTGATGACGGCGGTGTTATACTGCAAAAAGGCATGACGTTTACTATTGAACCAATGGTAAATACCGGCGATTATCGTATTAGAACTATAAAAGATGGTTGGACAGTAAAAACAAAAGATCGAGGTTGGTCAGCACAATATGAACATACTTTAGCTGTTACGAATGATGGATGTGAAATTTTAACTTTACGAAAAGAAGAAGAACTATCTATGTCGGCTATATTAGTGAATAGATAATGTTTGATTATCCTTTATAATTTATAAGCTTTTATCTTAACATTTTTACTAATTTCTATTTTTTATTAATAGAAATGCTATTTACTACTTATCTTATAATCAAATTCTTCCAGTAATTTCGCAGTTATGATTTTATGATAAAAATCAAACTACCGCTCTGATCCTGAGTCATTACAGATTATTGCAGTCTCTTTTGTAAGATAATCGTTTCAATTTAATTCTCCAATTAATCATTAATTTCCGTTACTGATTCTATGTTCAACAAGAATTACATGCCTGCCAAATATAAACTTATTAATTTAAGCTAACATTCTTTTCTATTACTATCATGATTAAGATTAGTTAATTTATTACTATATTGTAAACATTTAGGTATTTGATTCTGGATATTATATGTACCCTCGTCATATAGCCTTATTCATGCTAAGATGGCTACTTAGGAATATACTTAAGGAAAATATCATGATGATAAATACTCCATCATAAGGTAATACAACACTTAAAATCAGTGCTGCTCTTAAGGCAGGCAGAGCAGCTTATCTTTATTTTAACTAAGCGCTATAGCGTATCTGAATTTACCTTTGCTAAATAGCAAAGGTAAGATGATGTTAGATGCAGATCGCTCGCTTATGTTAAAAAAATTACTTCTTTCCTCTCAGAGGAAAGAAGTAGTCATGTTTGTATTTCAATTGTCGTGATTTCAAATAATTTTTCCCAGCAGAATAATTCAGTAAATTAAAAGACCTCATGTCATGGAATCTACTCAGTCATCTTTTTAATCGGATGATATAATTGTTTATATCTTTAATATGGAATTACTTAGCAATAACTTTCTGGTTACACACTCGCCTCATTAGGTAATGGTGACTAATTTCATGTTAGCTAGCAAAAGTTGAATACCATTTAACCTCATTCGAATAAAGGGTTAACTCTTTATTGATGATTAACTTAAGAAAATATTTAACACACTCTGCATTAAACTCTTCAAGAATCTGATCGTTCATATAACCCTATTAATCTCATATGATTAAGAGCGAAACTTGTTCTTTCTTTTTATCTCTTCCTATTTCGTATTTTCTACCTTTTCTATGTAGAACAGAACGCTTTCATTTAAAGTATTAGGGAAAAATATTTCATTGATTTTAATAATACCACTTAGTTATTTATGTTGACTGTCTTGCTGAATTAAGGAATGAAGTAACGCCATATAAATTCTGTTTTCAAATCAATACCTGTTTATTGTGTTAACTCCCATAAAATCAACCAAGTACAGATATGATGCGGGGAGAATAGCTAGGTTAATTCTGAGATGTTTATGATCTAAATACTGTTTTATTTATATAAGTTATTAAAAAATCTTTTGTATGACAGTTAGGTTACCATTCTACTTTTATGCTTCATAAATCTATTCTCCATCCTTAATTAGACGTTGTTTATCATTAAAGTTAGCAGATCAACTCCTCTAATCCGGTTTTAGCTTTTCTGAGTAAATTGTAGCAGTTTTAATACCATTGAAAGAATTATTTTCTTGAACTACAGCGCTTCGCGCATCAGCTTCGTGACCTCACTGTAACAAAAGCCAATTTAATCAGATTCGTCATTCTTATTGATGCCAAATACGGCTGACTGACAAGAAGTTCGTAGAATGCCAGCTATTCTTCTAGATTATTTTCCATCTTCTTTATGGTTGATAATCTTGCTAACAAAATATCAAGAGATTTATTAACGGAATCGCGACTCTCTGCTAGCCAGAACCTATCCTACAGCTCAGCATTAACTTTTGATTTTATATTTTATCGAGCGAACCAAATATATCAGTTATTTTATGTACAAATAGCGCTTGTAGTACATATTTGAAAATATCTTTGCTGCTACGTTCTAAAAATAAAAAAAAATACCATCTCCCTGTAGAAAGTCTAGAAGATATACTTAAGCAACGCGCTCATTAGTTATTGAGGAATTTAGCTCAGTTTAATTCTGACTTTTGATAGACATTTTTGACCGCAACGAGTTCCATTTACCTTCATGTGCAGTGCCGCCAATAATAACTAATAGGGAAAGGTAATTATCTTGCATAACAGAATGATATATATTTTTAGCTAAAAAATAAATGTATGCATATCGTTTAAATTATGCAGTTGCTATTGTCGATACACTTTAATGCATTGCTGTTTTATTCTACTGATACTACTAAACAGAGAGATCATGTGCTTTTACCGAGAATCGCTACAGAGCTTCGTTAAAATCATTGCTGGATACGCCTAGCAGGTACAGGTATGGGAGTAATTTTCGCCGCTTTTGTACGCTTCAGATAGGGCAGTAATAATGAATTGTTAAAAATATTCCGTTTCCGCTGCGATCTTCTGACCTTAGATATTTTAATCTCAATATCACAAATATCCGTTTTGTAGGTTGAACTGATAAATAACAGTTACAGATAAGGATATTTAGGCGCCCGTCGACAATTCGGTGTTGAGCATGTTACAATAAGATAGTGTTAATCTTATCATCAACAGTAGTACTATTAGCTAACTGATAGTATTACGGATGAGTTTATGAAAGGGGTTATGGTGATATCTAGTTTTGTGAATATCTCTAGGGTAGATTTTTCATGACATATCATCTCTCTGTTGTTGAAGTCATCTATGAAATCAATAAGCATGATATACCGCCACCATCTCCAAAACCCATATACTGAAAATGGGTATAATTTACAGTAGTATGGATTCAAGACAAAATTTCATGATGAAATAATAGCGAAGAGGATTTTTGATTATGATGCAACGTACGTTTTCTATTATTAAGCCAAATGCGGTTAAAAAAAATGTAATTGGTGAGATTTATAACCGTTTTGAGAAATCTGGATTTAAAATTATTGCTGCTAAAATGGCGCATTTAAATAAAGAACAGGTATCTGGATTTTATGTTGAGCATAAACATAAGCCTTTTTTTTCTAGATTAGTCGAGTTTATGACTTCAGGCCCAATAATGTTGCAAATTTTAGCGGCCAATGATGCTGTTCAGCGTTATCGTGATTTGATGGGCACAATGGATTATCTCGCTAAGGGATTGTCAGGGACATTACGTGCTGATTATTCAGATAGTTTTATCGAAAATGCAGTACATGGCTCAGATTCTGTCATATCTGCAGAGCGAGAAATTAGTTTTTTCTTTACTGAAAACGAAATTTATTTACGATAATATAAACAGAAATAATATTTTTTAGAAAAATTTAATAATGTTTGTAAAGTACCATACTTTGTTAAGTAATTTTTTGGTAAGGTTATGGGGATATGTAAATCTATTAAAATAATATTTAGTATCAATAAATGTAGTTAATTATTAAAAATTTACAATTTTTGCCGAAAAGTGTAAAAAGAGGCAATGAAGATGTTTCAATATAAAACAATAGCACGATGTTGTGTTCCCTCTTTTTCTCCTATTAAAAAATCAGTAAAAGTAAATTTGTTGGATATGAATCGTAAACAGATGCGGCAGTTCTTTAGTGATATAGGGGAAAAGGCATTTCGAGCCGATCAAGTAATGAAATGGATTTATCATTATTGTTATGATGATTTTAATTTAATGACTGATATTAATAAAGTATTACGGACTAAATTAAAGGCCATTGCCGAAATTCGGGCGCCTAAAATTGCGCAAGAGCAGCGTTCTTCTGATGGCACGATCAAATGGGCAATAACGGTAGTTGAACAACAAATTGAAACAGTCTATATTCCTAAAGATAATCGGGCGACACTTTGTGTTTCTTCTCAAGTTGGCTGCGCTCTTAATTGTAAGTTTTGTTTAACCGCGCAGCAAGGTTTTAACCGTAATTTACATGTTTCAGAAATCATAGGTCAGGTGTGGCAAGCTACTAAAGTTATTAGCTCTTTAAAATCTAGTGGGCGGCGTCCAATTACTAATATTGTAATGATGGGAATGGGGGAGCCTTTATTAAATCTAAAAAATGTTATTCCAGCAATGGAAATTATGATGGATGATTTTGGCTTTGGATTGTCAAAACGACGAGTGACTTTATCAACTTCCGGTGTTGTACCTGCGCTTGATAAATTGGGTGATATGATTGATGTTGCGTTAGCAATTTCTTTGCATGCTCCCACTAATGAAATTCGTAACAAAATTATGCCCATTAATAAAAAATATAACATCGAAACCTTTCTGGCTAGTGTTCGGCGCTATTTAACTAAAACTAATGCAAATAATGGACGTGTAACTGTTGAATATGTCATGCTAAATGGTGTGAATGATAGCATTGAACATGCACATCAGCTAGCTGAATGTCTTAAGGACACGCCTAGCAAAATTAATTTAATTCCTTGGAATCCATTTCCTGATGCGCCTTACAGACGCAGCTATAATAGCTGTATTGATCGTTTTGCAAAAGTATTGATGAAATATGGTTATACTACTATTGTGCGTAAAACTCGTGGCGATGATATTAATGCTGCGTGTGGTCAATTATCAGGGGATGTTATTGATCGAAGAAAAACAAGTATTGAAAAATTCCTTATTAGTGAACCAATTATAGTAAAAACAGTCTGAATATTAATTCAATAAATAAAAGATATTAGATGTCATAATTTCTTTTATTACTAGGTATATAATTAAATAAAGAGTGATATAATAAAAATATTTATCATTAATTTTCTATATTAATGGGTTTTATTAATAGGATATACTAGTATTAATAAATATGTTGATATTGCGATTGTGACATTATGGACACAGTTAGGAACCACTAATTTTATTAGTGTATAATTATAACAACAGCATCTTATCTTCTTGAGAAGATAAGACTGACAGAATAAAAATAAGATGGCTAATTTAGGTATAGCAATCATTATGCGTTAGCATAAGCAATCAACTTTAATATTAAAGTATTTTATAATAGCAATTAGTTCATCAGTAATCAATAATATAAGTAATGCTATATTACTATTTAGACTTTTTATTCTCTAAATATATCTGAAGAGATAATTAAATTAAGGAAAGAGGAAGAAGGTATAGTGGGCTGAATTGTGAAAATATTTCAAAAATAAAGTAAGAAATATTATCGGTATGAAGATTTTTCTATAACTTATAAAAAAAGTTTTTAAAAGCCTTCATGATGTTAAAACTCAAAAAAGAACAATATTCCCACGAATGAATAGCAAACCTAAAACAGAAAAAACAGAAATCACCGTTGGTCAACGGTTATTGCAGGAACGGGAAGCGCTTAGTCTTTCACGAGAAAGCGTTGCCGAGCGACTTTGCTTAAAAGTATGCACAGTACGTAAGATAGAAGAAGATAGCAATTCCCATAGTGTTGATCCTACTTTCTTGCGTGGCTATATTCGTTCTTATGCAAAATTAGTAAATATTCCAGAAAAAGAAATTCTTGAATTGTTGAACAAACAATCACCAGCAAAAATAGCAGTAATTTCTCCTATACAAAGTTATTCCCTAGGAAAAACACGCAAGAAATGGGAAGGTTGGTTAATGAAATTTACTTGGTTAATTATTATTATTTGTATTGCCATGATAGGCATTTGGTGGTGGCAGGATTATAAAGTACAAAAACAAGAAATTTCTACTATGGCTGAACAGAATCGCTATGATACTAATCAAATACAGGTAGATCCACTTTCTTATACTTCAAATATTGTAGAAACAACTGAACAAAATAATGTAAATACATTGTTGATAGAAACTAATAATCAACCGGCAACCTCAGCGATAGTTAATAATGTTGCATTACCGACATCTAAAACCACATTAACTTCTGAAACACTAAAAAATAGTGATATAAATGTTAATATCAAATCAGTAAATCCAGCAGAAGAAAAAACAGTGCCGCTGCCTGGCAGTGCAACTGCTAATAATAGCAGTCTAGAACGATATAGAACAGTAAAAACTTTTGCTGATATTGATTATAAAAGAATAGAATCTTGTAATGGGGTTGTGATGAACTTTAAAGGAGAGTCCTGGTTAGAAGTTAGTGATGCTAAAGGTAAAATTTTATTTAGTGGTATTAAAAATGCAGGTCAGAAACTTGAATTAAATGGTGAACTTCCTTACCAATTTAATATTGGTATACCAGCTAATGTTAATCTACTATTTAAAGGTAATTCTATTGATCTAAATCACTTTATTAAAGTTAATCGTCCAGCCAAGTTTAAATTGCCTGGATTGTAAATAAATATTATAAGATAACTTCTATAAATAGTGATAAATTTTTAACAAATAAGAAGCCATCGTTAATTCGATGGCTTTAATTATAGAAATAGCATATCCATTAAATATGGATTCTGTAGGAGAGCGCATGAATAATCAATTACGGATAAAAAGACGTAAATCAACGTGCATTTATGTAGGTAATGTTCCTGTTGGTAATGGTGCACCAATAACAGTACAATCTATGACAAACACACGGACAACGGATGTTGTGGCTACAGTTAAACAGATTAAATCTTTAGAACAAGTGGGTGTTGATATTGTACGTGTTTCTGTGCCTACAATGGATGCAGCTAAAGCGTTTAAGTTTATTAAACAGCAAGTTAATGTTCCTGTTATTGCTGATATTCATTTTGATTATCGTATTGCACTAAAAGTTGCTGAATATGGTGTGGATTGTTTACGCATTAATCCTGGGAATATTGGTAATGAAGAGCGTATTCGTCAGGTTGTTGACTGCGCCCGTGATAAAAATTTTCCGATTCGGATCGGCGTTAATAGTGGCTCATTAGAAAAAGATATTCAAAAAAAATATGGTGAGTCTACGCCGGAAGCGTTAGTTGAATCAGCTATGCGGCATGTGGATATATTTGATAAATTGAATTTTGATCAATTTAAAATTAGCGTGAAAGCTTCAGATGTTTTTTTAGCTGTAGGTGCATATCGTTTACTGGCCAATAAAATTGATCAACCTTTGCACTTAGGTATTACTGAAGCTGGTGGAGCACGTGCAGGTTCAGTAAAATCTGCTATCGGATTGGGAATATTATTATCTGAGGGAATTGGTGATACATTACGTATCTCATTATCTGCTGATCCGATTGAAGAAGTTAAAGTTGGTTTTGATATTTTAAAATCTCTTCGTATCCGCTCGCGAGGTATTAATTTTATTACTTGTCCAACGTGTTCACGTCAAGAATTTGATGTTATTAATACCGTTAATGCACTGGAGGAGCGCTTAGAAGATATTATTACTCCAATGGACGTTTCAATTATTGGTTGTGTTGTTAATGGTCCTGGTGAAGCAGAGGTTTCTACCATTGGCGTAACAGGGGCAAGAGTAAAGAGTGGATTTTATGAGAATGGTGTTCGTCAAAAAGAACGTTTAGACAATGTTAATATTATCGATCAGTTTGAAGCTAAAATTCGGGCAAAAGCCGTTATGATGGACAAAAATCGGCGGATTGATATCGAAAAATTAGATGAGTGATTTAATAAAATTAACTCATAAAAAGATATCAATTAATCTGTTGTATGACGGTCAGACTATATACTGCTCTGATATTTTGTGAATCTATTCTCCATTCTTAAATTAGATGGAGTTTACCACCAGATTCACAGTAGATTAAATTTTTTTTAGACAGTTCCATACTTTCTAAGTAGATGGGAAAACCTTAGAAACCATTGAAATGGTTTTTTTTCTAGAACTACAGTGCTTCGTCATCAGGTTTATAACTTAATTCTATTAAAAGTCAATTTAATGAAATTAGTTATTCTTATTTACGCCAAATGCACTGACAGGAGCATAGAATGCAAACCTTTCTTCTTAATCTTTTTTGCTTCTTGATGGTTGTATAGACACTTATCCTGATAACTTTTCTAACAAATCATCAATGATTTTATTAGTAGCATCATGGCTCTCTGCTAACCAGATCTCACGCAACTAAACCCCACTTTTAGCTTTTGGTTTCATCACTTTGTGGAGTGATGCCAGTGCATTAGTTATTTTGTGTAACTAATAGCGTTGGTGCCATATGTCCAGAAATATTTTTTGCCATTGTATTCGAAAAATTAAGACCGTCTCCCGTAGCAAGAGGATAGAGGGATACGGTTAAGCAATGTGCTAAGCTTGTTTTTAATTTTAAATAACTATATTTGACCGTAACCAAGTTCTTTATATCTATGAACAGTGATGCAGAAAATAACCAGAAGGTAAAGGAAATCATCTTACCTGCTAGAATGGTGTATGCTTTCAGCCAAGAAATAAACGTAACGCGTATTATTTAATTACGTGTAAGGTACACACTACCTTGCCTGTGTTATTTAAGCCATTCCTATTTCAGTTTACTGATGGTACTGACAGAAAAGATTATTTACTCTCTCATAGAGAAAACCTAGATCTTCGTGAAAATCACCGGTTGGTATGGCTTTGCCAGATATCTACCATAGTAGCAATTTTTCGCTGCTTTTTGCGCGCTTCAATAGAACAGCAACGAGATCTTGAAGTATATTCTGTCGCTACTGCGATCCTCCTATAACCTTAGGCGCTTTAATCTCAATATCAGCAATACCTTTTCCCCATATGTATTAGTTCATTTTTGTAAATAATCGTTACGGATGACGACGATGATACTTGTTAATAATTCAGTATTCATTATGCATTCGAACTCTGTCTCAACAGCGGTGTCTATCAGCTGCCTATCACAATTGCGGATGAGTTCATGCAAAGAATCACAGGTAATATCTAGTTTTATAGATTACTTCTAGGAAAGACTTTTCATGGTTTATAATATAAATTTTATTTAAATTATTTATAAAATTAATCAGGAGAATACTCCAACATCTCAGAACCCAATCACCAGAAATGAGCATAACTATGCCTATTGCAATCTTTGATAAGAAAGATAAAGAGGCTTTTTAATGTTAATCATTAATACTCATTAATTTAGTTTAAGATTTAAATAAATAGATAATATAGCTAATTTATTAAGGGTTATGTTACTGATAGCACTATCTATTGGTTTTATTCTAAGTAAGATCATATAGATCGATAATAATATATGGTCAATGATATCTTTTTTATCAAAAAAATAGTTTATCAATAATAAACTGATCAGATAGAAATAAAAAATTCTATAAAATCAGATTTAATCTGTTTTTTACTTTAATTTAAATTTAATGACTTATTTTAATCCAGTAATAATATTGATTCTAATGCAATTTCAACCATCTCATTAAATGTCGTTTGCCGTTCTATTGAAGTTGTCTTTTCGCAACGACGAATATGATCAGAAACCGTACAAATAGTTAGTGCTTTTATACCATATTCTGCCGCAATGCTATACATGCCAGCAGCTTCCATTTCTACTCCTAGAATGCCATATTTTTCCATTGTATCAAATACTTGCATTTGAGATGTATAAAAAAGATCAGTAGAGAAAATATTACCTACTCGAACGTTGGAATTCTTTGCTTTAGCTGCAGTAACAGCATTATGAACTAGATTATAATCTGCAATAGCTGAAAAATCATTATCATCAAATTTTAGCCGATTAACTTTAGAATCAGTGCACGCTCCAAGGCCGATAATAATATCGTGTAACTTTACTTTCTTGCTAATAGCACCGCAAGATCCCACTCGTATTATTGTTTTAACACCAAAGTCAGTAATTAATTCTTTCATGTAAATTGAACAAGAAGGAATTCCCATACCATGTCCCATTACAGAAATACTACGGCCTTGATAATTGCCAGTAAAACCTAACATACCACGAACATTGTTTACCTGACGGCTATCGGTGAAATAATTTTCTGCAATATGTTTTGCGCGTAAAGGATCTCCTGGCATCAATATAACTTCTGCAAAATCGCCCATATTAGCATTAATATGTGGGGTGGCCATAAATAAATTTCCTTATATTACTTATTAATAAAATCGGGAATATAAATAAACATTCTATATTATACTTAAAATAGCGTTTTGCTATATGTAATATATGTCATTGGAAATAAACGAAAATATCACACAACCAGTTAACAAGTATTAGAAAAGGTTTATCGATCACTTAATGACTTAGGTTTTACTTATAGAGTATAAATTAAACAGAAATATTTTTTGTGTATTATCAGTTTCTGAGCATATGTTATCTCAACCATGATCAGTGCTAATAATCAAATTATCTTAGTTCTCAATTAATACCAAAGTTTTTAAGAAAACGACCATTAAATGACTCTAGTCCAACTTCATAACCCGTAACATCTCGACGATATCTATATGAAAAATTAAAATTTATAAAATTAGTAAATATCATGTTAGTGTTTATCGCTTTATTAATCTTATTAAGAGTAGCATGGTAAATAGTATTTCAATAGCGATTGCTTTATTTGCTTAGTATAGCCAATGCCGACATTGGTATGAATATTAAGAATCTTGATAAGTGAAATACTACCTGGCCAGATTTTTCTTCAATTAGTTTTTAGTATAGTTGTTGGTATAGGTCGTTTAACAAAATAATCTCAATAATTACCAGTGGTATGCTGAAAGCAGCTAGCTTATCATCGATAAAAGGACGAACAATAAACATACTTTACGTTATAAACATCTTTATGCAGCACTTTTTTGCTATTTAATAAAGTTAATAAGTATTTTTAATAAAAAATCTTCTCATGGATGCTATTTGAAAGACTGAATAGCCTGAAATATAATAAATAGGTTTATCTGTTTTTTATGCTCTTTATCTAAAATTAATTTAGGACTATTGTACTGAATAGTAATAATTACTAAGATGATCTAGAAATTAGCATTTTTACAACTATCTGTATCTTAGAAATATAGTATGATTTTTTGAATAATTCAGGTTTAACTTTGAATCTCTTTTTTAGAGATTTGAAATAAAAATTTCACTACGCAATATTAATTGCTGTAATTTCTTATTTTATAGTTAATAAAATTGATGAATAGTAATTTTAATCTCTTGAACAGAATTAAATAATAGTTTTGTAGCCAATTCTTCTATACACTCATTAAATCGCTCGACCATACTGTTTTATTTTATTAGATATCATCGGGCTAAGTCAGTTTTCTATAGCAAAGCTCTGTGTATACAAACGGGCGATTTTATGTTTTTCATTGCCTGAATATTTTCGCAGATCAAAGGCGATTTGTAAATTATTTCCTATTCTCTATAAATACGATAAATAGCCATGGAAAATGTTCGGTTAAGAAGCACGTAAAAAACGTTAGTATTGTCTATCTCTTTGGCTTGTAAAGACAGATAAAGTCTATCGGAGAGGTAGCAGACTATCTTATATATCTTAAAGATAACATCGTGAGTTTTATTTTTGACGTTTTAGGAAAATATTTTACATCTACGTGGAGAAAATAATTAAGCTCGTAGCTTTTAAACGCTTTACGCTTAAACTTTGCTACTTCCTTCCTTATTTTTACATAATTCTTATTCTAATCCAGGTTGAGTAGTACTTATAGGAGTTCAAGAGTAATTAATGTACGACTGGCTAACAGATCTGTCGAGAGGAAGAGATGTTTTTACAGAAAAAGAAACTGCGACCTTCTGATCGGATAAGAGTGTCGGCTTGTATAAGCCATGGAGAATATAGCTGTAATCATCAGACTATATTAGTAAAGCTTGTAGCTTTTCTTATAGAAAAATTTATAATCACATCTATATTTTAATTATTATGATTTCAAATAATCTTCTCAAGATTAGATAATTCGGTAAATAAAATAATTTCGTACTATAGAATCTACTCAGTCATCTTTTTGATTAGTTAAAATAACTGTTCATGGTTTGAATGTATAATTCATTTCACCAATAACTCTTTAATTACCAGTTTTATTAGGCAATTGTGATAATTTCATGATCTTTATCAAAGAGGTTTCTTATCATTTAGATCCCATCTTAACAAAGATGGGATCTTTATTTATGCTAAAATCAAGAAAACGGCTAACTATAATACTCTATATTAAACTCTTTAAGAATCTCATAATTCATACATAACTCTATCAATCTCTGGCGATTAAGACCGCAACTTGTTTTTTTCTTTTATTTATCTCTCGGGTTTCTACTTTTTATGTGGAATAGAACACTTCCATTTAAAACCTTTATGGAAAAATATTTCGTCGACTTCAATAACACCTTGCTGCATTTATATTGCCTGTCGCCGCTGAATAAATGAAGCAATGATGCAATATGAACACTATTTCAAAATTAATATCTGTTTATTTTACTGACACAATAAAATTAGTTTATTCAATATACATCACAGATAAGTAAACTATTTATCCTTGTTATGTAATCTTACTAGAAGGACGTTACAGTAAGATTGTGAAATGTTTTTTTTCAATCAGGGATTTTGCAATGATATTACTGTATAACTCTAATAAATGTTTCAAGAAGATAACATTTTCACTATGACAATATGGGGAAGATTAAAGTGCAATGAATTACTTCAATACATGAATCGATATTATCTGATAGATTATCACCGAACGAATTAATGAAATGCAGTTTTATATTAGCTGGGAGTGAGGAAAGAGTCTCTTTGATCTGTATGACTGTTTGATTTTTATGACAGTCGTTGTTGAGAACATTCTTCATACAGTATGAAGAATTTCTACCAACAATCTTTGTCAACATAACCGATCATGAATATTATATTATTTTACTGTTTAGTAACGATAATTCGAATATACCATAACGTTTAGCTAAAGTAAACGAAAGTTCTTACTTGTCTGAAGAGCAGTTTTGGTTTTAAGTATTGTAGTTGCCCTGACGATCAAGTCTTATTAAAATGATAATTTTTTCTCAACTACATCCTTAGGAGCTATCTTGTTATGAATATATGCTTGTGCAACGAAGGCTTATATAATGGTCCTGGACTAAAGCTTACTCAATAAGTATTGCAGAAAAGTATTTTTCCTATTCAAGTATCTCCATTCAAATAAAACTGGGTAAACCCTCGTGTAATCTCTTAATGATCTGGATGGGATATCTTTTTCGGAAGAAAACTAACACATCTAAACATAGAAACCAATAATTTCAGTATCTTTATCTTAGACCGATTGAAAATATTCTGCGCTTCTTTAGCAATTTTTCTTAACCTTAAATGTAATAAATTAAACAAAGAGTTTATCTTTACGAGTCTTATGATCCTTCATTCTGAGCAAATGCAAGCAGTTGCAATATGCCCTAAAGTATTTTCGTTACCATCGGTAAATCTATCAGGATCCGGTATAGTTTTAAATAAAAATAATTAAGCATCATAATAAATACACGTTTCATAACTACTCTTGATTAGTAGTTCAATTTAATTAATTCAGCTTTAAATAAAAATAACGTATTCTATAATCTAAATTAATAATAACTAATTGTTATCGCTAATAAATATTAAATTGTAATAAATACAATTATTTAAAATTTTTTTATTTAAAGATAATTTAACAGATTATTAAAATAAAAATTTTTTTATTTTTTTATATATCAATAATTACTAAAAAGTGCATAAAAAGATCAACAAAGTTAATAGTTTTCAGTTAAAAATTATCTATTTACATCTTAATTTATTTAATAAACTACACAATAAGCTTGACATGATTCAGTAAAATGAAAATGACTAATATTGATCCATCCATTTTCTATGAAACGGATATTAGCACCTTACAACTAATGGATTAGAAACTTTTATATCTCGAATAACCTTAAATATAATTCAACTTTCTCTAATGTGTATTTATTACAACCTTATGTGTTGATTTCTTAATAAAATCAACACGGTCAATAATGGCAATTTTGTTACCTGTCAAATAGGAAGTTGACTGCTTTAATTCAGTGGATTTAATACTAACTTTAGGGAAATATATTATCCAATAGATAAATTTTTACATGCTTTAACCAGATTAAACCCTATTTGCTTATTACTGGGTTATTAATGCTTAATAGAAAAATAATATCAATTTGATCTGTGCTATAAGCATTATCAGCTTGTGTTTTAGTAATTCAACAGGAATACGATTCGCACTAAATAGAAAATTAATTACCATAATAATGCGAATATTCAGGGAGTGTTTTATTTAGTTAAACTATTTCATATTAATTTAATAAAGAAAGAATAAATACATATTTTATAGCAGTACCCATTATGAAGTTTTGCTTAATAGCATTATATCTTAATTTTTTATCAGTATCGTAATCATTTAATAAAGTTAAATCCATCACATTTAATTTGCATTATGTAGCTAGTTTTAATTCCGTTACCTTATACTATAAAGCTTAACATTGTTGTTTTAGCGATAAAATAATTCTTTAATGTTTAATATAAAAAGTTAATTAAGTTATGTTGTTGTTAACGATAAAAAGAATCCAGCAATAGTAGCACTCATTAAATTAGATAGTGAACCGGCTAATACCGCTTTCAAACCTAGTTGAGCAACATCTTTACGACGGTTTGGGGCAATTCCACCTAAACCTCCCAATAGTATAGCTACTGATGACAGATTAGCAAAACCACACAATGCAAAAGAGATTATGGCTTTAGTATGCTTAGAAAGTATTTGCTTACCTGCGGCAATACTCTCATTATCAGGTTTTAAATATTCGCCAAAATTCATATAAGCAACAAATTCATTAATAACTAACTTTTGACCGATAAACGAACCGGCAATTGACGCTTCATGCCAGGGTATACCAATTAAATAAGCAATTGGCGCAAAGATCCAGCCTAAGATTAATTCTAATGATAAGCTTGGTATATGGATCCAGCCACCAATCACCGCTAAAATACCATTAAGTAAAGCTATCAATGCAACAAATGCTAACAACATTGCTCCGACATTTAAAGCAAGTTGCATTCCGGAAGAAGCACCGGTAGCAGCAGCATCAATAATGTTAACTGGGTGCTCTTCATTGATCGCCACACTGATCATATTTACTGTATCACGAGTTTTTTCTGTTTCTGGTACCATTAATTTAGCAAATAATAATCCTCCTGGTGCTGCCATAAAAGATGCCGCAATTAGATATTCCATTGGAACTCCCATTTGTGCATAGCCTGCTAATACAGATCCAGCAACTGAAGCTAGTCCACCACACATAACAGCAAATAGCTCAGAGTTTGTCATTGTGGCTATATAGGGTCTAACAACTAAAGGAGCTTCTGTGTGACCGACAAAAATATTAGCGGTTGCTGATAACGATTCTGTACGTGAGGTGCCTAGTATCCATTGAAATAGCCCACCTAAAATTTTGATAAAAAATTGCATAATACCAAGATAATAAAGTACAGCAATTAATGATGAAAAGAAAATAATAACCGGTAAAACACGTAAAGCAAAAATGAAACCATTACCGCCAAACAACTCAAACATTTTATTAGATACTAAGGCACCAAAGATAAAATCCATCCCAACTTCTCCATAACCAATTACAGCAGAGACTGCATCAGATACACTTTTCAAAGTGCGGTGCCCTGCAGGAATATAAAGAACAAAGGCGCCAATTGTCATTTGAATAATAAAAGCACCAAATATAGTACGAAATTTAATTGCTCGACGATTACTGGAGAAAATGATAGCGATAAAAATCAATACTGCCATTCCTAACAGGCTCATAATGAGTTGCATGAATATATCCCTGTGTATTTATATCAAATAAAATTTTCTATAGTTTAGAAATAAATTCTAGTTTAATGCTTAGATATTATAACGATTTCACATTAAAAACTGGGAGTCAAGATAACAAACAATCATGATAAAAATCATGAAAAAATAAATTTGATAATACATATCACTTATAAAAAACGATATTGCGGCAAAAATTATCTAAATAAACATCATATTTATAGTCAATAACTTTGATGAATGATATTCCATATCAGACTCTTGAATTATTAGCAAATCTAGTCTATGTTGGTCAGGTTAGATTCTGCTTTGATACTTAATAAATCTATTTTTCTATTCTTAAATTGAACGTTATTATCACCAGGATTAGCGATTAAATCCTCTTACCTTGAATTCCAATTTTTTTGAGCGGATGGGGTAGCTTAAATACGACTTAAAGAATTATTTTTTTCTAAGCACTCTGCTTCGCGTGTCAGCTTTATAACCTCACTCTCACAAAACTCGATTCAATCAGATTCCTTGTTCTTATTAACATCAAGTACTGCTGACTGACGGGAAGGTATACAATGCCATCCGTTCTCCTCAATTTTTCTCTAAAATTCTAATCGTTAGAGAATACCCTGAAAACCTTATCAACAAAAGATCATAGGCTTTATTATGATATTGCGGCTCTCTCTTGTAGATAGCCTTTCTATAGCTTAGTCTTAATTTTCGGTTCTGCATGCCTTTGGATAGTTATTCAGCAAATTACCTGTTTTATGTATCCGATAATGTTGAGTCACGATATCTAACTTTCGGCACTTTAATTTCAACATCACCAATACTAGTCTGTATAGTTCTCTGTGGCAAATAACCGTTACAGATGACGGGTTGATACCCATTAAAAGATGGTGTTCAACACGTTATCGCAGTATGAACTTCAAGTTCAGTTTTAATAGTAGTCCTTATCAGGTAATTGGTACCATTACAGATGAGTTCATGCAAGGGAATTCATAAGTAATATCTGATTTCGAGGATACCTTAGGGTAGACTTTTCATGGCATATCATCTCTCTGTTGTTGAAGTTATTCATGAAATCAATCAGAAGGATGCACTACCATCTCCGAAACACCATACACCAGAAATCATCATAACTCACAATAACTAGCCATAACTCAACCCTTTGTTTTGCATCCTTATTCACGTTATGCTGCCATGAGCATGGAAAAATAGAGTATCTAATTAGTATCCTCTGTTCTTTATATACTTATGGTCGACAAATCAATTAACATCCACATGTTTATTTCTTTATCATTCTATGGAAGTCTGAATATTAAGAATTCTGTTGTGTGAGCTGTTTTTTAAAAAAGAGTGATAGAAAAATCTGCTGAGACACTATTATTTTGAGGCTGCGTCACAGGTATAACCTGATAAATTCTAACAGTCTTCTTCCTCCTTTGTGTCATATATGCACTAGGAATCGGTGGGATCGTTATCTGAAAGTGCAATACGGGGCGTTACTAGAAAAATACACTTCGCTAAAAATATAAAAAATGCTAGCATAATATGAAATACCTCTAGCTTATACTTTAACCTGCTTAACGGTATTATCTAAGTTAAAACTGCAGTATTTATTGAATATGGGAAGTTCTATATCATTATATGATCAACGGACTAAGCAGTACCGTCAATAGATCCTAACGCAGGAAGAAATAATCGGGCACTACATTAGCCATATTCTAGCGAGACATTTCAAAATGGTGCATTATTATGGTTTCTTATCTAATTGTAAGCAATGCGCACTATTACTGAAGGTGTATAAGCTATTGGAGATAATAACGGCTTGCAAAAAACTAGAAAAACTAAGGTTCACCGTTCTTATAAAAGAATTCCTACTCACAGATACGTGAAAATGAATCTTGTGTAGTGACAGATTATTTTATTGAAGATTAGTTTGGCAAACAGGCAAAGGGAATTGTTATAAGAAAGAATGCATAAAATAGAAAAACAATTCTTATTAAGCTAAACTTAGGGTTAATATTTATAAAATTAGAGCGCATTAGTTTAAAGAATATAGAGGAGTCCAATGAAATTTTAACTTAAATAGATCTACAAATAAAACTATTCTATTCCCTATTAGAAATAGGGATGGCTTTTGATGTTATTCTTAAAGAATAAATCAAGTTCCTAACTATACTTAGTAGTTCTATTATAAAATCAATTATTGATGATAAATTAACAGAGATAATCGATATTTTTTCTTATATGAGAGTAATAAAAATAGTGCTAGAGAGTTATATATTGACAATATTTTATTGATAATAGATTTGCTCAAATTTAGCAAGTTAAAATTAATATTATTACTATTGATCCTATATGACGTGTTGATGTAACTATTAATGCTCAAAATTGAGTATTAATTACAATCTATTTTCAGAGTTAAGGTTCCGACCAGTTCTACTAATGATGTGGGTAAATTTATACCTTTAATAATAGAGGTAAACTTATAATTAGCTATATGATAAAAGTTTTTGATAAAAATTCTTTTATTATATAAAAGAATTTTCTACAGAGGTTACACCATTAAAAAGTAAATAGTAATATAGATCAAAAACTCTTTCCTCACTTCCTAAAATAACATAATAATATATATTATTAGTTGTTTTTAGTAAAAACTATGAATTAGAATTGATATTCTATTGAATCAATTCAATGGATTTTATCCTGTCAATGTAATCAAAGTGAACATGTTATCTGTTGGGATACTCATGTTAGAGAGTTATAGCAATATCGTTATAAAATCCCCGATTGTAGGAAAATATTTGACAATCTTACTGGAAAGTCTGCTGGAGAAACTAAAACAGAAGGATAAATGGTTTAGTTGTATGTGATGTATGTTGAATAGCTTAACTTTACGGGAGCAATCCAATTCTTAGTGGAGATAAATGATGAAAAACCTTTGCTAGTAATCATAAATTAGTTACCATTACATAATAATAGTGGTAATCAGAAAGTTATTAGTAAGGAATTCTACATTAAACTATAAACAATTATATTATCTGATTAAAGGGATTGTTGAGTAGATTTCATGAATAGTGGGTCTTTATTTACTGAATTATTCGGTTTATAGTAGATTATTTGAAATAATGATAATTGAAATACAGGAGGTGGCTATATATTGCTCTGCAAACAAAGTAATAACATTTGCTAATATAGTCTTATAATTACTGTTCGAGATTAAATCAAATAGGATTAAGATAATCCATGCTGATTTAATTATATATAACTAAATATATAACAGAATCAAATCTGGTTGAAACCATAGCCAATCAGTCGTTAGTCAGCATAGACTAAGACTGATTGTTTACCCTAACGCTAAATAATATGACAGGGGTTCAATAGTGGTTTTTACTAATAAATTGCTTAATTAGGTATTAAGTTTATAATAGGAGAGGATATTTTAAAAATCCCTATTTTACTGTATAAAAAGCACTTATCTAAATAAGTTTATTACCAATCAATAGATATGTTATTCTTATTCCGTCAATAAATAAGGCAGAGGTTGAATAGTTAGCTTGCTATTAATTTCGCCAATTATACGAAAAATACTCTCTTTATCCATATTATTATTCATGACAACTTGAAGACTAATTAAACCTTTTGTTAAACTAGCGGTAGCTAATACTGTTCCGGTACGTCGCCAGTTATCACCTATTTTCCACTCGATAGCTTCTCCAGTTTTTGGTAGAGTATTTGCTGTCCCTGCTAACCAAAACATGGCACGTTTATTGGAAGCGCGATATTTTGCTCGAGCGATTATTTCTTGCCCACTATAGCAACCTTTTTGAAAACTGATACTTTCTGATAAAGCTTGTAGATTAACAGCCTGAGGAATAAATTGTTCACTATTTTCAATATCAATATTAGCAATGCCGGCAGCAATATCTAAAGCTAGCCATTGTTGGCTATCACCATATTGAGGGAAATATTTTCTCAGTTCAGTAGCAGTTGCGCTATCAGTAACAATTAAAAAACGTTCAAACGGTAAACTAAAATGCAGTAAAATCGTTTGTCCAAGATAAATAATAGGTTTTTCCTGATCGGGTAAAAGAGAAAATCGGCTGTTCAATGCATTGCGAGCTCCTTGACCAGCAAGGCCTAACAACATAATATTTGATTGCTGGCTGAGTGTTATTTTCGAGAAAACCGCATATTTTTTCAATTCAGTTAATTGTTTTACTGCTACACTAGTACGTAAAATATAACCAAAGCCTTCTTTATAGTGAAATAAACGAAGTGTGCTCCAAATTTTTCCTTTAGCATCACAATGGGCGGTGAATATATGTTGTTTCGAAGTTAATGCAACAATATCTGCAGTTAATTGACCCTGTAAATATTTTTCAGCGTCAACCCCTGTTACTGTAATAAAACTCCAGTCATTAAGTAACATTAATGTTAAGGGTAATTGATGGTTTATTTCGAAAGTTGTTGGTATAAATTTATTTAAGTTTGTCATGTGTTTTTATTCGTTAGTAACTTGGATAAAAGTAGTTATATGTTAAAATAACTAATTGACAAAGCAAGTAATATTATTAATGTTAACTAATAAATTAATGTTAATAATTTATTTATATAAAGGTTTTATTTAGTGGTTAATTATAATTTTTACTAAAATTTAACTTACATTTTTTTAATAAAAAAAGAAATTTTTACGTTAAATTCTAATGTGGATCAGAAATTTTTTACAAAAAATTTAAAGTTATTTAATCGTATGGATGGAGGTCAATAATAAACCTATGATTTACTAAGCTCTTCGCAGAAGAAAGTGAGAGTTATACATTAGCATTATTATTTTTTTAAGTATAAAAAAATTACTTACAGAGGATGAGAAATATTTTTTTGTTAATTTTCTTTTATCTTGGCTAGTAAAATAATCTATTTACTTGGTTGAGCAATAACCTTATTAATATAACAAATTTTTTGTAAGGGAATTAAAAATATAAATTATTGTAAATATAGCTTAGGATTTTTACTTAATGGTAAAAATATAATGGAAAAAAAGAGAATAGTTGATTGTTAAAAATTTTGATTTTTTAAAAATCATAAATCTAGCTAAAAATACAACACCTAATCAGCGTAAAGTTAACAGTAAAATACTCACCCAGAATATGCAGTTAATCACTATAGATATATATGCGGTTACCAAAAAATATTGTGTATAGAAATTCCTGTTAATGTTCTTTTCTTTATCTGAGTTAAAGCTATCACAGGTTGATTTATTTAAAACGGTGATTGTTTTGATTAGTAAATATATCCACTGTTAGTGTTAGCTTAATCTTTAGATAAAATCCCTGATTTATGTGGTAAATTTATTCGCAATTTGGATGCAAGGCTTAAGGTAGAGAATAACTAGTGCCATAAAAAAATTTTAGCGCAGTGGTCAACCTTATAGACGACTAAAGTATTTAATTCAAACTTCCTTCTAAAAAGCGAGTTTTATTGTGATTTCCGACATAGGTTCAGTTAGCTATGATGCATCTTACCATTTAACTTCTGATATAATATAAATAGCATTTTGATTTATCGTATATAACAAGAGCTTCCAAATAAATCTATCTGTGATATATTGTGTTTAAATACATCATTAGGGAAGCTTGATTTTAATTTTTTACTCTACTTTCTATAGAGTTTTAATCTAGTTAATATACAGTGGAATACTAACGGCCTTCCTGTTTAATAGTATACGATACTCCTCCAACCTAGTAGTGAGGATTTTTCGGGTTACGTTGATATATTAAGATCTACTGTGTCTTGAAAATGAGCGATAATTTTTGTTTCTTTTACAAGTAGCCGACGAGGCTACTAACTTACCTACTCCTGTAATTTATTAGAGTTATAATATATTAATAACTTTATCGTCATCAAAAACCATTCCCTATTACTGATTCTCATTCTTCCGAGAATGAAATTCGATTTCTACCACGTTAAATCCTGCTATATACAAAAGATGATATATCTTAGATAATACCTCGTATAATGCTGATTTTAGCATTACCATTACATCTCCATCAAAGATAAACTGACTTAAAATAGTCTCTATCTTTTTTATCAAAAAAAATACTAAATTGCATTAGAAAAAAGCTAATCAGGAATATATCGACTTACATTAATAAGTTCTATTTTATTAGTTTGAAATCGTAATTAATTGATTGTTTTCTATATTTTAAATTTGAGTATTTTACTGACAATGTAATTGTCACTATTACTATGAGCAGAGGTAATGCTGATACAGCTTTCTGAAGTATAAAATCTATACAAAACTCTCAGTTATCTGTTTATCACTTAGTAGGACATCAAATATACGGTTTTTTACATAATCCCATAGAGCGAGACTTTATTCATACTATTATCCATTCAGTCATTTAGATGTCTGCACCAAGATGAGCAATAAATACGTCATTCTTTTGATAAATTACAGTGCTATTTTGATACATGAGGTGGTTAAATTATGTCCAAATGTAATTGCTATCATTGACGGTTCCACGCGTGTATTTATCTAATGCTTTTTTAGCACAATCTATGAGTTCTAATAAATTAAGGTTTTCATAAATTTATTTTTATCTGGGATTATCCATTAAATCTATTTCATTTTTGCTAGTTTTTAACTTAAAAGTTGCATGATATTTTAGAATACCTAGGGTTATTGCTAATGGTCTGTACCAACTTGTTCAGTGTATTTAAATCAGATGGCGTTTTTAATAACTCCATTCACTTGGTAATTGATTACATTAGGTATGTCGTACAGTAGTGGTTTAGTTCACGCTGCGCGGAGTGCTGTTTAACTGTACCTATGTTGGCAAAGGTAGTTAGTAGAGATCCCTTATACTGTATGAAGAATTTTTGCTAAAAACGGTTAACATAAAAAGCAAGCAGTCATTTAATTTAAATAAACTATTTTTTAACTCCCTGTCAATATAAAACTGCATCTTATTAGTTAGCTCGATGATAATTTGTCAGATGATGTCGATCTATGCATTTAAGTAACTAACTCCACTTTATCCTACTCATATTGTTACAGTGAATATCTTATCCATTAGGGAAATTCATTAGGATTTAACTATATTGTTATAAAATCCTCGATCACAGGAAAGATTTAACAATTTGATTGGAAATCTTCTGGCGAAATTACATCACAAGGATAAATGCTTTAGTTATCTGCTATCTATGTTGAATATTTTGATTTTAAAAGAATCAGCGAAATAAATAGGTATTGATTTGAAGACAATGTTTATATGGATCGCTGCTTTTTATTTCAATAACGACAACCAACTTAAATGCACTAAGTAGTATTGTTGAAGTTAATTAAATATTTCCCTTTAATCCTTTAAAGAGAATTGTTATATATGACATATATAAAAGCAGAAAACGTAGGAGAGGAGGAGATAAAATAAAAACGAATCGTAGTATTAATTCGTCCGAGATCGATATGGTCATGTGAGCTATTAGATTCTTTAATAGTTTAATATAGAGTATGAGTTGTTTTCTTGAGTCAATCATAGATAAGACTCCATTATTTGCTTGGGTGGAGTTAAATAGTACAAAATATTTTCTAGTGAGCATGAAATTATTTAGTATCATCCAATAAGATTAGGTAATTAGAAATTTATTTGGAAGGAGTTTCACGTTTAAAATATGAATATCTATTTTAGCCGATTAAAAAGATAGCTGATTAAATTCTATGGTAGAAGTTATTTTCCCTATTGAATTCTCTAACCTGGAGAAAATTGTTTAAAACCATAATAATTAAAATATAAATCTAAATTACCATGTTATTCTACAAGTAAGTCAACAATATTTATCAGCATAGGATTATAAAATCAGGATTTGTCGCTCGGCCATAGTTATGGCCAGAATGTCTTGTGGCGTTATCTCATCCATCGTAATAATTTAAGTAGATCTATACTACGCCGAGTATTTAGAAAAAAATCGTAATCAGGATTACTAACGTTTGGTCAGCAGTGCATTTTTATCACCTCTGATACGCAGGGTGATGCATCGAGATTACTGGCAGTGATGGCAAAACGTTAATCGATCTAGCCAATGTATTACAAACGCTTTTCTATCTGATCTTTCTCAACGGTAACAACCTACCCGTATGACACCGAGATGGGTATTTAGTAATTACGGCCTATTTTGCACTGGCTTAATAACATTAGGTTACTAGTGTTGACTTTACTACCACTATTATCCTGCGGAATGACGATAAATACCGCACCCGAGTTGTCGGTTATAAACTCTCTGACCATCGCCGCAAGTATGGGTAATATCATCCAACTGGCACAGGATGATATGTTGCGGTATAAATTGGCGCGAGAGTGGATTTTGTTAGCATGGTTATACGCCGCACAGCCCTCTTCCTGATCCTCACTTGCCATAACCCATTAGGTACAATAGAAGGTCAGCGTGTTTCTGATGCCAGATGATAGACTGTAAATTATAAATCTCAATATGCCTTATCGGTATGCAAATCCTGGTTTTAATTTATTAAAACTAATATTAATAAATTAGCTATCTTCTTTATTCATGGTAGTCGAGGATTGCTTTTGTCAGGATCCTGTTATTTTCTAGGCTTTTTTGGGTGTTTTAGCTCATTTTTAAAACATACCCAACGTAGCCAGAAACTATTACGCGGCATACAAGACCTATATCCGGTAATATTTATATGGAATTAGTTCATGCATTGCGCGCTCTCACGGTAGATATGATAAAATCATTTTTAAGTTAAATAGTTAGTGCATTAAGGGGTTATCGGTGTTAAGTCTTCTTAAGACTCTTCCTGTACAGGGTTAAGAGAGTTACTAACCGGCGAACTGTTATTGTTCACTCCTTGGTAAATATCTGATAATAGCGCAGGCACTCATCTGCACCATCATCCTAAATCAATGGCGACAATTAGCTACTCCTGAGGTAAAGTAGGTTCCATAATCCAGCACAATCATACTCCTTATGATCCTGTTGTTTGCTGTACAAATTATTTTGACTATCATTAAAGAATGATGGTCTCAGTAGCATTATCTGGATCAAAATTTGATAAGCCTGCTATATCAGATTTTCTACTATCTGCTAAATCCTGAATTGATATCCATACCACTCAGTATCACTGATAACATTATCTACTATGTAAAAATAAAACGATTGTTAATCACATTCTTACCTATATCTGCAGTAAATAAGCGGACTGGGGCGCCGGTAGTTGGCCTATTTCTGTGAACTTCTAGTAGTAAATTACTATTTTTACCGATTCTAACTAGCACCATACACCATGGTAATGGTGACAGATTTGTTCGGTGGCCAGTTTATTCATTTAAGTAGCAAAAACTATTGGTGGAAGAGTCGTTCATGTTGGTGTTCCAGCCTTTAGAGGTTATTTAGCATCAGTAACAAACCTACATCCGCTAAGTTATTTGCTAGAAGCTATAGCGTTCACATTGCGTTATACTAAGAAAATAAAGAGAAATTCATTGTTAGTAAATGAGTTACCGTTATTAACGTTAGTCAGGAATCAGTAAGCTCGGGTCTGGCAGTAAGTTCTGGAAAATCAGTAGTTTAAATACGTACTTAAGTCTAGTAGATACTAAACAGCACCGTTGTACCCTTTTTTGTTCTTTAAGAGCCTGTTTTGATTAATTAGTTTGGCGATCTCTACCACTGCTTTGACCTTAGTATAGAGTGGATACTGAATATAAAAACGTTTATCGTCGTAGCAAACTCAGTTATTGTTATTTTCTTTACAAAATCTGAAAATAGTATCTCGTCAGGGTATTACTATGTACAGGTTTTCTGTTGGATAAGAGACTACATATTGAAGTATATTAAATACAGGTATTTGAATATTAAACTTAGAGTAATAAAATGAATTAAAACTATTTAATAGTAACAATTAGGACTCTATCCTGGTTCAGGTTCAATACCTGAAGTAAAATATTGTGAAGAATATGGTGTGATATAAGAGATTAAAAGATCGAAAGCATATTAAACCGTGGGAACAGGAAAAATCTAGATATATTTCCTCAGAAATAAAAAAGAAATTTTAATTTCTGCTGATTAATAATCTTTTTAATTATTTAAATGTATTAAACTATCAGATAGTGTTTAGATAATTTTATTAAAGGCTACTTCTAATACTGCCATACTTGACGTTCTATGGCTACTAACAACTAACTGAAAGCAATAAATTGCAAGAAAATATAACGATATTATGTTGTTAAAATTTATAATTTTTATTTTATTTATAAGGATAAGTAAAAATTTAGAATAGTTATTTAGGAAATACATGATATTCAATATAGTAGGATTCTTTTCTAAAGAAGAACTAACCATGTTCATGCCATTTTATGACAGATTAAAAGAGTATGATATTAGCTTAAGCAATTTATAGCAAATATTTTATCCTTATACCATTTTAAAGACTATCAAATGATTTTTCACACTCGATAATAGATGATAAACTTGCTATCGTACAGGGAATCGAATTCATCCTCGTTTTACTATCATTATTAACCCCTTTTAAACGATTTTGATAAGATGACCGAAGCGTCACTCTTTGGATATATTAAGTTAATTAAAAGGTAACTTTATAAAAATAAAATTAAAAAATATACGTCTGAACTTTCTCTAATTTATTTCAATCTTCTTAGTTTGATGGTTAAAATGAATTTAATACTGTATTACTTTTTTTATTCCAAAAAGTTTGGACTGACTTGATTAAGGAAATCAAGTTCGGTATCAAACACCTGATTGGTAAAAATAGGATGTCAAAGATATAAAAAAAATCTATGATAACATCTCAAATACTCTAAATCGTTTTTTCTTACATTATGGCGACAACAAAGAATACAACAGTTATGTTGCAAGCTTGTATATTGGTCGTCAGTAATAATAAATCTAGTCAGTTAGTCATTGATTGAAATACTTCCCCTTGATGGGGGTAAGATTTTGCACATAATCTGTTGTTACGTTAACGCTACCATTAAGATTTATGCATATGACAATAACGGTAAAGGGTTGCTCAGCGTCATTTAAGAGTATTCAGTTTTCCGTAATGCTTAAATTTTACAGTGCCGGTTTGTGCACCCCATTTTCATTAAGGTGTTTGACGCTTTGAGCATGGCTAAAGACGAACTACTGCTGACTAAAGTAGTTAAATAAGCCCATCTTGGTAAAGATGGTTGGTAACAATTCGTTCTGCTGTATGAAGAGTATTTCCTATAAAGTTTACCATAAAAAAGTAAATAATCATACAGATTAAAGAGACTATTTCATTATTCCCTATTAACATAGGCTGAATTTCATTACTTTGGCTCAGTGAGAATCTGTTGGATGATATTGATTAATGCATTAAAGTAACTCATTCCACTTTATCCTCAAAATTATTATAATAGTAAACATGTTTCTGCTGTGCACATTAATAACTTGAAACGATATCGTTGCAAAATCTCCAATTTTAGTAAAATAGTTAACAACTTTACTGAAAGTTCTCTGGTAAAAGTACGTTGCAAAAATAAATAATTTACTTATGTGCGATACAGTTGAATAGCGTAAATTTACAGAAGTTATAAAAACAAACATTAATTTAAAAACAGCGTTTAGATGGGAATGACTACTCCTTGTTTCAGCAGCGACAGCCAATTTAAATATACTAAGTGCTATTTATTAAAATTGACGAAACATTTTTCCTGAATCTTTTGAATGGAAGTATTATATTCCACATAGGAAAGATAGAAAACTTGGGAAAAGAGGAAATAAAAGGAAATAATAAATTGCGGTTTAATCATTCAAGATTGATAGAATCATATAAGCAATGAAGTTATTGAAGAGTTTAATGCAGAGGTAATTAGCTGTTTTTTTAAGTTAATTTCTGATAAAAGTTCATTCTTTTCTTGAATTGAAGCTACATATTGAAATTTTCTAGCGAGAATGAAATTAGTCATGATCGTCTAATAAAGTTGGGTAATTAGAGAGTTATTGATAAGGAATTCCGGATTCAAAATATGAAATTATATCAGCCAATTAAGAATCGAGAGTAGATTCACTGGCATAGGGTCGTTTATTTCTGAATTATATGGCTTGGATAAAATTATTTAAAAGCACAACAATTGAAATACAGATGTTTGTCTACATACCTCGCTCTTCGAGCAGAACAACAACATTTTATTAAAAAAGTTAAAAATTAATATATCACAGAGTATAAAACAATATTCAGATCATGAGTCTGTTGCAAGTAGCGTAGTGTGTACTACCTTCAATGTCTCCATATTCATCCTGGTTGCGGTCTAGATATTAAATATTTTGTGTAGCGTATTTTGTTCTTTAAAAAGAGCAGTTTAAGAGAAATCTAGCAAATACTATCATTTGGCTGCTATGTCATAACTATGAGTTTGATAATCTCAGCTTTTCCTACTCTTATATATGCGGTAGAGGAAGTGGTATCAGCGTTAGTATGAAGAGATAATAGAGACTTACTGAAAAGTTCATTCACTAAAAAAATAAAAAAGGCGAAGCAAATAAGCGTGAAATACCTCGAACTCTATCTTAAACGCCTGGTATTCGCATCAAACTGCGGCATTACTGAGTGGTTTTATTCATCATTACTATAAGAGGCATTGGATTTAAGTAGAATCAAAAAAAACCTGACGCAAGAAAAGATGATCTGGCGATATATAGGTAGATTTTGGCAAAAGCATTTTTAAGATGTTACGTTACTTGGTTTCTTATCTAAACTGTAAACTAGGTATATTTTTACTAAAATATATAATCTGCTTGAGATAAAACAAGCAGCAAAAAACGGGGATTCGCTGTTCTGATAAAAAGATTCCTGCATATCAAATCTCCGTACAAATGCATTTTGCATAATGACAGGTTATTTTATCGACGATCAGTAGCTTGCTAAAACAGGCAACAGAATTGTTATTAAAAGAATGCATAAAATATAAAAAAATACTTTAAACTTAAATTATGAGTTAATGTTATTAAAATTAATGATTAGATCAAATAATACACAATACAATGAAATTTTCTCTTATAATAGATCCAGTAAACAGATCCCAATCTTTTTTAGAAAAAGAGAGTTTTTATTCTATTTAAAGAACGATCATTGTTTCTAGCTATCAAGCAGCTTAACACGTTTTTTAATTTTTTTAATGTTTTTGGTTTGTTTTTCTGCTGATTTTATTCTAAAAAACTACTATCAATTTGAGTAAATTAATAATTTTGCTGTAAATCGATGTTTAGTCATTTTTTGATACTATTAGACAATCTATATTACAATTTTAGCTCTTTATTCTTCATCTGAAAACCTTGTATTGCTGATTTTGATCAAAATTTTATTTAAATTTAAATTCAAGAAAACTTAAGTTTGTTGGAAACGATAAATTTTACTAAAAATACAATATCTAATCAGCATAAAATTAATGATAAAACATTAACTCAGGATTTGCATGCAGTTAACTGCCATAGATCTTAATGTTGTTATACTCGAAGTGTTGCGTGTAAAAATCTTGGTAACTATGTTCCTTTGCTGTGGCTTACGAAAATAACGCAAATGATTTGATTTATCTATAATGGTGATCCACTCAATATGATAAAATATTGCTCTTGGTACTTCTCAATCTATCAGATAAATTCTCTTTCTCACGTAGTGAAATTATTCCTGGTTAGGGGAAATAATTAGCATAAGTTAAATAATGGCTGTAAGATGTTATGTGAGCAAAGTGTGATAGCATTCGTGATAGCATTCAAAATTCACGGAACAAATAATCAGAATTCAACTTGTTAGGTAATCAATAGCCAACGGAATGTTTAAAAACGAGAAAAAACTGGGAAGAGTAGCATCACTTTAAGAGAAAGTGATGTATTTCTATCAATTATTTAGAAAAATTCAGTTTGATTTAAGAACATCTTCAGAAACTAGACCGGGAAATATGGCGTTTAACTATATTGTTAGGGACTTTATAATGTTGAGTTAATAGAAAAATAACTCCTACTTTATCTACACTTTAATTGTGATTCTGATGTAATCAGCAGTGATAATTAATGATTTTACCGTCTATTTAGACATATCTCCTTAAATGGAGCTCTGTAGCAATATTTTTATATTTTATTTCGTAGTTTCCAAAAAAATAGAGTGAGAGAGACGGGATAAAGTAAAGATACGATATAAATCTGTCTGATATTGAGTAGTGTTGTACTGCATAATTGCTTGATAAATCTAATATGATGAGATATCAACCACCATCTGTTGATGGTAAGATGAGCGGTATTTTTTTATATCTTTTATATTGACGATTATTCATTTTTGACTTTTCTATATAAGTGTCAATATTATCTCCTGATATATTGATACCTGGAGTATCATTAAAGGTTTATACTAGCAATTTTCTAGCTGTTTTAGATGAGTTACTGATAAACGATTGTTATCATCATTAGCATGATTAACATATTAAAAATCTGTTTATTAATGCCTATGTTGGAAAAGTTGTTGTTTTGCTCGCAAAACAATTTACAACCATATCTGTATTTCAATTGTTGTGGGTTCAATTAATCTTTTCCAGGCCAGATAATTCGGTAAATAAAACGAACTCTACACCATGGGAACCTATTCAGTCATCTTTTGATCGGCTAATATAATTGTTCATATTTTAAATATGAAATTCTTTAGCAACTAATTTTATAGTTACTTAGTCTTATTAGGTGATGATGCCTCATTTTATGAGTTACTAGTAAAGGTTTCGTAATATTTAACTGCATCTGAACAAAGTATGAATTCTTTATTAATGATAAGGTTAAGAAAATAGCTAACACACTGTAAATTAAATTCTTCAAGAATCTTATTGCTCGCGTAACTCTGTTAATTTCGAGCGATTAAAGATCATAATTTGTTCTTTCCTTTTTACTCTCATCTCCTGTGTTTTCTAGCTTTCCTATGTGCAATATAACGTTTCTATTTAAAGGATTAAGGAAAAATGTTTTGTCGATTTTAAAATGCATTTAGTACATTTAAGTTAGCTATCTTTGGTTAAGCAAGAAGCAGTTATGTAACCTAAAGCCTGTTTTCCAAATCAATTCCTTCTTGTTTCTCTGAACTCCCGTAAAGTTAAATTATTCAGAATACATCGCAAATAACTAAACCATTTATCATTCTGATTCAATCCCTCTAGAGAGTTTCCCTAGTACGATTATTAAATGTTTTCTATAATTAAGGATTTATAACGATATCGCTGCAACCTTAATGCGTTAGTTCCCCCATTAGTGAATGATATGTTCACTGTGAAAATATTGGCAAGATAAAGTAAAGCGAGTTTCTTAAATTTATAAATTAACATCATCAACAGATTATAACCGAATCAACTAATGAGATGCAGCTTTATATTCATATGGAGTGAGAAAAGAGTCTCATAATCTATATGATTCTTTGCTTTTTCAAAGCAATCTCTTTAACGAAAATTCTTCATACAGTATAAAGAATTTCTACCAATACCTTTATTAACATAGCCATTAATATACTATTAATATAATATTATATTTATATTATATAAATAAGGGTGGTCTAGTATTTAGGAAGAGCTATGAAAACTAAACTAGATGAGTTACTAGAGTTTCCTTGCTTATTTACCTACAAAGTGATTGGGCTCGCTAAACCTGAGTTAACTAATCAAATTGTTGAGCTGGTTCAACGATATGTTCCAGGTGATTATCTACCATTAGTTAAACTAAGTAGTAAAGGTAACTTTTTCTCAGTATCAATTAACATCATAGCAACTAATATTGAACAAATAGAAAAACTGTATGAAGAATTAGCTAAACTAGAATTAGTTCATATGGTATTGTAGATATAAATTATAATTTTAAGCGTCAAATTAATTATTTTAGTAAAAATGATTTATACAGGTTATACTGCATAAATATTGTGTATCTGCGCTATCAGTAACAGGAAAATATTATTAAAAAAACTATTATTTTACGTCAACTTGGGTTGGAACTTTACCATATTACTTCCAATAAAATGCATCAATTTACTAAAAAACGTACGGTTAATACACCAGATGAACTTTGGCTAGTGGAACATTATCCTGTTTTTACTCAAGGCCAAGCAGGTAAAAAAGAACACCTACTCGCGTCCGGAAATATTCCAGTTATTCAATCTGATCGTGGCGGACAAATTACCTACCATGGTCCTGGTCAGCAAATAATGTATATTTTATTAGACTTAAAGCGTAATCAAATTAGTGTTAGAGAGCTGATTACTATACTGGAAATTACAGTAATTAATACTTTATCTGAATTTAGTATTACCGCTTATGCTCAGCGTGAAGCTCCTGGTGTTTATGTTAAGAAAAAAAAAATATGCTCTCTCGGATTACGTATTTATAAAGGTTGTTCATTTCATGGTCTAGCATTAAATATTAATATGGATCTTACACCTTTTCAGCGTATTAATCCGTGTGGCTATGCCGGTATGAAAATGACACAACTTAATGATTTAGTTCCTTGCAGCAAAGTTAAGGATGTCGAACCTTTTTTAATAAAACATTTCTGCAATCTATTAGAATTTCAACTTGTAGAATAAGTTATCATAATTTTTTAATGATTTTTAAAAAAATTGAAACTAATATAAATAATAATCTTATATCTTATAAGATAAACATCAATTTATTATTGATCCGCAGTAGGAAGTCACTAATGGAATTAGTAAATTATGAGTAGACCAATTAAAATAAAAGGTAGCTTTAAATATCACGATGTTGATCAAATGGCATTGATCCCTGTTAAAATAATAAGAACGAATCATGCAAAAATTTTACCTAAACCTAAGTGGATAAAAATAAAACTTCCTGCTGATTCAAGCCGGATAAGAGAAATAAAAAACGCAATACGTAAGAATGGATTATACACAGTATGTGAAGAAGCTTCTTGTCCTAACCTCGCTGAATGTTTTAATCACGGTACTGCGGCTTTTATGATTTTAGGAGCTATCTGTACTCGTCGCTGTTCATTCTGTGATGTTGTACATGGACGACCTAATGCTCCTGATTTTAATGAACCAGCAAAATTAGCAGAAACCATTAAAGATATGGGATTAAAATATGTTGTTATTACTTCTGTAGATCGTGACGATTTGCGCGATGGTGGAGCTAAGCATTTTGCTGATAGTATTACTGCTATTCGAGAGAAAAATCCAAACATCAAAATAGAAACGTTAGTACCTGATTTTCGCGGTCGTATGGATCGCGCCTTAACAATTTTGTCTACTGCGCCACCTGACGTTTTTAATCATAATATTGAGAGTGTTCCACGTATCTATCACCAAGTACGTCCTGGTGCTAATTACAAATGCTCGTTACAGCTACTAGCAAAATTCAAGCAAATGCATCCTGGGGTAGCGACAAAATCTGGATTAATGGTTGGATTAGGCGAAACTAATAAAGAAATAGTTGATGTTATGAGTGATTTACGTCGTCATGGTGTTACAATGCTAACCTTGGGACAATATCTTCAACCCAGTCAACATCATTTGTCAATAAAACGTTATGTAAGCCCAAAAGAATTTGAAGATATGAGAAATAAAGCAATAGCAATGGGTTTCATACACGCAGCGTGTAGTCCATTAGTACGCTCATCTTATCATGCAGATTTACAAGAAAAATTCATAAATCACTCTTCTTAATTAAAACAGACTAAGATAAATACTTATATTAAATCAAATAGCAACACGTTTACACAGATTGTCCTTTCTCTCTTCAGAAAATAAACTTAACTTACTGACCTTCGAAAAAAGTCTTAAAATTTTTGATTTTAATAGAACTAAAGTGAATGAGTACGTCTTTTTTATCACTTATGGAATGATAAAAATAAAATATTTAATTATTGAACCTACTTAACGCTATCTTCAACTTTTTACATTAAATTACCTTCATATAAATAAAAGATGCAGTTTATATCTTGTATAGTACAGAAAAATTCTGCTTCATTGATCTACTATTAATATCATGAAATTAATTAAAAATTTAAATATAGATTAATGATCTTTAATAATTAAAAAACTAATAATATGGTTTATTAATAATAATTAATACAGTTTTAGTCAATTTTTTGATTATTTATATTATTTTACAATCTAAAGGTTAGTTTTTTATATTTAATCCGTCTCCTGTATGTAAGTTAGAAATTTACTATTATAGCTAATAACACGATGATAATATGGAATAATAAGTGCATAAGTTGTTGGTTTCTTATAATCCCGATATTTTCCG
The DNA here is from genome assembly GCA_052174455.1 of Arsenophonus sp. NC-PE1-MAG3. Taxonomy (GTDB): domain Bacteria; phylum Pseudomonadota; class Gammaproteobacteria; order Enterobacterales; family Enterobacteriaceae; genus Arsenophonus. Next base: position 109,809 of record JBQMRP010000004.1, on the reverse strand, counting down.
TAAGGAATTTTTATTAAGTTACTGCTAAACTCTTTTCTGAAAGAGGGTAATAAAAATAATTTAATTTGATAGAAAAGTTGTTTCTTTTACCAGTAAAAGACTTCTGTTATTTTTATATACTGTTTGATATGAGTATTATTACATTCTTTTCATCTGTTTTTAACAAAATCAACACCAATGATTCTATCACTATCAGTGATAATGTGAATGAGAGGTTTTAGAAAACTTTTTTGTGGTAGAAAATAATAGTAGTTATATATAAAAATTTTGTTAAAATAGTTCACTATTTTAACAATTAAGTTTTTTTTAAAAATGAATTATTTATTCTATTGGGATATTTATTAAAATATAGTATAAATAGTTATTTTTATTTATTAATAAATAATTAAGTTAGATAAAAGTAAATCAAGATATAGTAGATATGATAATTGATCAATCATAATTCTGATTATTACTAGATTAAATTAAGGAATTAATAATAAATTTATGATTTACAGAATAATAATATTGTGTCTACTGCAATCTAGACCTGTCTAGTATTAAAACATAAAAAATTATCTTATTGATGTCATAGATTTAATATAAGATAATGAAATATTATGTTTTATTATTAAATTAGTTATAAATAAGCACTCATTGTTATATCAGGTAAGTAATCTTAGTCAGGCTTCTAGCTCGAAGATTTGTTATATGATTATGATTATCAGGTTATATCTCCGTAGTTGATGATTCGTAATATATTCTCCATCCTTAAATTGGATATTGTTTAACATCAGAGTCAAGTCTAAATAGACTTGATCCAGTTTTAGTTTTCTGAGCAGATGGGAGCAGATTAAATTTAAATAGTTTTTTCTCGAACCACTGTAGTTCGAGAAAAAACTTCATATCTCACTCTATCAAGAAAAATTCTACATTAAAATTAGATTATTGTTCTTATGACGCCTAGTGCGCTGACGGGCAGCTATAAGATACTAGCCATTCTTCTCAATCTTTAATCCAACCTCTTTAATCACTGCAGGAGATTCTCGCTGAAATTCTTTGCTAATAAACATCAAGAAATTTATTAGCGGCATCACAGTTCTCTGCTAGTCAAATCTCCCGCAGCTCACCATTAACTTTCAGTGCATTCCTTTGGTTAGGGTAAAGTCAGTATGTTAGATATTTTATATACCCAACAGCGTTGATCCTGCATTTCCAGAAATACTTTGCCGTTGTATTCTAACAATTAAGAGTACCTCATCTTCCATATTAAGCTTCGAGATGCGATTAAGCAACGAGCTCGTTAGTCATTAAAAAGTTATACTCATTTTTCTGACTTTTAATAATCCGCTTCGGGCACAGCTCGATGCTTATGGTTATATCCAGTACTATCAATAATTAAGTAGCATCTAAGGCGATCAGCTTGCCTGACAGAGCAACATAGATGCCTTCAGCTAATGAAGGAAGGTAGTGGTATTGCTTAAATCATGCAATATCCATTGCCTATATTTTTTGCCGAGAAGCGATACAATAGTTTCGTGAAAATCATCGCTGGAGATGATTTTGTAGGTATACAGGCATGGTAGAAAATCTTTAACGATTTTTGTACGCTTTAGATAAGGTGTAGAAATAGGCTTTAGAAAGATATTCCGTTGCCACTGCGATCACTTAAACCTTCAACACTTTAAGCTCAATATCGCCATAGTAGTCTGTATGATTCGCTGCGGCAAATAACCGTTATGGTCGATTGGGAAAGCCGCTCATCAACAAAGCGGAGTTGGGTATGTTTATTTACAGCATAATGGCTTCGAGGACAGCCTCAACAGCGGTGCTATTAGCTTCCTGGGATTATTATAGATAACTAATGCAAGAGGGGGTAAGAGGTAATATCTAATTTTTTGGATACTTATAGGTAGATTTTTCATCCATATCGTATCAATAATATTGAGATAATTAATAAAATTAATAAGCAGTATATACCAGTTTTTCTGAAAGCTCATATATAGAAATAAGTATAACTCTTGTTTTATCTTAAAGGTATAAAAACATCAAAAATGTTGATACCATGCTTGTATACCTACAAAATCATCTCCAGCGATGATTTTCACGAAACTATTGTATCGCTTCTCGGCAAAAAATATAGGCAATGGATATTTGCATGATTTAAGCAATACCACTATGTTTATTTATGAGCCGACAATATAATTGTCCTGTTAAGCAAGTTGATCTTTTTTCCTTCTAGTTAAAAAAGCGGCACCACGCCATAGATGTAAGGAGGTCATTGTAGTTGGAAAATGATTATCGAAAGTTGAAGCGAGTTGGGTTAAACTTCTTAATGCCCTATGATGGCGTATCTTAACCATATTTTCAGGATTACTACGGAGTACTACTATCCTTAGTTTTGAATATAATGGAAAAGATGTTTCAAAATGCAAAACATCAATGCTGTTTGGCATACAAAATAGCTCATATGCTGCTTTTACTTTCAAAAAGGAATCAATATCGAAAGTTAAAGTTGATCTGTGGGAGGAGGTTTAGCTAATGGAGAGTTGTGATGCCCTAACAAAACCTTTGATATTTTGTTAGCAAGGTTTTCAGTGTATCCTAAAGAGATGAAGAAGCTGAAGAAAAAGTAAAAAGAACGGTTGGTATTCTAAGAGTTCATATCAGTGAACTGGACATCAATAAGATGACCAATCAGATTAAATAACCTTTTGTGATAGTTAGGCTGTGAAACACGCTATAGTTCAAAAACAACCTTTCAATGCTATTTAATCTGCTTCCATATACTTAGGAAGCTGGATGGACTAAGGATATTTAGTCTTAACTATAATGTTAAACAACTTTCGATTTAAGAATAAAGAACAGATTCACAAAGCGTTAGAATAGAATATAACTTAACCGTTATCACTAGATTTTTTAACAACTATGTGAATTGTTTGGTGAGTAATTTTATTCATCACAGATTTGATGAAATGGGTATATTTTCTTATAAAAACTATAAATTGAGTTGCTAAAATTTTAATTTACATCAAAAAAGTTTCATCTTTTTTGATGTTTTATCTTTACAAGTTACTGCATCCCTTCCTCTGCCATGGATAGAGGAAGTTAGAGAGTGTAGTTCCACCAGAGAACCCAGCGCTGATTTTGGCAATCTTGCTAACTTCTATATTGCCAAAAATTTTAGATCCTTTTAAATTATTGCATCTTTATAAACTTTAAAAGCAGAGATTCCCGCCTGTTTTACAGGTTCCATAAAGGGTAATTAATTGCAATATCAAACATCATTTTTAATTACAGTTTTTTATCTATAACGATATCTGTTAGGTGGTCAAATAACACCTAAAGAATATTATTACAGGATATATATTAACTTCAAAATAGATAAATAGCTAACTTTGTAGATAAGTTGTTAATTCTTACAATACACTTTTTGTAGCTAATTACTGATACAGTACTCTTATAGAGTATGAAAAACTTTTAAATATAATAAAGGGATTTAATATTTCTTATCTGTAAGATTACGTTGCAGGATAGCCTTAAGATCATGAACAGTGTAAGGGATAATTTTTTTTACGTTTTATAGATATCTCCTCTGTTCTTATGAACAGAAATTACTGGCATAGTATGGGGTATTCAACTTATTTAATAGAATATATTTAAGTGAATTACTAAGATTATTATGCTTAAGAAGTATGTTGTATGGAAAACTAGCTAATATATCAGTTTACAATTAGCTAATATTTAATCTTCTTATTTTATTATCATTCAAATTTCTTTAAATTACTATCATGATATATTTACATTCTATTAATTTTTAATAATTAAGAAGCACGTGTATCATTTAATTTCGTCTTTGGTTTTGCGGCTAAGTAATGTATCTGCCGCTTCAAGTACATTTTTATTACCGTATAGAACTTGATAAATTTCTTCGGTAATTGGCATTTCTACACCAATACGTTGCGCTAATGTACGGACTTCTTTAGTATTTAAGTAACCTTCAATAACCTGACCAATCTGTTTTTCCGCTTCTTTAATCTGCATGCCTTTAGCGAGCAGCAGGCCAAAGCGTCGATTACGTGATTGATTGTCAGTACATGTCAAAACTAAATCCCCTAAACCAGCCATTCCCATAAATGTAGATGGTTTGGCACCCATAGCGATGCCTAAGCGGCTGATTTCGGCTAATCCTCTGGTGATCAATGCAGTGCGAGCATTGGCACCAAATCCGATACCATCGGACATGCCTGCACCAATCGCAATCACGTTTTTGACTGCTCCACCTAACTGAACACCGATCATATCTGGATTTTTATAAACTCGAAAGCTCTTACCGCAATGGAAAAGTTGCTGAAGCTCTTCACTAAATTCTGTATTAGAAGCAGCTACTGCAATGGCAGTCGGTAAGCCGGAAGCTAGTTCTTTAGCAAAGGTTGGACCAGATAGAACAGCAAGTGGAATTTTGTCACCGAGCGTTTCGCTGGCAACATCTTGCAAGAGACGTCCAGTACCGTGTTCTAGTCCTTTTGTTGCCCAAATAATGCGTGAGTGCTGCGTTAAGTAAGGTTGGATGTTTTTTAAAACTTGATTAAATGCATGACTTGGTACGACAATCAAGATATTACGACTTGCGGTTATTGCTGTCTTCAGGGAGGCTTCAGGTAATAAATTGTCTGGAAATGGAATGTTAGGTAAAAATTCTTGATTGCACCGGTCTTGTTGTAATTTTTTAATATGTTGAGGATTATGCCCCCAAAGCAAAACACGATGACCGTTACGGGCAAGTATAATAGTTAATGAGGTACCATAAGAACCAGCACCGATAACTGTCATTGAAACAGTTTTCATTAAGATTCCTGATGAGTTTCCGAATTTTCAGTTTTAGCAGTATGCTGTTGTTGTAGATAGTTCATAAACAATGCATCAAAATTAACAGGTGCTAAGTTTAGTTGAGGAAAAGTTCCACGATTAACTAAATTACTAATACATTCACGCGCATATGGAAATAAAATATTTGGACAGTAAACACCTAAACAATGAGCCATTTTTGTTTCTTCGATACCATCAATAAAGAAAATGCCGGATTGTTGCACTTCACACAGGAAAGCGATTTCATTAATGATGCTAGCGGTAACGGTAACGCGTAAGATAACTTCATAAAGATGCTCAGCTAATTCATTAGACGATGTATCCAAATTTAATTGGACTTCTGGTTGCCACTTTTGCTGAAAAATATTAGGGGCACTTGGTGTTTCAAATGAAACATCTTTAGTATAAATTCGTTGGATCTGGAATACTAGCTCTTCATGACTTTTTTCTGACATAATATTAATTACCTTTTAAATATTCTTATGATATTGAATTATATAAATATAATTACTGTTATATCTGATGAATTACTTTTTGCCGCTGACTAGAGGTAAATTTTTCCTAGACCAACCGTTAATTCCTTCTTTCAGAATAAAGACACGTTTAAAACCATATTCTAGCAGTTGTTCAGCAGGTTTAAATGCTTTTCCGCCATTTTCTGAGACAATAATAATTGGTTTTTGCTTATTTTTTTCGAATTCAATGATATTACTGTTTTTAATTTCTGATAAAGGCAGGTTAATTGAATCAATAATGTGTCCTTTACGAAAATCGTCATGGGAACGTAAATCGATAGTGATTCCTTCTTCTTTATTAATCAATTGTATCGCTTGAGTACGGGTGATGCTTTTTATTTTAGAGAACGAGCTCTTAAAAATTAAGGTAATTACAGCGATAAAAAAAGCTATCCAAGTCAGACTAAGCATTGAATGTCGACTAATAAATTGCATGATTTCATGCATCATGTGGAATAATTACTCCCGTAGTTAGTAATAGATAAATTTAAGTTGCAAAGTATACATTTATCGCTGTATATTACAGTCAATTTCCATAAAATTAGTAGATTTTTTTTTGCAAATTAAGGTTTATATTGCTAATATTTATTAGCATTATCAGTTAATTGATACTACTTTAAAAGTAGCTAAATGAAAGTATTATTAAATAATAATATATGGTTATTTTAGATTCTTTTGACAAAGAATTCTTTCTTTGCTCGCAGAGAGCAGTTTGTGTCCACATCTGCATTTCAATTTTTGTTCTTTCAACAATCGTCTCCATGTAAAATAATTAGGTAAATAAAAATGACCTTATGATATATAATCTACTCAGTCATCCATTTAATCCGCTGATATAATTTTAACATTTTAAATATGGAATTCCTTACCAATAAATATTTGGTTACTTAACCTTATTAGGTGGTGGTGATTAATTTTATACTCGCTAGAAAAGAATTCGTATCACTTACCTCCATCCCAGGACAAAGAATTGGCTCTTTATTTATGATAAGCTAAAGAAAACAGCTAACCACAAGCACTCTATATCAAACTCTTTAAGAATCTCATTGATTACATGATTTTTTTCAATATCTAGCGATTAATGCCAAAATTTGCTCTTTCTTTTTAACTCTTTATCTACCATATTTCTGATTTTCCTATGTGGGAAAAGCACTTCCCTTTAAAGAATTGAGGAAAATGTTTCGTCGACTTCAGCAATAGCACTTAATGCACTTTAAGTTAGGTGCTGCCGCTAAATAAAGGGAATAACGATACCCATCTAAACGCTGTTTTTAAACTAATACCTATTTGTTTTGTTAATTCCTCGTAAAGTTAAGTTATTCAAGATAGATCATAGGATAATTAAACTATTTATCCTTGTAATATAGTTTAACCGAGAACTTCTAATCAGATTGTTAAATATTTTCTGTAATCGAGGATTTTACAATGATAACGCTGTAACCCTAATGAACAGATTACCATCAAAAATATGTTCATTGTGATAATGTGGCAGTATAAAGCGGAATAGTTATTCAATACATGAATCAACATTCATCTGATAGATTATCATCGAGTCAACTAATGAATGAGACTCAGATTTATGTTATGAGGAAGTAAGAAGAGAGTTTCTTTGAAATGTATGACTGTTTTCTTTTTCATGGCAACATTTATAGTAAAAATTCTTCTTATAAGATAAGAGGTCTTATATCAAAAACATTTTAAAATAGCATCATTTTATGATTATTTGTATAAATAAAGAAATTAAGTTTTTCAGTATTCTTCTAAAAGAAGCTGAAATATTTACTAATTATAGTGATTGTCAATAATTTTAAGTGATATTGTTTCAGGATGTTGAACTAATATGAATAATACTAGTCGATATGGTTTAATCTTAATCCTTTTGGCTATACTAAAGAGAGTAGTGATTAAGTTGTTACTCTTTGTTTCACTATTTTTTATCTGGCCATTGATTACTATTGCCAATCCTGTCAGTGACAATAAAATAAAACTAAAAGATCTTTTATTAAATATTACAGAAAAAGAGAGAAGTATTAAGGAGCAGAAAGCTGAGAGAAATTATTTAATTGATCAATTAAAAAAACAAGAAAAAAATATTGCTGCTGCTGGACAAGCCTTATATGAAATACGTGAAAAGATTTCTCAGTTAGAAAAAGAGCTTACTGAGCTAAATAAAAATATTAGTTGTTTACAACAGCAAAAACAGATTCATAAATTATTGCTAGGTAAACAGCTTGATGCCGTGTTTCGATTAGGTCAGCAAAAAAGGATTAAATTATTATTTAAAGGTGAACAAGAAGAGCGAGAAGAGCGTATTCTAGCCTATTATAGTTACTTAAATGCTGTCAGAGAGCATACTATTATTAAATTGCAGCAAACAACCAGCTTGCTTGCTGAGCAAAAACAACAGAAGCAACAAAAGCAATTAGCAAAGAAAAAAAACTTAGCTAAACAAGATCAAAAAAAGAAAATACTAGATTTGGCACAGGATGCTAGAAAAAAAACTTTGTTATCATTAGAATCAACTTTAAAAGCCGATCAAAAAAGTTTGGCGACAATGAAACGTAACGAAACACTGTTGCATAGTAAAATTACCAGATCTGAAAGAGAATTAAAAGTTAGGGCGGAAAGTGAAGGGAAAGAAACAGCCTATATTCGAGCAAAAGAAAGGCAAGCACAGCAAAAAGGAACTACTTATCTTCCAACCAAAGATAAGCTAGCTTTGATGGCGCGTACAGGTGGTTTAGGTCATCTTGTCGGTCAGGCTTTATGGCCTGTTCACGGCCAAATTCTTCATCACTATGGTGAAAGTATTTCTGATGAATTAATCTGGAACGGTATAGTGATCAATGCCTCTAAAGGAACGGAAGTTAAAGCTATTTTTGCTGGCCGTGTTTTACTTGCTGATTGGCTACGAGGTTATGGTTTGGTGGTGGTTATTGATCATGGTCAGGGAGATATGAGTTTATATGGTTATAACCAAAGTGCATTGGTGAATGTTGGTCAACAGGTTCGCTCAGGTCAACCTGTTGCATTAGTGGGTAGTAGTGGTGCACAACAGTGCTTCTCGCTTTATTTTGAAATCCGTCGTAAAGGTAAAACGGTTAATCCGCAGCTTTGGTTGAGGAGATAGTAATGCTAAAACGGATTGTTTTGATAATCATGAGTCTATTATTGGTTATAATCGGATAAGTTAGTATTGGAAAATTAGCCAATTCTGAATTGATGATATTGATTATTATAAAACGGAAAATAATTAAGTATTAATTTTCCAGTGAGAATTTATATTGCTATTTTACTCGATTTTTTTTAAAGTAGAATAAGGGATAAAAAGGTTATTAATAAGGATAAGAAAATTTAATTCACATGCTGATGAAGCTGATTATCCATATTAAGCGCTGGAAAAAATATCTTAACGTTTGATATGAGTGCCAGTGAAATGGATCATAATATTGTTGCTGTAATTAAGTAAGCATTTTATGCTAAAGATAAAAATAATCATATAGGTAGTGTAATGACAGCTAATTTAGTAAATGATAAATGTTATGCGAGCGTTTTTTCATTGTGATCTTTATCTTTCAATAAAGTAATAATAGTAAATATTAAGGTTAGTAAAGAGGAAAAAGTTTTATGTTGCTAACTTTACGAAGTAATATTTTTAGATAATGAAAAAGAAGAAGCGTAAATTCGTAAACAGTTTGTCACGTTATTTTATTTGCTTGTAAGCAAATTAGTATTTTTGTTATTGACTACCTTTATTTTGCTACTATTGAAGCATTATAAAAAGATTATTTTAGTTACCTTAGCGTATTGAATTAGTAGCGGTTATTACAATACTGAATTGTTTGGTATTAGATTAGGGTATAGATCTTTCTCACACACCCTATTCATGATAAAAGAGCTACTCATGGATATATTTGATAGTAAAATATCATGATAATAAGAATCCATCATTAGGAAACTACAATACCTAAAATCATCGTTGTTATTCAGGTTAGAAGAACAATTTGTGTCTATTTTAGTTAGTCGTTATTGGATAATTGAACTTTACCGTTGATAAAGGGTAAAGCGAGATGATATTGATGATGAAATTCATATTTACAATCTTTTGCGGACGATAACATCGTCCGCTAAAACAAGGGTGGTTGTTTCTTATGAAAAACGGTTTTCTTTCTCTCGTTGATCTACTAGCAGTCTTACGAGAATTCCTGAACTCTGTTGTATCTGAATCTGCCATGGATGATCGCTATTTAGCAATGAATGGGAGAGAGGAAATTTTTATAAAATAAAGTAAGGTAAGCTTTTAATTTGAAGCTTAAAATGTTTAAAAGATACGAGAGTTTTATCGTCATTTTACACGTATATGTAAGATATCTTCCGAAGATGCCAAATAAAATTTTATAACGTTTTTCTTTATAAGAAAAATATAGAATATAATTCTAGATAAGTTTTATCCGTATTTACAAGACTAAGATAGTGCGCAATACTTGATGCTTCTTGCGTGATCTGAGTTAATCACGACATATTTCTGTACATCTGGTACTAATTAGACAATGGAAAATAATGAATTATTAATAAATCTAGTGTAGCTGGTACCTACCAAGGCATCAGATTTACTAATAATTCTATGATAAATAATATTCATTTTAATTTAACCAGGTCAGTTCAGGGACCTTTGATGTCCTTTTTTAGTTGATGGGCGCATCAAAGAATGATTTGACTTTCTTTAGGTATAAGATAATTAAATTATTGCAAAATAATTCATTTAAAGCATCTAAATAAAAATGACTAATAATTACTTTCACTGATAAACTCGATTGGTTTATAACAATCTACATTCAATTGATAAGAAATAATATTCCGAAAAGAGAGGTATAAAAAAGAAGTGTACTCTACCATATCGAATAAAAATTTAATTTTCTTTACCTTAATATTTATTTGTCAGTACTAACACTGATATAAGAAAATATTAATATGCCTAAAAATAGATATTTTTACCTTAAATAGGACCAATTTAAACGGCATTCTCATTAATGATTTAAGTTTATACTTCAAGTTAATTGCGATATTAAATGATTTACGGAAGAAAAGATGTAGTTCAATAAATAGCAAATGCCATAATAATAAATAGCAAATGCCATAATAAATACTATTATGCGCTTATAGATAAAAAATACCAACCTTTAGATGATCGTTTTAGACGTTTCTACTCCTAAAATAAAGAGCTACAATAACAAGCTAGCAGCATCTTAACTATATTATAACGATATCAAACCACTCATCACTATACAGTGGCTTAATTTTTACTTTGACAGATTTGCAAATAAAGATAGCTATTTTAGCTAAAATAAGATTAATTACCATTAATAACTTTTGAAACCGTTACTAAAGCAATTAATAAAATTATTGGAATTAATAGTACGATTTATATGAACAATTTTCCATAAAATTTTATAACAGACTGTTTCTACTGATTTTACTGTTATTTTATATTTGTAAGTTAAGGATTTAATACATAGAATATGTTAAAGGTCTTATGTGTTCTTTTGTATGTTATCTCGATTAAGTTCCTAACTGAGATGAATTATTAATGGTAACTTTAATACAATCGTTTAATAAATATTCTTTCAACGATGGAAAGAATATCGCTATATTTGTACTTAGGATCAAAGTATATCAATAAAATTGATAATAATATTCGACCATTTTCCCTTCAAGTTACGTAACATTAATTATTTCTTAATGGTTTGTGAGGCTTCGATATCGATATTAAAAATTCTCTATTTCATGTTAAAGTAACTAAGAAAAAATTAATATTAATATAAATAGGTGGTCATATCTTCAGATTCATCGTTAATAATATAATTAACATAATTTAATTCAACTTTACGTTCTAAAGCATGTTTATTGGATCTTTTTTTAAACATCATAGAAATCTATTATTAATAATAGTCCTTAATATAATTAAGGTTTACTATTATTTTAAGGATATATTTATCAATAAAGTATTTCAATAAAATAAAAATCATCTTTAAATTACACAGATTATTTCTAATGAAATACCGTAAAATTACGAATAGTACGATGTATTAAAGTTAGTTTAGTATAAATCTGAATACGGGAGATTATTAGGTTTTACGTTGAATAATTTAGCTAAAAGATGATTTAAGAAGCCTGCATCTTGAGTAAATTCATCATCACCCCTCTATTTTTGCTGCAGTACAATAATCAAGCCACTATTTTCATTACAAAAAATAGTTCAGTAATATTTTTAAGCGTTCTCGTTCTTCTTTACTTTAATACATTAGGAAACGCTGATATGAGAATTGACCGATATAAAAAGTAGATAACAAGATTGTAATGTGATATTTCTGTTGTTAAACGAGCACCTTTTTTCTTAGCGAATCTTTAACCATCTACACTATAATATTTACCATTGCTGAGCTAGTCAGCTAATATAGGTATATGAAAGTTTTTTGTTTATTATCGGAAATGCATTTGATATGGAGCATAAATTAGAGGCATGAAGAAAAGAAAATTTTCTAATCTATTATCAATAAAGAAACCGTTTTGTATACTCTGATAAGCCCGATTTACATATCTTTATAAATATTATTACAATACCTTTTTAACTTCATGCTCAATATTAATTCTTAAACATGATATCTATTAATATAATCCATCTCTCTTTCTAGAGAGAGTTACATTGACTAATAGTTAAATTACTATAACTTTCTTTCTATTATTTAACGTTAGAAACTAAGATAATAATTTATTTATTTCAACTAACGGTAACTCTACTATGATTATATATTATGATAATCTGCTTAATAAAATAACTATGTTTATCCTGAATAATATAAAATCTCGCCTTCTTAATCGGGTTCACTGGATAAGATCTATTGATCTATTTTTATTTGTTAAATATTCATACTACTTTAGTGACAATTAAATCATATAATATCTTTTTGCTTATCTAAGAATACGTTATTGCAGTCCATAACTTGCTGTGTTTTATCTAAAAGTTGTTAAAATATACGCATAGCATGATAATTTTTATTTTTAAGCTTACCTAAATATTTTATTATTTACAATAATAGTTATCTGCACTGAACCTCGGATAGGATTTTGCTGTAGTATCAAATACTATTTTTAGATTTTTCAGATGTTAAATGAGTAATATACACACTCGGTGTCTCTCCTTCATATAATGATTTAGATATATCAGGGTTAATGATGTCAAATAACTATTCTAGTTATTCAATTAAGTTAAACCTTCTTGATGAAGAAGACTTAAATAAATTCTATTAAAAATAGAAAAATCTCAGAAAAAATAGACAATTGACTGTTTATTTTTAACGAATTAAAAACTGGCGTCGAACTTTGCGTAACAATAAAAATATCCAAGGCCACAATATGGCATTAATTAAACAGTTCCAGAATAATTTTGGATGAAATAATACAAGAGAAGAAAGAAACTCCGTCAAGAATATCGTAAAATTCATAATTATTGATAATCCAGCAATAAAAATGGATTGTTGCCACAGTGGCATGTTACGAAGAAGCTGATGTTTATATGATACTAAATAACAAAGTATACTATAAGCTAATGCATGTACCCCAAGCGTTGAACCTTGGATTAAATCTATTAAGATACCTAAAAAAAATCCCGTGCCTACGCTAACTCGATGTGGTAAAGCCATAACCCAATAAATTAAAGTTAATGCTAACCATGTTGGCCGATAATAACTAAATTGATCAGGCCAGGGTACTTGTTCTAGGATTATTGCAATTAAAAAGAACAGGCAAATAATTCACTGCCTATTATCACGGTAATAATTCATTCTATGTTTCCTTTAGTTGCCATGATTTCATGGCAGAAATATTTCTACTGAAAGACCAAATAAGGTCGCTCTACATTTTTTATTTTTTTGATGGTAATTGCGGCCATTGAATCTCATTTTGATTAGGAAATGCCTGGGGTAGAATCTTCATTAAACGCTCATTTGCTGCATGATATACTTCTGATGAAGATAAAGGATAAGAAGGATCGCTAGAGTTTTCCCATAATAATAAGAGATAGCGTAGCCTTTGTAAATTTGCACTAGGCCGTGCATGGATAATCATATGAGCGCGCTGGGTATCGTATTTTACGGAAGAAATAATCGCAACTGGATAACCTTCAGGAAAACGCTTGCCTAAACCAGAAGTAACTATTACATCACCAATACGTATATCAGTATTATCTGGTAAAGGTTCAAGTTGAAGATTATTATTGCATCCTGCACCAACCGCAATAACCCGAATATCATTACGTAATACTTGTATAGGTAATGCATGTGTTGTGTCACAAATCAATAAAACACGGCTATTAAACTGGCTAACTGCGATAACTTGACCAACAACACCTTTATCACTAATAACAGGCTGGCCTTCATAAACACCGTCATGTAAACCTTTATCAATCACAATTTGATCACGATAATGTCTATTCGCACTTGAAAGCACTTGAGTAAACATCATGTTTTCATTCTGACGTAGAGGTGAACCCAGTAGCTCACGTAATCTAGTATTTTCCTGTTTAAGTTGTCCAAGTAATAAATTATCTGCTTTTTTTAGTAAGATCTCTTTCTTCAACTCTTTATTTTCAAAAAGAAGTTGATCTTTTCTTGCCAATGAATCTGAAATATTATTAAGCAGTTCTCGCGGACTATTTGCTAAAAAATAAAAAGGGCTAACAGCCGTATCTAAATAACTACGTATTTTATTAAAAAAATAAAATTGACGATCAAAAGTAATCAATACGATTGCTATAACGATAGCAATCGTAATACGTGATTGTAAAGATAGACCCTGACTAAAGATCGGTTTCATGATTTTTTTGATAAAAATAAATAAATATTATATAATAATACTTATTTTGATTAAAATAAGTAGATGCGCCATCCTTAAGTTCCAACCTATTGATTAACATCTAGTCATCACTAAACAGATCCCCGCCGTGCATATCAATCATTTCTAATGCTTTTCCGCCACCACGTGCAACACAAGTTAGTGGATCTTCAGCAAGAATAACGGGAATGCCTGTTTCTTCCATTAATAGGCGATCTAGATTACGTAATAACGCACCGCCACCAGTTAACACCATACCTCGTTCAGAGATATCAGAAGCTAATTCTGGTGGGCATTGTTCTAAAGCTAACATAACAGCACTAACAATACCAGTTAAAGGTTCTTGCAACGCCTCAAGTATCTCATTTGAGTTAAGAGTAAAACCACGAGGTACACCTTCAGCTAAATTACGACCGCGCACTTCAATTTCGTATACTTGATCTGTAGGATAGGCTGCACCGATTTCGTGTTTAATTCGCTCAGCAGTTGCTTCACCAATTAGTGAACCATAATTACGACGAACATAATTAATAATCGCTTCATCAAACCGATCACCACCGATACGTACTGATGATGAATAAACAACGCCATTCAGTGAAATAACAGCAACTTCTGTCGTTCCGCCACCAATATCAACCACCATTGAACCCGTTGCTTCAGAAACAGGCAAACCAGCACCAATTGCAGCTGACATAGGCTCTTCAATTAAGAAAACCTCGCGAGCTCCAGCACTAAGTGCTGACTCTCGGATCGCTCGACGCTCTACCTGGGTTGCACCAACAGGCACACAAACTAAGACACGTGGACTTGGGCGCATGAAGCTATTGCTATGAACTTGTTTGATAAAATACTGTAACATTTTTTCAGTAACATAAAAATCAGCAATCACGCCATCTTTCATTGGACGAATAGCCGCGATATTACCCGGCGTCCGGCCTAGCATCTGTTTTGCTTCATAACCTACTGCAGCAACGCTCTTAGGTGAGCCTGCGCGATCTTGACGAATAGCGACAACTGAGGGTTCGTCTAAAACAATACCTTGTCCTTTTACATAGATTAGAGTATTGGCAGTACCTAAATCAATAGACAAGTCGTTGGAAAACATGCCACGAATTTTTTTAAACATAAGAAAATAATAATCCTGCAAGCTAGAAACGAATGAAAATCGATCTACTTTAACAACCATATGAAGTAACAACAAGGAGTTAATTAAATCGTTTTAATAAAAAGTAGCCAATTTTTTTATAATATAATAATCACATTATTATTTCTTATTTCTATAATTAATTACAGTTTAAAGTAATAATACCTTTATTAAAATTACTTAATATTTTTAATAAATTTTTTTAAACAATAAAATTAACTATTTTATATTAAAAAATACTATTGTATAAGTTTATATGACGCTACATAATTATTAGTTGATATACGATTCATGTCACTTCTAGGAAGATAGTATAGTTTTTTTTGAATAATTCAATTTTAACTTTGAATCTATTTTCATAGACTGAAATGGAATGTTAATCCAATACTGATTGGATAATCATTGATTGTATGACCAAAAATATCAATGTAGAGTAATTTAAAATTCTTCATCAGTATTGAAATGAAAGTTTTACAGCTCATCTTCTATATACTCATTAAATCCCTCGACCATACTATTCTCGTTTGAAGATGCCTCGGCAGGATAGGAGTTGGTATTCTATAGCAAGCTCTGCACAACAAACTGGCGAATTCCTATTTTCCGGTGGCTTGAACGTTTCTACAGACAAAAAAAGTCGCTGTAAATTCTTTACAATTCTGCAATAACGCGATTAATAGCCATAGACATACTTGTTTGAGATAACGTAAAAAGTGTCGAGCATTAGGTACAATTTTAGCTTTATAAAACAGATAAAACTTATTGAGTGTGAGATCTCGTATGTTATACCTACGAAAAATAACATTGTAAAACTCCGTTTAGTATTTGTAAAAGATAGCTATATCTATGTGCAAGTATAGAATCCTAGGCTCGTAGCCTTTAAACGCTTTATGCTTTGCTTTTGGCACTTTCAGTCTCATTTCACTAAAATTCTAACACTCAAGTACCTGAATAAACAGTGATTTAAGCTAAATCAAGATACAAAAATAGAGTTTAAGAATTTGTATACGACTTCTAGAAAATCCGTCGAGAGGGAGAAAACATTTTTCTCAGAGAGACAACTATGACTTCCTGAGTGAAGGGGTAGTAGTTGTCGTCAATAAACGATGGGAAATATGGCTATAATCATAAATATTATCTCGTTTTATCCGTTAGCAATAATAAGTTAGAATATCTCATAACGCTTAGCTAAAGTAGATGCAGGCTCTTTTCTAGCTTGAAGGCACTGAACCAGCTCTAATTTTATGTGTTGTAATTACCTAATGATAGAGAGGTAATTATAATGATATTTTGCCTTAAACTATACCCTCAGTAGCTATATTAGCATAAATAATGCTACCAACAAGAGTCTACATAATAATCTGGGACCAAATAAGTAGCAATAAAAATAATTTAAATGTAAGCAGTAAAATACTATACGTTTTTTTATTAAAAATTCTTACTTATTAAAATAAGTTGCTATTTTGATTGATAATGACACTATTACTGATAGTAAATATAATACAATTTATTTCTTAAAAAGATTTCATATCCTCTGAAATAACAAAAATAATTTTATTAAGCATTCTTACTGCAAATTTAAAGTTTATAAATTATGAATGATTTGCTATTATTTAGCACAAGAAAATCAAGTATTAAAGCTAGTATAAAATTAATCTATGATATACTTTTACTCTCTGACGACCTTACCGTAGATATCTATTACTCTAAACTAAACTATAAAGATACTTTAGCTATTATCGGTAAAGGAAAATTACCAGCCAGTTCCCGATGGGGTGTGTAAAAGATATTGATTTTAAAGTATCCTTAAGTCTTTAACAGATACAAAATTTCAAGTTGGCCAATAAGGTTTATTAACCGGTTGTGGAATGTTGATGAAAACTATTGAGAGAATTAAGTAAAATAAGCGTGAGTACTAGACAAATTATTAACGGTTGTTTCTGATAAAAATGATGATACGTCAAGCAATGATAATCGACACCGCTGATTTGCAACTATGCTCTGTATAATGATTTTAGAAGAAAACGAAGTAACCATTGATAAAAGATAACATTTTCTAAGAAGGTCTTGAAGTGGTGTAAGTGTAAGTACCGTAATACAATTTTGATAAATTTATTTATTCCGTCAGAGCAGTAATTGATAGAAGTAGTTATATCGATTATTTAAAGGTACTTGATGGTTAGGAAATTATATCTCTATTAAGAGAAGAGAGAAAACTTATACCTTTTTGTTAAAAAAGGATGAAATTGATTTGTTGTGAATTCATTGTAAGTTAAGATTTTATCGAAGTCTGTATTCTTTGACCTAATACACTAATTTAGAATTATTAACCATAGGTAATAGCTTGATAACTATTGTTTTCTATTTTTATTAATTCTGTTTACTAATAATTCTGTTTACTAATAATTCTGTTGTCTGTCTTAACAGGATGAATTATTGATAAAAAGTAGACTGGTCATTGTCTCACACATAGAATGAATTTCTATAAATCTGTGCGCAAAAATCTTTTATCATAATGGAGAATCCAGGTTTTTCTATTTTTTTTCGAGCTATCTCACCTTAAACGCTTTTTACACCTTCGGTAAAGGTGTACCTCATTTACGATTCAATAAAAAATTCTAGTAACGTAGTATCTTAAAATGCTTTACCGGAATATGGTTTTAATATAGCGCAAATCATTTTTTCTTGCTTTAGGGGTGTCTGCTAGAAGCATTACTTAGTCTAATGATTATAGTAATGATGTATAAGATCTCTCTCCCTCCTTAGGTAATGCCGAAATTTTGATGCGAATATGAGGCCATTTAAGGTGTAGCGCTAGAGGTGTTTCACGCTATGCTCGTTTATTCCATCTTTTTAGCAAACGCACTTTCTAGTAACGTCCTCGTACTGTAGCTTCAGGTAACGTTGTTACTGCTTCTTGGAGCGGATATGCCAAAGAGTAAGAAATCTGGGATTTATTAGATCGTCTCTGTGACGCATCATACGGATTATAGCGCCTCCCCAGATTGCTTTGATTGTTCTTTTTTTTGAAGAACAGATCACTTCATACAGTATGCTCAATATTTAGATTGCTATGAGTGACGGATATATAAACATGCCGATGTTGATTGAATTGT
This sequence comes from Arsenophonus sp. NC-PE1-MAG3, assembly GCA_052174455.1. Classification (GTDB taxonomy): domain Bacteria; phylum Pseudomonadota; class Gammaproteobacteria; order Enterobacterales; family Enterobacteriaceae; genus Arsenophonus. Next base: position 91,300 of record JBQMRP010000004.1, on the reverse strand, counting down.
CAAGTATAAGTGTGCAAGGCATATAAAAATAGCAATTTTAATGCTTTGTTTTGGGTGCTAACTGCATCATAGTTTTTGTGTGGATGTAAAAACAGAGCATTGAGTATCCAAAAAGTTAGTTATTTTAAAAAAGGCTATAAGAAAATGAAGTTTAGTGAAAGTAACGTGTTGCCAGTTGCAATTGAGTAAATATAAATTGATTGTGCTAATTTACTGCTCGATAGCTTTGAAGTTACATGAACTGTAAGATTTTTCTTACAGCTATGTAAAATAATGGTGTAAATATTTATGAGAAGTACAACAATATCGCGACCAGATAATCTCCGTGACACAAAGTACTGCAGTCAAACATTCGCTTGACAGATTAGATGGGTCCATAAGTTTGCATTTTCACCGTATTTTTAAAAAAATATTCTAGTTGTCATTAATGATAAAAACTAGATCAGTTAGTCTGATAGGAGGATGTGCATCTAAGTAAATTACTTTTTTGTATCTTTTGCTAGAGAAATGGCAATCGACATTCTGTCTGCATTAATTAGGTCTATCGGCTCAGCCATTATTGTGTTTGTTTTAGGAGTAAAGAAGACAGAAATTGTCCATATCTCTACTATAAGTAATAAATTTATTGGAAAGAATACTTCAGTTATGCCCATCAATCCAGTCGTATCCAGAATCATTGACTTTAGTCTGGATTGTTGCTCAAAACCTCGAATAATCGTGACTATAGGCGGATAATACTTATATGTCTAGAAAAATTGAGAACCGAGAGCTCAGATTTGATTGTTGTACACCCTTCTTTTGAGTATCATAAAAAATTTAGTCGGTCTGTCATAATTAATTTCATAAGAGTGATTGAAGTGTTTCTGATAAACAGGTGGTGTGTAATATGTGAAATCGCGTGCTGTCTTCTTGATTTACAAGGTTTTACGCTCTCTAGGAGACTTATTATGAACAATCTGGGTGAATTCCTAAAAGTTATAATATATCGCAGAGTATATGACAGTATTTAGATCATTAATATGCAAAAGCAGCGTGGCTTCGTTGCTCTCACAATAGTAAGCTAGATAGTTAGTCCTATAAATAAACGCTATTGCTACGTAAAGAATTTACTATATACCTCACCATTTAAAAATAAAGGATTGACAGGAACTATAGATAGTGTTGAGGCACTATAATAGTAACTATTACTTCATAAATATGCTATTCAGCTACAGTAGCAGTATTTAGTTCTAGGTAGTGATATTATGTTATCGGCAATACTGATCACTTATATTTTGCGTAACATACAACCATAAAGATCAACTCTATGATGATTCTAACAATAAAAACGCTCACAGATATAACAACGATTAGCCAATTTGTTTGGCAGTTTTATCAATTAACCACAAGAGAGATCTCGTTAGAAAAAATAATTGATTATGCCGATAAATTAATCAATAACTAAATTAACCGACTGGGAGATAATTTCACTTACACCACTGGTAAAATAGATAAATTTTTAAATTTCTATATAATTTTGCTTCTAATTGCAATGAAATTTTCATAATTTCCTTATTTGTTATTGAAATAAACATTCTTTATAAGAAAGAGATGACAACCTGTTATCATCAAGTTATGATAACTGATTTACCAATCTGGGAGATATCCGCAAAATGGAAAAAAATTTCCATATTTTGCTGCTAAATGGCCCAAATTTAAATATGCTGGGGACAAGAGAACCAGCATTCTATGGCCACTTTACACTTCAGGATATTATTAACCAAACAAGCCAAAAAGCAAAACAATTAGGAGTTAAATTAAGTCATTTTCAATCTAATGCAGAACATGAGATTATTAATGAAATCCATAAAGTTCAAAGAAAAGTCGACTTTATATTGATTAACCCGGCAGCATTAACGCATACTAGTGTGGCATTACGAGATGCCATATTAAGCGTTGACACTCCTTTTTATGAAATTCATATTACTAATATTCATGCACGTGAACCATTTAGACATCATTCCTATATCTCTGATATAGCAAACGGCGTCATCTGTGGTTTCCATTCTGATGGTTATATTTTTGCATTAGAGTCTGCGGTTAAATTCTTATTAAGAATTGAAGAATTAGCAACCATTAATAAACCCCAAACTTAATAAATATAAAAAATAAAAATACGGAATTAACTTATGGATATTCGTAAAATTAAAAAATTGATTGAGCTTGTTGAAGAATCTGGTATTTCTGAACTAGAAATTTCGGAAGGTGAAGAATCAGTGCGTATCAGCCGTACAATCGTACAAAATTTACCAACTATACAAGAGTATATGACAACATCAACCTCGCATCAACCGGCTTTAGCAAACGCTAAAGCACCTTCTCAAGTTTTACCTGAAATAGTAAATGAGAAAAAAGCAGAAATCACTGGTTATACTGTTCGCTCGTCAATGGTAGGTACCTTTTATCGAGGGATAAGTCCAGAAGCAAAACCATTTATTGAAGTAGGTCAAACAGTTAAGTTAGGAGATCCTCTATGTATTATCGAAGCAATGAAAATGATGAATCAGATCGAAGCAGATAAAGCGGGTGTAGTTAAAGCAATCCTGTTGAAAAATGGAGAAGCAGTTGAATTTGACGAGCCATTGGTTATTATCGAATAATGAGGCATCTTATGCTTAAAAAAATTGTTATCGCCAATCGTGGCGAAATTGCTTTACGCATTTTACGCGCCTGTAAGGAACTAAAAATAAAAACCGTCGCCGTGCATTCTATCGCCGATCGTGACTTAAAACATGTATTACTTGCTGATGAAACTGTCTGTATTGGATCTGCTGCTTTAGCTGAAAGCTATCTTAATATTCCAGCAATCATTTCGGCAGCAGAAATTACTGCTGCAGAAGCCATTCATCCTGGTTATGGTTTTCTCTCTGAGAATGCTGATTTTGCTGAAAAAGTGGAGCGCTCTGGTTTTATATTTATTGGTCCTAAACCAGAAACTATTCGACTAATGGGTGATAAAATTTCAGCCATTGAAGCTATGAAAAAGGCATGTGTTTCTTGTATTCCTGGCTCAGATGGGCCTTTAGAAGGAGATATTAAAACTAATAAAACAATTGCTAATCAAATTGGCTACCCGGTTATTATTAAAGCATCCGGTGGTGGTGGTGGTCGCGGTATGCGGGTTGTTCGTAATGAAAGTGATCTAGAACAGGCCATTATAATTACTTGCGCCGAAGCGAAAGCTGCCTTTAATAATAGTATGGTTTATATGGAAAAGTTCTTGGAGAATCCGCGACATATTGAGATTCAAATACTTGCTGATGGTCAAGGTAATGCGATTTATTTAGCTGAACGTGATTGCTCAATACAACGTCGTCACCAAAAAATGGTTGAAGAAGCACCTGCACCAGGTATAAAAGTTGATATGCGTAAAAGGATTGGCGAACGCTGCGTAAAAACTTCTCTTGATATTAATTATCGTGGTGCCGGCACCTTTGAGTTCCTTTATCAAAATGGTGAATTCTACTTTATTGAAATGAATACGCGTATTCAAGTTGAACATCCTGTAACGGAAATGATTACTGGGGTTGATCTAATTAAAGAACAGTTAAGGATCGCATCCGGTTTACCATTATCCATTAAACAAAAAGATATTAAAATTCATTGGCATGCAATAGAATGCCGAATTAATGCGGAAGATGAAAATACCTTCTTGCCAAGTCCGGGTAAGATTACTCGCCTTCATATTCCTGGTGGTTTTGGAGTACGGTGGGAATCACATATTTATGCAGGTTACACTGTTCCACCTTACTATGATTCTATGATTGGTAAACTGATTACTTATGGTGAAACCCGAGAAATTGCTATTCTTCGGATGAAAAATGCCTTATCTGAATTAATTATTGATGGCATTAAAACTAACATAAAATTACAACAAAAAATTATGGATGATAGAAATTTTTTTAAAGGTGGGATCAACATCCATTACCTAGAAAAAAAGCTTGGATTACAATAATAAACTTTTCTATTTACATTTTATTTATAATAGAGTAATGAAAGTACCATTGTTTTTATAATCTTCTGAATATGATTCTTAAATAAGATATAATCTCTCAGATTAAGTTTTATTACTAGGAGAGCTAATGAATAAATCTTTTCTTTAATTCAATAAAGAAACTCGTTGATTAGTTTTTCTTATTCTTGCTTATTTATGTAGTTAGATTATGACTGCTCATGCCCATCCATGATGGAAGGAAATAACAGAGATTCCATTATGAATTGAGCTTTAATGTTCATATTTATCTATAATTTTTATTATATTTTTTGTATTTAATGATCAAAATATTTTTTAAATAAAATTATTGGAATATATGGATGCAAATTGAAATTCTCTTACCGATTATTGCTTATTTATTATTAATTTATTTATTATCTATTTATGCTTATCATTGATGCAAAAAAGTAAATTTTGTATGAATACTTTCTAGATAATCATTATATTTGTAGGTTTGTTTTTGGTTATGACAATCATTGAAACTTATATCAGTGCCAGTTTTTCATAGGTTAGTCCTCATGCCCTATATATGGGCTTGTTTGGTTTGCTACTTTATCTTAAATTCAGGTGCCAACTATTTACTATCCCTTGGCGTATTAGGTAAAAATTTACTATCCTAGCAGCCGTTTTCTATAGGTGACACTTAATGATATCCTATAGCTCGTTTCAAACTCTTTTATTGGTATGAATTGCTAGTATTGTTTGCTCGCAGCTTTCTTTATGGGTTCTATAACAGTTCACTTTATAAGTGAAGCTTGTTTAATAGAAACTGAAACAAATATCCCCTATGAAATAGGGAATATTAATATTTCATCATTATTATGATTTACACTGCATTTTATGATTTTAGAGTTAGGTCTTTAATAACATTCTGCAAGGCTTTATTTAAATTATTAGGAACAATTATTCTGTTGGTTACAATTATTCACAAGGTGTAGCAAAGGTTTTTCCACAGCAATTAAGACATTAAAATCAATTAATCTAAAATTGATTACGCCACAAGGCCACAATAATATCTTTAGCATGTCACTTATGTTTTCCTTTTGAGAATTTGTTTATTTTTGACTATTGGCTTACCCCAACATACTATTGCCCGCTATATCTTTTATAAAGATAGGCAAGGATTCACTGTGTGGGATTATTATCAGCGCAATTATAATGGTTATTTTAATGCTTAAAATGTATTTAATAGGTGTATTAGGTCTGGCTATTTTTACTAAATTTAACGATCCCATATCAGATGATCATAATAGTAATGATTACAGTTTTACCTTTCTTAATCGAGGAATTTTTAGCTGCTTCAATGGCTGTTATTATTTTAATAATTAATTCACAGTTGCTCCAATCTTCAGAAATTATTATAAAAGATCTATATATAAATATTATACCAAAGGAGATAAAAATAAAAAATTAACCTAAATCTTAAGGACTTCTTATTATCATTTTTAGTATTTTATTTCTATAGGTCGCTTAGAATTCACTTCAAATGATTATTTAGTTAAACTTATTGGCTTTGGTGGATTACAATATATTTTGCTAATTAATATTCTAACTTTAATAGCAAAAAGTGAACAGTTTTAATGCATTAAGTTCACTAAACTTAGTGCTATCTCTTACATATTAATTTCCTTTTTGAAGTTAAAATTTTAAATTTTTATCCCATCGGATACCACCATCAATATTATTAACCTTGCTTATTTTTTAATTGGTAGTCCTGTTTGTGAGAAAAATATTATCTACATCGATAAAATAAGCTAACAATCAAAGATCTTAAAATATTTATGCTCTGGATATAAATACGTCTAAATTTTTAATAACTGAACAAGGTGCTTTCAGTTTTAATTTATATATTAATGGGGAATATAGGAAGATGGTATTTCCCTTTATATTTTAGATATTTACATTAATAATGTTTTTAAAATCCCTACTGTGGAATTTGTATTTAGCGAGATATACGCACAGATATTATTAAATTTATTCAATTCTGAAATCGACATTAAGAAGGTTATTAGTTAATTTAAAAGTTATTCCTTACTGTATAAAAATTTATGCATAAAATTAAACAAATAGAAGATAAAGATTAGTAACATGAATGGATAGATAATTTCATCTCATAGCTTTTTTGCATGAATTATGAATTTTCTCTAGTTGGCGTAATTACAGCTGATCTAGATGTAGTTAATGTTATTTTGAATTTTATCTTAGTGTTTGATACTTGAATATAACATCAGTACCCTATCACATGACTGTGTTTAGTATGGTTAGATAGATTAAATTTGAAAAATAAAACGGTTATTGATTTTGATTATAGCTCAGTAAATACTGCTTATTTCTGAACTTAAGTTAGGTATAAAGAAATTCATTAGCATTGATATCGAGCTTTAAGATATGAGCCTGACTAGCCAAAACGACGACAAGCAAAATAATGTTGCTGACAAATTAATTCTTTATTTGCATAAATATTAACTTAAAGATCTAAAGGCGAATTATTATTTAATATCTTAGTTGAGTTCCATTATGTGAATTACCTGGTTCAATCGTAAGTTATTAAATAAAATGGTTTATTTGAACTGTCCGGAATATTAGCTAATTAGGAAAAATCAATTATAACTGTCTGTCAACAACAAGTTGAATATTGAATTAATAATAAAAAAGAAGGGTTATTGTTAATAATTGGAATAAAAAAGCGGATTTAACTTAAACAGAATTAGCGTAATACATATATTAATTCCAGTAATAAAAATTATTCAAATAATTTTTTATTAAAAGATTACAAAACAAAAACTATTATAAATATAAAAATATATTTTTTGTATATTTGAAAATAAGGGTAAATATTTCAAATAAATATTATTTTACTCAAAATTTGTCTTTTTTATCTCATAAAAAATACGTAATATACACGACTTTATAAGTCACACAGGATGGTCTTCTTTAATTTTCTTAGGTTGTAAATTTTAGAAAAAAAGTGACTCATTGTATCGCAAATGGCGGGTATTGGCCTATCATCTATAAACTTTTTTAATCATTGAATTATTTAATGAATGATGATGTAATAGTTTTTGAAATCTTGTTTCCAATCTTCAGATTTAAAAAATAGATAAACTTAGATAAGAATGATTCATAGTAATAGATCAGATATTAGTTCTGTATAAATTATAGGTAATTTGATCCAGATAAAATGGGCAGCAGCCATACAAATTAATTATTTGGTTCAAGATATTCATTATATAGACCTTCGTTGTATAGCTCTATTTATGGCGAGATTATTACTGAAGAATATAAGTTTAGGATAAAATATTATAATCATGAAGCTTTATCTTATGGTAATTATAACACCTAAAATTAGTGCTCCTTTCAGAAAGGGAAGGGAATTCTTCATCTACTTTTGGTAAATGTTATGGTATATGCGAACTTATCGAGTTGTTAAAAAGCAAAAACAAGATAATATTAATAAGATCGCAGTCATATTTTCCGATTGTTTGCTGACGATACTGTTCCTCTCCTATTCAGGAGAGCTGTAGTCATTTTCTTGTGAAAAATATTTTCTCCTTTCTTCGACAATCTGCTGGCAGAATCGTCCTTCCTGTACTCGAATTCTAAAAGCAGTTTTATCTCAATCTGACTTAGGTTACTGTTTACGCAAGTACGGACACGAGAATTTTCGTGAAATGAAGAAGGAAAATCCTTAAGCTAAATGATGAATGGTTTAAAACCATAAGGCTGATTACCCTTATGCAGATTGAAATATCTTCTGCAAATACCAAATTAAATTTCACGATGTTATTTTTCGTAGATACAACTCAAGTACTTGATAGATATTTATTTATCTTTATAAGATCAATTCTTGACGCTTCTCTTACGTGAAACTAATAAAAGTTATAATAATTCTGATACATTAAGTTTCAGAGAGAGGGGGTTAGTGTCGTATCCCTTTCTGATTGCTTTCATATATAATTTCAACAATAGAGAAATTATATGCCATAAAAAGTTTAGCTTACAGTTATCCGAAAAACTAGATATTATTCTAATTCCTTGCATGAACTCATTTGTAAGGATGTCAAGTAGTTGATAGGAAACGCTGTTGAGATAGATCTTTAATCTATGTTGCAACAAAATGCTTCAGTACCGCTTTTTGTAAATGAACGTGTCATGCCGTTATCCGTAACAGTTATTTGCCGTAGCCAACCTACAAGACGAGTATTGGCAATATTGAAATTAAAGTGCCTAAAGTTAGAAACTTTCCATCAGCAATGGAATATCCTTCAATACTTCGTTTCTACCTTATCTGAGGCATGTAAAAAGCAGCGAAGAATTGCCACCATATTGTGTACTTGTGAGACGTCTTAATTAGTGATTTCCATGATTCTGGAGATACTTCTCGATGAGAAAGTACATGATCTTTTTACCAGTACCAATCAGAAGATTAAAACAGAAATTATTTGAAGAACATAACCAATGGTAAATGCATAATTTAAGCGATCCCCGCGCTATATTTATTTCTTGACCGATGACATATCACCGTCCTCTTAGATAAGAAGGTTTACTACCCTTACCTCTGTTCATTATTAGCAGCACTGCGGCATAGATGCGAGGAGTTGGTTGTGGGTTGAAGATGCTTATAAAGAGTTAGAAGTAAACTGAGTCAAATTTCTTAATTGTCTGCGAGTGTATGACTTAACCGTATTTCAGGCTTTCTATGAAAGACGGGGTTTCCCTTTGTTTTGAACATAATAGTAAAAAAATTTAGGAGATATAGTACAAATTCTGTTGAGTACACAAAATAACTAATGTAATTGATTTGACTCCAAAAAGGCATTCAATACTGAAAGTTAAAGTTGAGCTGCGGGAAGTTTACCTACCAGAGAGTCGCGATGCTGCTAAAAAACCTTTTAATGTTTTGTTGATAAGGGTTTGAGAAAGCACTGCAGCGATGAAGAAACTTAGGGAAAGATTGAAAAGAACAAGTGGCATTTTATGCCTTCCCGTCAGCGTATTTGACCTTAATAAGAATAATGAATCTGATTGAATCGGGTTTTGTGATAGTGATCCTATGAATCTGATACACGAAGCACTATAATTCGCGAAAACAATCCTTTCAATCGTATTTGATATGCTACAGTCTTCTCAGAAAATATTAAATCACAGCTAAAGGGATTTGATCCTGCTGACTATGGTGATAAACAATATCAAATTTAAGGATGGATAAAAGATTCATAAATAATGAAAGTGGAACATAGTCTGATTAACCAGACACTAGATTTCCTAATAAATCTTTTTATTAGAGTAAAAATAAAGATTATAGCGAAGAAATTTACTCGGATCTTAAAAAATTACCCATGATTTACTAACAGAGTTAAATATTGATCTATAATCAATAAATATAAGATTTATTGTACCAATCATATTTATGTTATAGGATAATTTCTACTTATATTATATCAACTTGATAGTTTTTCTAAAGTAAATTTAAGCTTAATTGAGGAAGTTGGCTTGTTTGGTTAAATATTACCTATCAAATAGGTATAAAATTTTTACTATTTATTTTTTATTATTAAATCCAAACGTTGGAAGACTTCATTCGGTTTAATTTTTGCCATATTGCCATCAGTTGAAATGATTGTTTCTTGTGATTCACCATAACCACCGATTAATCTAGGATCGGTGGGTCCATATAGGGTGATATTTGGTTTGCTCAGTGCAGCGGTTAAATGGCTTAATCCTGTATCAACAGAGATGACAGCTTTGGCTGCGATAATTTGTTGAGCTATTTCATCTAATGAAAGCTTAGGTAATACTTCCACATTCTTAAAACCATTAGATAGGCTTATGGCGCGTTGATATTCAATATTAGTTTTCCATGGTAATTTAACTTTTAAGCCTTTAACTTGTATATCGCTGATCAGTTGTCGCCAATGAGATTCAGGCCAATGCTTCTCATTACGTGTAGTAGCATGAAAAAAAATAATATAAGGATTGTTTTCTTTTTCTAAAGCCGGTAGCGAAAAATATCGTGCAATACCATAATCACCAGCAATAGTTGGTTTATGATAATGTAAACTGTCAGCAAATAATTGTCGGATTCGTTCAACCGCGTGCAGTTGTTTATTAATTCTATAATGAAAATTACAAAATAAACTAGATAAAGGCTCGCGAGCACTTTTCCAATCATAGCTATGGCTTACACCACGAGCTAAACGTGTGATTAAAAAAGCACTTTTTAATAATCCTTGTGCATCTATTACTGCATCATATTTATACTGTTGTAATTGAGCACGAAAAACTGCTCTTTGCTTCCTGACAGATTTTACTAGCCAGTTTTTTCGCCACCGACGAAAATTTACCGGAATAACTTTATTAACAGCATAATGCCAATTTGGAATTTCAGCGAAATTATCTTCAATAACCCAATCAAACTGGATGTAAGGATAATGCATAACTGCATCAGTCAGTGCTGGTAAAGTATGCAATATATCACCCATCGATGAGATTTTAATGATCAATACTTTCATGGCTATTAATTTCCCGCCAATAACTTAGTTAATGCAGTGATTACGCGTTCAGGTTTTATATCAATCAAACTTTGATGATAACCACTCTCCGTGCTTCCTTTTCTTATCTTATGATAACCGGTTATTAAACGGATAATTTCTACTTGATTTGATAATGGTGGCGTAAAATTAGGATTACTCGGTCCATAAAGTGCAACTAAAGGTCGATTTAATGCAGCCGCAATATGCATTAATCCTGAATCATTGGTCACTACAGCCTGACAAGATGCCAGTAAATTAACTGCTTGCTCTAGGGTTGTTTTACCTACTAGATTAAAGCAATGCTGTTTACAATCTATAGAAAGCGATTGTCGAATATTTTCACCAATATGACTATCTTTTTGCGAGCCAAATATTAAAAGCTGATAACAATGAGTAGCTAATAATAATTGGGCTAATTTAGCATAGTGATAAGTTGGCCAGCGTTTAGCTGGACCAAATTCTGATCCTGGACAAAAACCGATAATCGGTAACTGTTCTGGAATATGAAAAATATATTTACTCTGGACAATTTCTGTTTCTGTTACGAAAAGTTGTGGCCATAAAATTGGTTTAGGGATTTCATCGACGTTGTTAACTGAATCTTTTTCATAAGCTAAAGCAACATAACGTTGAACCATTTCTGGAAAAGCGTCTTCGTCTAATAGACGAAGATCATTAAGCAACCAATAACGCATTTCACCACGCCATCCTGTCCGTATAGGTATTTGAGAAAAAAAAGGAACCAGCGCAGATTTAAAAGAATTAGGTAATATATAGGCTTTATTATAACATTGAGTACGTAAATGAATAGCAAGTTGACGACGTAAGTTGATAGCTAAACATCCATGATCTAAAGGCATTAATATGGAGTGACTTACTTCAGGCATTTTATTTAATAATAGTCGGCAGGAATCAGGTGCCATAACATTAATTTCTGCGTCTGAGTGTAGGGTTTTCAAAGTACGATAAAGACTCTGCGACATCATCATATCACCAACCCATGAAGGTCCAATAACCAGTATCTTCATGCTATTTCTATTTAATCATTGCAATTTAGCCATTGCATATAGTCAGAAATTCCTTCCGCTACAGTTTTAAACGGTTTATCATAACCCGCAGCTCGTAATTTAGTGAGATCTGCTTCGGTAAATGCTTGATAACAACCTTTTAATTTATCAGGAAAGACAATATATTCTACTACTAGTTTTTTTTCTTGATGAAAAGCTATTACCGCATCAGCTATCTCCTGAAAAGAATTAGCCTTACCAGTACCACAGTTATATATACCGGAGATTTTATTTTGCCAACACCATAAATTAACTGCTGCTACATCGCTCACATGAATAAAATCACGCTTGAATTTCTTACTACCCGCAAAAAGTTTTGGATTTTGACCTTGATTAATTTGGGTATTTAAATGGAAAGCAATACTGGCCATACTCCCTTTATGACTCTCACGTGGACCATAAACATTAAAGTAACGGAATCCAGATACCTGTGAAGTGATTTGTAATAAAATCCTACGAACATATTGATCAAATAAAAATTTAGAATACCCATATACATTCAATGCTTTTTCATATTTTCGCTCTTCAATAAAATAATCACTGCGCTTACCATAAGTCGCAGCTGAAGAAGCATACAAAAATGCGATGTTTCGTTCAATACAGTAATGAAGTAACTCTTTTGAATATTTATAGTTATTATTCATCATATACTGACCATTCCACTCAGTGGTTAACGAACAAGCGCCTTCATGGAAAATCGCATCAATATCACCAATATTGTCGCCAGCGACAATACTTTTGATAAAGTCTTTTTTATTGATATAATCTGCAATATTTAAATCAACTAAATTAATAAATTTAGCGCCATTTTTGAGATTATCTACCACTATAATATCGCTCCGCCCTATACCATTTAAAGCTTTAATAATATTACTGCCAATAAAACCAGCCCCACCAGTGACTATGATCATTGGATTTACCTCTATTTAATCAAGATCATTGTTACTTATATTAGGTGATAATAATATTTATCCAATATTAATCATAATGGATAACTTATTACGACGCATTTAAAAGAAATAAACTTATTTGCACAATATATTATACTATTTTAATTATTATTTAACTGTTTAATCCTGGATCATTATATAGATATTTATTGCACACTCCTATTTACGAAGAAGTAGTTATTCATGGATATAGTTGAGAGAAAGATATCCTAATGATTAGGTTCCATAGTTAAGAAACTACAATAAATAAAATTACAGTTGCTCTTCAAGCCAACAAAGAGATTCCATCTACTTTAACTAAGTATTATGGCATACTCGAACTTACTGTTGTTAAATGGCAAAAATGAGATAATGTTGATGATCACAGTTTTATTTCTCTATTATTTATCGAAGGAGGTTATTCCCCGTTCAGGAAGTCTGTAGTCGTTTTCTATGAAAAACAGTTTTCCTCTTGCTGTGATCCATTGGTAGAAGTGTTACCTCTACGCGAATTTCTAAACTAATTGCATATTAATCTGACTTTAATCGCTTTTCACGCAGGTTTAGACAGGAAATTTGTATAAAATTAGGTAAGAAATCTTGAAGCTGAAACATAAATCGTTTAAAAACTACAAGTTTGCTTATCACTACGTAGATGTAAAATATCTTCCGAAAACGTTAAATAAAACTTCATAACGTATCTTTTATAGGTATAGAGGTATAGATCGCAAAACTTGATGAGTTTTATTGGTATTTATAAAGTTAAAGACGCGGCCAATCCTCAATTATTCTTATATGATCTTAATTTAGCATATCCAATGACTATCCATCGGGTGCTTACAGATAGTAGTAAAAAATTTACAGATCGTATTTTTGATTTGCAAAATGTTCAGTCACTGGAAAATAGAGATTATGTATTCATGTACAGAGTTTGGTATAGAACGCTGATTTAATCCTTTGATGCAGACTAAAAGGAATGGTTGGTTAACCGATTTAATGTACGCATAGATGGCTGTAAAGTTAGAATTTAAATTATAATCAATAGCTTAAAATAACTCTGCATCAATATATTTCGTTGTACAAGTAAAATTACTCAATCAGTATTTGGCGTATTTGATCCAAAATTATTATATAAACCTTGTAATACCTTACTTTTTATGGAAAAATAGATATAAAGTATAAGTTGATAAAAAATGTTATGATTATGAGGCATGTGATAAGACAACTATAACACCTAAAAGTAGAGGTAATCTCCATGGCAGAAAAGAGAAGAGCACACTATGGTGTGAGTGGCACAGCTATGCTGATTCGGAGATGTTTATGATATGAATACTGTTTTATACTCTATGAGATCTGAATTTTTCAAGAATTAGCCAGATAACTCAAAATAATATTCTGAAAGAGTAAACTGAATAAAATAAGGAAGATAATATACAAGTTACGTGTTAAAGTCACTTATTTACTAATAATATTTTATTATCTCCTTCTGAGAGAAGTGAGAGCAGATTGACTAAATTTATGACTCTATAAAGAGTCTGTTAGGGAGATGTGTTTAACTCATGATCTCCAATTTTTTTTCGATAAGCAAATATTATTATCCTCTAGTTACAATTATCCGAGGTTTTGAGTAATACGCGTCCAGCTTAAGTTGATGATGATAGATACAACTAGATTAATATCAATGATTAAAAGTATGCTTGCCATCAATTCGTTATCTAGTTCTATACAGGTGATGATCAAAGTTTCCTTCGTCCCAGTGGGGCGAATATAAAGGTAACTAGATCAATAAACTTAAAGAATGTGGCAGGATGCTCGATTCTATTTCTCTGGCAATAGAGAAATAGGGTGATTTATTCATATATATTATCATGTCTAACTAACTGCTTTTCAGCGTTGAAACACGCTGAAAGTATTAAGTTATGGAATCCGTGTATCTGTTGAGGAAATACTTGACAGCGGCAGCTTTGTGTTATTGTGAATCACAGACGCTACTGTTGTGTCTATTCTGAATGTTTCTAGCGCTATTTTACTATAACTGTAAGTAAAAACCTGTAGTTCATATGGTATAAAAGATACTGAGCAGTGGTTAGACTAGGTTTATATTTACCTGACTGTGAGTAGTAAGACATTACTTTTACTATCCCTCATCTTCTTTAGTGTTATTTAACAATAACTAACCGCTACCCCGTACTTATGTTGCAGTTGGATAGATAAACAGGGTATTAAAATCGGTATCTTCTGTGCCTTGCACAATTATGTTTAATAACTCAAACGACATTCCATCTTATCTCTCTGTAACTAGAGACCGGTCTAGATATTAAACATTCTGCTGTATGGCATGAGTAGTTCTTTTAAAAGTAGTCGAAGAAATCTGATGACACGTTAACATTCGGTTACTGCGTCACAACCATGATTTGATAAATTCCGGTGTATTCCTGTTCTTGTATACAAATCCGCGCACCAGAGAAAAAATGACAACGTTACCTAAAGGTGCAATACGGACGTTACTGGGAAAAGTGCATTTCGTTAAAAATGTGAAAGTGGTCGCGTGGTATAGTATGAAACGCTTCTCTTATGTTACTTTATTTACCTCTAATATCCGCCTCAAAACTGTGGAATTGTTGAGGGGAGATGATTGTATATCATTACTTATGATATATCGGACTAAGTAATAATGGCCAGTAACCCATTCTTACGCAAAAGAAATGATCTTGCGCTATATTAGTCATATTTTTGCGAGGTATTTTAAGATGCTACGTTACTATCATTTCTTATTAAATTATAAACAAGGCACACTATTACCTAGTGTGCGTAAGATGTTAAAAAATAAAGACTTATAAAAACTAGAAAATCGAAGTTTTAATAGTTTTGATAAAAAATTCCTATTCACGTATTCATGCAAAATGCATTAGCTGTAGCGACAAGCTATTTTATCGATGCTTAGGTTGGAAAACAGGTAATGGAATTATTATCAAAAAATGTATAAAAGAGGAAAATAATAGTTATTAAGGCAAACTTAATGTTAACTTTTTTAAAATTATAGCGCATTAGATCAAAGAATACATACTTCGATGAAGTTTTAATTTAAAATAAAATCATAGTAAACTGATTCTATCTTCTATTAGAAATAAGAGAAGATTATTGCTCTTCATTTAAAAGCAATTTAATTTTTAATTATCAAGGCTAAGAACGGCGTCAAATTCTTAACATTTATTACGTGATCTTAACTAAGTATGTCTCATCTCTATCCTTATTTATCGGGTACTTACAGACAATAGCAAAGAATTTATATGATACTTTTGATCTGAAAAGCATTCAATCACTGAAAAATATGAATTCAATTGTTTGTATGTAGAGATTAATATAGAATATCACTTATTTCGTCGCTGTATCCTTAAATAAATGATATGGTCTAGCGATTTAATGGGTATTATAGAAGATGAACTGTGAATTCATTATTTCAATTCTAGTTAAAAATTTAAGATCACTATTTATTAATATGTTTAGTTGTATAATCAGGAATTACCACAATTAATAGTTAGATAATAAAAACTCCATTGCAGTCTATGAAAGATTAGTTCAAGGTTAAACCTAAATTATTTAAACATACTATTTTGTGGGATGAACAGATAGTTCGGTGTTCTGTATCAAGCTCTACATACAAATGATCTAATTTATGTTTTCTAATAACTGAAAACGTTTTGCAGATCAAAAAACTTCTTGTAACTCTTTTTAAGAGTTATCCTAATGTTTGTATATTGATTTTAAAGATCGTAGTATATCCATCTGATTGATTTCATGGATGATTTCAACAATAGAGAGATGATATGCCATGAAAAAATCTATCCTAAAATATCCGCGAAATCAGATATTACCTGTGATCTATTGCATGAATTTATCCGTAGTACTGTTAGGTATAGCTGATAAGGTACGGCTATTGAAAAGGAGCTAGAAGATATATTGGACAACATGTCTCAAGGCCGACTTTTTTATAAATCGTCATCTGTCATTCGTAATAGTTATTTGCTACAGCGTAATCATAAAATTACTATTAGCGATGTTTAGATTAAAACACTGAAGGTTATGGATTGTAGCACCAATAGAATAATTCTTATAAATCTCCTTAGCTAAACTTTATCTGAATCGTGCAAAAAACATTAAATAGTTTCTACCATGATAGCTACTAGTGAGTCATCTCCCCATCTCAGATTTTCACGAAGCTCTGTAGTGGGTAATTCTCTCTTTGTTAAAAATTACATTTTTATTTTTCAATACCATCAGTAGACTAAAACAGTAATAGCTTGAAGAATACAGGAAATACTATTTTGCTTCATTTAAGCATATACGCTATCTTTATTTTATAGGACAATGACATATACCGTTCTGTCAAGTAGGCTGAACACCTTTTCTTTCTGCTCATTATCGAGATTACTGAATGGATGGTAAGAAGCTCGTTACGCTAGACGATGCTTATTAAAAATTAGAAGTAAACTAGGCCGAATTTATTAATATTCTCTAAGCGCGTAGCTTAATCGTATCTACCAGGCTTGCTATGGAAGCTTAGTCTCTTAGTTTTTAGAATGTAACAGCAAAGTATTCTTGGATACGTAGAATCTAAGCTATTTGGTATGCAAAACAACTTATACGTTACCTTCACTCCACAAAGGCATCCAGCTAAAAGTTAAAAGTAAAGCCGGGGAATATTGATTATCAGATAACCGTGATCCTACTGATAAAGTCATTTATGTTTTATTGGTAATGGGTTTTAATGAATATCATGAAGCAATAAAGAAATTGAAGAAAGAGCAAGAAGAACGCTGGTATTCTATCCCTTCCCTTCAGCGCACTTGGGCGTCAATAAGAATGCCGGATCCAATTGAGTTAGCTTTTGCGACAGTATTAGGCTACGAAGAAGCCGAGGTGAAAATTACTGTGATTCTAGAAAATAACCTTGCAATGCTATTTAAGTTTCTCCCCCTGTCTATTCAGAAAAACTGGAACCCAGACTAAGAAGATTTGATTTGCTAATTTTAGTGCTAAACAACACCTAATTTAAGGATGGAGAACAGATTTATTAAATCTCAGAGTGAATATAGACATGACGGGCGTCATGTAGCAGATTTGCTAATAACTCAATTAACATACTGAAATTACTGCATCGAGAAAACCATAAAATATTAATAATCTTCTAATAACGTCATTAATTCATTCTCATTAATAATTTTTATTCCTAACTCCTTTGCTTTTTTCAATTTAGAACCAACAGCTTCACCAGCGATCACTAGATTTGTTTTTTTAGAAATACTGCCTGTGACCTTTGCGCCAAGTAATATTAATTTAGCTTTAAGCTCATCACGCGTTAAATGATTTAATTTACCGGTTAAAACTAGCGTTTTACCGGTAAATAGATCATTCGTTTTTTTAGACGTTATCGTTGGCCAACTAATAATAATTTCATTTACTAATTCATTAATCATATTACGATTATGCTGTTCATGAAAAAAATTTATAACATGCTTAGCAACTATTTCGCCAACATCGGGTACCATTTTTAGAGATTCTATATCTGTTACCATGAGTGAAGTTAATGTAACATAATGTATTGCCAAATTACTAGCTATTACTTCACCAACCTCTCTAATACCCAACGCATAAATAAAACGGGCTAATGTAGTTCGTTTTGATTTATTAAGCGCATTAATTAGATTTTGTGCAGATTTTAGACCTATATGCTCTAATCTGACTAAAATTTTAATATTTAAACGGTAAAGATCAGCTGCTGTCGTTACATATTTTTTATCAACCAATTGATCAATAATCTTACCTCCCATGCCCTTAATGTTCATTGCTCGGCATGAAACAAAGTGTTTCAAGGCGCCTTTACGTTGTTCGGCACAATTTAAACCACCAGTACAACGGATCACTGTCTCACCTTCAATACGTTTAATGGTTGAACCACAAGCAGGGCAGTGAACAGGAAATCGAATTTCTTGGCTATTAGCAGAACGTCTTTCAGTGAGTACATTAATAATTTGTGGGATCACATCACCTGATCTACGAATAATAACGGTATCCCCAATACGTATCCCTAAACGCTCTATCTCATTAGTATTATGCAATGTTGCATTGCTTATAGTCACACCTGCAACCTGAACAGGTTCTAATCGGGCAACCGGTGTAATAGCGCCGGTACGTCCTACTTGAAATTCAACATCATGTAATAGAGTAATTTGTTCTTGAGCAGGAAATTTAAATGCCGTAGCCCAACGAGGAGCTCGAGCAACAAAACTTAGCTCTTCTTGCAGCGACAAAGAATCTACTTTAACAACGACACCATCAATATCAAAGCCTAAACCTAAACGCTGATGCTTAATTTGATTATAATAATTCAAAACTTGTTGGCTATTTTTACAAAGTGCGATCTTATCGCTAACGGGTAATCCCCATTTTTTAAACTGCATTAGACATTTATATTGACTAGAAGGCAATTGCCCGCCTGTTAATAAGCCAAAACCATAACAAAAAAAGGATAATGGCCTTTTTGCTGTAATACAAGGATCAAGGTGACGTAATGAACCGGCTGCGGCGTTACGTGGATTAGAAAAAATTTTACCATCATTACGCCGAGCTTCTTTATTTAGTTTTTCAAAACCTTGATGAGTCATAAAAACTTCACCACGAATTTCGATACATGCAGGAACATTATCGCTAGTTAAACGAAGAGGAATTGCTCGAATAGTACGAATATTAGTCGTAATATTTTCACCTGTTCTACCGTCACCACGCGTTGCTGCCTGCACCAGTTTACCTTGTTTATATAACAAGGTAACTGCTAAACCATCTAATTTAAGCTCACAACAAAATGTTAATGGGGTATTTTTTTTTAAACGATCATGTACTCGCCTATCAAAGGCTAAATAACTTTCTTCATCAAAAACGTTATCTAATGACAGCATCGGTATTTTATGATATACTTTCTTAAAAGTCTTTAATGGCGAAGCGCCAACACGTTGTGTTGGCGAATCACTAGTAATCCATTCTGGATGATCAGCCTCTAATTTTTTCAATTCTTGTATCATTCGATCATATTCTGCATCAGGTATTTCCGGGGCATTTAATACATGATAAAAATATTCATGATGACGTAATTCCTGTTTGAGTCGTGCAAGATAATTTTGTTGCTTTTTCATTATTCACTATATAATTAAAACAAACTCTTCGCTGTTACAGCGGTCGATTACTAATTATCTAATATTTAAATTAATGCTTTTCTAATTCGGCTATGATACTCTTTTATCATTTGAGGTGTTAGCATTTTGCGCTGCTCATCAAGTACGACACCACCAACATCATCCGCAATACGTTGTGCCGCTTGCAACATCAATTTAAAATTTTGTGCTGAGTTACCATATGAAGGTAACATCATAAATATAGATATACCTGGCGTGCTGAAATTAGACATGGACTTTGGCTCAAAAGAACCTGGTTTTACCATATTGACTAAGCTAAATAAAATCTTCTCAGAATTACAAGGATCAATATAACGATGAAATATTTCTCTCTTACCAAAGAGAAAACCCGATTGAAAAATACTTTGCAACAACAGAGTACCGTCTAAAATTTGACCTTGCAGTGCCGCAACATGCAAAACAACAACAATATCATTTTTATTAGCTTTATCGGCTAAATTGCTTTGTTGTTTTTCACAATTAGGATGTTTATGATCGCTAACAATTTGTTGGCTGTTTTCTGCTATGTTTGTTACAAAAGATGCTTCATTTTCTTCACTATTAATTAAATTTAATACAGGCTCAGAAATTTCAAGTTCAATCTGTTTGGTCTGAACACTTTTTTTTTGTTTAGAACGAAATCTAATTTCTACTTCAGTTTTAGCTAAAGAAATATCATCGTTAGGTGTTCTAATTACATTAGATGATTTAGATTTTCGAGAAGCAAATTGTTTATTTTCCTTCTGATTAGTTATTTCAGATCCTGATTGTTGTGCTTTTATTGTGTTATTGCCAATGGATGAGTTGCCTGTACTCTTAGGTGTATTCTGATTATCTTGTTTACGGCGCTTCATAGGCCGATCTTTAAATAGCTTTGAACTCTCTTTACGACTTGTCCAAAACCCATATAACAGTAAAGTTATTATAGCTACTGCACAAACGATCACTAATATTGGACGCAAATCCTGCATCGCTCTATCTCTGTTGTTTGAAAATAATCGCCACCATGGCGGTATCATTATATTAAGAGTATTTAGCAATAACGTTAAGTGCAACCCTTTACATAATTTTCTTACAAAAAATTAAATATTTATTATTTTCGCTGAGTTTTTAACCAAGAAAAATACTAGCCAGCTAAAAATCCTATCTGTATGATACAATATCAAACTTAAAGGAGATGATATAAAGTATGATTAATTCAATAAAATCACTAAAAACTATGAATGGTTTCTATTATTTTTCTCAAGGGTGGCAGCTAGTTACTCGCCTAAGTATAAGGCGTTTTGTTATTTTACCTCTATTAGCAAATATTATTTTGTTCGGTAGTGCCTTTTGGTGGCTTTATAGTAAATTAGGCGACTGGATCCAAATATTACTTTCTTATTTCCCTAGTTGGATGCAGTGGTTAAATTATCTAATATGGCCTGTTTTAGTGATCTCTATTTTACTTGTATTTAGCTACTTCTTTAGTACCATCGCTAATTTTATTGCTTCTCCTTTTAATGGCTGGTTAGCAGAAAAATTAGAAGCCGAATTAATGGGAACACCATCACCTGATACCAGTTTTTCAGTATTTATTATAGACATACCGCGAATCTTAGTGCGGGAAGCAACCAAATTATATTATTATTTTACTCGTGTTATTCCATTGTTTATCTTGTTTTTTATTCCAGGTATTGGTCAAACAATCGCACCAATTTTATGGTTTTTATTTGGTTCCTGGATGATGACAATTCAATATTGTGATTATTCTTTTGATAATCATAAAGTAAAATTTAATGAAATGAAGTTAGCGCTTGCTAATAATCGAACAACCAGTATCCAGTTTGGAGTATTAGTTAATTTACTAACAATCATTCCGATTATAAATTTGGTTATTGTGCCTGTTGCAATCTGTGGTGCAACAGCAATGTGGGTTGATCTTTATCGTCTTCGATATGCTAGCTATTAACTGAATTCTGAATTTAGTTAAAATTTCTAGCGATAACTTCAATTATTCTCAGATATTAATAATAATTAAAAAATTATTGTGGCACATTTGATGTTAATAACTATAATCAGAATAAAAATTAAGCTTAATTGTTTGCTTTCATATCATTAATATGGACTCTTCACGTAGTCCTATTTATAGCAATGAGACTAACTGATGGGTAATTTTGAGAAGAATATTATAATGATTAGCTGTTTTTTTACTAAAAGGCAGAATGGTTTTTGAATAATTTAGTTTTAACTTTTAACTAATCTTTATAGACTATAATAGGGTTTTACTACCCAACACTGATTGGGTAATTCCTAATTATATAGTTAAACATATTGATGCAATATGTGATCTCAACTCTTGATCAGAATTAAAATGATAGCTTTAAGGTGCTCTATGCGACTATTAGATCGCTTGATCATACTATTTGGTTTGAAAATACCTTAGCGACCTAAGTCGGTTTTTTATACCAAGCTCTATGTACACAAACAGTTTAATTCTTGTTTTTCCAGTGGTGAACATTTTGTAGACCAAATAGCTAGTAGTCTGTAAATTTTTTGCTATTATCTATAAGTATCTGATGGATATTTATGGAGCATATTTGATTAAGATCATATAAGAAGCGTTGAGCATTGGTCGCAATCTTAGACTTGTAAAGGCATATAAAAACCCATCAAGTATCGCGATCTATAGATACAAAAAAGATAATATCCTGAAGTTTTATTTGGCATTTGCAGAAGATATTTTTACTAGGTACAGATAAAGAAGCTTTTAACTTTTAAAAGTTTTATGTTTCAGCTCCGATTTCTTTACCCCTGCCTCATTTTACGCAAATCCTCACCTCTGATCTGCGCAAACAGTGATTTAGATCAGATTAAGATATAACAGGGTTTAAGAATTCACGTACGATTGCCAGCAGATCATCTGGAGAGAGAAAAACGTTTTTCGCAAGAAAATGACTATTATTTCTTTAGCGGGCGATAGCGTTATCAGAAAACGATTGGAAATATGACTGTGATTATCAAGTTATGTTAAGCAAAGGTTATTGGTAGAAATACATTTGCTGTATGAAGAATTTCACTATAGAGGTTGCTACGAAAAAGAAAACGGTCATACAGATCAAATAAACGCTTTCTTTACTTCTTGCAGATATAAATCTACACCTCATTAGGTGACTCGATGATAATTTATCGGATGATATCGCGATTCATGTATTAAAGCAATTTATTTCGCTTTATTCTACTCACTGTTGTTACAGTGAGTATGTTACCTAATGGAGACCATTCATTTAGAGTTATAGCGATATCATTGCAAAATCCATGATTACAGAAAAAATTAACAATCTTACTAGAAGTCTTCTAGAGAAACTACATTACAAGAATGAATAGTTTATTTATCTGTAATGTATGTTAAATAGTTTAACTTTACGAAATTCAGAGAAATAACCAAGGATTTATTTAAAAATAACGTTTAGATGGTCTTGCTGTTTCCTTTCTTCAGTGGAGACAGTTAATATAAATGCACTAAGTGGTATTGTTGAAGTCGATGGAAATATTTTTTCTGAATACTTTAATGGGAAGCATTATATCCCCATATAGAAAAAGTAGAAAACGCGGGAATGGAAGAAGATAAAAAGAACAAATAAGGTTCTTAATTGCCCGAGATCTACAGCCTCAGATGAGCAGTTAAACTCTTGAAGAGTTTAATGCAGAGTGCGTTAGTCGTTTTCTTGAGTTGATCATTGATAAAAGTTCATTCTTTAATTCGGATCGAGTTAAATAGTATGTAACCTTTACTAGCGAGTATAAAATTAGTTATAATCATCTAATAATGCTAGATTATTAGATGAGTTAATAGTAAGAAATTTTATATTAAAATATGAAAATTATATTTTTTTTATTAAAAGGGTTGGCTGAATAGAATTTATAGATAGAAGTCTTTATTTATTAAATTATCTACCCTGAAGTAACTTGTTTGAAATCATAACAATTAAAATATAAAGATAGTTATGAATTGTTCTGTGAGTAAAGCGCAAGTTATTTCAACATAGCTAAGATCACCATCATCTTATTTTTTCTTTTAGGAAAAAAAAATTTGGATATTTTATAACGTTTACCTAAAAAGCGGACGTAAGTTCTTTAGTGGTTGAAAGAGAATCTTTAATTTTAACTGTCCTAGTTGCCTGACGATGAAGGGCAACTAACTTATCATGATATTTTCATTAATATATTTCTCAGAGCCATATTGCTATAAATATAGCTGTACGATGAGGATCTAGATAATAATTTAGGACTAAAGAGTTACCAAAAATTGAATCATGTAATCTCATTTTTCAGTATAAAATGGCACATTGGAGAGAATATGATTTTAGGATTCCAAAAAAAAAGATCTGTTAACCTTTAAATTACTCAAATTAACAATTAATAAATTTTAATTAAGTCGACTAGTGATAATACCGGAATTATTCTTGATTACGTTGCCGCCACGTACGGATATAATCGTACTTTACGATGCTTAAACAATAAGCATTAAATGGCATAAATTATTAAAATCGCTTCTTTCTAATCTAGTGTTAAACTAAAAGTATAAGGGAATGAAGAAGTAGGATTGAAAGCAATCAAAATTATTGTCACTACTGCTCCTGATCATTATCTTTTTACATTAATTTAATAACCAAGCTAATCCTGAGTTTCACCAAAAAACTACTAGTCATAAAATTTGGAAAGATACTGATGATTAAATCGCTGTTGTCGTATCTAAAGTTAATATTAGTGTTGCAATTACTGGTATTAGTCGTTAGCTAAAAATAGCAGGCGATGAGGCCATTTAAATAATGCTGTCGAGCTAGCTATTATTATCAATAATAAGCTAATCAATATTAGCTGAGCAAGAAACAAAAGCTGGCTAATTTGAAATCTAAGGTATAGAGGTTTTAGTTTTATTTCTGATAATCTAGATCTTTTTCTTATTAATGATAAGTTTGTTATTATTGATGACGAAACGTTCGATACGAACAGCTCGTGTAATTATAAAGAAAGAAGGTATTTTCGCAGATATATTCATCAGGCACTGCAGTTTTTACTGCAGTTAAATTAGTAGAAAAAAGCCACAGAATTTTAAATAAAAATTCTGATTTTTTTACCTTTTCTCGTAAATGTTATTCAAGTACAGATTTATTTTTGTTGCTAAATTAATTTATTGACTATTTTGTAAACAATTAACTTTAAATCACTTTAAAAATGCCTTTTGTCTTCTAGATCAAAGTTTAGTATGTATTAAGATGATCTCTTAAAACGAGTTTAGTATTTAAGTTATTAATTATTTCAACAATCTAAATTTATTAAAATAACAGTATATATTTACAAAATAAGACATAAATTATGCAAATTATCATGTCTGACTATAATGTTCTATAATACATAAAATTTATGATTGCTAATGTAGGAAAACATTTTTCTTTTATTTTTACTGAAAAGTAATACACAAATTTAGATTATTTCAGTTAAAATATTTTGGGTTTACTAATAAAAATATTAATATAAAAATATTAAGTTTGTTGAGGGAAATGATATGTTCCAACAAGAAGTTACTATCACAGCACCTAATGGTCTTCACACTCGTCCTGCGGCTCAGTTTGTCAAAGAGGCAAAAAATTTTTCTTCTGAAATTACGCTTTCTTATAATGGAAAGTCTGCAAGCGCTAAAAGTTTATTTAAACTACAAACACTTGGCTTAACTCAGGGAACTGTTATCACTATTTCTGCTGAAGGTGAAGATGAGCAGAAGGCAGTAGAAGATCTAGTTAAGCTGATGGCTGAATTGGAGTAACAAAATACGAGCAATATAACATTTATCCTCTATTTTAATCCCTAGATACTTTTATCTGGGGATATCTATTTAACTATAAGTATTAAAGCTAGTCATATGAGCTAACTATTTTTTGTTCATTGCTAGTAAGGTAATAATTATGATTTCAGGAATTTCAGTATCACCAGGTATTGCCTTTGGCAAGGCATTAATTCTTAAAGAAGCACAAATTGTTGTCAATCAAAAGAAAATTTCTAATGACCAGATTAATAGTGAAATTAATCGCTTTATTGATGGACGCGAAAAAACAATAGCACAATTAAAAATGATAAAAAAAACCGCAGAAAAAAATTTTGGTAAAGAAAAAGCAGAAATATTTGAAGGTCATATAATGCTGCTTGAAGATAAAGAACTTGAGGAAGAAATTTTTTCTTTTATAAAAAAAGATCGAAAAACTGCAGATGCAGCAGCTCAAAAAGTGATTGAAGAACAAGCCGTAGTATTAGAAGAATTAAATGACGAATATCTTAAGGAGCGTGCTGCTGATGTCAGAGATATTGGTAAACGTCTACTAAAAAATATTTTAAGGATGTCTATTATTGATCTTGCTTCAATTACTGAAGAAGTCATTTTGGTTGCGGTGGATCTTACCCCCTCTGAAACAGCACAATTAAACTTAAAGAAAGTTCTTGGTTTTATTACCGATAAAGGCGGACGCACTTCTCATACTTCAATTATGGCTAGATCGCTGGAAATTCCGGCTATTATTAGCGCAAACAATGCAACGAAGAATATCCAATCAAACGATTATATTGTTTTAGATGCTATTAATAATCATATTTATCAAAATCCAGCTAATAGCGAAATTGAGAAGCTTAAGCAAATTAGAAAAGAATATTTACGTAAAAAAAACGAGCTGACAAAATTAAAAGATTTGCCAGCAATAACTTTAGATGGTCATCAAGTTGAAGTTTGTGCAAATATTGCTACTGTACGTGATCTAGAAAGTGCTGAGCGTAATGGTGCTGAAGGTGTCGGTTTATATCGTACTGAATTTCTCTTTATGGATCGTAATAATTTACCTAGTGAAGAAGAACAATTTGAGGCTTATAAAGCAGTCGCAGAAGCTATGGAGCCACAAGCTATTATTATTCGTACTATGGATATTGGTGGGGATAAAAATCTTCCATATATGAACCTACCGAAAGAAGAAAACCCCTTTCTTGGTTGGCGAGCAATTCGAATTTCTCTTTATCGTAAAGAGATCCTGCATGCTCAATTGCGTGCTATCTTGAGAGCTTCTGCTTTTGGTCAACTACGTATTATGTTTCCCATGGTTATTTCTGTAGAAGAAATTCGTACTTTAAAAGAAGAGTTAGGAATACTTAAACAGCAGTTAATCGAGGAAAATCACGATTTCGATCAATCAATTGAAGTTGGAATAATGATTGAAACACCAGCAGCTGCAGTTATTGCACATCATTTAGCAAAAGAAGTTGATTTTTTTAGTATTGGAACTAATGATTTAACACAGTACACCTTAGCTGTTGATCGTGGAAATAATTTAATTTCTCATCTTTATAATCCAATGTCTCCTTCTGTATTAAAACTTATTAAACAAGTTATTGATGCTTCTCATTCAGAAGCTAAATGGACAGGTATGTGTGGTGAGCTTGCTAGTGATGAACGTGCTACACTATTATTACTTGGTATGGGATTAGATGAGTTTAGTATGAGTGCAATCTCAATCCCAAATATTAAAAAAATTATCCGAAATGCAAATTACATAGATGCAAAAATATTAGCAGAACAAGCTCTTAATAAACCGACAGCAAAGGAATTGATGGATTTGGTTGAAATATTTATTAAAGAAAAAACACTTTGTTAAATTCATCAACTAACTCTTGATCCCATAAGAAAATAATTAATTAGGAGAAAATCCATGGGTCTATTTGACCAAATCAAATTACTGGTTTCAGATACTAAAAATAGCGTTGGTAATATTGATGTTGTTGCTCCAATTTCAGGTAAAATTATTAATATAGAAGATGTTCCAGACGTTGTTTTTTCTGAAAAAATTGTTGGTGATGGTATTGCCATTAAGCCTACTGGTAATAAAATTGTTGCTCCAGTTGATGGGATTATTGGTAAAATATTTGAAACAAACCATGCATTTTCTATTGAATCAGATAATGGTATTGAATTATTTGTCCATTTTGGTATTGATACAGTTGAATTAAATGGTGAAGGATTTACCCGCCTAGCAGAGGAAGGACAAAAAGTAAAAAAAGGCGATTTAGTGCTTGAACTTGATCTTCCGTTATTAGAAGAAAAATCAAAATCAACATTAACACCTGTGGTTATTTCTAATATGGATAAAATAAAAGAGCTAACTAAACTAACTGGTTCTGTTGTTGTAGGTAGTACTGTTATTATGCAGATAAAAAAATAAGCTACTATTCTTCTCTTCATTAATTTTTTATAAAACTTTTCTTTAATTAATAAGAGAAATTCTATTCTATAAATACTTATTTGTTTTTGAGTTATTAGTAAATCTACTGTTTGCTGATCAAATTACCTTTACGTAATTTTTTATAAATTTATTCTCCATCCTTAAATTGTATATTGACCACTACCATAGTTAGCAGATAAAACCTATTTATCGGTTTCCAGGTTTTCTGAGCAGACGGGAAAAGTTCAGAAACCATTGAAATAGTTGTTTTTTAGAACTACAGCGATTCTCGGATCGGCTTTATAGCCTCACCTATCAACAAAGCTGACTCAATCGGATTCATTATTCTTATTGATCCTCAGTGCACTTAGGAAAGATCGTAGAGTATCAGCCATTCTTCTCGCTCTTTTTCAAGCTTATTCATCGCTCTAGAATACACTAAAAAACCTTACAAAAAGTATCAAGGTTTTATTAGCAACATCACAGCTCTCTACTAGCTAAAGCTCTCTCGCAGTATCTTCTCATCCATAACTTTCATTTTTATACATATGGAAAGTAAATTATTAGCACATTATTTATTTGTTTTTTGTGTACCTAATAATATTGATGCTGGTTATCCTGTAATATCTTTATCATTAGATTCTAAAAATCAAACCACCGTTTTCCATACCAAGCTGAGGAAATATATGGTTAAAGAACACCGATCGCAGGTCCATTCAAAAGTTCAGTCCAGTTCCGATTATGACTCTTGATAATCACTTTCGACTGCAGGATAGCTCCTTACCTCCATGAGCAGTGATACCGATAATGATTAGCAAGAAAAGGTTATCATTGCCGTAATAAAACGGCATTTACCTTTCGACAAAAAATAAACATAACGTGTATTGTTAAATCACGCAGCCGTCATTGCCTGCGCTATTCAAGTTATTGCTATTTAATTCACTAATAGTACTAAGAAGATAAATTATGTACTTCTCACAGAGAAGTGCTCTAGGACTTCATGAAAATCACCGATAGATGTGCTTCTGCAGGTTTATGAATATAAGGAGTAACTTTTTGCCGCTTTTGCACGTTTCAGATAAGGTGTACCAAAAAGCTCTTGAAGGGTATTTTATTGCTGCTGCAATCACTGATATTAGGTACTTTAATATCAATATCACCAATAGCAATTTGTATGGTTTGTTATGGTAATGTAATAAATATTATGGACGAGTTTACATATTTCTACTACCAGCAGGATACGCCAGTATCTCAAAAACCTAATCACCAGAAGTGAGTATAACTTATCACGTATTGCTAATTGTAAATATGAAAAAATTCATCGATGATAGTACATATAAATAAAATTTTGCTAAAGATTTGTTTTGATAGTATCAATTAGATGCCTTAAAAGTATGTAATTGGTTTACTGCTTTATCAACCCCTTCATTAAGCAAGATCGGTGTACAACGTATTGCTTCATTAATGGTGTCATCGATTAATTTTTGTTCTTGTAAAGAAGGTTTATTTAACACAAAACTGATAACTTTATTTTTATCACCTGGATGACCAATACCGATGCGTAAACGGTAAAAATTAGGGTTGTTGCCTAATTTGTTTTGAATATCTTTAAGACCATTATGCCCCCCATTGTTGCCGCCTAATTTTATTTTAGCGTTTCCTGGCATTAAATCTAATTCATCATGAGAAACAAGAATTTCAGATGGCTTTATGCTATAAAAACTAGCTAATGCTAACACTGATTTCCCACTGAGATTCATATATGTTGTCGGTATGAGTAAGCGAATATCATTATTTTCTAAGTTAATACTAGCAGTATAACCAAAAAATTTATTTTCTTTTTTTAGTAATTTATTACATTGCTTGGCCAATAATTCGACGTACCAGGCACCTGCATTATGCCGAGTTAGTATATATTTAGAATCTGGGTTAGCTAGACCGACAATTAGTTTTATTTTATTTACCATATTTTTTCACTATATAGTGGTTTTAATTAAATATATAGCTTACCTTTTCTGACAACCGAGTACAGAGTTATGTTCATTCCTAGTGCATGGATTTAGGAGATGTTGGTTTATTCTGCTGATTAATCTAGTGAATGATTTTAACATTAGAGAAAATGATGATACGCCATGAAATTTACCTACAGATTTCCTTAAAACTAGATATTACTGTAATCTTTTGCATGAACTTATCTGTAATAATGCCAGATATTTGATAAGCACCGTTGTTGAGACGGAGCTAGAATCTATGTTACAGTAACATTCTCAATGCTACCTTGTCTATGTCGGTTTCATATATAGCTGTGTCTATAACGTTTATTTGTTACTTCGAACCATAAACTGGTATTTTACCCATATTGAGATTAAAATACCTAAGATCCATGGATTACAGTAGCAACGGAATATACTTTAATAGCTTACTTCTACCTTCTTACCTAAAGCGTGTAAAAACGGCAAATAATTCTTACTATAGGAAATTTGACGAAGCATAATATATCAGTAATTTTCACTAATCTCTAGGGATTCTTGATGAAAATCACACATTCTCTCTGTAGTATTATCAGTAAACTGAAACGGAATCGCTTGAAGCGTATAGACAATGATGTCTACGTAATTTAAGCGATACACTTACGTTTATTTCTTGCCTGATGGCATAATCGTCTTCCTGTGAAGACGATTATGCCATCAGGCAAGAAATAAACGTAAGGAGAGATCATTACAGTCGAAAATGGTTATCAAAATCAGAAGTAAACTGATCTGAATTTTCTTAATGTGAGCCTACGAGCGTATTCCTTAAGCGGGCACCCCAGGCTTACTATGAAAGATAGGGTGTCCTTGGTTTTAGAATGCAATGGTGTAAAATACATTCCCGAGAATGTAGTACAAACACCATTAGCTACACAAAATAGTTAATATGCTAACTTCACTTCTAAAGGTATAGAATCGAAAGTTAATGCTGAGCTGCAGGAGATTTATGTAGGAGATAGCCGCGATTCCGTTAATTAAAACCCTTGATCCTTTGTTAACAAGGTTTAAAGATATCCTGAAGCTATGAAGAAGGTGGAGAAAGATCGAACAAGAACGGCTGGTATTTTAGTCTTCCTGTTAGCGCATTAGTATTACAAGAACGATGAATCCGATTAAATTAACTTCTGTGATAATGAGGCTATGAAACCGAAATGCGAAGCATTGTGCTTCGAGAAAACAACCTTTCAATACTATTTAATCTAATAGTAGCTTACTCAGAATAGCTGGAACCTCGACTCTCAGGGAATTTAATCTGCTATGACTCTGTTGGTAAACAATATCTAATTTAAGAATCGAGAATAGATTCATGAAGCATTATATCAGAGCAGAAATTTATCCATAATACACTTTATTTTATAATAACTCTCGAGTATAAAAATTAAATTTTATGACAGTAGATTAAAATAAGCAGATTAGCTGCATAAAAGCTACTTTTTTAAAAAAATACTTTATGTATAAGATTTATAAGTTAAATTAGATCTAATCTGAGTGGGCTCATTAATCTTTGCTGGGAAATTATTGCTCTAATATAGTTTACTTCTTATAAGAAAGAATGATTTTTTAAATAATCTAAATTTAATTTAGAAGTAATTTTTTCTTACTCTGTAAGAGAGTTTTACTAACTTAATACTAATTGAGGTAATTTTTGATTATAGAGACAAATATATTGATGCACTATTAATATCAAGCTCTTAAGCGGAATTGAAAAATGATAGATTTGCAGATTTTTATGTGCCATTAAATCTCTCGATCATATTATTCATTTGATTATGAATAGGCGGACGGGTAGGCTAGAATCAGTACTCTATGTCAAGTTCTGTACACAAATAGTTAAATGCCTCTTTTCGGTTACTGAATGTTTTAGTAGCCTAAAAGGCGGTCTGTAAATTCTTTTTCATTGTGTAAGTACTCGATGGATAGTCATGGTGCGTTTTCGATTAAAATCAAGCAATAAGTATCAAGCATTGATCTTAGTCTTGGAATTATAAAAATAGGTAAAAGCCCATTTAGTTGCGCGATCTATATCTAGAAAAAGATAACATCGTAAAGTTTCTCGTTTAGGATTTGCAAAAGATATTTCATATTTACGTCCAAATAAATAGATATGTAGCTATAATTGCTTTATAACTTTGATTTCGGTCCTTTTCCTACCTTTTTATGTAAATTTTCTCTCGTACCTACATAAACAATAATTTAGACCAGATAAAGATCAACACAGAATTCAGGAATTTGTATATGAGATTGCCAGTAGGTTATGGAGAGAGAAAAATGTTTTCTCAAGAAACATTTATGACCTCTTGAACAGGTGACAGCGTCATTAGGAAACGATGGGGAATATGGCTGTAATATCAAAGTATGCTAGGAAAGATTGTTTGTAGATATTCTATATCTTACATGAAAAATTTTCGCTACTGCGGTTAGCATGAGAAAGAAAATAGTCATTTAGATTAAAGGGACTTTCATCCCTTCCTGGTAACATAAAACTGAATCTCATTAGTTGGGTTGGTAGTAATCTGTTGGATTACATAGATTAACATTGAATAGCTCATTTAGTTTATTATGCCCAATCTTGTCATAATGAACATATTATCAATTGGAGAGATTGTTACACTACACGTTCATTAATATTACAACGATATTGTTATAAAACCCACGATCGCAAAAAAACATTTAACAATCTTACTGGAAGTCTGTTGTAGAAACTACATTACAAGAATAATGGTTTAGTTGTTTGTGATGTATATTAAATAAATTCACTTTATGGGAGTCAGTAAAATAAATGGAATTAATTTTTTAAAACAGTTTTTTAGATAGCTTTACTGCTTTCTTGCTTTAGTAGCAATAGCTAACTTAAAGTGCACTAAGTGGTATTATTGAAGTTGATGAAATATTTTTTCTGATTTTTTTAAAATGAAGTATTATATCACATATAGAAAAAAGGTAGAAACATGCAAGAGTAGGAGGATAAAAGGAAAAAACGAATCTCACTCTTAATGCCTAAGATTGCCATTGTCAATGTGAGAAATGAGATTTTTAAAGAGTTTAATGAAAAGTGCATTAGTCATTTTCTTGAACCAACCATCAATAAAAAGTCCATCCTTTTCTCAGATGGAGATAAATAGTATGAAACTTTACCAGAAAGCATCAAAATAGTTATTTTTTCCTAAATAAGATTAGATAATTAGAGAGTTATTGGTAAGAATTCCATATTTAAAATGTAAACAGTTATATCAGCCAACTAAAAGGATAATTGAGTAGATTCCCCATGGTGTAGAGTTTGTTTTATTTACCGAATTATCTAACCTAGAGAAGATTTTTAAAACCATAACAATTAAAATATAGATGTAGCTACAAATTTTTCTGTAAAAAACAACCTTTACCAACATACCCGATTATCAACATCATTTTATTTTTACCATTTAGTAACGATAAGTTCGAAGATGCCATAACGCTTAATTATAGTAGATAAGGCTCTTTTTTCTTTCCTGAGGAACGACACTAATTTTAGATACTGTACTTGTCTGAAGATGGAGACTCATCATCATAATATTTCCCAATTAATTATATCCCTAAATAGCCATTTTTCCATGAAAATAACTGTGCGTGCCCAAGATCTATAATTATCCTGGACCAAATAGCTTGGTCTGCTCAAATATTTAGCAGAAATATCATTAATCAATATTTTATTAGCGTTCTGATTTGGTTATGACGTTTCCCATAATTAGTAGTCATCAAGGTGTTACCTGATTGTTATTGATAGTTGCGAAATCTTAATGAGCGTCATCGCTGATGACGTGTATTGCAGTAAATAAAACTCCATAATAATATTAAAGAGTTTTCAGTAATAGTAAGTTAATAAATGTAGTAATTAAAATTTAACCAAACGTAGTTATTATTTAGTGCTCAAACATCGCTGAGATTGACTCTTCATTGCTGATCCGGCGAATAGCTTCAGCCAACATACCTGATAGCGTTAAAGAGCGAACTTTATTGAGCTTTTTAATTTCAGTTGATAAAGGAATAGTGTCACAAACAACTATCTCATCAATAACTGAATCTTTAATATTAGCAACAGCATTTCCGGAAAATATGGGATGGGTAGCATAAGCAAAAACTCGTTTAGCCCCTCGTTCCTTAAGTGCTTCAGCAGCTTTACACAAGGTACCCCCGGTATCGATCATATCATCAACCAATACACAATCTCGATTAGCTACATCACCAATGATATTCATAACTTGGGAAACGTTTTCTCGTGGCCGACGTTTATCAATAATGGCCATATCGATATCATTTAATAATTTAGCAATGGCGCGGGCTCGTACAACGCCACCTATATCTGGTGAAACAACAATCGGATTGTTTAGATTTTGTTGTAGCATATCTTCTAACAAGATTGGACTACCAAAAACATTATCTACTGGAACATCAAAAAATCCCTGGATTTGCTCGGTATGCAGATCGACAGTTAAGACACGATCAACGCCGACACTGGAAAGAAAATCGGCCACTACTTTAGCTGTAATAGGTACACGCGCTGAACGTACGCGCCGATCTTGACGTGCATAACCAAAATAAGGAATAACAGCGGTGATCCGAGCGGCAGATGCACGACGTAGTGCATCAACCATGACAACAAGTTCTATTAAATTGTCATTCGTTGGGGCACACGTTGATTGTATAATGAAAATATCACTACCACGAACATTTTCATTAATTTGCACGTTAACCTCACCATCATTAAAACGACCAACCGCCGCGTCCCCAAGACTTGTGTAAAGTCGATTGGCAACACGTTGAGCAAGTTTCGGTGTAGCATTGCCAGCAAAAAGTTTTATATCAGGCACGTAAAAACCTCAGGATTTCGTCTATAAATATATAATCAACCAAAAATATTATTATTATTTTGATTTAATATCTAGAAATCCCAGCGCGGAATGTATGCAAAGGAGACTGGTTGACGCCTTGAGAAACGAATCCCTGCACCCACTCTGGGGCTTTATTTAACACTTTACTAGCAGCAGCTTCAGTTTCAAATTCAGCAAAAACGCAAGCACCTGTGCCGGTAAGACGTGATGATGTATATTCTAGCAGCCATGAAATAAGCTCTTCAACCTTAGGGAAATGTTTTATTGCAATTGGTTCGCAATCATTCGTGAATGGCTTTTGTAATAAGGTGCTTAATAAGCGTTTTTCTGAATTTCTTTTTAATTCCGGATCAGAAAAAATTTGTTTAGTAGGAATATTTATTCCCGGATGGACCACTAAATACCATTTTTCTCTCGGATTGGCTGGAAAAAGTTGATCACCGATGTCTTGTGCAAAAGCGGAATGACCGGTTACGAATACTGGAACATCAGCACCGAGCTGACGGGAAAGGTCGGCTAGCTTATTATCATTAATATGAGTTTTCCAATGGTAATTTAAAGCAATTAATGTAGTTGCCGCGTTAGACGAGGCGCCACCTAATCCACCACCCGTTGGTAATCTTTTATTAACATAAATATCCGCACCTTGATGATCATCAGTGCGATCTATTTCAAGACAATAACGCTGTAATAAACGTGCTGCTTTAACAATAAGGTTGTTTTCTTCTGGTAAATTAATAAAGGGTGTAAGTAGCCGAATTTGATTATCTTCACGTGGTTTAATTGTAATTTCATCAGAATAATTAAGAAACTGAAATAGGGTTTGAAGTTGATGGTAGCCATCAGCTCTACGACCGATAATATAGAGAAATAAGTTAAGCTTTGCTGGTGAAGGCCAGGTTAATATCATTTGTTTAGTTTCCAATTGTCTATTTTTAACTTAATTCGTTATTTACATTACATTAATTCAATATGACTTGGTAATTTATGTTCACTGTTTTGATGATAAGAAAGGTAGTTTAAATGCCAAGTTTCGCTATTTTGCCTATATTCGATGCTTTTTAATAGCCCATTTTCATTTAAAATGAATGATGTGGAATTAGTTAGTAAACCAATTAACCAATATTGCAGATTTTTAATTGGGATTTTCATGCCTGTTAATTTATAAATCATCTGTGTTGAAATGATGGTTAATATATTTTTTACTTCTTTATTTATTAGCTGAGTAGTATTAGGTGTTACATTCATCTCTAATTCTATTGTTCCTAACGGATTTATTAGCAATAGGCGATAATTAGACAACGTATATTGTTGCCAAAAGAATTTGGCATAGTTTTTATTATCAGTGCCAATATAGGCAAAAGAACCACGAGTTTGAATTTTTGTTAGTTTTTTGCTAGCTATTGTTGATGGTTTATCCATGATGAATTAATTATTACGCCGGTTTTTTTAGTTGTTAACTGTTTATTAAACATGCAAGCGGTCAAAAAAATAGCAAGTAGCGGAATAAATTTCCAATAATAGTGACGTAAACTGGCAAATTTCTTGGCAAGGAGTATCATTAAATATTTCCTATTTACACAAGTGATATTAATTTGTTGATATCGATCAGAATATTATTTATGTAAATATAACTATAATTAGAAAATATATCTCTTATTAATTAATTTATTTAGTTTAACGTTTTTAATTGTTTATTTGCATAAAGTAGAATACTACTTCAAAATTTCTTTATTAAAGTTATTGGTTTTATTTTTGTGTGTTTAACAGATTATTAAAAATCAGTTAATTACTTGATTTAGTGAACATGACATTACTTGCACTCGGCATAAACCATAAAACTACGCCTATAACGTTACGTGAAGGATTATTTTGGACTGAAAAAAAATCGAACACGTACTGAATAATTTATTTTAACAGCCACTTATTCATAGCTGCGTTATATTTTCTGCATATAACTGTACTAATCTTTATCTAGATCTTGACTTATAAGAATTATTATATGATCAATTAATTAATTGGTTATGAAACTATCATAATTTAAGTTTAAATAAGGTTAGAGTAAGTATTTTTAGCACAAAGATTAAGGTTATTGTTATTTATTTAATTCATGTTATGAGTGAATTAGAATATTAGTTTTAGATGAGCCGCAAATTTTATGTCAAATTAACAAGCATTTTTCAAATCTTTATATAATAAAAAATTATCTAGTGAGTTGGAGTGTTTATTTTTAACGCTAATTTTCAGTTCTTAAACGTATTCCGTACGGAAATAGAAATTGAAACTAATGTAGTTTCGATTGCTTTTATTTAATCTACACTAGCTCATCAGATTTTTTGAATCACTGTATGAATTGCATATTTAGTAATATGTTCTGGTAAACGATTAAACTGGCTTCAAGCCATCTATGTGAATATCATGCTAAGTGTTTAATTATAGATAATTGAGTTCATGAACGTGCTGCGCATTTTGTTAATTAAATTGGTGCGGAAATTATTACTTTAGCTGAAATTGATACTCGTTTAACAAACGAGTATATTGTTATTAATTTACTGCTATCTCTTTACTGATTATTAGTAAAGAGATAGTTTAATGGGTAATGAAAGCCCGTTACAATAAGTCAATCTTATTGATTAATATCACTGTTCCACAATATATTGAACTAGATGTTGATAAATTAAATAATATGTATCTTATAGTGTTGATAATTTGTACGCGATTGTGCTCTCTAATATAGAGCAACAAAAAATGATAGCAGTTCAGTAAAGAGCATATTTTGAGAAAAAAGTGCTTATTTTATGGAATGCTTGCGTTCTCAGTCAGTTATTAATATAATTCGTGATTATTGTATTCAAGCAGAGCAAATTAGGGATAAAATGTTAGAAAAAGCGCTTGCTTCGCTGTGAAATGGTCTAGATAGCAAGCAAGTGACCAGCCACTCTACTTATCAGTTAGAGAATCACCTGATTTATTCACCAACTTAAATCACTCCAGCAAGCAGCGATAAATGGTGATATTTATTGTTTTAATCTTTTAAAAGATAGCTAGGACTGGTAGCAAAATTAAACTATTCTTAGTAAGGATTAACATAACGAATGAAGTTTTCAATAATTGATAAGTTAAAAGCAATGCAGGAACGCTACGAAGAGATTCAAGCTTATCTTGTTGATTCTGAGGTGATCACGAATCAAGAGCGTTTTCAGGCCCTATCCAAGGAGTATGCGCAGTTAACTGATGTAACCAAATGTTTTCAGTTATGGCGGGCTGTTCAGCGAGATATTGAATCGGCTGAAATATTGCTGGATGATTCTGAAATGCGTGAGATGGCTCAGGAAGAATTGAAAGAAGCAAAAAAGCGTAATGAGAAATTTGAACAACAATTACAAATTTTATTATTACCAAAAGATCCAGATGATGAAAAAAATTGTTTTTTAGAAATTAGGGCCGGGACTGGTGGTGATGAGGCGGCAATATTTGCCGGTGATCTTTTTAGAATGTATAATCGTTATGCCGAATCCCGTCGCTGGCGTATTGAAATTATAAATGCGAGTGAAGGAGAACACGGTGGATACAAGGAAATTATTGCCAAAGTTTCTGGTGAAAGTGTATATGGTCGTCTAAAGTTTGAGTCAGGGGGACATCGTGTTCAGCGGGTGCCGGAAACAGAATCTCAAGGACGTATTCATACCTCTGCTTGTAGAATAGCCATTCTAGCTGAAATTCCGGAAACAGAACTATCTGATATTAACCTTAGTGATTTAAGAATTGATACTTTTCGTTCATCAGGCGCAGGCGGACAACATGTTAATACTACTGACTCCGCGATTCGTATTACCCATATTCCAACCGGAATTGTCGTAGAATGTCAGGATGAACGTTCTCAGCATAAGAATAAAGCCAAAGCATTGTCTGTTTTAGCAGCCCGTATTCGTGCATTAGAAGTGCAGAAACGTCGAGAAGTAAAAGCATCTGAGCGTCGTAACCTACTCGGATCAGGTGATCGTTCTGATAGGATTAGAACTTATAATTTTCCTCAAGGCCGAATTACTGATCATCGCATTAATTTAACTCTCTATCGTTTAGATGAAGTGATAGAGGGAAAATTAGATACGTTAATCCAACCTATTATTAATGAATATCAAGCAGATCAATTCTCTGCTTTATCAGAGTAAGATTAATGAATTATCAGCATTGGTTAGCTTATGCGGCTAATAAGCTTTATCATAGTAATAGTGCAAAATGTGATGCTGAAGTTTTGTTGCAATATATAACAGAAAAAACACGGACTTTCTTTATTGTATTTGGTAAAACAAAGTTAACCGTTAAGCAACAACAACAGCTTGAGCATCTATTAACTCGTCGGGCTAATGGCGAGCCTATCGCCTACATAGTAGGCGAAAAAGAGTTTTGGTCGTTATCAATAAAAGTTTCATCTATGACGTTAATACCTCGTGCGGATACAGAGTGTTTAGTTGAGCGAGCATTGCAATTATTATCGAAAAAGCGAAAAGTAAAAATATTAGATTTGGGGACGGGTACCGGTGCTGTAGCATTAGCTTTAGCATCAGAGCGTCCAGAAGCGGAAATAGTCGGTGTTGATGTTAGTGATGCTGTAATTATGCTTGCCCAACTTAATGCAAATAATTTGGTAATTAATAATATCAAATTTTGCAAAAGTAATTGGTTTACTTCACTACCTATTCAGCAATTTGATATGATTATCAGTAATCCACCTTATATTGATGAAGGTGATCCACATTTACAACAAGGTGATGTGCGTTTTGAACCTAAAATAGCATTAATATCGGCTAATCATGGTTTGGCTGATATTCAATTGATAATTGAACAATCGCGTAACTATTTAATTAATAATGGATGGCTTTTACTTGAACACGGCTGGTTGCAGGGAAGGAAAGTAAGGCGGTTATTTTCCTGTTATCATTATCAGCAAATAGTAACTTTTCAAGACTATGCTGGTAATGATCGTATTACATTAGGTCAATGGGGATATGATAAAAATCATAACTGATTTAAATTTAATAAAGAACAATTGAGTAAAGTATTATAGATATTTTATGATCACTTATTCATGATTGTCGTTTGAATAAATTAATACTTAACTTAAGTTTTTTTAGTTATTAAATAAAAGAAACAATACAAGCTGAGAATAATATAGAAATGCAAATATTTTTATTAAAATATTTATTAGAATTGTTTTTTAGCGATATAAAAATGGAGTTATTTGCTTTCTGAGGCACTTTTGATTAGATATAAAGTGTTGATAATCAAAACACAAGTGGAACCCACTTCCTTGTTTTATTAGGAAAAAATTTTTTGCATGTTGCCATTCAATTTCAGTTGGCGGTTATGCCAATTATTTTCTAACTCAACTTATTATATGTGTTTGTCGATAAGATGGTTTTTAATAAATTAATTCAATAAATGATGAGACGATTATTAAAAAGATTCTTGATTTATTTATCAAGAAAACAATTAGTCATTTTGCTCATATGACTTAAAAAGATATAGAAGAAACTTCATATCATTTTTTCATATAAAAATATTTCATATAACAAAAGTAACGTTGATAAAAAAAATAAAACAAGCGATAAAAGTTTACGAAACATTATTAATTTTGATCTGAAAATCTATATGAAATGTGATAGAGAACTTATTTTTACTCATCTTGAGTTTTATCAAGTCGCTATTTTGATTTCAATTATTTTTGAGTAATGCCAGAATATCATTTTCATTTAAAATGAAAAGAATGCAATTCTACTCAATCAGAGTAGGCAGTATATTATATTACATTGATCATTAAAAATTATAACTAATTTGCTATTATAGAAAGGGTAAAAGGATGCAATATAAAGTAGTCGCCATTGATGATATTAAAGTGGCAAATAATCTACCATTTGTTTTATTTGGTGGTATGAATATACTTGAATCGCGTGATCTGGCAATGAAAATTTGTGAACATTATGTCACTGTAACACAGAAGCTCAATATTTCTTATGTTTTTAAAGCTTCCTTCGATAAAGCTAATCGTTCTTCAATTCATTCCTATCGTGGCCCTGGCCTTGAAGAAGGGATGAAAATTTTTCAAGAAATCAAACAAACATTTGGCGTTAAAGTAATCACTGATGTTCATGAGCCACCGCAAGCGGCAGCAGTGGCTGAGGTGGTTGACGTTATTCAACTACCAGCTTTTTTAGCCAGGCAAACTGACCTGGTTGAAGCGATAGCTAAAACTGGTGCAGTTATTAATGTTAAAAAACCCCAATTTATTAGCCCTGTACAAATAGGAAATATTATTGAGAAATTTAAAGAAGCAGGTAATGAGAAGGTTATTCTCTGTGATCGTGGGGTAAGCTTTGGTTATGATAATTTAGTTGTCGATATGTTAGGGTTTAATGTCATGATAAATGTATCAAATGGTTCTCCGGTGATCTTTGATGTTACTCATGCATTGCAATGCCGTAATCCTTTTAGTTCTGTTTCCGACGGTCGTCGTTCACAAATTGGTGAGTTGGCAAGAGCGGGTATAGCAGTTGGTTTAGCGGGATTGTTTCTTGAAGCGCATCCTGATCCGGATAATGCAAAATGTGATGGACCATCAGCACTACAGTTATCAAAATTAGCGCCTTTTCTTAAACAAGTTAAAGCCATAGATGATTTGGTAAAAAGTTTTTCTCAATTAGATATCAATAATTAATTGCTATTTTGTGTAGTTAAATAATGTTATTATTATCTTTTGATCTGATCTTCAATAACACTATAAATGAAGAAAATGATAAAATCAGTTTACATGTTGCTTTTAACTATTTAAATCGTGACGGATCCTTTGGATGTGTATTTGCTATATCTTTATAAGATTATCTATTTTTTGATAGGAAAAGCAGAAGAAATTTTCTATTCAGTAATAGGTTGCATAAAAAGTAAAATAAATTAATCGTATTCAACAATATCTATCTTATTTTCAAGTTATAAAAATATTTATTCTGAGGTTTCTATCCTAAAAGCGTTATATCAATAAGAATTAAATAACTTAATATTATTGGACTTTATTTTGGAACATGAACTCAGTTAAATTTGTGCTCTCAACTGGTAAAAATATATTGATAAAATATCAATAGCAAGGATATAAAATTTGATTAAAATCGGGTTTTACAAGGCTATGTAGGCAAAAGTTGTTGCTTTGTTCACAGAAAAATTTATAACCACATCTATATTTTAATTATTTTAGTTTCAAAAATCTACTTCCAGACAAGATATTTCGTAAATAAAATAATTCCATACTATGGAATTTACTTAGTCTGATTATTAATCGGCTGATATAATTGTTTATATTTTAAATGTGGAATTTATTATTAATAATACTATGATGATATAATTATATCAGACTATGGTGAATAATTTCATCCTCAATGCTCTCTGGTAAAGGTTTTATACTATTTAACTCAATTCGAGTAAAAAGGATAAGCTCTTTATCAATGATCAGCTTAAGAAAGCGGCTGATACTTTCTTGCATTAAACTATTGAATGTAATTCTTGCTATAGTGCGAAGAGCGGCAGCTACGCTATTTCTAGAAAATTCATATCTAAGTACTATTTATACTTTGCATATGTTAATTTTTCAAGATTAAACTAGATAGCTCTGGATAAATATCCAAAAAAGCATAAACTAGTAAATCAGAAAAATAACATGCAATTCATGCGTTATACTGCCTGATTATCAAAACTCTTTGGTCTTCCTACTGAAATTAATGTTGATAGACCAACTGAATTTTTTATGACACTACAAAGGAAGCTATATAGAAATTCATCCGATTCAGTCCTCAATTTTTTTAGATACACAAGTATTATTTGCCTTTACTTACGATGATCCTGTTTTTGAGCAACCCCGCTGGGGACCAGGGCAAATCCGATGATGCTGAATACAAATGTATTGAGGGGGAATTAATGAAAGTATTCTTGAGATGAATTCATAACCTATAGAGAATTAGGAATAACCCCTCAGTCCCCTTTACTCCTAGGACAAAAGGGAAGATAGCTGGGTAGATAAGATTTAATGAATGCGAATCTATACAGGATAATCATTTCTGCTTTACTAGCAGAAAGAGACCATAGATTAGTTTACTTCAACATTATCCACATCCTCATAAATTGCTTTTCATCATTAATTTCGGTTGTGTAATAAATTTCTTAAAAACACGTTGAAAGAATTAGTTTTTGGACGCCTCCATCTCTAGAGCGTATATCCTTATTTGCAACATTTGTGCGCCTACATAGGTCTTCTATTTGGTTGCTATTGCTACGCATCTCTCGAATGATTCCTGCCGCGCTGTTTTTCTGCTATAGCTGTTGTTATATTAAAAGCTTGCAGTTCATACAAATTCAAAGCTACCGAGCAATGGTTAGAGAATAGTAGATTTATATTTTACAAACTAAAACTATTAACAGATTACTTTTACTATGCCTCATCTTATTTGGTCTTTTTTAATAAAAATTAAACGCTACTCAGATTTCTGTTTCTCACGCCACACGAATTTATTCCGCAGTGGGTACGAAAATATGATATCGAAATTGATATCTTCTTGGCTTTTCGCATTCATAGTCAACAACTCAATCAACATTCGTATGTTTATGTTTCTTTTACCAGTAACACTCTGTAGATTAAATATGCTGTATGGCGTTGAGTTGTTCTTTAAAAAAAAGAGTGTTCGGAAAAATCTAGCGAAGCGCTGTCATTCGGCTGCTGCGTAATAACTATGATCTGATAAATCCCAGTGTTTTTTTTGATATAGGAATATCTGCACTAAAAAATAGTGGCAGCGTTTATCTGATGTAAAGGTTATAGACGCTGCTGGAAAGTGCATTTTGTTAAAAAGACGAAAGGAGATCTCTTTGTCGATAGCGTGAAACACCCTCGGATGCTACTTTAAGTGTCTACTGGTATCTGCCTAAAAAGTAGGACATTACTCAAGGAGATAAGTGTTGTACATCATTATTATGATACCAGACTAAACAATATTACCAGAAGACCTTGAAGTAGGAAAAGATAATCGAGCGCTATATTATATAGCCTTATTCCGATAATGGAATTTAACTTGCTATGTTATTATAGTTTTTATTAAATCGTAAATGAGGTACACTGTTACCGAAGTTGTATAAAGCGCTGAAGATGACAATTAATAAAAACCTAGCTTGTCCTTCTGATTAAAGGAATTCCTACTGCACAGATCTATGTAAATGTATTCTATATGGCAACATGTTATTTTTACCGATGCTCAACTTAGTAAATAAATAACAGAATTATTATTAAAAATAATGAATAAAATAGAAAAAATGAGAGTTTTTAATTTAAACCTAGGATTAATATCGCTAAAATTAGCGCATTAGATAAGAATAAATATTCTGATGAAATTTTAATTTATAATATATCCAGTAAATCAATTCCTATTTGCTTTTATTAATAAGTATGGTTTTTTTGATCTCTTCTTATAAGAGATATTTAATTTTTAACTATTATGAATCTCATTGCTTATATAACCTCTCTTGATTTCGATCGATTAAGATCGAGAATATTTGTTCTTTCCTGTTATCTCTTCTTCTCTCCCGCGTTTTTACCTTTTCTATGTGGAATATAATGGTTACCTTTAAAAGATTCAGGAAAAATGTTTCGTCGATTTTAATAAATATCTTTGCTGCATTTATA
This sequence comes from Arsenophonus sp. NC-PE1-MAG3, assembly GCA_052174455.1. Taxonomy (GTDB): domain Bacteria; phylum Pseudomonadota; class Gammaproteobacteria; order Enterobacterales; family Enterobacteriaceae; genus Arsenophonus. The sequence continues at coordinate 46,659 of JBQMRP010000004.1, read as the reverse complement.
TTGGCTCTCGATTCTGAAGCGCAAGGAAGTAATAATGTAATCTAAACGTTCATTTTAAATGAACCCCTATTTATTTTTCTGATTTCAGTATAGTCAAGTATTCATCATACATCTAAGATAACTAAACCATTTATATTTTGTGATGCAGTTTTGCCAGCAGACTTCTCTAGTACGATTGTTGAGTGTTTTTCTATAATCTGGGATTTTGCCAATGATATCCTTATAATATTAATGAATATCCTTAATAGATAATATCCTTACTGTGATAACATGGGTAGGATAAAGTGAAATAAATTGCTTTGATACATAAATCGAGATGACTTGATAGATTATCATTAATCCAACTAATGAGATCCAACTTTATCTTGGAATAAAGTGAGGAAAAATCTCTTTGATCTGTATGATTGTTTACTTTTTCATGACAATCTCTGTAGCAAAAATCCTTATTACAGTGTAAGAGATTTTTATTAATAACTTTTGTTAACATATAGCTGTTTATAAACGTTCAATAATAAAACCCTAAAAAATATTAATCGGAGATAACGAGATTTTCCAATCTATAAAATTACTAAAATTGCATACAATAAGGGATTAAATATTAATGTTCATTCAATTGTTAACCTGCTGCTAAATGAAATAATTAAATAAAATCTGCAAACAATATCTCGTGTTATTCATACAACTGTGTTGATGGTATGACATTAGATTCATTACATATTAATGATGGTAGTGTAATTTCCAAAGTTTGATATGTATAGCGTTTGTTATCATTAGAATTAATTGAGCATGTGAAATGATTGAAGAAATGATCTATTTTACATTAAAAATATTATTATCATCGTATTTTCGCTACAATGCTTGTAATTTGACATTATTTGCGTCAGATTGGTGTGCAAATAGTTTATTTAAGAATGAATCCTTTATATCAATATTTCTGCTAGTTTGCGAGTTATTACTAAATACGGTCCTATGGCATAGGCTAAGGTTCTACTATAATGCTTCATAAATCTGTTATCAATTCTTAATTGAACCTTGTTTACTAATAGCGTAAAGCAAGGCTAATTTCATTAGCCCGTTACAAGCTTTTCTTAGCAGCCTATAGCAACTAAGATATCATTAAAATAGTTATTTTTCTTAAACCATATTACTTAACACATCGGCTTCATAGATTCACTATCATAAAATTAGATTCAATCTAGATTCGTTATTTTTATTGACACTCAGTGCGTTAATTGGAAAGCATAGAATGCTCTAGCTGTTCTTTTTTCGATCTTTCTTTAACCTCTTCATCACTACAGTATACTTCATTAAAAATCTTGCTAATAAACAGAAAAGTCTTTATTAGTGGCATCACAATTTTCTATTAGCCAGATTTCTGGCAGTTTACTCTTAACTTTCGGTGTTTCATGCTTTTAGGGGTGGAATCGTTAACATATTATCTATTTTGTGTAGCTAGTTCACCACAATAGGGTTGTTGCTATATATCCGGGATATCTTTGCTCATTTCATTCCAGAAACTTAAGCACCATGGCCCCCTTTTCCAATCCTTGAGAGATACGGTTAAGTCCTGCGGCTTCCAGGCTATTGAGAAATTCGATCACCAGTGCGTTTTAACTCTTAATAACTATATTTAATCGCAATGAACTTCTTGCCATCCATGTAGTATCGCTAATAATGAAGCAGCAGGAAAAAGTAATTAGTTTGTTTAATAGAACGGAATATGCTTTTTTTCTAGAAAAATAAAAACAATCTATATCGTTTACATTACACAGCTATCATTATCTATACTCTTTAATCTATCGTTGTCTCAGTCTGTTAATTTAATTAGCAGAGATATCATGTACTCTCTCATCGAGAAGTAACTACAGCTTCGTAAAAATCACTAGTGGAGATGTGCTACTAAGTACGATCTATGGTTGAAATTCTTTATCGATTTTATACGTTTCAGATAAGGCATTAATGAGCTATTGAAGGATATCCTATTGCCGCTTCAATCCACTGATTTTAGTCATTTTAATCTCAACATCCCTAATACTAGTCTATGTGATTCGGTACGTAAAATAACTATTATAGATGATGGATTAACGCCTGTTGATAAGGCGGCATTGAGTATGTTGTTGCAATCATACTTTCAAGCCACGCCTCAATAACGGTGTCTATTTGTTGTCTCTGTCACTATTACGAATTAGCTAATGTAATCGATCAGAGTAATATCTCATTTTCCGGATATCTGTATGGTAAATTTTTATGGAATATCATTTCTCTTTTATTGAAATAATCTATAAAATCAATCAGAGAAGGATACATTAACATCGATAAAATCGCATGCATCATAAATAAACATAACGCCAGTTTAGTGATCAGGCTTAAATTCTGCAGTATAAATTTGTAAGTAATTAAATGGTTTCTGGAATACATTTTATATGGCGGCGAGGGAGGGATTCGAACCCTCGATATGTTTTCACATATACACACTTTCCAGGTGTGCTCCTTCACCACTCGGACACCTCACCGATAATTATGCTAATTTAGTATTATATTAAAATTATGGGATCCCCTTATAGGAAAAAGAAGACTAAACATTAATAATATATTGCAGGTTTTCTCTCTTTCTAATTAACAGTATAAATAAAAGAATAATTTTTTGAAGATATATTCGATATTACCATTAGTATCTTATACTAATTACTAGTAAATAAAATTATTAAATAGATAACATAAGTTAGAAATAATAATGAATGAATTTTCTGAAAAAACTGAATTTAGAAATACAATTTAATTGTTTTCCAAAAAATCATTTAACTAAATTTTTATTTGATTAATTATTAAAAATCAAGTCAAATTGTCTTGACCTTTATAACAAAATGAATTATTAACGTAAAATTACTTGCTAGTAGCTAAGATTTTTAGCGTTATTGATTAAAGGTTTAATTAATTATTTCTTTGATCCTATCTTTAACTGTGTTGCTAACAGTATCAGTTAATATAGTGAAATATTATCAGAAATAGCAGTTAATCAATTTTTAGTGAAAAATTTAATACTGTTATTAGTAGAAACGGTGATTGTTTTTTTGATTCTTTGTTATTGACAGAATCTTGATTGAAAGATAGTTTAGAGCAAGATGCGCTATTAATATAAATTCAGTTATTTGATCACTTTATTTTATCTGTGAGTAAATTCTTTTTAAGCAAGTGGTAAAACCCAATGCAGTTAGTAACTAGTATACTACTAAAGTATGATAATGCGTAAAGCTTTATTTATCTTACGCGAAGAGTTGACTGTCAATTAGTTATTATAGTTATTAGCTTCCATGAAAATCTAACAAGCAAGTATATGTATTTATTACAGCCTATTGGCTCATTAATTGTTGCTAATTTATTTATTCTACTAATGAAATAACTAACTTACCTGGTTTAACTTCAAATCCTTTAATTATTTTTTTAGCTAATGCTTCTGCTTTATTTTTTTCTGGTTGTAATAAATACACAGGATTTTTTTCAAAATAGGATTTTAATGATTTATTAAGAATAGGAATTATTGGAGCGATAGTTGAGGTTATTTTTTCTGGTATAATTTTATTATCAGAAATTATTAATTCTTTTAAATAGATAGCACCAGAAGTTATGTCAAAATAGGGTAGTGAAGTAATAGCTAAAGAGACTTCTGCATGCGTTGAGCCTAATAGTGTTTTAATCTTAATTTTAGCTACTCCTGTTAAGGTAATTTTATTTGGCTCAATCCGACCTATTTGAGTAGAAAGATTAGCTAGATCGATACTGGTATTAGCAAGTCCAGTAACGCCTATTTTTTTATTATAGTGGGTATGTTTGGCGAGATAGTAATTAATTTTATCTTCACTAATACTAAATTCGGTTAATTGATTGCATCCAGCTATCACTCCGCATAGTAATAATAGTGTTCCTATAAAAAAGTGCTTCATATTTTATTTTTTTCCTGTATTTTGATAGTTGGATTGCATCCAACTATTCATCATTATAAATCATAATTTTTTTCTGATTAAATTATCGGTATAAAACTAATAAGGTTGTTAATCTTGTAAGATTAACAGATGTCAAGGCAGTGTCAGTAAATTACACTAATGTCGAATATTATATAGACAGTTATCATATATAATAGTAAAGTGCACTACTTAAAGTAGTGACCTGATTGCTTAAAACTTATATAACTATAGCGAGAGCTATGAGAATCTGCTAGTTATAAGGCGCTTAATATTTCACATATCTGCTCAAGCACTGATGGGTAGTTAAAAACAGACTGATCAGGCGAAAAATGATGTTAGTGAATAGGTAAAACTAATGGGGAACATGTATAGCTAGGATCATTAGAAGTAAACTTGTCATCAACAATTCTTCAAAGCGAAAATGCTTTCACTTCAACAAATAATGGCAGTAAGTTAGATTAATGAGACAATTGTTTCAATGGCTACATTCATTTAATAGCAGTTGGTGAGTCTGTTGTTTTATTAACGAAAATTAGAAATATTGACATAACTTCTACGTATACAATGATACAAGTGGTCAGAGTAAAATCTTTTTTAAAAAGAGATAATCGTGAAAAACTTTAGTTGTACTAGTGCAAGTTGATATTAAGGTAGTTAAGATACGATAAACAGGTAACAGTCAAACGTTTGAAATGCCGGAGATAATGAAAATTATTATATTTGTCAAATAAATAAATAAATAAACAAACTAAAATTATACATAAAAGAAAACTACTAAGTAAAGTACCGAGAACAATACGGTACTGTTTTGCTAAAAATAATGAATAAAATCGACGTCGTTCATGTGGTTTAGTCAGTTTAATGATTAAATGTTGCTTTCCGGAAGATAGCATGATTTTTTTTAAATAATTCAGATTTAACTTTAAATTAATCTTGCAAAGATTGCAATGAAGGTTTTATTTCAGTATCAAATGCTGATTTGGATAACCTATGATTGATAGTCAAATATATTAATGTAGAGTATTCTTCTTCTTAGAAGAATTGAAATGATGGATTTGTATTCTCTCTCATGTGCCTATTATAAATCTTTCTACCATGTTATTTATAGATGCATCGATGGGCTAAAGTCGGTATTCGATACTATGTTCTGTATGTAAATCAGTGAATTCATTTTTTTCGGTGAATAAACGTTTTCATAGACTAAAAAGATAATCTGTAAATACCCGATAGATAATTATGTAAGATGCTTGATTAAGGTAACACAATAATCATCAACCGTTAACCACGATATTTAGTCTTGTAAAGATGGATAAAAATCTATTAAGTTTCGCAACTTATACCTACGAAAAGATAATGTCGTGAAGTTTCATTTTGGGACTTGCGAAAGATATTTCGTATTTATGTGCGTGCAGATACGTAGTTCATATCTTTTAAATGTTTTATGTTTTGCCTTTAATGTTCTCTACCTCATTTCACGAAAAACTCCCCACCCTATCTGAGTCTGTATAAACAGTGATCTAGACTAAATTGAGATACAAACGGGATTTAAGAATTTACGTACGACTGCTAGTAGATCGTAGAGAGAGTGAAAAGATTTTTGTAGGAAGACGACTACAACTTCTTAAGTGGTCGACAGAGTTGTTGACAAACGATCTGGATATTCCTGTGATTATCAAGTTGTCTCTGTAAAGATAGTTAGTAGAAATTTCTTATAATTGTATGAAGAATTTTCGCTATAGCGGTTGCCATGAAAAAGCAAATAGTTATACAGATCAAATAAACTTTTTTCTTACTCTCCTTCTACCAGGAGAGTGTTGTATCTTATTGATACCTAATTAGCTCAGCGATAATCTATTGGATTATTAGATTCATATATTGAATCAACTCATCTAGTTTATGATGCTATATTATTATAATGAACATATTTCCAGTTATAGAAACCGGACATTCATTATGGTTACAGAAATTTTGTTACAAAATCTCTGATTATAGGAAAAGATTTAACAATCTTATTAGAAGTCTTTTTTGCAAAACTATATCAGAAAAATAAATGTTTTTAGTTATCTGCGATATATGTTGAATATCTTGACTTTACAAAAATCAGCAAAACAAACAAACATTGATTTAAAACAGTGATTAGATGATCTCACTGTTTTTTATATCAGTGACGATAATTAACTTAAATGTACTAAGTGGTATTATTGAAGTTAATGAAAGATTTTTCCTGAATCCTTTAAAGAGAATTGTTATATCTAACATATAGCAAAGATAAAAAATTAGAGATAGGAAGAGATAAAAGAAAAGAATAAATTGCGGTATTAATCCCTAGAAATCGACAGAATTATTTGAGCGATGAGATTCTTAAAGAGTTTAATATAGAATATCTTAGCCGTTTTTTTTTGAGCTAATTTTTAATAAAGACTCCATCTTTTACTTGGATGGAACAAAATTGTACGAAACATTTCCAGACAAGTATGAAATTAGTCACTATTACCTAGATAAGGTTAGATAATCAGAGATCATTTGTAAGTAATTTCATATTTAAAATCTAAAAATTCATATCAGCTGATTAAAGGATGGACTAAATAGATTCCATCGTGGACGATTGTTTATTTATCGAAATTATCGAGTCTAGAGAAGATTGTTTGAACTACAACAATTAAATATAGAGTTGGCTATAAACTGCTCTGCTAGCAAAGCAATAATCTTTGTCATGATAGCTAATCATCAACATCAGGATTTTGCTTTACCCTTAGCAAGGGTAAATGCTATAGCTCTTAGCTTATAGTAGACATAGGTTCTTTACTTTTCTGAAAAGCAGGATTAATTTTAGGTATTGGAGTTATCTGACGATGGAGCGTCATCATCATAATATTTTCTTCAACTTACATGCCTCAGAATTATATAATCATGATTAAGGTTATACGAGGAGCTCTATATAATAATATGAGACAAAACGGGTATACGTTTTAAACTAGATAAATATATGAAAGATTATTTATAAATATAGATAAATAGGGATCATAATAAATGAATAGGAATCATATTTTAATGTTTTTGATCCAAAAAATAATAAGAATAAATTTATAAATAAAACCAGAATAATAATAACAGATTTTATCTGCTAATTTAGCAAAAATAGTTATTTTAACTCATGGTGGTGATTGCGACTCGATGATACACTTTATTAATTTTATTATAACTGCCCTTAATAAAGATATTATATGAATCTACTCAAATCGTTAGCAGCGATAAGTTCTATAACTATGTTTTCTAGAGTGCTAGGATTTATTCGTGATGTGATCATCGCGCGTTTTTTTGGTGCTGGTGCGCCAACAGACGCTTTTTTTGTTGCTTTTCGATTACCAAATCTTTTACGCCGAATTTTTGCCGAAGGTGCATTTTCGCAAACATTTATTCCTATCCTTACCGAATACAAAAATCATAAAGGTGACGAAGCTACTCGCACTTTTATTGCTTATGTTTCCGGTTTATTGACATTGATTTTGGCCATCGTTACATTATCTGGAATATTAGCGGCACCTTGGATTATTTATATTACAGCTCCAGGTTTTATTGATATATCTGATAAGTTTGATTTAACCGTTCGTTTATTAAGAATTACTTTTCCTTATATTTTATTAATCTCTTTAGTATCGTTGGTTGGTGCTATTTTAAATACTTGGAACCGGTTTTTTGTTCCCGCTTTAGCACCTAGTTTACTTAATATCAGTATAATTATATCAGTATTGTTGTTGGCGCCATATTGTGAACCGCCTATTATAGCAGTAGCATGGGGGGTTTTTGTCGGCGGTATTTTACAGTTGTTGTATCAATTACCTTATTTACAAAAAATTGGCATGTTAGTTTTACCGCGCATTTCTTTTCGTAATAGCGGTGTGTTACGAGTAATAAAGTTAATGGGGCCGGCAATTATTGGTGTTTCTTTAAGCCAGTTTTCTTTTATAATTAATATTATTTTTGCTTCATTTTTACAATCAGGCTCTATCTCATGGATGTATTATGCTGACCGATTGATGGAGCTCCCTACCGGTGTTTTAGGGGTGACACTTAGTACTATTTTATTACCTTCTTTGGCAAAAAGTTTCTCAACCGGTGATAATAAAGAATATCAGCGCTTAATGGACTGGGGGTTACGGCTTTGTTTTTTATTAGCACTACCTTGTAGTATTGCATTGGCTATTTTAGCTCAACCGTTGATTGTGTCACTTTTTCAATATGGCAGCTTTACCGCCTACGATGCAATAATGACCCAATGGGCATTAATTGCCTATTGTATCGGTTTAATGGGGTTAATTATCGTTAAGGTATTAGCACCAGGATTCTATTCAAGGCAAGATATTGAAACACCAGTCAAAATCGCGATTATTACTTTAATTTTGACACAATTAATGAACATTGCCTTTATTGGTCCACTGAAACATGCTGGATTAGCCTTATCAATCAGCTTAGCGGCATGTTTTAATGCTCTGATGCTTTATTGGAAATTACGTTGTCAGGCAATTTTTGTCCCCTTAGTTGGTTGGGGAAAATTTTTGCTTAAATTAATTGCTGCTTTAATTGTTATGATAATAGTATTGTTTTTGGTATTAAATTTTATGCCGCCGTGGGAATATGGAGATATGTTTATGCGGATCACTCGGTTGTTATTGGTAGTTTTTGCTGGAGTAATAAGTTATTTTTTTGCATTATTTGTTTTTGGTTTTCGTTTGCAAGATTTTTTTCATAACAAGCTATTTAATTAACTTAATGATAAATAAAACTAGTTAAGTGATCATTTGTAAAATGAAAAAACATAAACGCGCTATTCATTACTAAACTAAACTGGTAAAATTACTGATTTTCCAATTTTAAAATGATATTGGGTCTATACAGACTTGGTGCGTCCGAGTGGACTCGAACCACCGATCCCCACCATGTCAAGGTGGTGCTCTAACCAACTGAGCTACGGACGCAATAAAATTCCTATCGCGATAATGTGGAAAAAATATTAACGGGTAGTTGCTATTCTGGCAAGAAAAAAAATACAATTTTACCTCTAACTGTTCATATTAAATGTTATTCAGAATAAAAAGAAATTTTTATTTTTAATAGTTAGGAAATTAAATGGTAATTTAATTGAACACCAAAATTATCTTTTTTATAAAAAGAGATTAGAACTAGTTTATTTGGTTTGGTCTGTTATAAGTGAAAATTTTATCGGATAGTGTGAGTTTTAATCTGATTTCTAATTTTATAGACGTTAATCTTAGTGATTGGTTTAGCAACCTTTGCTTTTTTTATTTTTTATGCATTTTATGACAACAATTCCATTTCCTGTTTATGACCATAAGTGTCGGTAAAAGTAATTTAGTTGCCACATTGAATATATTTGTATAGAGCTTTGTAAGCAGGAACTCTTTTATAAGCAGAAGTAAATTCTATTTATCAGGTTTTTTTATTGGTCTTCATGTCTATCACTTTATGTATGATTAGTAATAGTCTGCCTCGTTTACGATTTAAAAAAATCATAGTAACGGACCATTTTAAAATATTTAGTCAGAATATTGCTGATATATGGCGCCTTATCATCTCTTTTTGTGTTAGTGTCTGCTATTGATTTTATTAAGTGCAGTGGTCACATAGTAATGACAAGCTGCTCTCCTCTTGTAATATCGTAGTTTTAATGCGGATACCGATGGGTTTAAGGTAGCGGTAGAGGTATTTTATTTTATACCAGACTAATTTTGTTTTTTTTAGCGAAGTGAATTTTCCAGTAATGTTCGTACTACTTTTTCAAGTAATGCCGCCATTGCTTCCTGGCGTGGATATACCAAAGATCAGGAAACATGGAATTTATCAGGTCATCGCTATGACGCCGCAGCCGGATGATAGCGCTTCTCCAGATTTTTTAGCCACTCTTTTAAGAATAAACTTATGCCATATAGGATACCTAGTATCTAGACCGATAGAGGGTGACAAAGATATGAATAGGCAGATGTTGATTAAGTTTTTAACTATAAGTATGAAAAGTACAGAAGAAACTAATTTTGATATCCTGTTTTCGTAGCTACTTCAGTATAGTATGGATAGCGATGCGAAACAGACCCTTGAGTAGTAGTCACTTATTATTAAAAAATGTCAGAGGGAAATGTGTATGGTGAAATAATGTCTTGCTAGTTATAGCAATCGAGAAAAATATAAAGCTGCTGTACTAACCACTTCTTGGTGGGTTTTAAGCCATACGAGCCGCAAGTTTTTAATTTATAATTTTAGAAAACAGCGATAGAAATATATTCATAATAAGTACAGGAGTTAGCACCGGACAAAAACCTCATAACAAAAAAGTTGCCACATAGCAAGGATTTCTCGCCATACAGATAGAGCACCGTTCAAGAATTGATGCTTTTAGCTTTTTTAAGGAATTTATTCCAGCCGTCGTTAATAGTAAAAAGCAGTTTAGCAGAATGAGATAGGGGTATAAATTGGAATAAATTAAACCCTAGAGGTATTATTTGTTAATGAAGCAGAAATGGTCATCGTGTTCAAATCCGTATTCGTCAAGTTTATTAAGCCCAATTATCTATGTATTTCTCCATGGAGAAATAGAAACGGGAATAATTTCAGTTCCGTACAGGTAATGAATTTATCGGCAAGCATACTTTTAATTATTGCCCATTTAATATAGTCGTATTTAGCGTAATCGGTTTCTAGTTTGGTTGAGGTTTGATCAAAACCACGGATAATATTTCATTGTAGGCGGGATAATACTGCGTGACAAAAAAGTAGATCATAAAGAGCTTTGGATAATCATGCAGTATAACGGGATAAATTAAGAATAACTACTTTTGTTTGCCGGTTTTACGTTTATGGGGGTAGGTTTATTTGAGATATTTAGATTAATTTTGAAAATTAGGCTATGATAGAAAAGATTGTTAATTTCTTCATAGAGTAATTTATAGCTACCTCTATATTTGAATTATTGTAGTTAAAACAATTTTTTCTATGGCAGATAATTTGATAAATAAAACGATGCTACATCATGGAATCTATTTAATCCGATTTTTAATCGACTGATATAACTGTTTAATTTTAAATGTAGAATTTTTTATCAATTAATCTCTACTTATCTAAGCTTTATTAGGTTATAGTAACTAATTTTATTCTTGATAGCAAAGGTTTCACACCATTTATATCCATCCTAGAAAAAGATGGGCTCTTATTGATTATTAGTTCAAGAAACAGTCAATATACTCTGCATTAAACTTTTCAAGAATCTCATAGATCCCATAAAGGGGGACCTATTGCTGATCTCGGTCGATTAAGACTACGATCTGTTTTTCTTTTATTTCCTTTTTTCTTTCATTTTTTAGTTTTGCTATATTAGATATAATACTTCTCTTTAAAATATTTAAGGAAAATGTTTCGTTAATTTCAACAATATCATTTAGTGCATTTATGTTAGCTGTTATAGCTAAATTTAGATAAATTATAGAATAATATATAAATATTTTTTAAAATATGTTGGTTTATGATAGTTATCTTTATAACAATAGATAAAGATTGAGCTATTTTGGCTACAAAATTTCTCTTTATAAGAGAAATTTCTTATTTAATTTCAGATATAAAATAGATTAAAATAATTATTATAATAAAAACATCAATAGATATACTATATTATATATGTTATGTATGCTTCCAATTAAATTGGATTGGAATATTTGTTTAATAATTATTTTTGTATAAATTATGAATTATAATATGAGATACATATCAATTATTAAGAATATTCAACGTTAATTTATTATTAAATTATTTTTATTAGTAACATTTAATAATCAATTACATTGTAAAAGTATTTAATTTATTTTTTATTTTGAGTTTAAAGTAAATAAAATGTAACTTATAATCTCTGTATAGTTAAACTATAATTAGATATATATTTAAAATCCTTTTAATATTTAAATATTATTGATATTAATTAATTTAATACAGTTAAAGACACGATTGTAAGTTGATACTTAATAAATCATATAGATTACTATTTAACTTAAAATATATTAAGATAATTTGTTATTATAATATATAAAAATATAATTGTACTCAATGTAATCTCTCTCTTAGAGAGTTATTTTTTAATTTTTAGTTCATAATTTAATCAATTATCTCTTTGAGAGAATATCTGTTATAAAAAACTTTTAAATAATTTTTAATTTGCATTTACATAATAATTTTTTATAAAAACAGTTTATCTATGACTAATAGATATTAGATATAATCCTTTATTAAATGTGAGCATTTTTACTTAAATTTTTTTTAATAAAATTTAAAGATTTACTTTTACTTTTTCAAAATGATTAGGTTTTAAAAAATTAATACTACTTTTTATCATTTAAAGTTATTGTTTAGTACTTGATTATTAGTTTTTTTTATTCAAAATAGCTCCTTAATAGATATTGTTAATTAGCTACATAATTGAATAAATGCTTTGTTATGAATCTTAATTGTTTAGTCCCAAATTATTATATAGACCCATCACCCTCGTTGCTATCTCTATTCATGGAAATAGAGCTACTAGGGGATGTAGTTAAGGGTAAAATTATCATGATGAGGTATCATTATTAGGTAACAAAAATACCTAAAATTAGAGCTGCTATTCAGACAAAGAATAGCATTTGCGTCTACTATTAACTAGACGTTATGGGATACTTGAACTTTAGCTTTTCTAAATGGCAAAAACGAGATGATGTTGATATCATAGTCATATTTTTATTGTTTTCCGATGATGCTGTTCATCAACTCAAGACGTCGTAGTGGTTTCCCATGCAAAAACGTTTTTTCTTTTTATTTTTTTTCCCTTGACCTGGAGTAAAACCTTTATAAATTCCTTAATCCAGTTATATCTTGATCTGATATGGATGATTGCTGTTTACGTAGGCAATGAGGGGTAATTTTTATGAAATTTTTCGTTAAATTAAGGTAAGTAAGTACAGAAGTTATCACATAACGCCTTTAAAAGCTACGAGATAGGTTATCTTGCACGTAGATGTAATGTCTTCTGAAAATACCAAACGAAACTTCACAACGTTATTTTCATAGGGTATAGATTCAAGTCATTCAATGAGTTTTTATCTGTCTTTATAAGTGTAAATCTATGATCAATGTTCAACATTTTTTACCTGTTTTTAACAGAACATATCCAATAGATATGTAATGGGTATTTATAGACAACAGTAAAGAATTTATAACCGCCTTTTTGATCTGTGAAAACATTCAGTTATTAAAATTGAAATTCACCAGTTTGTGTAAAGAGCTTGATATTAGAATACGAACTTAGTTCGTTACTATATTCTCAAACGGAAATGATATGACCTAGCGATTTAATGGACGCATGAATAGGATGATGAACTGCAAATCTATCATTTCAATTTTAGTAAAAGGTTGAGATCACTTTGCATTGATATCTTTTAGTATACAATCAAGAATTACCCTAATTAGCATTAGGTAATAAAATTCTATTACAATCTATGAAATGATTGGTTTAAAGTTAAATCTGAATTATTCAAAGAACCTACTATCTTCCGGGGAAGATATAGATAGTAATTTTGGCATTTTATTGGTAAACGTGTTGCGTGGAATATTTATCCAGATACCGCAAAATCTATTGAAGTTTTTAACACTAATTAAACGGATTAAATTTTGTATTTAAGATTGATGAATAGCATTAAATACTTCAAATATTAAAAATAAAATTACAGTGACTTAATCTTAAAGGAAAAGTTAATATTAATGTTGATTGTATTTTTAAATTAAATTATCATGAAGAACTAGGTTAGAATTAAATTTATAATCATGCGACTTCAACAATTATATTATGCTTAAAATATGAAAATCAAATTATATTTAAAGTTAATAATTAAAAATTTATCAGAAAGTTATATAAATATTTTTATTAATTAATAGAGAGATATTTTATTTAAAATTATAGTTGAGAGATTGTTTTTATTAGTATTTATATAAGAATATTAGTAAATTTATTGCAATTAATCTTAAATAATTCAGTACTATTTTAAGTATAAAAGAAATTACACTAAGCTACAATAGCAAGTAAAAGTAAAGGAGTATTATTTTCAATAATTATTATTTAGTTACTGTTTAAAGATTAAATTTATTTCGAGTTAAATAACAGTTATAAGGATGTAGTTAACTTGTTATGGATAACAATCTTTATTTTGAAGTCATTGTGATTAAAATAAGTGCTAGATTGCTTTTATTTATCTTTAAATAAATAAGATATTTATTTTTTTATTAATTAATAAATTAAAAATTTAGTATAAATAAAAATACTATTTTTAGAATTAAATAATAGAATAAAGAATTGTATTTTTGTAAAACTTCTTGCTTTGCTTGCAACAAAGTTTGTATACAGGTTTGTATTTTAATTCTTATATTTTTAAGTAGTTTACTTTAGACTAGATAATTCTATAAATAAAATGATTTTCTACCATGCAATTTACTCAGTCATCCTTTTAATCAACTAAAATAGCTGTTCATATTTTAATGTGAAATACTTTAACAATAAATCTTTGATTACCTTATCTTATTAGGTAAGGGTGACTAATTTCATGCTCACTAGCAAATATTTTATACTATTTAATCCAGTAAAGATAAGGATGAAATTTTTATCGATTATCAACTCAAAAAAAACGGATCATAACTCTATATTTAAATTCTTTAAGAATCTGATCTCTAACGATCTCCTATCAATCTCTAGGCATTAAGACCGTGATTCGTTTTTTTCTTTTATCTCTTCTTCTCCCGGGTTTTCTAGCTTTCCTATGTAGGAAATAACGCTTCTTTTTAAAGGATTTATGGAAAATGTTCCATTAGCTTTAACGATACCACTTAATTTATTTAAGATCCTTGTCGCTTATGAGGAAAGGAACCAGGAATTATTCTAATTTCTGGTATATGGAAATTCGGAGACCATGGCCTATCCTGGTGATTGATTTCGTGGATTATCTCAACAACAGAGAGATATTATGTTACGAAAATCTACCTTACAGGTATTCAAAAAATTAGATATTACCTCTAATTTCTTGCATGAAGGCATCCGTAATCCTGCTAGGAAGGTAATAGACACCGCTATTGAACCGGAGATTGAAGCCATGAGTACGATAACATGCTCAACGTTGCCTTGTTGATGGACGTAATTCATCGTCTGTAAGGATTATGTGCCACAGCGAATCAATACAAAATGAATATTGGTGATATTGAGATTAAAGTGCATAAGGTTATGGATCACACAATGGCAACGGAATATAGCTCAACAGTTACCGTGTTACTATCTTCTTATTTAAGCGTGCAAAATATCGAAAAGTTGCTACTATAGCTTTATACCTGCAAGTAAGAAAGCATTATCCACTAGTGATTTTCACGAAGTCTTAAGTGGCTTCTCGATAAGAAGGTACATAATTTTCTCTGCCAAGTACCATTAACATACTGAAATAGAAATGGTTTTAAGAGTACAGATAATTGCATTTGCGTAATTTAAGTAATACACGTTATGTTTTTATTTATTTCTTGGCCAATGATATACATTGCTCTATCAGACAACCTGATCGCCTTAACTGCTGGTAAAATCAGCGGCATAGTGTACATGTACGTAAGGAGCTTATTGTGGTTAAAGATGGTTATCAAGGGTCAGAAACGCACTATGCAAGCTTCTTAATTGTCTGGGATGGTGTGACTTAACTATATCTCTCAGGCTTGTTGAGGAACGGTGCTATTAGTTTTAGAATTTAATATTAAAATGTTATCGGATATGTAACAGTGATGCTGTTAGGATAATGTGGATGCACAAAATAGCTAATGTGTCGCATTTACTCCAGAAAGGCATGCAGTACCGAAAGTTAAGGGTGAGCCTTTCTATATTTGGCTACCAGAGAAGCTATAATGCTTCTAATAAATCTCTTGATATTTTTCTTGCAAGGTTTACAGAGTATCCTCCAGCGATAGAAAAGTTAAAGAAATATAAATAAGACCTGCTGGTATTCTTTGTTTTTTTTCAGCACGCTGTACATCAAAATAAAATCGCCAAATCCAATTGAATTAATTTTTTCGACAGTGAAGCTAGGAAGCTGATACGCGAAGTACTGTTTTTCGAGAAAATAACCTTTTCAATAGTATTTAAGCTTCTCTCTGTTAAGAGAGCTGGAGATTAGCTAAAGAGAGTTAACCTATTGGTGTGGGGGGTGCTGGGTTCCTCCACTGGTTGATAAACAAGATGAAATTTTAAGGATGGAGAACAGATTTACAAACTAATAAGAGTAGAGTCTGATTATTATCCAATAGATTTACTAATAACTCGATAGAGATGATATTTAGTTTTGCGGATATCTCTATAAACTATACTTTTCATGAGATACCATTTCTCTGATGTTAAAATCATTCACGAGATCAATTAGTGGAGGATAAGGTTAGGATTTCCAAAATCCATACACCAGAAATGAGCATAACTCTTGACAATATAACCATAATTGCTAATATTATTATTAGCAATTTGCAATCAGAATATTATTCATTTT
Organism: Arsenophonus sp. NC-PE1-MAG3; assembly: GCA_052174455.1. Taxonomy (GTDB): domain Bacteria; phylum Pseudomonadota; class Gammaproteobacteria; order Enterobacterales; family Enterobacteriaceae; genus Arsenophonus. Next base: position 30,110 of record JBQMRP010000004.1, on the reverse strand, counting down.
TGTGATTAAATGAATGAAAATTAAATAAAAAGTAACTTTTACTGAGTTTAAAAAATGGCTTGGCCAACTATTCTAATTTTTGATTCTGGCGTTGGTGGATTATCTGTTTACCGTGAAGTCAGACGGTTATTGCCAAATCTATGTTATATTTATGCATTTGATAATGATGCTTTTCCTTATGGAGAAAAAACTGCAGAATTTATTATTGAACGTATTACCCGCTTAATCGAGAAAATTCAACAAAAGCATGTCTTATCAATAGCAATAATCGCTTGCAATACGGCAAGTATGGTCAGCTTGCCTGTTTTAAGAGTATATTTTCAATTTCCAATTATTGGGGTTGTTCCTGCAATAAAACCAGCAACGAAATTAACACGTAATGGGATTATTGGATTATTAGCAACCAAGTTAACTATTAGTGAAAACTATATTAGAGAACTTATCGAACGATTTGCCGTTGATTGTAAAGTTGAAATGACTGCTTCATCAGAATTAGTTGAATTAGCAGAAAAAAAACTTCATGGTCAAATAATCTCAAAAGAATCGCTATTGCGTATTGTAAAACCATGGTTAAAAATGAAAAAACCCCCTGATACCATTGTGCTCGGGTGTACGCACTTCCCGTTATTGTCTAGAGAACTAAAAGAAGTGTTGTTTGAATGGGTTGTACTGATTGATTCTGGCGTTGCAATTGCCAAACGAGCAGTTTGGTTAATCAATAATTATCAAAATTTGATTTTGACAAAAAATAAAAATATCAGTTATTGTACTAAAATGGATACTAAAGCCGAAAATCTTATCTCTGTACTGATAGATGAAGGTTTTAATCAGTTAGAGAAAATTTCTATTTAACTGACTTATTGAAATATAAATTAATCAGATTTTTTTAAAATAACGGTTGTTAGCGCGACATAAAAGTATCTATAATGTAGATACTTACCCCCACTTATTAAGAATAATAATTAGATTTTTAGTTAGAGAAGTAATAGATAAAAAAATTAAAAATAACTACTGTATTCTCTTTACAGGTGAAAGAGAAATATACTCTACCTTCTAACTAAAGTCGTATACTATTTAACATTTAATCAAATAATCTATATGAAGCATAGTTTCGCAAGACAAATATCATCAAAAATATTTAAATTTAAACTCTTGAAGAGAAATAAAATAGTTAGTTCATATATGAACTATTAAAACTAATAAGCAGTAATGCTATTTTAAAAGAAGGGTACTAGGAAGTGCAATAAAACGTTGTTAAAATTAGCTGAAGTAAAAAGACTTTTATAGACACTAAAGAATTTTTTGATCATCAAAATTTTAATTGAAAAGTTTAATCAAGTTTTAGATTAAATGCTGACGGAAACAGGCTCTTGTAACATAAACAAATTGAGCGGGAATTAGGAGGAAGCTTTTTTTTTGATGATCACCAGAAACGATGGGTTAATAATGTATGGGAATTTATCTCAAAGAGACGGGTAATAACTATCAGAGTAGTGATTAACAAGTTTATAATCTATAAGATAGTATAAGATAGATAGGGTAAATTTGACCTATCATATTCAGATGATAGGTCATATGAGATTAGATAGATAGGTGAAAAAACTTTTAATTAGGCGACGATCTTTACTGATCTAAGAAGATCAGTGTAGTTATATTGGAACTCTGATATACGGCCATGCCTCTCTTATGGGAGGCTGGAGTGGGAAATGTTGCAACAGGGATGAAAGGTTTTGTTATAGGCATGCAGAGTGCATGAAGAAGGATTTTAAATTATAAAGTGCTTTTAGTTATAAAAAGGTGAAATAATTAATAACCTTAATAATTAGTATTAGCGATAAAAACACCGACAGGGATAATACTCTCTGTGTTAACTTCGTACCAGCAGCCATAACAATGCTGAAGTTGAGAGTATTAGTCGGAATTACTGAGCGTAAAGGAAATGGCACACAGTCGGTTAATTAAAATTAGATTATAAAATACTCAAGTTTAACTTTAGGAGATTAAGACTGGTTAGCTAGAGTCTTGTATAGAGGTAAAATTTAATGTATAGCGCTAAAATACCTAGCGCTATAGTAGGAATATCGATGTTTAAGAAGGAGGAAAACAGAATTAAATATTCTAATGATAGGTTATCAACAATGTTGATTTTGAGGTATGGTTTGTAGTTTAGAACTGGGATAATTCAGTAATTATCATGTTAAATCGACAATCTTGGATTACGGATGTATGATTAAAACTTAAATAAATTGACTGAGCAACTTAGTCCTAAGCGATAGATTATGTACCTTAATTTTTATACAACGCGAAAGCTTTACATACTATTAAATATCTAGAATATGTTCATTAGAAATGGAGGATTACCTCCAGAGGCGATGAGGTAGATCTTCACGGTTGCAGTTATATTATGCTGTTAAGTATTGAGTTAAGCTTCACAACGAACAACTTTTACCTTTCTTGCCAGCGATTCGTTCGGGAATTCAAAGAAGACTGTCGATGAAAGGAAAATGGAATGAATCAAGTCATTCATGGCCTTACGATTACTACTCACTCATGCTATAATAACGTATACAAAGAGATAAAAGCGGAACTCAGAAAGTATGTTGAAAAGTCTAGATTGGAAATCTAAAATTCGACTTTCTGAAGTCGGAATTGTTAGTAATTTTGCATAGCATGTTGTAATAAGTATGTTACCAAATTTTTTATATATATCCATAGTTATGTCATGGACGTGGTTGCAAAAGAAGTAGATAAATTCAACCTTTTGATTAGTTGTTTACCATGTTGTAATGCATAACTACAGTGAGCTCGTAATAAGGTAAAGCATAGGGAATCTGTGGTTGGTCAGATCCTTATCCTAAATAAAGGCTAAGTGAGTGCATGCAGATTATCTGATAAAAGTAGAGAATAAAACCAATCTAAAATTTGTTGAAAACCTTGTAGTCCCCTTCGTCTAGAGGCCTAGGACATCGCCCTTTCACGGCGGTAACAGGGGTTCAAATCCCCTAGGGGACACCACTTCGGTAAAGTTATAAAGGTTACACATCAATATTTTAGTGCAGTGCTTGAGATCCTTTTAAAAACAATTTCCTTTCTGACTATGCATTATTTAATGATGATTAGTAATTTCAATAAGTTGATTTAACCATAACGCTCTTTAACAATTTGGAAAAGAGTTGAAAATTGAAACACATACTATCAAAAGTCTGGAGAGCTTTTAAAACCCAATCAGTTGGGTTTTTTTGTTTTTTATGATAAAAAAGTTATGAACGAAAAGTTAGCAATTCAGATTTAAGATGAGCTAAACGAACAGCAAGTGTAGCATATATTAAAGGTGAGGATTATAGAGTGCGCTACACAACAAAGAATTAGTAAAAACACCACAGCGATAACAAAAAGAAAAATAACTTTGGATTGTGAGTTTAAGTGAATTAAACGTATACGGCAGATTCCTAGGCAGGTCATAGATGATGAAGAACGAACTTTTCTTCGAAAAGTTGCGGTCAGATGAGTATGATGCAACACTCTGAAGATGTTCAATGGGAAATTCCATTATATTTATATACTATCGTTTGATTAATTTATAGTTAAACGAGGCGAATCGGGGGAGCTGAAATATCTCTTTTACCCCGAGGATAAAGAAATCAACTGAGATTCCTTTAGTAAGGATCAGAGAACGGAGAAGAAACTCAGAGTCAACATCGGTATTTATATCAGGATAAGGGTCTGAAAAGGCCAACAATAAAAGATGATAGTTCCATATCTAAAGGTATAGGGTAGAGTGATCTCGAAGAGTATGAAGAGACGCGTGTTACCCCTGCCTGAATATAGAGATTAATCCTCTAAGGCTAAATACTACTGACTGACCGATAGTGAACTGTACCGTCAGGAAAAGGCGAAAAGAACCCCGGAAAGGGAACTGAAATAGAACCTAAAACTGTGTATGTACAAGCAGTGGAAGCTATATCACTCAAGCGCCTCGATTTATAGTTATGGTAATATCATAACACCATAAAGTAGTGGTAGACTTTGTTAATAAGATTATTTGGCTTTTAAGTTGCAGTTGCAGTTACCGAGCGGAAGTTAATAAAACAGAAAAGATTTACATAAAAATAAGTGGGATATTTAAGGAAGGAATGACTACTTACCTTTCATATAAAAGGTAAGTGACTTATATTCTGTAGCAAGGTTAACTGCATAGGGGGAGCCGTAGGGAAACCGAGTCTTAAATGGGCGTTAAGTTGCAGGGTATAGACCCGAAACCCGGTGATCTAGCCATGAGTAGGTTGAAGGTTTGGTAACACTAACTGGAGGACCGAATCGACTAATGTTGAAAAATTAGCGGATGACTTATGGCTGGTGGTGAAAGGCCAATCAAACCGGGAGATAGCTGGTTCTCCCCGAAAGCTATTTAGGTATAGCGCCTCGTGAATTCATCTTTGGGGGTAGAGTATTGTTTCGGTTAGGGAGTTATTACGACTTACCAATCCGATGCAAACTACGAATATCGAAGAATGTTATCACAGGAGACACACGGCGGGTGCTAACGTCCGTCGTGAAAAGGGAAACAACCCAGATCGCCAGCTAAGGTCCCAAAGTCATGGTTAAGTGGGAAACGAAGTGGGAAGGCCTAGACAGCCAGGATGTTGGCTTAGAAACAGCCATCCTTTAAAGAAAGCGTAATAGCTCACTGGTCGAGTCGGCCTGCGCGGAAGATGTAACGGGGCTAAATCATGTACCGAAGCTTTGCGGCAGTAACACTTAGTGTTGCTGGGTAGAGGAGCGTTCTGTAAGCCGTAGAAAGGTGGGTTGAGAGATCTGCTGGAGGTATCAGAAGTGCGAATGCTGACATAAGTAACGATAAAGCGGGTGAAAAACCCGCTCGCCGAAAGACCAAGGGTTTCTGTCCAACGTTAATCGGGGCAGGGTAAGTCGGACCCCTAAGGCGAGGCTGAAAAGCGTAGTCGATGGGGAACGGATTAATATTCTCGTACTAAGAGTTACTGCGAAGGGGGGACGAAGAAGGCTAGGCTATCCGGGTGACGGTTGTCTCGGTTTAAGCATGTAGGTGGGTAGTGCAGGAAAATCCGCACTACTATAACACTGAGGTGTGATGACGAGCCACTAAGGTGGTGAAGTAGTTGATGCCAAGCTTCCAGGAAAAGCCTCTAAGCGATAGGTAATTTTTAATCGTACCACAAACCGACATAGGTGATTAGGTAGAGAATACTCAGGCGCTTGAGAGAACTCGGGTGAAGGAACTAGGCAAAATAGTGCTGTAACTTCGGGAGAAGGCACGCTGGTATTAGGTGAAGGGTTTTACATCTAGAACTGAAGCTAGTCGCAGATACATACCAGCTGACTGCAACTGTTTATTAAAAACACAGTACTGTGTAAACATGAAAGTGGACGTATACGGTGTGACGCCTGCCCGGCGCTGGAAGGTTAATTGATGGGGTTAAGCCCCATAAGGCGAAGCTCTTGATCGAAGCCTCAGTAAACGGCGGCCGTAACTATAACGGTCCTAAGGTAGCGAAATTCCTTGTCGGGTAAGTTCCGATCTGCACGAATGGCGTAATGATGGCTAGGCTGTCTCCACCCGAGACTCAATGAAATTGAACTCGCTGTGAAGATGCAGTGTACCCGCGACAAGACGGAAAGAACCCCCGTGAACCTTTACTGTAGCTTGACACTGAATATTGAGCCTTGATGTGTAGGATAGGTGGGAGGCTTTGAAGTATAGACGCTAGTCTATATTGAGCCAACGTTGAAATACCACCCTTTAATGTTTGATGTTCTAACTTAGGCCCGTAATCCGAGTTGAGAACAATGTCTGGTGGATAGTTTGACTGGGGCAGTCTCCTCCCAAAGAGTAACGGAGGAGCACGAAGGTTGGCTAATCACGGTCGGACATCGTGAGATTAGTACAAAGGCATAAGCCAGCTTGATTGTGAGCGTGACGGCGCGAGCAGATACGAAAGTAGTAGGTCTTAGTGATCCGGTGGTTCTAAATGGAAGGGCCATCGCTCAACGGATAAAAGGTACTCCGGGGATAACAGGCTGATAATACCGCCAAAGAGTTCATATCGACGGCGGTGTTTGGCACCTCGATGTCGGCTCATCACATCCTGGGGATGATGTAGGTCCCAAGGGTATGGCTGTTCGCTATTTAAAGTAGTACGCGAGCTGGGTTTATAGAACGTCGTGAGACAGTTTGGTCCCTATCTGTCGTGGGCGAAGGAAGATTGAGGGGCTACTCCTAGTACGAGAGTAGATCGGAGTGGACGCACCACTGGTGTACAGGTTGTCATGACAATGACATTGCCTGGTAGCTAAGTGCGGAAGAGATAACCGCTGAAAGCATCTAAGCGAGAAGCTTGCCTTAAGATGAGTCTTCCCTGACAATAATGTCCAATAATGGGTGTTTTAAGATGAGGACGTAGATAGGTTGGGTGTGTATGCGTAGTGATACGTTAAGCTAACCAGTACTAATAACCTCGAGAGGCTTAACCTAACAACACCAAAGGTATTTAATAGAGAACAAATTTAGCTTGTGATGCTTAGGAAATTAAATTGTTTTTAAGCTATGATTAAAAATCATATACTGTTCCTAATAGGAGATAGTAACAGTTTATTGCATCTTTTTAACTTAAAGATCAGGTAGTATGTTTTTAAGTTAATGTCCTAATATAGGTATATAAACCATAGGTTTTGTTTAATAACTCCCGTTTATTGTATGTATTCTTTTTGATAAGAATACTGTTACCTGTTTATTAAACTGAACCTCGATAAAAATAGTGTATCGACACTCACACAGAATGTGTAGGAATCTTTTCATCAAAAGGAAAATCTCCGATTTTTTTCCAGTTTTTGCAAGCATTTATTTTCATGTCTTATACATCTCGATAATAGTGTACTTACCTTATTTATGATTCGATAAGAGTCTATAGTAACTGGTATTAAATAGCTAGTCTGAATATGTTTAATTACCCCCTTGATCATCTTTTCCTGTGACAAGATCTGATTATCGCTAATATTGTTTAGTCTGTTGATTATAGTAATGATATACAACCATACTCCCCTCAGTAATGTCGAGATTTTAATGTGATTATCGAGTAAGGTAATCTTAAAGGCATTTAACACTATTATCCTATGCTTTTTTTATCTTTTTAGTGATGTGCACTTTCCAATAAAGTCCATATACTGCATTTTCAAGTAAACGATCCTACTGATTACTGGAACGGATTGCAAAAAAGCCAGAAGATTATTAATCTTTATCAGATTATAGTTATAATAACAAATAATGGCTGCCAGCGTTTCGTTAGACCGATGTTAATTAAGTTAACAATAATAATAGTGCAAGGGACAGAAGATACTAATTTTAATATCCTGTTTTTAGAGGCCTTATTTCGCACATATTACAGAGTTAGTATATGCGAAATAAGGCCTTGAGTCGCGGACAGTTATTCTTAAAAAAGCTAAAGGAGATGGAGTATGATTGAAAGTAATGTAATTGCCAGTCAAAATCAGAAAAGATATGAATCTACTATCTAACCAATCCTATGTGGATTTAACACATGAACTTTAGGCTTTTAATTTACAACTTTATCAGAAAAAAGGTTATTGGGAATCGTTCAGGAGAGGTGCAGCAGTAGCGTCTAGATATCCATGCAACAAAGTGCTATAGCTAAGCTTCCATCTATAGATAAATGGTACATGAGTTGTTACTTTCAACATATTTTTAAAAAAATATGACAGCCCTAATGAATAGGAAAAACAATTTAGTTGAGCTGTGGAAATATGCATCTTGGTAAATTATTCTCTGATATCTTATCATGAATATAGAAATCATCATCTTGTTCGCATTTGTCAAGTCTATTGACCCAATTATCTTTATGTTTGTCCTAATAGGGTGAATAAGATGGAGATTATCGATAAGTTTCCTATAGATAATAAATTTATCAGCAAGTATACTGTCAATTATTTTCTCTAATTGCAAGTTGTATCCAACGGCATTGGTTTTTTAAGATTTATGTGTTATCAAAACTTGAGATAATCATGACAGAGGAAGATAATACTGCAGTCCAAGAATTGGAGACTGAGTCAGGTGGGTGGCTCAGTGTTGTGTGGCTTATTTTGTGAGGTGATAAAAGATAAGTTGCTTTTACCATCTATTTTTTGGTGGAAAGTAAGATAATAAAGTGCTGAAACTCTCTTATCACTTAATGCTAACATAAAGCTCTATATCATTAGATAGCTTAGCAACAATTTATCAGATAATGTCGATTCATGTTTGAATCAAGTAGTTCCATTTTATCCTGTTCATATTCTCACAGTGAATATGTAATTGCAAACCCCCTCAAATTACAGAAAAATATTTAACAATATTACTGGGAAAGTCCTCTTGCAAAACTACATCACAAGGATAAATGGTTTAGTTATCTTCGATGTATGTTGAATAGCTTGATTTTACGCGGAGTAAGCGAAAGAAACAGGTGTTAATTTGAAACAATCTTTAAATATTGGTATTGATTTCTTTCTTCAGCAATAATGGCAATATAAGTGTACTAAGTGTTATTGTTGAAATCGATAAAACATTTTCCTAATTTTTTAAAGGAAGTGTTTATACTCCACATAGGAAAGGTAGAAAACACGAAAGAGGAGAGATAAAAATAAAGAAGAAACCGTGTCTTTAATTGTTCGGAATAGATGGAGTTATGGTGAGCAATGAGATTCTTGAGAATCTAATGCAAAGTATATTAGTCAGGTTCTAAACCAATCATCAATAAAGAGTCCATCTTTTGTTCAAATGGATCTAAATGATACAAAACCTTTGCCAGTAAGCATGAAATTAGTTACTCTTGTCTTATAAGATAAGAGAATTAGAGAGTTCTTGGTAAGGAATTTCATATTAAAAATATAGACAGTTATATTAGACGATGATAAAGATAACTTAGTAGATCCCATGAGTATTGATTCGTTTTATTTACTGAATTATTCTCTCTTTGGAGAGAAACTATTTTAAAATAATAATAATTGAAATGCAAATGTTGCTACAAATTCCCTTGCTAGGAAAGCAAGGAGGGATATTTCCAAATATAGCTAGAAATTAATATATCGTAAAGTATAAAATAGTACTAAGTTTATTAGCATCTCCGAAGTAAAACCTGGTTGGTGCGGCTTACGTGTAGCGTAAGCTATGTTTTTTTGAGATTAGACTCTAGGGATTTATCTGAGAAAGTAAGGCGAACTGAGGTTTATAAGGAGGAACGAAAGCGAAGTCGGAAAGGCAGTAAAATGAAATAAAATGAATAAAAAATTTATCTGGCGGCAGTAAGCATGACTCTACTCCACACTAACTCCATATTAAACTCAAAAATAAAATTTTATAAAACCTAATGGGTAGGTTGTTGGGTGGTGTTTTTTCTCTTCCATGTAAAAGAAGAGAAATCTACTAGACTTTTAATTTAAAAGCTAGTAGAAGAAGACCATTAGTGAAATAAATTAGATGGTGCGATAGTTTAGTTGGTTAGAAGTATCAACCTAACATGCAGGACTTCCATCATGTTACGGGTTTGAGCTCGTCCGGTTATGCACTATTCCACCTATTAGGGGCGTAGTTCAATTGGTAGAGCACCGGTCTCCAAAACCGGGTGTTGGGAGTTCAAGTCTCTCCGCCCCTGCCATTTATAGCTTTATAGTACTTTTATTAAAGATAAAAAAATCTTAGTTAGTTAAAATGAATTTTTATGATTCGCCTAAAGTTATTTAGGTATTTATTTATTAAAATTGATGTATTTTGTCCTGTTTTTTATAAATGGTAAATATTAAATATAAAAAGATTATCATTGTTTTATGCTTTTCAGTTATGAAAAGTTTTTATTAATAATTTGTAATGTAATTAAAAGTTATATTTTTATTTATTAATAATTAGTTATATTTAATAAATGCTTTATTAATTTATCAATAAATGTTTTTATTTGTTATTTTGTAACCAAATACCATAAATTGGTTTGCTATACATAATTTTTGATAGTATTTCTAATTCTTAATGTTAATTAAGTTAATAAATTTCTAAAATATCAGAAGATTTTGTTTGGTATAATAATTACCTGTAGAATATTAGGTGATATAGTTAGTATAGTATTGAAGAATTTTAACTAAAAATAATTTTTAGTGATATTAAAATCAGAATTCCAATTCAAGTTTAGTAAACTAGATATTGACAGAATTTATTTTTTATTTTTTAATCAAAATTTGATTTCATCAATAATTATGCTTTTAATTTCATCTATTTTTATGGGTTCCGATTGCAATAAATAAATCAAGTTTTGGTGAATTATAGAAGTTGTCTTACTAAAGACAGAGGTGGGATCCTCTGCATTCAAGAGGCAGGCTCTTTCTATTTTTGAAAGAAAGGTTGTATTTATTTTGATAAATTGCTTATAATGGTGATATTATGGAGTCTATTAAATTCTCTATTTAAGAGTTTATTGAAAACTTATTTTAACTTCTAGTTAAGTATTTATTAATAAATCAGTATTCACGCAATTTTTATTATTTTAATATTAATGATTTAAATATTTTGTTTTTATAGAATAAAGTTGCTAACTAATATACTGCTAGTCATAATAAGTATTACATTAAAAAGATAGTGGTGTTCTAGATAATAGAAGATTTTATCATAATAATCATTTTTCATAAAATGATCCTCAAGATTTTTCTTGTCATAGTAATTTACCATTAAAGGAAACTCAGTTATTAGAATGTTGAGATTAAGTTTTCAATGAACTTAATTTAGGTAATCGTTAACCTCAAACAAAAGAAGAAAATTTTTTATTATTATATGTCGTAGTGAATGGCAAACCTATGACAAAAGAAGAAAAATATGCTTTAAGCATATAATTTGTATTAGCCTATTTAAACTTTTTATACTTACCTAATAGGTATTTACAATTAAATTTTCCTTAGAAAACATATTGATACTTATAATTATTAGTATCATGGAGCTAAAAATAGCTTTAATATCTATTTATTATTTAATATGTTTTATAACTATAGTTTGTTTATTTTTGATGAATGGGATTTTTGGAGATTCTGTCGTATCCTGTTGATTTATTTTATATATGATTTCGATAACAGAGAGATGATATAGCATAAAAGTTTATCCTACAGGTACAGGTATTCGTAAAATCAAATATTACTTATAATCCCTTGTATAAACGCATCCGTAATAGTGCCATGGGTTGGCTAGCTTATGGTGGTGCTTTTGAACCGAAGCTTCGACGGTATAACTGTAACAACATGCTTAATGTCACCCCTTATTGATAAGCATCAATATACCTTCATTAGTAACGGTTATTTGTCACAGCCAATCTACAAGATGGGTATTGGCGATGTAAGATTGAAGTGCCTAAAGGTCAAGTGGATATTAACGGCAACGGAATATGCTTCAATATCTCTCGTTGCTTTTTTATATTAAACGTCAAAAAGCGTTGAAGAGATTAAATCATGACCATGACTACCTAAATTCCTAGTAATTTCCAACCAGTGATTTTGATGAATCCCTGGGTTTTTCTCGATAAAAGTAGATAGTCTCCTGGTAAGATCACCATCAGAAGATTAAAATACCGATAGCTTTGAATGGCATCAGCAATGGCAGTTACGTGATTTAAGAGATACACGCTACATTTATTTCTTTTCTAAAAGCATATAACCTATTGTATTATCGAATAAACTGATCGCATATCTCTAATGTTTCATTATTGGTGGCACTGCACATAGACACGTAAATATTTTGTTGTAGTTAAGGATGGTTATTGGAGTTATTAGTAAATCTGCTATATTGTAGTCAAGAAAGCTGTATTCCACTCTGATACTTCATAGATTTATTCTTCGTACTTTAAATTGGGCGTTGTTTACAGTCAAAGCCAGTAATTCAAAATATACTTAGCTGGTTCTAGCTCTTTTTAGCCGATGGAAGCAGATCAGATAATGTAAATAGTTATTTTTTCCGAACCATAGTCCTTCATGAATTAATTTCATTAACTCACTGTGCAAAAACTGATTGAATCGGATTTTTTATTCTTATTTAAATGCTCACTGCGTTGACGAAAAATCGTAGAATCTAAGCCGTTCTTCTCAATCTTTATCCAACTTCTTCATCGCTGGAGAGGATGCTGTTTCGTTGAAAACCTTACTTAGCAAATCATTAATAGCTTTTTTGTAGGGATTATGGCTCTTTGCTAATCAAATTTCCGGCAACTCAACCCTTAACTTTCAGTATTGCATACCTTTTGGAATTGAAGGTAGCACAATTAGCTATTTTATGCACCAACAACATTGTTGCTGCACACCAAGAAATATTTTTACCATTGCATTCTAAAAAAATCAAGCACCGCGTCACCGTACAAATCTAGTAAATACGGTTAAGCTCAGCTCTCCCAGACAATTAGAAGTTTGGTTCAGTTCTAGCTTTTGAGTCTTGATAAGGATCTTCTATTGCAAGGTAACTCCTTTATGGCCATGCGCAGTGACCACAAATAATGAGCAGTAGGCAAAAGCGATTAGATTTCTTGACAAAACGATATATACTTTAAATCAAGAAGTAAACATGGCGATTTTACTTAAATCACGTAACCTCTATTTCCTATGCTCTTCAAAGCCATCGCTATTTTAATTTGCTGATGGTGGGGTCTTGAGACTATGTGATTTCATGGAGAATCGCCACGATAGTTACGTAAAAATCATAGGGTGAGATGATTTATAGATATACAGACATAGTAGCAGCTATTCGATATTTTTATACCATTCCGATAAAATAGTAAAATAAGCTGCTGAAGTATATTCCGTTTTCGCTGCAATTCCTGATATTAGGCACTTTAAATATAAACATTACTAATATCAGTCTATATCCTTTTCGGTGGTGAATAACCGTCATGCCGTCGACAAGTGAGTATTTAGTATCTGCTAGCAATTATAACTTCGAGCTCCGCTTCAATAGCGAGTGCTATCAGCTAACCTAGCAGCATTATATAGATAAGTTCATGCAATGAATGAGAGAAATATTTCATTTCAAAGATCTTTTTAGGTTAGACTTTTGTGGTCTAACATTTCTATGTTATTAAAATAATTTATGAAATTAATCAGTAGGATACGTCACATAATCTCTAAAATTACATAAACTAGAAATTACCATAACTTAACTAAACTAGAAAATAGTAAAATACTTATATTAAGTAATAAACAAGAAAATATATTACATCTAGAAAAATACAATCGTTTCGATATTTTAACATTTTAGAACATAGTGTTTAATCAAAACAAATAAATTAAAGACTAAACTCTGTTAATATTTAACTCTTTAGTGAGGGTATTGATTAATATTAATTGCTGTTTTTTAAAAAAAGCGTTAAATTAATTCTAGTATTATATAATGATACTAATTATAATAATAATTATCATTAATTTTACTATTAGTCTGGTATTTATTTGCGTGCTATCTTTTTTTAACTCTATAGTGGAAGTGTCTATGTCAATTCTTCCTAATCATCGATATAAAATTATTGGATTTTCAACAAAAATAAATCTTGCTTACCGTCAAAAGTTATTTTCTTTAGGCATGTTACCTGGATCTTTTTTTAATGTTATTCGTATAGCGCCGCTTGGTGATCCTATTCAAATTGAAGTTCACCGTATGAATTTGATTTTAAGAAAAAAAGATCTTGCTTTATTGAATTTGGAGGACGATATCAGCAACAAAATGGTATAAAATATTTTTTAATACCTAAATAGGTATTTCTTATTACTCATCTGTTATAAAAACTATGAAATCATTAACTATTAGCCTTATTGGTAACCCTAACGCCGGTAAAACAACACTTTTTAATCAATTAACAGGTGCATGTCAACGTGTTGGAAATTGGGCTGGTGTTACTGTTGAGCGAAAGATTGGTCGCTTTGCAACCTCGAAATATAATATTGAATTAGTTGATCTCCCTGGCACCTATTCACTGACTACTATTTCAGAACAGACATCACTTGATGAGCAAATTGCCTGTCATTTCATTCTGAGTGGCGAAGCGGATATGTTGATCAATGTTATCAATGCCGCTAACCTAGAACGTAATCTTTATCTAACATTACAACTTATTGAATTGGGTGTACCATGTATAGTTGCACTTAATATGTTAGATATTTCCGAAAACCAAAATATTTACATTAATATTGATGAACTTCAAACACGTTTAGGTTGCCCGGTTATTCCTCTAATCTCGATTCGCGGAAAAGGTATTAGAAAATTAAAACAAGCGATTGATGAGCATAGTAATAATCTTATTTCAATCATCACCCACTATCCGGATGTTCTTCTTACTGAAGTAGAAAATTTAATTAAAATTATTGATCATAATAAATTTAATTATCAACAGCGCCGTTGGATGGCATTACAAATATTAGAAGGGGATATACACACCCTTGAACGTACTGTTATTTCCAGTAATAAATTAGATAAAATTAAAGCTAATTTAGAATCTAAACAACAAGAAGAGCCTGAACTTATCATCGCTGATGCACGTTATCAAACTATTGCAACTATTTGCGAAGCAGTTATTAATGCTGAAAGAGCAAAGCTGAATACTTTAACACAATTTATTGATAAAATATTACTTAATCGCTGGTTTGGGGTGCCTATATTTCTTTTTATTATGTATTTAATGTTCATATTTGCTATTAATATTGGTGGTGCGTTACAACCCCTCTTTGAAGGTGGCTCAGAAGCTATTTTTATTCATGGAATTCAATGGATTGGCCATACTTTTAATTTGCAAAAATGGTTGACAGTTTTTCTTGCTCAAGGAGTAGGTGCTGGTATCAATACTGTACTAACATTAGTTCCACAAATTGGTTTAATGTATTTATTCCTTTCTGTATTGGAAGACTCAGGTTATATGGCACGTGCAGCATTTGTGATAGACAGACTAATGCAAGCATTAGGTCTACCGGGTAAATCTTTTGTTCCTTTGATTGTTGGTTTTGGTTGTAATGTACCTGCTATTATGGGAGCACGGATATTAGATACCCCTCGTGAACGATTAATTACTGTTTTAATGGCACCTTTTATGTCTTGTGGGGCAAGACTGGCTATCTTTGCTGTCTTTGCAGCCGCTTTTTTTGGGAAAAGTGGTCAAAGAATTATTTTTTCTCTTTATTTATTAGGGGTAATCATTGCAATCCTAACCGGATTACTATTTAAATATACTATTGCACGGGGTTCATCCTCCCCATTCATAATGGAATTACCAGTTTACCATGTACCACATTTAAAAACATTACTATTACAAACCTGGCAAAGACTAAAAGCTTTTGTCTTAAGAGCGGGAAAAGTGATTATTATTGCTAGTATGATTATAGGAGCACTTAATAGTTTTTCTTTATCTGGTAAAGTTGTTTATGATATTAATCACTCAACATTAGCGTCAGTAAGTAAAACTGTTACTCCGTTATTGATACCTATCGGTATCAATAACGATAATTGGCAAGCAACCGTTGGACTTATTACGGGTGCATTAGCTAAAGAAGTGGTTATTGGTACATTAAATACTCTATACACCGCCGAAAATATTACTCAAGCACCTTTTAATGCAGAGCAATTTAATCTATTAGATGAATTAGAGAATGCAGTTAATAAAACTTGGAATAATTTAAAAGAGACACTTAGCTTAAGTGGATTATCTAATCCAATTGAAGCGAGCAAAGGTGATGGTGATATGGATAGTGGTACAATGGGCGCCATGGCGATACGATTCGGATCGACTGTATCCGCCTATAGTTATCTAATCTTTGTTCTACTTTATGTTCCTTGTATTTCTGTATTAGGTGCTATTGCTCGTGAAAGCAATAGAAATTGGATGATATTTTCTATTCTATGGGGCTTGAATATTGCTTATTCGGTTTCTGCCTTGTTTTATCAAATAACTACTTTCTCAGAACATCCACAATATAGCACATGGGTTATTGGGATGATCGTTGTGTTTGACTTACTGCTAATTACGTTATTACGTCATTCACGTAAACGCATAACACTAAAACTTGATCATAACATTCATAACTGTAATAATAATAAAAGTGGTCCATACCACTACAGATAATGAGATGATCAATTTATTGCGGTCAGAGATATGGTTGCGCTGTATACTAGAAATGGATGCTTGCAAAATTACTCAAGAATGCTCTTCTTTATTACCTAGGAATGAATCTAGGTTAGCTAAATTAGCTACTATGGAAAAATTAAAACAAATTAATCAACCATCTTAATTAATAGGATGTAGTTGCAAGGAATGCTCGGAATAAAAAGTATAATTAATAATTTATAAACGTAGAACACATTACGGTATGACCGATAATGTTATTATGTTTCTACGATGTTCATGATCTGAGTACTGTTTTATAATTTATAATATGTTAATTTTTCAGAAATTAGTCTAAATGACTCGAAATGAATCGCCTAAAAAGCGTAAATCTTATATGTCAGAAAGACGATACGCGACTTTACGTGTTATCTTTCTGATTTACCCAAAGCATTTTTATGATCTTTATCCAAAAAATTAATGATAACAGTTCAAGCAAATTTTTTATGACATCCAAAAGATAGCATAAAGCAATGCGTCTAACTGAATCTTTAATTTTTGGCAATAAGTATTATGTTCGTCTTTAATTATGATTATTTGGAATTTTTTGAGAACGCTCAGGCAAGTCGATGATGTTGGATACAACTGTATTAATGGGCAATGAATGGAAAGTATCTTTTTCGATGAATTCATTACTTATAGAGAATTAGAGATTTTTTTCTCTCCTTCATCCTTAGAAGAAATATAAAAATAACTAGGCCGAATAGAGCTGATGAAGTGGGGATAAGATGACACTTCTATGTTTCTTATAAGAAACATAGAAGGTGATTTACCCAGATGCATGTCTTTTAACTAAACTGCTTTTACTATTGATGATGCTTGAATAAATTTCTTAAAAACACGATAAAAGTGTAAACTTATGGATCCGTCTATCTGTCAAGCGAATATTTGACTGCAGCACTTGTGAAATAGCTGCTTAGTGATACTGCTAAGCCTCTTCTGAATGTTTTCACCGTCGCTTTCTACCAAAACTATAAATCAAAAGCTTGTGGCTTAAAAGTCTTAAAAATTACTAAGAAATAATTAGTATAAGAGTTAATATTTTTCCTGATTATTATAACTAGCAAGATAGCACTTCACTATAGTGAACCCCTATCTCCTTTATTTTCTTCAATAATAAGTGGCTGCTACTTCAAGGCTTTGTTTCGCGCAGCAGCTGCTAGCTGTGCTATTTTTAAATAAACACGCAAACAGGGTATCGAAATTAGTATCTTCTGTCGCCTTTTGCACATTTATATAAATAACTCAATTAATATCGGTATGTTTATATCTCCGTTAATTTGTTGACCTTGACTGGATATTAAATATATTATATAATTTAAGTTTTTTTAAAAAAAAAAGTAATAAAAGAAATCTAGCGAGGTGTTGTTATTTGGCTTCTGTATCATATCTACAACTTAATAAATTCTAATATTATTGGTCTTGTGATATTTCCATGTTAGTAAGTAGCGACAGGGTTATCTAAAGGTGCAAGTATAAGACATTTCTAGAAAGAAATCGCTTCGATAAAAAGACAAGAATGAATGTGAACGTAGTCTAAAATACTCAATCGCTATATTAGCTATATTTATGAGCTATTTAAGATGAATTATTATCAATAATTTCTGATTGAATTGTAAATAAAGTACACTTTTACTAAAGTGTATAAGTGATAAAAAATGACGTCTCGCAAAAAATTGAAAAACTAGCATTCGTTGTTCTAATAAAAGAATTCCTAGCATAGAGAGCTCCATAGAAATTCATTTTGTGTAGGTATAAGTTGTTTTTATCGATATTCAGTCATAGTAAACAGGTAATGAAACTGTTATTAAAAAGAATACATAAAACGATTATTACTAATCCAAAAAAAATCCTACGATTAATATCGCTACAATTAGTAAATTAGATCAAATAATACCCACTCAAATTAAATTTTAACTTATAATAGATCCAATAAACTGATTCTTCTATTTCCTTTTATCTATAAGGAATGCTTCTCTTCTCTTAAGAAGAGATTTAATTTTAAGTATCAAATTACTTTTCTTTATCTTAGCAAGTAAGTAATAATGTATTAAATTATCGATTATTTGCTAAATAATCTTTTTAATTTTGTTCTGACTTCTATATTAATCTTTAATTAAGAAGAAAAATCAATTAACAATTGAATAAACTTATTAGGATAAGAAATAAATTGAGTATAGTTAGTATATTTATTAGTACCGAATACAAATTTTGTAACTATTTATCTAAAATTATACTATTTTTGATAGTAAGCGCTATTAAGGTTATCATAGATGCGTAAAAAGATTTATTTAACATTAATAAAAGATTACTCTAGATTAGTTGTTCACAAATTTTTTAAACTTGCATTTAATACGGCAACATTAATAGTGATATCTATTCTAGTATTTACAATACAATGTTATATAGCATGATGAGTGTCTACTTGTATAATTGTTCTTTAAAACCTCTGAATATTGTAAGTTAATGGCTGCTAATTTTTTGTTGTGCAAAAAATTGCAATAAAGCCAATTTTATTAAAAAGTTATGTTGAAAAGGTTATTGGTAGAAATTATACCATATAAAAGATTTTCGTTACAGCGATTAGCACAAAAAGCAAACAATCATACAGTCAAGAAGATTTATTTTACTTTATTTAGTCTCTATTATCAGAGAGAGTGTGTTATTCGCTCTAAACATTCATTAGGAATGTAGAGATTTTATTATAAAAATTTACGATTTCAGGAAAAGATTTAGTAATCTTACTAGGAGTTATTAGCAGATTTAGTATTATGGCAGTTAGGCTTCACTCTTATATTTAATAAATCTATTCTCAATCTTTAAATTGGGTGTTATTTACCACTTATGATCAAGGATAAAATTCTATCAGTTGGTTCTAGATTTTTTGAGAAGAAGGGAATAAGCTTCAATACCAAGAAAGGGTTATTTTCGAACCACAACGTTTCGTACGGCTATTTTATAATTTCATCATTACAAATGCCAATTTAATCGGATTTGTCGTTCTTATTGACGCCTAGTCTTCTGACAGGATATTATAAAATAATAATCATTCCTTTCGATTTTTTTTAACTTATTTATCGTTGTGCACTCTGTTCGCGAAAAATTTTCTAACAAAAATAAAGGGTTTTGTTAGCGATATCAGGGCTCTCTGCTATCTAAATCTTCTTCAGGTTCTTCTTACTTCGGTTATATACCTTTGTGGAGTAAAATAAGTGTATTAGCTATTTTGTGTAGCTAATAGCATTGCTGCTGCATGCCAGGAAATATCTTTACCATTTCATGCTAAAACCAATAGCACCATCTCTATAGC
Source organism: Arsenophonus sp. NC-PE1-MAG3 (assembly GCA_052174455.1). Lineage (GTDB taxonomy): Bacteria > Pseudomonadota > Gammaproteobacteria > Enterobacterales > Enterobacteriaceae > Arsenophonus. Next base: position 10,616 of record JBQMRP010000004.1, on the reverse strand, counting down.
AAGCATAGAGATTATGGTTAAGTAATGCGCTCGCAGGCCAATTAAAAAAGTTAAGATTAGTTTTCCTTTAACTTTTTTTTGATAACTATTTTCGACCACAACGAACTCCTTACTATCTATGCATTATCATTGATAATGAGCAGTAGGCAGAGGGGATCAGCTTATCTGATAGATAGGTATAGGTAATTAAATCAGAAATAAATGTAGGATATATCGGCTAAATTACGCAAGGAGGTTTACTACTTTTCCTATGCCCCTTTAAGGCATCTGTATTTTAGTCTACTGATAGTACTAGTAGAAAGATTATGTGCTTTTTTTACTGAGAAAAGTGCCAACCATGTATAGCTTCATGAAAATCACCGGTGAATAATAGCTTATAGGTACAGGAATGAAAAGCAACTCTTAGTTATTTTCACGCTTCAGATAGAGCAGAAGCAATGAGCTGTTAAAGCATGCTCTATTAGCGCTGCAATCCCTGATCTTAGGCATTTAATCTGAATATGTTAATAATCAGTCTGTATGATTCACTGTGATAATAACGTTACGGACGACGAATGAGATCCGTAGACAAGGCGGCGTTAAGTATGTTATTGCAATATAGATTCGAGCTCTACATCAGAAGTGGTGCTTATCATCTATTTGGCAGTATTACGTATAAATTCATCTAATAGATCACAGATAATATCTAATTTCGCTGATAGCTGTAGAGTAGGATTTTTATAACATATCATTTCTCTGTTGTTGACATCACTCATAAAATGAATCAGCAGGATACGCTGGCATCTCCGAATACCATAACACCAGAATTAGCATAACTCTCTTACTGGAAGTCCTCTAGCAAAACTGTATTATAAGGATAAATGTTTTAGTTATCTGCGATATATGTTTAATAGTTGTACTTTACAAAACTCAAAGAAACAAATAGCATTTATTTGAAAATAATATTTAGATAGTGTCATTTCTTTTTTAATCTGAGTCGTGATAGTTAACTTAAATACACTATAAGTGTTATTATTTGAAGTTAAAAAAGTATTTTCTTATAAATCTTTTAAAGGAAGGCATTCTATTACACATAGAAAAGATAGAAAACGCGGGAGATAAGGAGATAAAAGGAAAGAAGGAGTCGTTGTCTTAATTAATTGCCAGAGATCGAAAGAAGTCATGTGAATAATAAGATTTTTTAAGAGTTTAATCCAGGCTATTTTAGCCGTTTTTTTTAAGCTGATCAATGATCAGCTTCTATCCTTTGCAAGAAATAATGAAGTTAGTCGTTTATATCTTAATATGGTTAAGAAATTAGGAATTTATTAGTAAAGAATTTCATATTAAAATATGGACAATTATATCAGAATATTAAAAGAATAGCTGATAAATTTCATAATATAGGTTTTTTATTTACTGAATTACCTGGTCTAAAGAAGTTTGTTTAAAATCACAATAATAAAAATTCAAGACGTGGCCGCAAATTTCTCTGCAAGAAAAGTAATAACTTTTGATAACAAAGATGCCTACGCGCTATTGCAATTTAATAATTGAGTGTAATGATACTAGTAATTAATCCGCTTAATGACAAGCTTACCTAAATATTCTGCTTATGCGCTTTCTATAAAATTATCTCTACTATTTGTTGCAGTGACATAAATAGGAAAATATTAGTACAACTATAGCTAGATATGTCAATAAGATGGAGATGAAAAATGAGAATCATTGTACAATGCACAATATCTTGTTTCCCTTTAATTAACTTTTACCAAAACACTGTTGTCAGTGTATTCTTTCTATGTAGGTATAAAAAGACACCATTATGTAACGATAGTTGAGGTATTCTAATAGCTATCTTAGCAAATACTAAATATCGCTTTCATGGCATTCATCACTATTGTCTAAAAGAGTTTGCTTTATATAAACTAGTTTGTCGTCGGTTGCCCTTTAACCGTCTAAAAATTCACTATTGCTTACGGTCGTTGTATATAGGATTTAATTTATTAGCGTAATCTTGTCTCTATTATTCTTTTATATTTAACTGTTAAGTATGGTGATAGTAATAATGCAAATTTGCAAAAAAAAAAATAACTAAAATTCCTTTTATCCTTGCATTCTTATTTCAACTTTATTCATAACAATATCATCAAATAATGCTGGCGCAAAACTAGATTTCATAATATAAATCAATTTCATCATGGTAAATATTGCAATGTGAATTTAATCAAGTCAGGTTAATACCAATTTAATTAACTTGTTAGCTAGGATATCAATTTCAAGTTAATTCAATTATTTGCATTCGTGCTACATTATTGAAAACTCAACTTTCTAATAAAAACGCGCACCAAAAAATCTTAATAACTTTTTAGGATAAAATTGTTTAAAGATCGATATCTTCTTGTATTTGATAATTTCCTTATAATAGGAAGAATAATAAATGAAATTGCTAAATTGTTGATTAATGCTGGAGCAAATTTAATTAAACCCTGGGCGGATATATGCAGAACCTTATAGAAAGTAAGGAAAAGAATATGTTATAAAACATATCAAAACAATAAACTTGAGAATCGATTATGATTAATATTACTGAAGCAGCACAAACTCATTTTTTCAAACTTTTGGAAAATCAAGAACCTAGTACACAAATTCGTGTATTTGTAATTAATCCTGGCACACCATTGGCGGAATGTGGGGTCTCTTACTGTCCTTCTGATGCTATTGAAGCAACGGATATTAAACTTAAATTTAATAAATTTTTAGTATTTGTTGATAAAGTTAGCGCATCTTTTCTGGAAGAAGCCGAAATCGATTTCCTAACGAATCAATTAGGCTCTCAACTTACGCTAAAAGCGCCTAATGCAAAAATACGAAATGTTGCCGATGATGCTCCCTTGATTGAACGAGTTGAATATGTTATTCAATTAAAAATTAACCCACAGTTAGCAGGTCATGGAGGATGGATTTCATTGATTAGAATAACTGATGATAAATATGCAATTATACAATTCAGTGGAGGATGTAATGGTTGCTCAATGGTCGATTTTAGTTTAAAAGAAGGTATTGAAAAACAGTTGCTAAACATGTTTTCAGGCGAATTAAAAGGCGTGAAAGATTTAACCGAACATCAGCGTGGTGATCATTCTTATTATTAGATAATTACTTATTTTTGCTAATAACGGCACTCTTTTAAAGAGTGGAAAGTATTTTGCATTTAAGAAAGTAAGATACTATTTCGTAGATTACACCTATAGATAATTTTAATTAATTACAGTTAAAAAAGTCTTTAAACTTTAACAAATAGGTGAAATACTATGGTTGATATTCATGATCTATGAAAATTTTATTCAGGACATATTAAAGGTATTTACTATATCACTCATAAGATAGTAAATGCCTTTATAAGAAAATAGACTTTAAACACCAGTAATGTTAATGTGTTAATATAGTTACATTAACATATCATAGTATTTATTTAATACTGACTTCAAAATTTTTTGTAGCATAAACGCTAGTTTTAAGACATTTTCGAGAGAAATGTCTACATGCCATCAATTCATTCTCTTAAGTGATATAAAGAGAATAAGATCCATTAATTTCTATAGCTAAATCCTAGATTAGCACAAGAATTATTGCTTATATGTGTTAGATATCGGAAGATAATATAGTTTTTAGTTATTAGCAAATCTGTGGTGTATTGAGATCAGGATATTTTTACTCTGATATTTCGTAAACCTGTTCTCTATCCTAAATTTAATGCTACTTACTTTATCATGAGTTATAAAATCAAACTTCCCTGTAGCCGGTTACAGGTTTTCTAAGCAGGATTGTAGTAGCTTAGATACAATTGAAAGAATTGTTTTCTTGAATTATTACGGTGGTTCGATCATCGGCTTCCCTGTATCCTAACACTGTTATAAAACCTAATTAATCTAGTTTGTCGTTCTTATTGACGACAAGTGCACTAACGGGAAGGCATAAAATGCTATAAGCTCTTTTCAATCTCTCTACAAGTTATTTATTGCTGCAGGATACGCTAAAAACCTTTCTAATAAAACATCAAGGGTTTTATTAGCGGTATTTCAACTCTCTCTCTGCTTGCTAGAGAGAGCTTCCCTTCTTGCAGCTAACTCTTAACTTTCAGTTTCATACCATTAGAAGGTAAAGCGTCAGCACATTAGTTGTTTGTTTTATTTGATAAACAGTATTTATACTGCGTGCCAGTGAATATCTTTACTGTTGCATTCTAAAACCAATACACCCCTGTTTCTTCCATAACAAGCTTTGGAAAGATGGTTAAGTCACGTCCTCATCAGCCATTGAAAAGTTAAGCTAAGTTCATTTAACTCTTCATAGACATCTTCGAGTGCAACAATCTCCTTACATCCATGTCCAAGTGCCACTGATTTTACTAGTAGGCTATGGCGATTAATTTGCTTGACAAAACGGTTATATGCCATCTATCAAGAAATAAACGCAGCATATATGGCATTAAATAGTGCTGGCACTATTTCCTGTACTCTTCAAATTATAGCTGTTTTAGTTTAATTATGGCACTTTTTAAAATACTACATACTTCTCATAGAGAGAAAAGCTTTAAAGCTTTTCTCAAATTACCGGTAGATAATGCTTTGAATACACAAGCATAATATTAACTCTTCACCGATTTTTTTTGATTCAGATAACGTGTAGAGTAGGAAGTTTGTTGAAGCATATTCCATTGCCGCCGCAATTCTTGACCTTAATTACTTTAATTTCAACATAGCCAATAGCAGTTTATATGGTTCGTTATGCTAAATAATCGTTACGAATAACGGATGAGATTTATAGATAATTCAGCTTTTAGAATATTGTTACAGTATGCCTTCAATCTCAGTCTCAACAGCGGTGCTATCACCTATCTGGTGCGCTATTATGGATGAATCATGGAATGGGATTACAGATAATATCTGTTTTATTGGATACCTGTAGAGTAGGCTTTTCATGGCATATCATCTTTCTATTCTTTAAATTATCTAAGAAATAAATCAGTAGGATACGCCAGAATCCCAAAATACGAGATACCAGAAATGAAGATAGCTCGTTTTTTAAATAATTAACACTTAACTTTAAACCAATATTTTTTATAGATTACAATAAAGTTTCACCATCCAATGGTGATTGATAATTCCTGATTATACAGTTAAACATATCTATGCAGGGTGATCTTAACTTTTCACTAGAATTGAAATGATGTCTTTACAGCTAATCTTTTATATGCAATAAATCACTCAATTATACCATTCGTTTAAAAATGCCTCAGCGGGCTAAGTTGGTATTTTATATTAAGCTATGCATATAAACAGTCGAATCTCTGTTTTCTAGTGTCTGAACATTTTCCAGGCAAAAATGCAGTCTGTAAATTCTTTGTCATTGTCTGTAAGTACTTGATTCGTAGTTATAGAATATCCTCGGTTAAGATCACGTAAAATCATTGAGCACTGGGCAATTCCCCCGCCTTTTGCCTTGTAAAGACGAATAAAAATTAATTGAGTAGTGCAATTTATATATACACCTACGAAAAGATAATGTCATGAAGTTTTGTTTGACATTTACGGAAGATATTGTACACTACGTACAGATAATTAGGATTGTAGCTTTTAAACGCTTTATGCCTTTGTATTTGGTGCTTTTCTTCTTTGTTTTATTTCACGAAAACTTCCCCTCAAGCTCTGATTATAAATAGTGATCTTTTAGGCTATAGCCAAGATATTACAGGAGGTCAGGAATTCGCGTATGGGGTGAGGAAACCCCTACTAAGCAGATCGGCAAAAGAAAAAGTATGCTTCTTAAGCTGTTGACAGTTTCGTCAGGAAAGGATGGAGAATGTGGGTAGTGTGATCATCAGACTATGTCTGTAAAAATTATTGGTAGATCTCATATTCTATATGAAGAATTTTTCTATAACGGTTACCATGAAAAAGTAAATAATCATACAGATCAAAAGACTCTTTCCTTACTCCTTTGTAAATAAAAATTATATCTTATTAGTTAACTCGGCGATAATTTATTAGAATTATGTCTATTCATGTATTTAAGCAACTAATTTCACTCATTCTTCTCATACTATCATAATAAATATATTATCCACTGGGATATTAATTAAGGTTGCAGCTATATTATTATAAAATCTTCGATATCAGAAAAAATATTTAACAATTGTGCTGGAAATTTTTTTTGAAAAGTATATCACAAGAATAAATAGTTTAATTATCTACGATATACCTTGAATAGATTGACTTTACGGAAGCAATCAAAATAAACAGGGTATTTAATTTAAAAACAGCGTTTTTAGATGTTATCACTGCTTATTTGGTTCAGTATCGACAGCTAATATATAAATTAATAGTATTGTTAAAGTCGACGAAACATTTTTTATTAAATCTTTTAAAGGTAAGAGTTATATTTCACGTAAGAAATCTAGAAAACATACAAGAGTAGGAGATAAAAGGAAAGAACTAATTGCACACAGTATCAAATCAGCCAGAGATTAACAGGGTCAATATGAGCGATGAAATTCTTAAAGAATTTAATTAAGAGTATATTAATCGTTTTCTTGAATCAATCATCAATAAAGAGTTTATTTTTTCTTAGATGAATTTAAATGGTAAAAAACTTTTTCTAACTAGCATCAAATTAGTCACTATTGTTTAATAAAATTAGACAATTAGAGATTTCTTTATAAGAAATTCTATATTAAAAATATGCACAGTTATATCAACCGATCAAATAGATGGGTAAGTATATTGCATGGCGTAATGTCATTTTATTTACTGAATTATCTGACATGGATAAAATTATTTAAAAGCACAACAGTTGAAATGCAGATATGGTTACAAATTGCTCTCTGGTAAAAGGTAACAACCTTTTCTAACATAATTGATCATCAATATCATTTCATTTCCCCTTTAGCAACAGTAAAGTTCGGAGATATTATAAATCTTAACTAAAGCAGATGCAGGCTTCTTGGTGACCTTAAGAGTAGAACTGATTTTAGCTGTTGGAGTTATTTGATGATGGAGTCGCATTATCATGATATTTCCCCTTTAACTTATATCCATCAGTATCATCTTTTCATGAACAAAGCTTGGTGACGAGAGTCTATATAATGATCTAGAACTAAATGGTAATTATAAGGAATGGAATTATGCATTATCATACTGAGTTGATTATTAATCGGTTGTTAGTGGCCAGCCACCTAATTTCTTCCATTTATTAACGATTTCACAAAATAGTAATGCCGTTCTATCAGTGTCGTAAAGTGCGCCATGCGCTTGTTTACCATCAAATGGAATTCCAGCGGTATAGCAAGCTTTAGCTAAAATTGTTTGACCAAAAACAAGGCCGCTAAGTGTCGCGGTATCAAAAGTTGCAAAAGGGTGAAATGGATTACGTTTTAGATTTGCTCGCTGAGCAGCAGCCATAATAAAACTATGATCAAAATTGGCATTATGAGCAACAATAATCGCTCGATTGCAATCATTATTTAGAATACCCTTTCTAACCATCTTAAAAATTTCATATAAAGCAGTATATTCATCAATAGCATTACGCAAAGGATTAGTTGGGTCAATACCAGTAAAAGCGAGTGCAGTTGCTTCTATATTTGCCCCAGAAAAAGGTGTAATATGAAAATGAAGTTTTTTATCAATCTCTAACCAACCACCTTGATCCATTTTTAGCGTCATAGCCGCAATTTCTAATAGCGCATCTTGTTGTGCATTAAACCCACCAGTTTCTAGATCAATAACGACAGGATAATAACCTCGGAAACGCTTTGCCAGTGTGTTAACCTCATTTTTTTTATTACACATTTACTTAAGACTTTATACTTGAGAATAAATATATTATGCCAAATTTTGAGCAAAATGCATTAAATCAGTTTAAGTATACAAAATATATGGATAAATGCTCAATCAATGAAGTAAAGTATCGATTACTTAAAACGTTACTGACATTTTATTTTTAATCAGTTAAGTTTTAGGGCATCAGGATATTTTATATAGGCAATAATCGTTGATCTTCTTTTAAATGGTCCTGATTTTATTCGCACGCAATTTATTGTTTGCACACAAGACATATGTTACTGTAATTTACTTGCAAAATTATCAACAACTAATGCAATATGATCAAAGGAGATTATAATTTGGTAATTCTCAATACCCTAATTATGAGTTAATTTAATTATGACAGCTTTATTTTCATTATCATAAACAATGAAGGAAAGAATTATTTATATCTAGGATTTTTACTTGTATGTAAAAGATGCGCGTATAATATATAATATATAAATAAATTAAGCATTGAAGATAGCTAACCCGTAATATGGTATAAAGTAAGCGTATGTAATCCTATTTTAGGATTTTAAATCAGTAATAATTGATATTATTATAGAGTATATTTACTATTATTTTAATTTATATAGTTGATTAGTTGGTTAATGTTTACAACATAACTGATTATGTTAATACACTATTAAATAGTGACTATTTAATAGTGTTGTTAAACTAACTTGTAGTAGCTATTTAGCTATAGCTAATCTATGATGTTATCATAACATATTTATTATCACAATTTCATAAAATAAACGAATATTTTCATATAAAAAGTTGTGTATTAGTTAATACATAGCAATTATTTTTTACTTAGTAATAATTTTAATTAATAAATTATTTATTGAACTATTTACATATTTATAATATGTTTTATATTAATTTTTTATAAATAATTAATATAAAACATATAGAATATAATCTAATTTAGATTAAAGCTATAATTATATTAATTATTAATTGATAGACTTTTATTTTAAATAGTAAATAAGTAGTAAATAGTAATGAATATATGTTTTTAGTAAATTAATTAAAAGTTGAATAATTAATAGATGTAGATGGTATTCTCTTTTTTAAAAAGGAATAATAGAAAACAAAAATAAGAACTGATTTTTGCACGTTTAGTTAAAGTCTTGACGGGCATTGATTGATCATCGCCTAAGATCTTAAATCTTACTCAAACTCGTTGAGTACTGTTTAGTCTCGTAGAGTTATTAATAAATCTAGTGTATGATGATTAAGCTAAATTTTACTATAATCCTTAATAAATCTATTTTCCATTCTTAAATCGGATGTTCTTTAACATCACAGTCAGCAGCCTAAATCCCTTTATTCTGATTTCAGATTTTTTGAATAAACCCCTAGCAGGCTTAGATATTATTAAAAGAGTTGTTTTTCAAACTAGAGCGCTTTGCGAGTCGTCTTCATAATTTCACTATCATAAAAGTTTATTTAATAGGATTCGTCGTTATTGTTGGCGCCACGTGCACTAACGGAAAGGCATAGAATGCCAGAAGCTGTTCTCGCTCTTTTTTAACTTTTTATTGCTACAGGATACTCGTTGAAACTCTTTGCCAAAAAAATATCAAGAAGTTTGTTAGCGGTATCACGGATCTCTGTTACCTAAATCTCCCAAAGCTCACCATTAACTTTTGGTTACATGCCATTTTGGGAAGTGAAGCTACTGAGTTAGCTGTTTTGTATGCCCAACAACGTTGATCCTGCATATCAGAAATATCTTTGCTATTGTATTTTAAAAAGCAAGATCATCGTTTTCCATAGTAAGTTTAGGAGATGCAGTTAAGCTACGCGTGGTTTCAGCTATTCCATAAGAAGTTTAGCTCAGTTTCCTTTTAATTTTTTAATAACTATCTTTGACCGAAACGGGTTTTTAGCATCCATATCCATGGAGCGCCGCCAATATAACTAGTAGGTAAAAGAATCCTATCTGATAGGACAAGTTATTCTATCGTCCAAAAAATAAAGGTAGTACGTATCACTTAAATCATATAGGGAACCATTTCTTGTGTTCTTCAGCATAGGTGTTTCAGTTTGCTGATTTTTGGGTAACCACCGATGGAAGAGTATATTTTTTCACCGAGAATGGGATCTATAGCGCTTCATGAAAATCATCGATAGAGATGCTATTACAGTTACACAGACATGGTCTGAATTGTTTAGCAGTTTTGCACAATTCAGATAAAGCTGGGCAGCAAGAAGTTGTTGAATCATATTCCGTTGCTGCTGCGATTCCATATGACCTTAGGAGTTTTAATCTTATATCGTCCAATATTAGTTTATATGGGTTCGTTATGTAAATAACCGTTACGGATGACGGATGAGATCTATAGACAAGGTGGCTTTGAAAAGATTATCGTAGCCAATTTGGGGGATTCGACTCGAAGTTCTGCTTCAACAGGGTGCTATTTAGCTGTCTCTGGAAACCATTCCATATAAATTAATGCAAGAGGGTTAAAGTAATATCTAGTTTCCTGGATAGTTGTAAGCTAGACTTTTTTATGGTATATTATCTCTCTATTATTAAAATTATTTACGAAATCAATCAGCAAGATATATCAGCATTTCCAAAATTCATACACTAAAAATAAGTATAATTTATTCTGAATTATTATATAGCCCACTCTTTGCGCAATCATATTCATATAAAAGTAACTACCAGTGCAGGAAAGATAAAGGTATATTGAAGTGCTATCATAATGGTTAAAACTATTATTAGATAACTACAACACTTAAATTAGAGCTGCT
>JBQMRP010000003.1:0-536 GCA_052174455.1 Arsenophonus sp. NC-PE1-MAG3 | reverse complement strand
GTCTGATTGTTGAGATCACATGATGTAAAGTTTGCCAGAATAGACACCTGATAATTTATAATATTTCAATAAAATAATATGTAATTAAGTCCGAAATATCAGGAATCTTCAAAATTAAAGTAAGGGAAGTAGAAAGACAGAAAGCAGGATTATATAAGAAATCATTTAATATGAATGTATAAGTACCAGAGATGCGGTGATATCATGGTAATAGTGTTCACTGTTTGGAAAGAGATGCCAGAAAAAACAAAGCCATGTAACACTTCATAGACAAATGTCACATAGGTAGTGAGTGGAGTGCACGAGCCGGAATCAAGAATGCATGTGTGCAGGTACCAGAAAAATGTTAATATAGTGTGTCGAAAGTGCACGAATTCAACTAATAACACGATGATCATCAAGTAAATAAGTGAAAATCAACATATTATCAATTAAATACCATCACAAGGCATATGGACACGATGATAGTTACGTGGAGATATGTAAGTAGTTATAAACAACCCATTTCGAAACTGATTGGCAAGTATATAATTACC
>JBQMRP010000002.1:0-504 GCA_052174455.1 Arsenophonus sp. NC-PE1-MAG3 | reverse complement strand
TCAGCTGACTGCAAAATCATTCCAAACAGCATTTCAGGAACGTCAATGGCAACACAGTTACCTTGCTAAACGCAATTTAGATGATATTTTGCAAAAACAAGTTTTTATTAAAACTGAAGGGCACGTGTAGCATTTTATGTATATTTGTCTTATCTCCAGATTCATGCTAATGCAAAGTAGGTTCTTTTTACTACTAAAGTCATCGTTACTTATGGCAATTCTTGTTTGTATCTCAATTTCACTTTCCCTGTCTATCGTCAATACACTACTTAAATATTTACTTCTCAGTCTGATGTATTTACTCTTTTATGTCGTAACCTTCATGTTTTATATGCCATTAAGCCTTTCTTTCTGCGCATATTTATTTTCATCTTGTATGTCGACCTTGGAGCGGTCCTGGCGTAGTGACCGTTTCTCGGATCACTGCGTCGAACTTTTGCTAGCTGATTGGGATCAATTCCCAATACGTGCAAATAAATCTATTAAACAAAATCTTGCTTTATT
>JBQMRP010000001.1:0-5015 GCA_052174455.1 Arsenophonus sp. NC-PE1-MAG3 | reverse complement strand
TTAAAATGTAAACAGTTATATCAGCCGATTAAAAAGATATCTGAGTAGATTTTATGGTGTAGGGTCTTATTTATTGAAATATCTGCTTGAAGCAGATGCTTTGAAAGCGTCATAATTAAAATATAGACATGACTATAAATTACTCTATAAGCAAAGAAACAATCGTTTTCACGCGCCTGATGATGTCAGAAATATTCCCTATCGTTTCCCAACGATGCTGTCGCTCGTTCAAAAACTCATAGTCGTTTTCTTGCGAAAAATAGTTTTCTCCCTTTTAACGATCTACTGCCAATCGTACGTGAGTTCTTGAGCTCCATTGTATCTCGATCTAGACTGGATCGCTGTTTACGTATACTAGAAGTAGGGAATTTTCGTGAAATAAACAGGGGGCATGGAAGCTGAAGCATAAAGTGTTAAAAAACTACGAGCATTATTGTCAGCGTATAGATGTGAGATATCTTCCACAAAATGTAAGACCGCTGCCAGTGCTCGACGCTTACTTATTTGATTTTAACCGAGCATCTCCACATAGCTATCCATCGAATATTTACAGATAATAGTAAAGAACTTATAAAAGACCTTTTTGGTCTGCAAAAATATTCAGCCACTGGAAAACAGAAATTGCCCTGTTTATATGGAAGCTTGGTATAGAACACCCACTTAGCCTGCTGATACATCCTCAAACAAAAATGGTATAGTCGGGCCGATTTAATGGACGCATATAAGATGGGCTGTAAAACCATCATTTCAATTCTAGTCAAGAGATTGAGATTGCTCTGCATTAATATACTTGATTGTACAATCAGAAATTAGCCTAATCACTAATTAATAGTAAATTTTCATTACAGTTTATGAAAGATTACTTCAAAGTTAAATCTGAATTCTTCAAAAGAACATACTATCTTCGGGTTGTAAAATCTGATGAAATATCATTGACAACTAAACTGTTAATTAATAATGCTTTAATTAATTAGATAGAAAATAGATGACGCATAATTTTTATTATATTTTTAAACCAGTAATGGTATTGTAGGTATTGCAGCGACTATAAAATAGTCACTAAGTACTGAAGAATAGAATGAATGATATGAGTGAAGCTAGATTTAATTAATTTTCAAAAAATATCTTAATTAATTTATATTAAAGTAGATTAATAAATTTGTTGTTATAAAGTTATTCTTTAGCTCATATATTTATATAATTTTCTTTGAAATAAAACATAATTTAGATGGAAATTATTAGCAAATCTAGTGTACTCTGATTATAGGTTATGTATCACTCTAATGCTTCATAAATATATTCTCCATTATTAAATTAAACGTTATTTACTAGAGTAAGTTTTAGCTCAGCAGATCAACTTCCTTAGCTACTTACAGTTTTTCTAAGAAAAGACTGTAGCAGCTAAATACCATTAAAAGAGTTCTTTTATCTAATCACAGCACTTCGTGTGTCGGCTTCATAACCTGACTGTCGCAAAAATCTGATTCAATTAAATTTTTCGTTATTATTGATAGAGGATGAACCACATACAGTGATTAATGGGACATCGTAGAATACCATTCATTCTTCTCGCTCTTTCTCCAGATTATTCATAGTTCCAGGATGATGCTTCAATAAAAACTTTATCAATAAAATATCAAGGGTTTTAAGCGATATTATGGCTCTTTTCTATTAAAATCTTCAGCAGCTTAACTCTTAACTTTCGGTGCTGCATGTCATTGGTGAAATGAAGCTAGCACATTAGCTGTTTTATATGCCCAATAGCATTGATATTGCGTGCCAGGAATATTTTTCATTGCATTCAAAACCATGGGCACCACATCTCTCCTATAGCAAGCTTGGGAGATAAGATTAAGCAATGCGCTCCGCAAGCGCATTAAGAAAGTTCAGGTCAGTTTACTTCTGACTTTTGATAATTATTTTGACCGCAGCTCTACCTCTTTACTATTCATGCAAGGCCATTGATAATAACTAACAGGCAAAAGCGATCAGCTTGCCTGAGAAAACGGTATATGCAATCAGATCAGAAATGAATTTAGCAAGTATCAGATAAATCATGTAGCTACCATTACCTTTTAATCTTCAAGCCATTATTGTTTTAGTCTCCTGATAGATCTCGGGAGAGAAGATCATATATTTTTTACCGATAAGTGCCTCTAGAGCTTTATGAAATTATCAGTGATATCTCAGAAATTGGTTTATACCAACAGACATAGTAGTAATTTTGAGATTTTTGTACACTTTAGATAAAGTGTAGTAAGGAGTTTTAGAAGAATATTCCATTGCTGCTGCGATCCCTGATCTTGGAGACTTTAACCTCAACATCGCCAATACCAATCTGCACAAGTACGATAGGTAAATAACCATTACGGACAAGTTTATGTAAGGAATCACGGTAATATCTGGTTTCACGAATACCTCCTCTAGAGTAGACTTTCATGACATATCATCTCTCTATTCTTGAAATCATCTACTAAATCAATTAGCATGATATTTAATCATCTCTTAAACCCATACATCAGAAATGAGAATAACTCATTCTTTAATAGCTTTAACGAAATAAAATCGACGAATAATTAGTTAAAATCGACGGTTGTGCGAAGCTAAGCAACTTTATCTGTTTTTTCCCATAGGAATTGAGAACGACCAAAATGTTCATATGCTGTGGTTTGAAGGTAAATAGGCTGCAATAAATTAAGCATTTTAATTAAATATAATGACGTAAATTAAAATTCATGCACTAAATAAACAAGTGTTTCATTGGGTATTTTGTATCGAAAGTTTCGATCATGATGGATGCTGGCTAAGCGATACACCAATCAAATAAGAAATTTTAATTTCACGGCGATCAGAAAGTTCTTCGGCAAGAATATTCTTTGCTACCTAGCATGCGGAAAAGACAGCAAAACGATAAACTTTAAAAGAATTTTGCCAAAAAATCACCACCATGATGAGCCATTCCACCATAAGTATTGACGATAATTTTACGGCCAGTTAAATCACAATCACCCATTGGACTGCCTATAACAAAACGACCTGTTGGATTAATAAAATATTTGGTATTTTTATGTAGCCATTTTGTAGGTAATACTGGATTAATAATTTCGTCCATTACAGCTTCTGATAAGGTGTTTTGGCTAATTTCTTCAGCATGCTGAGTAGATAAGACAATAGTATCAATTCCCACTATTTTATTATTTCCATATTGGAAAGTGATTTGGTTTTTAGCATCTGGACGTAACCAAGGTAATGTCTCATTTTTTCGCACTTCAGCTTGATGTTCGACTAATCGATGGGCACAGATAATTGGTGTTGGCATAAGAACATCAGTTTCGTTATTAGCATAACCAAAACATAATCCCTTGATCGCCTGTTCCTTGTTCTAAAGTATTTGCGAGATTTACTCCTTGATTAATATCAGAAGATTGTTTACCAATTGCACTGATGACAAGCACAGGAATTGGCATCAAAATCCATGTCAGAGCTGGTATAGCCAATTTCACGTATCGTGTGCCGCGTAATTTCTTCAATATTTACTCAGGCGCTGGTTATAATTTCACCGCTAACCATTACCATATCTGTTTTAACATAGGTTTCACATGCAACGCGTGCTTTTGGATCCTGCCAAAGAATTGCATAAAGAACTGCATCTGAAATTTTATCTGCAATTTTATCAGGATGACATTATGACACTAATTCAAAAGTGAGAAGGTAAGTGGTTATAGATGTTTTATTACCTTAAAAATTCAGAGAAACTAAATTATATGTATTACCGTCTAGAGAATTATTTTAATCTTAAGTTAGTGCTATTGGTAGCTATTTTATATTTATTGATGGAAAAAACTGATTTGCTATATAAATAACGAGTTATTACCAAAGTTGGTATATAACGGACGACAGTCAGGATTATTTCACTCTAATGCTTTGCAATCTATTCATGGTTAGGAAATTGAATTGCTCTTTTAGTAAAAAGCAAAACAATCTTTTTTTCTAAAAGCAGATAGAATTGGTTTTCTTGGTCTTTTAGTAAAAACCTCATCAGAGTGTATATTCTTTTGACTTATTACACTAATTTAGAAACATTAATCCTATTTCTGACTTAATAATTATCGTTTTTTCCATTTTATGCATTCTTTCTAACAGTAATTCCATTGCTTATTTATCAAGCTGATTGTCGATAAAATTGCCAGTTTCCATACAGAATCCATTTGCACGTATCTATTGTGCAGGGATTCTTCCTTTATCAGAAAGGGAAACTCCGATTTTTCGGTTTTTTTTTAATCCGTCATCTCCAGCAACTTATACACTAAAGGTGTATAAGTTGCTTTGTTTACTATTAAACAAGAACTCATATAACGTAGCATCTTAAAACATTGCCAGAACATGGATAATATAGCACTCAATGAACCTCTTCCTACTTCAAGGTTCGTTATCGGTACTGCTTAATTAGATAGTCATAGTAATGATGTGCAACATCTCTTCTATTTAGTAATGCCATAGTTTTAACGCGGATACTGTGAGCGGTTTAAGGTATAGCGCCGGAGGTATTTCACGCTATATCACACTTATCTTTCATATTTTTAGTGAAGTGTAATTACAGTAACACGTCCGCACTGTGCCTTCAAGGGTATATTGATATTACTTACTTGGGCGGATACACTCCAGACAAGGAAACAGTGGAATTTATCAGATCATAATTTGATGCATCAGTCGGATGACAGCGCCTCGCTAGATCTCTTCGCCTACTCTTTTTTTTTTGAAGAGCAGCTCCAAACCATACAGTATGTTTAATATCTAGGCTGCCATGAATGACGGAGACATGAATATAGAGATGTTGATTGAGTTATCAACTATAAGTATGTAAGACACAGAAGATACTAATTTCGATACTCTATTTTTGTGTCTACTGCAGCGTAGTGTGGGGTAAAGACCACGAAACAAAGTATTGAGAATGGACTAAGTTATTGTTAAAAATAAAGACCAAAGAAAATAGGCATATTGAAAGGTAATGTGTT